>NZ_JADKPU010000002.1:0-636921 GCF_015350695.1 Flavobacterium sp. MR2016-29
TTTTTTTGTTTTTAATACTTTTTGGTGATTGAACGCAAAGGTTCACAATAGTAAATCTTGTGTGAACCTTTGCATTTTTATTTGTGGGCTTTGCGGCAAAATGACAAAGCATGGCTTAATTTCTAAGCTTTTTATTTTGTGCTTGAGGTTAAATCTCAATTCCTACTTTAATATTTCTGATAATTCTAAGAAAAACATACCTAGATTTTATTCTTTAAGAAGAAACAACTTTCATTTTTATTTTTAAACTATAAAAGTCAGCAAATAATGTACTTTTGTTAAAAAAGTATTGATTATTTAAACAAATATGCTTTATATTCGTAAAACAATACCTTATACTTTTATTTATTAAGAAGAACACAAGATTATTTTATGGGTAAAAATTCTACAAAAGGCATTTGGAAAGTAATTTCGGCTTCATCAATGGGAACCATGATTGAATGGTATGATTTCTATATTTTTGGCAGTTTAGCTGTTGTTATATCAACTAAATTCTTTCCGAGTGATAATCCTACTGCAGCATTTCTATCGACATTGGCCACTTTTGCTGCTGGATTTGTAGTAAGACCTTTTGGAGCTTTATTTTTTGGACGCCTTGGCGACATTATTGGCCGTAAATACACTTTTATGGCTACCTTATTATTAATGGGAGGCTCTACTTTTTTAATAGGTTGTATTCCGAGTTATGAATCTATTGGTTTTTTTGCACCTTTATTGATTTTAATTCTTCGTTTATTACAAGGGCTTGCTTTGGGTGGAGAATATGGTGGCGCAGCAACTTACGTAGCTGAACATGCCCCTGTTGGACAAAAAGGATATTGGACATCATGGATTCAAACCACAGCTACAATTGGTTTGTTTATCTCCCTAATGGTAATTCTAGCCACTAAAAATGTACTTTCAAGCGAAGATTTTGATTCTTGGGGATGGCGTATTCCTTTTTGGGTTTCGATTGTAATGGTAGGAATTTCGTATTTGATCCGAAAAAATATGGACGAATCTCCTGTGTTTGCTAAAGCTAAAAAAGAAGGCAAAACGAGTACAAATCCGCTAAAAGAAAGTTTTGGCAACAGATATAACTTAAAATTCGTATTGCTCGCATTATTTGGAGCAACAATGGGGCAAGGCGTTGTTTGGTACACAGGACAATTTTACGCTATGAGCTTCATGAAAACAGTTATGAATGTTGATTCATCGCAAGTTGATGAATTACTTGGAATAGCTTTGTTGCTAGGAACTCCCTTTTTTATTGTTTTTGGATGGCTCAGTGATAAAGTTGGAAGAAAATATATTATGATGTTTGGAATGTTGCTTGCAATTTTATCTTATAGATCTATTTACACAGAAATGTACAACACAGCAGATGTTAGTTACAAAACCGAAATTGTAGAAAAAAGAAGTCAAAACATTGAAAGAACAAAAAATAATGATGTAATAACCACAATTTCAAAAACCTACACAGACGGAACTACGTACATTGAAAAAAAGACAGATTTTAATACTAAGAAAAAATCACAAGTCAATGTTAGTATCAATATCAATTCTGAAGACGAATGGAGTTTAATTTTTTGGGTCTTTATTCAGGTTTTATTTGTTACAATGGTTTACGGGCCAATTGCTGCATTTTTAGTTGAGATGTTTCCAGCTAAAATCAGATACACGTCAATGTCATTGCCATATCACGTTGGTAACGGAATTTTTGGAGGCTTGCTTCCAGCGATTTCAACCTATTTTGTAACACACGCCAAAGCGAATGGCAAACCAGAATTTTATCTTGACGGACTTTGGTATCCTATCATTATTGCTTCAGTCTGCTTTGTAATAGGTATGATCTATATTGATAATAAAAACAAAACGAATCACCTTTAATACCTACATATATATGAATACAATTAAAAAAATTTTAGGTGTTTTATGGATCATACTTTCCATCGCCGCTGCTTATTTTTGTGTGTTTGAATTTGGCTTGCCAAAGTTTTTATCAGACCAGCAAGATGACTTGGTTTTTGGAGTTATCATCCTATTTATTCTCACCCCGCTGATCGTTTTGGGTTTGGGTACTTTTGGTTATTTTTCTGTTATCGGCGAATACAACAATGATAAAAAATAACCAAAATCACTTAAACAACAAGAGGGCTGTCTATAATAGACAGCCCTCTTGCATTACTAACAAAACCAATTTTTAAATTACTGTACGCAATGTTTATTTTTTAATAAATTTCATTACCTGAATTTTATTATTCTCATCAAGTGCTTTTACAATATACAATCCCGTTTTTAGGTCGCTTACGCCAAATTGAAAATCTGTATTTCCATTTGCAGCAAAGCTTTTCACTAATTGACCTGATATCGCATAAACCTGAACTTTAGTTACAGCAATATTTAAAGTGAAATAATTTGAAACTGGGTTAGGATATAAATTAACTGAGCTTCCTTTTTCAAAATCAGGCAAAGCCAGATTAGCCGTTTTGTTTCCGTAAACTCTATATTCTCCAGGCACTAAATTTATAGTAGCTGTTGGGTCAGTAACATTTAAAGTTGAGTTGTCCATTAAATTGTACCAAGTTCCACTATACTGAAAACCTGTAGCTACATTTTGAGCCGTAACATCAAAATTGGCTATAATCAATACATCTTTTAATTGTGTCGAAGCCAAGCTTGCATTTGTAATTTTTATATTTACAGTTAATGTATTTGCATTTGCCATTGTAGCTGTTCCTAAAAACACAGGCTCAGTTACTTTCAGGTTAATCATTTTGGCCCAATCGTAATAAATTTTATTTCTATTTGGATCGCCCAACCAATTTTCTGCCCATTGTGGCTGGGGTTTAGTGTCTAATTTACAATCTCCGGTGATAGTTGCCGAAGCATCATTTACAGTTCCGTTATTACAGGTAAAAATAGAATCATCCCAACCAAGTTCTCCAAAATGCCAAATCATTTTTGGCCCCGGAATCAATAAAGAAACGGCTCCAATTGCAGACATTCTTGACAAGGCTGTATTTAATGTTTTTACGTTATAAGTTCCAGCAGCATTTCCATACTGTACATTTTTATACATCAAACGTTCTTCATCATGACTTTCTGCATAACCCATCAAACGATTCGCTGTAAAACCGCGGTTCGCACTAACCATTCTTGAAATATTATTGCTTGTAGCATATCCCATTGATAGTTGATTGTATTGATCTGTCATTTTTCCCCACAACATAATACCTTTGCTTGGCGTCTCGGCAACTCTGTAATTTGCCCATTGCTGTTCTTCAGTATCAGTTCCTAAATGTTCGAAAATAGTATAATGTGTTGGATCAAGGCTCCAAGAGTAGTCAGCATACTTCTTCAATACATCTACTCTATCTTGCTGATAAGCATTTGTACAAGATTCATCTGCTGCCGTACAGGCTTGAGTAAATCCTTTGGTTAAATCCCAACGGAAACCGTCAATTTTATACTCCTCAATCCATTGTTTTACAACGCGCTCTACATAATATTGTGTTTTAACAGATTGATGATTGAAATCTTCGCCAACACTATAACTGTGTTTTGCTACGGTATTAAAATAAGGATTTTCAGCTGTTGGCGATCCAAAACCATCTCCATCAGGATCATTCATCCACATTCTAACCATCGGATTTCTACCAAAAGCGTGATTTAATGCTACGTCAAGAATAACTGCAATTCCGTTTTGGTGACATAGATCAATCAACTCTTTTAATTTGTCAGAAGTACCGTAAAATTTATCTAAAGCCATATGAAATGACGTATTATAACCCCAGCTCTCATTTCCTTCAAATTCCATTACAGGCATCAATTCGATAGCATTTATTTTAAGTGTTTTAAAATAATCTATTCTGTCAATAATGCTTTGATAATTTCTTTTAGCATCAAAATCACGAACCAAAAGTTCATAAACTACTAATTTATCTTTTTCAGGTTTTGCAAAATTAGTTACCTGCCAATTATATGGAGTTTGTCCTGTTTTAAGAACCGTAACTTCAAAATTTTGTCCTGCTGGGTAAATTGGTAAATTAGGGTACGAAGCTGAAGGAATCGATGAATCATCGTAAGGAGACAAAACCAAAGTAGAATAAGGATCAGCCGTTTTTACTAATGAAGGCGAGTTTGCAAGCGGTGTATTGTCTACAACCCAATATTGATACGTATTATTAACTCCAGAAACTAATCCCGTTAATTCTAACCAGAATTTCCCTGAAACTGGGTCTTTTTTCATGGCATACGAAGATGTCGGATTCCAGTTATTGAAACTTCCTGCAACGTATACAAAATCTTTTAAAGGCGCATCTAACACTAAAGTTGCTTTTGTACCATCTGAAGGATTATAATTAATTCCGTCAACTAAACCTGCTGGCATAGCTTCAGAAACTGTATTTGGATTTATTACAATAGAAAACTTTTTAGAAATTGTAACCGTTCCCTGTACTACAACCAGCTCATAATTTTGATTAGCTGTTACATTAGCAGCAGTATACGAATAACTTGATGTGCTTGCATTAGTATCAATTGAGATTCCGTTTGCTTTTAAAGTATAACTTGCTGTTCCGTTTGTATTTGTTGCAGCAATAGTAAAATTAGAACCCGAAGCTAAAATTGCTGTGCTATTTTCTACAGGAGAAGTTAGATTAACTTGAAAAGATCCAACTTCAACTAAAATGTCTTGTGATTTTTTATCACCAGTTCCGTTTTTAGCTTTAATTAAAAAACCAATTTTGCCAATTCCAGTAGTATTATAATATGTTGTTGGCGTAATGGTTTTTGTATAAGTATCTGTAGCGGCATTGTAAGTAAATTTACTTGCTTCACTTGAAGCTTCCCAAGCACCATTATCTGGAGTTCCTTTTTGAGTAGTATCATTGGTATCAAAAGCCCAAGCCCAAAGATAAAGTGAGTTGTCTGTAACGCCCCAAGTACTTTCATTTATACTGCTCCCATTAATTGTAATCGTAATTGAAGCAGTTTCCTCAAAAGAAGAAGGACTCACCGTATAAGTTGCCGTTTGCTGCTGTGCGAATGACATCGCAGACAACAAAAGGAAAAGTAATAGTAAAGTTTTTTTCATAATTAATAGCTTTTATTAAAAAAGGCTATCCGTAGATAGCCTCTTTTTTGGTTTTCAACTTATTATTGTTTTACCATTGTGTAAGTATAATTTCTTGGACTGCTTAAATCTAAAGTGATTAAATAAGTTCCAGCAGAAGTACCAATATTAGTTCCTCCTTCTTCTAGAGTTCCATTAGCACCCGTATCTCCATAATTTAAATCCCAGTTGCCATTTGCTCTAAATTTCATACCATTGTCAGGAGCAGCTTGAGCTGTTAAAACTACAGTAACTGTCCATTTTTTAGTAGTAGGATTATAAGTCATTGGTGTATCTGCATCCCATCCTCCTGGAGTTCCGTTACCAATAATTCCCCAAGTAACTTTAGTTGCAGAGTATGTTAATTTTGCAGGATCAGTATCTGCTTTAATTCTATAGTAACCTGCTGTAAGAATTGGAAGATTTTTAGCTGTTGGAGCAGCACTTAATGTTCCAGCAGCAGCACCAATTCCGTAGTTTGTACCATTAAAGTCAGCTTGAGTAGTTAACTTAAATCCTTTTCCATCAACAGTGTTATCTTGAGCTGTTGCAAAATATACATAACCGTCAAAAGCAGTTTTTCCGTAACCTTCAGCTAATAATGTAGGAGCAGAAGATTGAGTCCAATCTGAACCGTAACCACTTGCCGCTTGATATCCTCCTGGAACCCATAATTTTGGAGTTTCAGTAGTGTAAGGTGTTACAACAATTCCGACAACGTTAGAATACATAATATTTGTTGCTACAGTAGATTTAACACGTACTTCAAAATCTGCTGTTACAAATGGAGTCGCTTTTAAAGCTAATGCCGCAGTATTTAATTTTCCAACAGAAACTGAAACCTGATTTGCAGATTTTACTGTTCCTAATTCTTGAGGTGTTTTAAAAGAATTTCCTTTTGAGTCAACCTCAACTGTATAAGTTACTTCAACATCTCCGCCGTAATTTGCAGAATTCCATGTAAAACGCTCTGCTTGTGCATCTGCGTTAGCCGGAGTTAAAACGTAAGCGGCACCAGATAAAGGAGCTGTTAAAACAGGAGCATCAACTCCGTCAATAACAGGTCTGTCTTGTACATCTTCAACGCTGCATGATACTGCAACTAATGCGAATAAAGCAATTAGTGATTTAGTTATATTTTTCATTTGTGGTATTATTTAGTTAGTAAGTTTTTTTTTAGTATCCAGGATTTTGTTTCAATTTTTGGTTTGAACCTAAAGCCCCTGCTGGAATTGGAAATAAGTCTCTGAAAGATTGTGTAGATGTTCCTGCAGCAACATTTCCTTTCCATGGCCATAAATAAGCGCCTCCAGTAAATTTACCGAAACGGATCAAATCAGTTCTACGGTGTCCTTCCCAGTGAAGTTCTCTTCCTCTTTCATCTAAAATGAAATTTAAGTTAAGATCTGTTTGAGTTATAGTATTACCTTTTGCTCTAGTTCTTAATGCATTTATATAATTAGTTGCAGTTCCTAAACTACCTCCTGCACCTCTTACAACACATTCTGCATACATTAAATAAGCATCAGCTAATCTAAATATTGGAAAATCAGTATCTGCAAAATTTCCTGCTTTATCTGATCCTTGAACACCATTCACATCAACGTTCTTAAATTTCTGAATAGCATATCCATCTGTAAATGAACCAAGATCTGCAATTTCTTTAGACTGTCCAGCTGTATAAAACTGACCTCTTGTATCTGTTGTATTAGCATCAAACTTATTTACAAAAGCAGATGTTGTTCTAATACCTCCCCAGCCTCCATTTATACCAAACTGCGCGATAGGCATACTTCCTCCAACTGGTGCATGAACTAAGAATGTCGTTCCTCCGTAAGTTTGAGTTTTGATTCCGTCAAACGCAACAGCAAAAATAAATTCATTTTGAGCTCCATTTTTATCGTTATCAGCTAAAAACAACTGATTGTAGTTATTATGAATAGTATAACCAGAAGTAATAACTTTTTCAATTAATGGAAGTGCAGCTGCATAATTGTCTGTACCAATATAAACTTTTGCATTCATGTATAATTTAGCATGCAGCATCCAAGCAGCAGCTTGATCAGCACGATACAATTCATTTGTTTTTGGTGCTTTCAATAACGGCTCAATTGCAGTAAGTTCTTCATCTATAAATTTATACAGCTCAGCTCTTGTAGCATACTCCGGATAGTAGAATGTAGTTGGAGAATCTTCTGTTACTAATGATCCTCCTCCAAAAGTATCTACCAAATGCCAGTATGTTAAAGCTCTTAAAAAACGAGCTTCTGCACGATACAACTTAATATCTGCTAAAATAGCAGCATCTGTTACTCCTCTTCCTGCTAATTTTTCATCTGTAGTTTGTCTTAAAAACTCATTACAGTTTACGATTTGAAAAGAAAAACGTGCAAATGTTGCAGCAATAAAAGTGTCTGATGATGACCAAGTCTGTGAGTGAAAATCTTTGATAGTACCATCATTCCATGCAATAACAGCTTCATCAGTTGTTAATTCCTGCATCATCCAAAAACCTCTAATATATTGGCTTGTTCCTTCGTCGATTCCAGAAATATCTGGACTTCCTGCTGGACCTTGCTGTCCTGTAGTTGCAAAACCAGCATATAATTTAGCTAAGTTTCCTTTGTAAGCGGCAGGATCTGCAAAAAGTTCGTCACTGCTTACAGAATCTCCTGTATCTGGTGATTGGTTTAAATCATCTGTACATGATGAAAACAACATCGTCATCATAAACAAAGAAATACCCATTAATTTTATTTGTATCTTTTTCATTTTTCTTGTTATTTGAATTAGAAGTTAGCGTTTAATCCTAACGTGAAAGTAATTGGACGAGGATAAATGTTATTATCTATACCTCCTGAAATTTCAGGATTCAATCCGTCATATTTTGTAATTGTCAAAACATTTTGAGCTGATGCCGTTAACTTTAGCGTAGAGATACCTTTAATTTTTTGATTAAAAGTGTATCCAATTGCAATGTTATCCAATTTTACGAAAGAAGCATTTTGCACGTAGTAATCAGAGTGCAATTGAAAATCGCTTGATTTTTTAAATCCTGTTTCTAAAAGATTCTCAACACCATTTGATAAGTCAGTTTGTCTGGTTAAAACATTGTTATAAGTACCATAACCTGAATCTACGTTATTGTACATATAGTTACCCCATGAACCTCTCCAGTTCATAGACATATCCCAACTTTTGTATGTTAAACTAGTATAGAATCCGTAAAAAATATCTGCTGCAGGTTTGTGAAAACGGTATCTGTCATCAGCATTTACAATTCCGTCTTTATTACGATCTACAAAAACGCCTTCTAAAGGTTTTCCGTCAGCGCCGTATGCTTGCTCGTACACATAAAATGAACTTGGAGCATAACCTACTTGATGATTTTGGATTTTATTTCCTGTTCCTCCTCCAATATCTCCTGTATCAATCCCTGGAGTATTATCTTGAGTAGTTGTTAATTTTGTAATTTTTGAATCTTGGAAAGTAATATTTCCACCAATTCTCCATTCTAAATTATCTGTTTGAACCGGAATCACCTCAGCAGCTAACTCAAGTCCTTTATTTTTAATACTACCAACATTGTAGTTATCATAATTTGAAAATCCAAAAAATGCAGGATTTTGAGTATACAATAATAAATCATCTGTTGTTCTTTGGTAAAGATCTGCTGTACCTGTAATTCTATTATTGAAAAGACCAAAATCTAATCCAATGTTTACAGTAGTCGTTTCCTCCCATTTCAAATTACTATTGTATGGCTGCGGTCTGTAAGTGGTATAAAATGTATTGCCAATTTGATATTGAGCAGCACTGTTTGATGCTAAATATAATGGTAAAGAAGGATAACTAACTCCAATATTTTGCTGTCCAGTTATACCCCATCCTCCTCTTAATTTTAATGAAGTAATAGCACTCACATCTTTTAAGAAACCTTCTTCATTCAATTTCCAAGCTACAGAAGCTGCAGGGAAATTTGACCAGCGATTATTTTCTGCAAATCTTGAAGTACCATCACGTCTGATAGAAAGCGTCACTAAATATTTATCAGCAACACTAATATTTGCTCTTCCAAAGAAAGATTGTAAATTAATATGTGTTGGTGTAAACAATTCTACTGTATTCAAATCATTCTCAAAATTGTAGCTTGATTTGTTTTTCTCTTCTCTAAAATCTTGGTAAGTATAACCTCCTGTAACATCTAACTGAGTATCAATCGACTCAATTTTCTTGTTATAGTTAAGATATAAATCCATTAATTTATTATTTCTCTTTTCTACGTTTTCATAGCTATTGTTATAACCTGACCCTTTAAGACCGTTTAAGTAATCTCCATTGATTCCACCATAACCACGACCATTCATTTGATCGTAACCAAAATTTGCAACAGCTTTTAATTCTGGTAAAAAGTGTAATTTATAATCCAATTGAATATTTCCTAGACTTCTATAAAAAGTACCTAAATTATCTTGTTGATTAATCAAAGCAACTGGGTTTTTTCCAGCCAATTGATTAAATTCTGTTGGATTAGTTAGCCATTGAAAATAAGTTCCGTCAGCATTTTTAACTGATTGAGTTGGATCAAAGCCTATCGCAGCACTTACAGCTCCAGTAGTACTATAATTACTTTTAATCACAGAAGTATTATTATTCACCTGAACTTTTAAGTGTTTGTCAAAAAAGTCTCCAGTAAGCGAAACTCCTAATGTAGTTCTCTCAAAATTATCTCTTAATAAAATACCATTTAAGTTTGTGTAACCAACAGAAGCTCTGTAAGCTATATTATCAACACCACCGCTAGCAGAGATATTTTGATCAGTACCCATAGCAGTTCTGTAAATTTCATCTTGCCAGTTTGTATTTGCAGAACCTACTAAAGCTTGTTGAGCAGCAGTTCCGTTTGCAGCTACAAAATCTCTAAATTGACCGCTTGACAAAGCATCAACTTTTTGAGTTACTTCTGAAACTTGAAAGTTTCCGTTGTAACTTACTTTAATATCACCAGCTTTTCCTTTTTTAGTCGTAATAATAATTACCCCGTTAGAAGCTCTAGAACCGTAAATGGCAGTAGCTGAAGCATCTTTTAAAACTGAAATCGATTCAATATCATTTTGGTTAATTGTTGAAAGTGGATTTCTTCCTCCTTCAACTCCTCCAGCTGCAACCGGAACACCATCAATTACATATAAAGGATCGTTGCTTGCACTAAGAGAAGACCCGCTTCTAATTCTTACAATCGGATCAGCTCCTGGAGAACCTCCACCGTTTATGATCTGTAAACCAGCTACTTTACCTTGAATCATCTGATCTGCAGATGTAACAGGTCCTTTATTAAAATCTTTTGTTGTTAATACCGTTACAGCACCTGTTGCATCCTTTTTCTTAACAGTTCCGTAACCTACTTGTACAACAACTTCTTTAAGTTGGTTGGTATCTTCTTCTAGCGAAACACTTACTGTTTTTTGACCAGAAAAAGCAACGGTAGTGCTTTTGTATCCAATAAATGAAACGACAACTTTGTCACCATTTTTTAGATTAGGCAATTGAAATTTCCCGTCAAAATCTGTAGAGGTGCCTCCTGTAGCGCCCTGTACATTTACATTTACGCCCGGAATCGGCTGTCCTGTAGCCTTATCGACAACAGTTCCGCTTAGTGTGCTTTGAGCTAACACAGTAAACGGCAGCAGTAGGAATAAAAATAACAACTTTTTGTAAATTGTTTTCATACTTTTTGTTTAAATTAGTTTGAGTTTGTGATTGTTAGTTAAGTTTTTAATTTTACTTCGAATTTCAAAATTAGGAATTTATTAACACTGGCAATACATAGCCATTTTTATTAGTTTACGAAAACGTGATAGTGTTGAAAACTTTCTATTTTTTGTAATCTTTTAAGTCAAAAATTATCAATTATAAAAATATAGCATACCTTTATTAACAAATAGATTTTTTCCAAAAAACCATTATGAAACGCAAAATAACCCTAAAACAGATTGCAAAGGAACTTGACGTATCTATTTCAACTGTCTCAAAATCACTCAGAAACAGTTTAGAGATAGGCGAAGAGACACGCTTAAAGGTGCAGGCTTTTGCAAAGTTTTACAATTATAAGCCGAATAATATAGCTTTAAGCCTAAAAAACAGAAAAACCAAGAGTATTGGTATTATCATTCCAGAAATTGTACATTATTTTTTCTCTACTGTCATTAACGGAATTGAGCAGGTTGCCAACGAAAATGGTTATAGCGTTGTAATCTGTTTGTCTGATGATTCTTTTGACAAAGAAGTATTGAATATGGAGATGCTGGCCAACGGAAGTATTGATGGTTTTATCATGTCTTTATCTAAAGAAACGCAATATAAAGGTGATTTTCACCACATTACAGAAGTAATCAATCAGGGAATGCCCGTTGTAATGTTCGACAGAGTTACTAATGATATTTTATGCGACAAAGTAATTATTGATGATAAGGCGGCAGCATATGAAGCCGTTCAAAGTTTAATTGACAACGGCAGAAAAAAGATAGCGCTCGTTACCACTGTTGATTATGTAAGTGTTGGAAAACTCAGAACTGACGGCTACGAAAAAGCACTTTTAGATAACGGATTACCTTTTAATGAAGATTTAATAATCAAAATTGAAGATGTAGACACTTGCGAAATTACCATTAGCCAACTTTTGCACGATCGTGCTTTTGATGCTGTTTTTGCTGTAAATGAACTTTTTGCAGTAACAATTATCAAGACCGCATCAAAAATGGGACTTAAAGTTCCTGAAGATTTAGCTGTAATTGCTTTTACAGACGGAATCATCTCAAAATATTCGACACCAAGTATTACAACCGTAAGCCAGAGTGGTGAAAAAATGGGAAATAAAGCTGCTAAAATGCTTATTGAAAGGCTCGAAGCAGAGCATGAAGATGAGGAGGAAGAAAATGAAAACTACACTACAGAAGTTATCGAAACACATCTTATAAAAAGAGAATCTACTGATTAATTTTCTTAAAATCAACCTATTCTAAAGCCATAAATAATATTTATGGCTTTTTTGTTAGCTAATATCTAAAAATAATTTATACTTTTACGGCCGTCAAAGCTTTTACTTTTACTTCGAAAAAAATAGTAAGTTTTGATAAGCAAAGCGCTTATCGTCTAGTTAATTTTTAATTACGATAATGGAAAAGCGTAAATTAAGTTTCTGGGAAATTTGGAACATGAGTTTCGGTTTCTTGGGAATACAGTTTGGTTTTGCACTGCAAAACGCAAATACTTCAAGAATTTTTGAAACCCTAGGTGCCAAAATTGACGAAATTCCAATTTTATGGATTGCTGCTCCTGTTTCAGGTTTAATTATTCAGCCCGTAATTGGTTATTTCAGTGATAGAACCTGGACTCGCTTAGGCAGACGCCGCCCCTATTTTCTTATCGGAGCAATTTTGTCATCAATTGCATTATTCATTATGCCGAACTCTCCAACTTTATGGATTGCTGCGGGAACTTTATGGATAATGGATGCCTCAATAAATGTGTCAATGGAACCTTTTCGTGCTTTTGTTGGTGACAATTTACCAGAAAAACAGCGTACATTAGGTTTTGCTATGCAGAGTTTCTTTATCGGAACTGGTGCTGTTGTTGGCTCTGTTTTACCTTATCTTTTTACCAATGTTTTTGGAGTCAGCAATACTGCTCCTGAAGGAATTATTCCAGATTCTGTAAAATGGTCCTTTTATATTGGAGGGATTGTTTTTCTGCTTTCAGTTTTATGGACTGTTTTTAAAACAACAGAATATACTCCAGAGGAACTTCATGCTTTTGAAGCCCAAAGCAAAAAAGATAAAGAAGATCTTATCCTAAATCCAGAAACAGAATCAAAAAGCAATATCAAAAAACAATTGCTTTTAGGAGTATTACTAACAGTTATTGGAGGTACTGTTTCTTTTCTTATTTTGGAAAACAGCCTTGCAAAAGAACTTTACATTCTTTTTGTTGGTCTTATATTCATGGGAGTTTTATTCATGATCGCATCACAATTAAGAACTTCGAAAGTACATAATGGCTTTACGATAATCATGACTGATTTATTGAACATGCCTGTCACAATGAAAAAATTGGCTTGGGTTCAGTTTTTCTCTTGGTTTGCGCTTTTCTCCATGTGGATTTATACAACACAAGCCGTTACACAACATATTTTTGGCACAACAGATACAACCTCTAAAGTATACAATGATGCTGCAGACTGGGTTTCTGTATTATTTACTGTTTACAACGGAATCGCCGCGGCGGTAGCATTCTTATTACCTGTTATTGCAAAAAAAGTTGGTGTTAGAGCAACACATTTATTGGCATTATGCGCTGGAGGTGTTGGTTTAATTTCAATTTATTTTATTGGTGATAAACAAATGCTAATCCTGCCAATGTTAGGAGTTGGCGTTGCATGGGCAAGTATTTTATCTATGCCCTATGCCATGTTATCTGGCGCTTTGCCTGCCGCAAAAATGGGCTATTATATGGGAGTTTTTAACTTTTTCGTCGTAATCCCACAAATTGTAGCAGCAACAATCTTAGGTTTTGTAATCAAACAATTCTTTCATAATGAACCTATTTACGCACTAATAATCGGAGGAGTATCGATGATATTTGCCGGATTACTTACCCTTAGAGTAAATAGCAGAACTAAAATTGAAATTCATGAATAACAAAAAAGCATTCATATTCGACCTTGATGGCGTAATTGTCGACACCGCTAAATATCATTTTTTAGCTTGGCAGAAAATCGCTCAATCATTAAACATAAATTTTACACACGAACATAACGAATTACTTAAAGGTGTAAGCCGCGTTCGTTCGTTAGATATAATTCTTGAATTAGGAAATGTTCAAGCTTCTCAGGAAGACAAAGACAAATGGCTGGTTCAAAAAAATGAAGATTACCTATCTTATTTAGTTGACATGGATGAAAGCGAGATTCTTCCTGGAGTTTTTAAAATTCTGCAATTATTAAAAGATAAAAAACAAGGAATTGCATTGGGTTCTGCCAGCAAAAATGCAAGACCAATTTTAGAGAAAACCGGAATCATTTTGTATTTCGATGTTATTGTAGACGGAAATGATGTTACCAATGCAAAACCAGATCCGGAAGTTTTCTTAAAAGCGGCTCAATTGTTAAATATTGATCCAAAAGATTCAATTGTATTTGAAGATTCTGTTGCCGGAATTCAGGCGGCAAACATAGGAGAGATGGTAAGTGTAGGAATTGGTGAGGAAACAATTTTACATGAAGCTGATTATATTTTTAAAGATTTTACAGAAATAAACACCGCGTTTATTGAGAAACTAATCGGTTAGTGAAAAAATGTGGCAATGCGTCAATTTGATAATTAGAAAATGACTTATTACCACGTTAATTCAACCATTAGATATTTTAAAAATATCAATCATCTAATTAAAAAAGTAAAATAGTAGAACAACAGGCAATTATAAAGATAGAATCAAATTAGAAGTAAGACAAAATAAATAATTATCAAATTAGCACATTATCTAATTATCTAATTGAAACATTATCAAATTGCCATATTATCAAATTAAAAAATAATGAATCAAGATTATATAAAACCAGACAATTGGTCCATCATAGAAGAAGGATTTGATGTAGAAAGAGTAAAATCGTCTGAAAGTCTCTTTAGTATCGGAAACGGTGCGATGGGACAGCGTGCCAATTTTGAAGAAACCTACAGCGGTGAAACTTTTCAAGGAAGTTATATTGCTGGTATTTATTATCCAGACAAAACAAAAGTGGGCTGGTGGAAAAACGGTTATCCTAAATATTTTGCCAAAGTATTAAACGCGCCAAACTGGATTGGAATTGACATCGAAATCAACGAAGAAAATCTTGATTTAAATACATGTTCTGAAGTTAGAAATTTTCGTAGAGAATTGAATATGAAAGAAGGATGGTACAATCGTTCTTTTGAAGCAGTTTTGAAAAACGGAACTGAAATTGCAGTTAATGTACGTCGTTTTCTTTCTTTAGATTTGGATGAAACTGGAATAATCAAATTCGAAATTACACCTTTAAACAAACATGCAAAAATCGTTTACAAACCTTATATTGACGCTGGTGTAACAAACGAAGATGCAAACTGGGAAGAAAAATTTTGGGAACCTCTTGAAGTAAAAAAAGGAACAAACGAAGCTTTTGTTACAGCACAGACTTTTAAAACGCATTTTAAAGTTACGACTTTTATGCACAATACGATTTTTGCAAACGGAGAAGATATTCATATTTCTCCTTCAACAATCGACTCTACTGCTGATAAAGTTCAGTTTACTTACGGAACTATTATTGCAAAAGGACAAACCTCATCAATTCAAAAAATTGGTGGTTATACAGTTTCTTTAAATCACGAAAATACATTGTCAGCAGCAGAAAAAGTAATAAAATCGGCTCTAAATTCAGGATACGATGTTTTACTTCAAAATCAAATTGAAGCTTGGGCAAAAATCTGGGAAATGTCAGATATTACAATCGATGGAGATGTAAAAGCCCAACAAGGTATTCGTTTCAACATCTTTCAATTAAATCAAACTTACCTTGGAAAAGATTCTCGTTTAAATATTGGCCCAAAAGGTTTCACAGGAGAAAAATACGGCGGATCTACTTATTGGGATACCGAAGCTTATTGTATTCCGTTTTATATGGCGACAAAAGATCAGCAGGTTGCGAGAAATTTATTGACGTATCGTTTTAATCAATTGGATAAAGCGATTGAAAATGCTAAAGATAATCTAGGTTTCAAAAACGGCGCAGCATTGTACCCAATGGTGACCATGAACGGTGAAGAATGCCACAACGAATGGGAAATCACCCATGAAGAAATCCACAGAAACGGTGCGATTGCTTTTGCAATTTATAACTATTACCGTTACACGGGCGACTACTCTTATATTCCGGAAAAAGGATTAGAAGTTTTAATCGGAATTGCTCGCTTCTGGCACCAAAGAGCTTCTTTCTCAAAGCAGAAAAATCAATATGTGATTTTAGGAGTTACTGGTCCAAACGAATATGAAAACAACATCAACAATAATTTTTACACCAATTATATTGCAAAATGGTGTATTGATTATGCTGAAGCACAAATTAAAAAAGTAGCTGTAGAATATCCCGCAGATCACAAACGTATTTTAGAAAAAGTAAATCTTGCCGGTGCTGAAATTCAGGAATGGAAAAAAGTGGCAGATAACATGTATTTTCCAACTTCAAAAGAATTGGGTATTTATTTACAGCAAGATGGTTTCTTAGACAAAGATCTAGTTCCAGTAAAAGATTTAGATCGTTCGCAGCGTCCAATCAACCAGAAATGGTCTTGGGATCGTGTTTTACGTTCGCCATACATCAAACAAGCTGACGTTTTACAATGTTTTTATTTCTTTGAAGATCATTTTTCGAGAGAAGAATTAGAAAAAAACTTCGATTTTTACGAGTCATTTACGGTTCATGAAAGTTCGCTTTCGCCTTGCGTACACTCGATTCAGGCTGCCGTTTTAGACAAAATGGATATGGCATATACATTCTATTTAAGAACTTCTCGTTTGGATTTAGATGATTATAATAAAGAAGTTGAAGAAGGCTGTCACATCACGTCTATGGCTGGAACCTGGATGAGCATTGTTGAAGGTTTTGGCGGAATGAGAGTAAAAAACGATCAATTGCATTTCTCTCCAAAAATCCCAAAAGAATGGAAAGGTTACTCTTTTAAAATTAATTTCAGAAATCAAATTTTAAAAGTAGCTGTAAATCATAACGAAACAACATTTACTGTAGACGGCGATCAAGATTTAACAATTGTGGTTAATGGAAATCCTGTAATTGCAAGTAAATTTGTACAAATAAATTAAATTACAATACACTTAAAACTTAAAAACATGAAAAACTTATTTTTCGCAAGTTTAATTTTGTTTGCGGTCAGCAATATTGCAAAAGCGCAGCAATTAAAATCACCCGAAGGAAAGTTCGTAATGGAATTTTCTCTGCAAAACGACGGAACTCCAACGTACAATTTAAAATACAAAAATAAAGAGGTTGTAAAAACCAGTAAATTAGGTCTTGAACTTAAGGATGACAAAAAATCTTTGTTGAATGACTTTACAGTTGTTGATACTAAAACTTCGACTTTTGATGAAACGTGGAAACCAGTTTGGGGAGAAGTTGACAATATCAGAAATCATTATAATGAATTGGCTGTAACTTTAAATCAAAAAGGAACAGACAGACAAATCATAATTCGTTTCCGTTTATTTGAGGACGGTTTAGGATTTAGATATGAATTTCCTGCACAAAAGAATCTTACTTACTTCGTAATCAAAGAAGAAAGATCTCAATTTGCAATGACTGGAGATCATACTGCTTTTTGGATTCCAGGAGATTATGATACTCAGGAATATGATTATACAAAATCGAAATTATCTGAAATCAGAGGTTTGTCTGAAAAAGCATATACAGCAAACGTTTCTCAAAAGAACTTTTCACCAACAGGAGTTCAGACTTCTTTGATGTTAAAAACAAATGACGGGATTTACATCAACTTACACGAAGCCGCTTTGATCAACTATTCTTGTATGCACTTGAATCTTGATGATAAAAACATGACTTTTACTTCTTGGTTAACGCCAGATGCAAAAGGTGATAAAGGATATATGCAGGCGCCAAGCCATTCGCCTTGGAGAACGATTATGGTAAGCGACGATGCAAGAGAAATCTTGTCTTCAAAAATGACTTTAAACTTAAATGATCCATCAAAAATTGATGATACGTCTTGGATTAAACCTGTAAAATACGTTGGTGTTTGGTGGGAAATGATTACAGGAAAAAGCTCTTGGTCTTATACAAATGATTTTCCTACAGTTCAATTGGGTGTTTCTGATTTCTCAAAAGCAAAACCAAGCGGCACACACGGAGCAAACAATGCCAACGTAAAAAAATACATTGATTTTGCTGCTGCAAATGGTTTTGACGCAGTTTTAGTTGAAGGTTGGAACGAAGGCTGGGAAGACTGGTTTGGACATTCAAAAGATTATGTTTTTGATTTCTTAACGCCTTACCCAGATTTTGATGTAAAAGGTTTGCACGAATACGCTAAATCTAAGGGAATAAAAATCATCATGCACCACGAAACTTCTGGTTCTGTTCGCAACTACGAACGCCATATGGACAAAGCGTACCAATTCATGAAAGACAACGGATACGATGCTGTAAAAAGCGGTTACGTTGGAGATATTTTGCCTCGCGGTGAGAACCATTATGATCAATGGATTGTAAACCATTATCAATACGCTATCGAAAAAGCGGCTGATTATAAAATTATGGTGAATGCTCACGAAGCAGTTCGCCCAACAGGAATTTGCAGAACATATCCAAACTTAATTGGTAACGAAGCTGCAAGAGGAACAGAATACCAAGCTTTTGGAGGTTCTAAACCAAATCACGTAACAGTTTTACCATTTACACGTTTAATTGGAGGTCCAATGGATTACACTCCGGGAATCTTCGAAATGGATATCAGCAAAATGAATCCAGATAACAAATCGCATGTAAACAGTACAATTTGTAATCAATTGGCTTTATACGTTACTATGTACAGTCCGTTGCAGATGGCGGCAGATACTCCAGAAAATTACAACCGTTTTCCAGATGCATTTCAATTCATTAAAGATGTAGCTGTAGACTGGTCTGAAAGCAAATATATTGAGGCTGAACCAGGCGATTTTATCACGGTTGCCCGTAAAGCAAAAGGAACAAACAACTGGTTCGTTGGAAACGTAAACGGAGAAACGCCTCGTACATCAAACATCGATTTCAGCTTCCTTGAAAAAGGTAAAAAATACACGGCAACAATTTATGCTGATGCAAAAGATGCGCATTACAAAACAAATCCGCAGGCTTATACGGTCAAGAAAATTGCTGTAACAAACAAATCAAAATTATCGCAATTATCTGCTCCAGGCGGAGGATACGCAATAAGCATTATTGAAACAAAATAATTTAATTAACTATATAAGAAATGTAAGTTCATTTAAAATTAAAATCTCCCCAGTTTTTTTCTTAATTGTTCTTACATTTTTTATATGGTTTAAATTCTTCATTATTATGAACAATCCAAAAACATTTTTTCAAACAAACCTTTCTTTTTATAAAATACTCCTTATAGTTCTGTTGTTTTCCGCTTCCGCGAAAGCGCAAATCCAAAAAGTAGAACCGCCATTTTGGTACGCCGGAATGAAAAACCCAGAACTGCAAATAATGTTCTACGGAAAAAATATCGCACAATATGAAGCTTCGGTTTCAAATAATGTAGTGATTAAAAATGTAGAGAAAACAGAAAACCCCAATTACCTTTTCGTAACAATAGATACGAAAGACGTAAAAGCATCTGAATTGGTTTTCTCTTTCAAAAACAAAAATAAAGTAGCTTTTACACAGAAATATTCGCTTAAAGAAAGAAGAGCAAATTCTGCAGACAGAAAAAGTTATGATGCATCAGACATGATTTACTTAATCATGCCGGATCGTTTTGCTAACGGAAATCCTAAAAACGACAGCGATGCCATTTTAACCGAAAAAGGAAACCGCACAGAACCAGGCGGACGCCACGGCGGTGATATCGAAGGAATTATCAAAAACTTAGATTACATTTCATCTTTGGGTGCAACAACAGTTTGGAGTACGCCTTTATGCGAAGACAATGACGCAAAACATTCATATCACGGTTACGGACAATCTGATGTTTACAAAATAGATGCACGTTACGGAACAAATGAAGATTATGTTCGTTTATCTTCAGAACTGCATAAAAAAGACATGAAACTGGTTATGGATTACGTTACCAATCACTGGGGAATTACACATTGGATGATTAAAGATTTGCCAACAAAATCTTGGATAAATCAATTCGAAAACTACACACAAACGCACCACAGACGTGAAGTTATTACAGATATTCATGCCTCTAAATTGGATCAGGAAATTTGTGTTGACGGTTGGTTCGTGCCTTCTATGCCGGATTTGAATTTAAGAAATCCCTTAGTTGCAAAATACTTAACTCAAAACGCCATTTGGTGGATTGAATATGCCAATCTTGACGGATTTAGAGTGGACACTTACAACTATTCTGATGCCACTGCAATGTCAAATTGGGCGAAAGCAATTACTACAGAATATCCAAGCTTTAATATTGTTGGCGAAATCTGGATGCACAATCAGGCAAATTTATCGTATTGGCAAAAAGACAGTAAAATTGGCGCAATCGAAAACTACAATTCGAATTTACCAAGCGTAATGGATTTTACTTTGCAAGATCAAATTGGCTCTGCTTTCAATGACGATAATGCGAATTGGGATAACGGAATGATTAAATTCTACAACAATTTTACGTTAGATTATTTATATCCAAATCCGAATAGTATTTTAGTTTTCGCCGAAAATCACGACACAGATCGCATTAATAATACCTATAAATACGATTTCACGAAATACAAATTGGTTATGACTTTAATAGCAACCGTTCGTGGAATTCCGCAATTGTATTACGGTTCAGAAATTGGAATGGGTGGTGACAAAGGCAAAGGCGGTGATGCAGACATTCGTCAAGATTTCCCTGGCGGATGGGCTGGCGACAAAAACAACGCATTAACCGCAGCAGGAAGAACAGCTGAGCAAGCAAAATATTTTGATTTTACTTCAAAATTATTCACTTGGAGAAAATCAAATGAAGCGGTTCACTTTGGAAAAATGACGCATTATATTCCAGAAAACAACATTTATGTTTACTTCAGATATACGGATACTAAAACCGTAATGGTCGTTTTCAATAATAATTCAAAAGAGCAGTCAGTTAAAACAAGTCGTTTTAAAGAAAACATCAAAAACTTTAAATCAGGAAAAGATGTTTTAACTGGAAAAACATTTGATATTTCTTCTGAAATTACTTTAGAACCAAAATCCGCTATTGTTTTAGAATTGGAATAAGATTTCAACACACAGTATGTATATAAAGTAGAAACACACTGCTGTGCGTTTACGCAAACTTTTTCCGCCACGAAATCACGAATTTTTAAAATAATAATTCGTGATTTCGTGGCGGAATTTTTTATTATACGCCATTCTTTTTTTATCTTTAAGATTCATAATCATTTCAATGAATAACGACAATACTCAAAAGCCACCTTTCATCTGGGAGGGAGCAAACGTTTACTTTTTACTTACCGATCGTTTTTACAACGGAAATCCTTCAAACGATATCAATTTCAACAGAACCAAAACTCCAGGAAAATTACGCGGTTTTGAAGGCGGTGATATCATCGGAATTATGAAAAAAATCGACGAAGGCTATTTTGATGAACTGGGAATAAATGCTATTTGGTTTACACCAATAGTCGAACAAATTCACGATGGTGTTGATGAAGGAACTGGTCTTACTTACGGGTATCACGGGTATTGGGCAAGAGACTGGACGGCTTTAGATCCTAATTTTGGCACCAAAAATGATTTAGCCCTTTTGGTTAAAAAGGCTCACGAAAAAGGCATCAGAATTATTTTAGACGGCGTTATAAATCATACGGGACCTGTAACTCCAGAAGATCCTATTTGGCCGGAAGACTGGGTTCGAACTGGCATTGTCTGCGATTACAAATCATTTGAAAACACAACAATGTGTACTCTTGTTGATAATCTTCCGGATGTAAGAACTGAAAGTACTAAAGAAGTCGAGCTTCCTACTTTTCTAATCGAAAAATGGAAAAAGGAAGATCGTTATGAAAAAGAAAGTACTTCACTTGATGAATTTTTTAAAAGAACAAATTATCCAAGAACACCAAAATACTACATTATAAAATGGCTGACAGATTATATTCTAGAATTTGGAATTGATGCTTATAGAGCCGATACTGTGAAACATACAGAAGAAAATGTATGGATTGATTTTAGAAAAGAATGCGATTACGCTTTTGAAACCTGGAAAAAACATCATCCTTTGCAAGTGCTCGATCAAAATCCGTTTTATACTATTGCTGAGGTTTACGGTTACGAAATTAGTAGCGGACAAGAGTATGATTTTGGCGACCGAAAAGTAAATTATTTTGAAAAAGGTTTTAACAACATGATCAATTTTGAGTTTAAGTTAGATGCTCAAAATGACTATGAATTTATATTCTCTAAGTATTCAGACAAGCTTCAAAATGAATTAAAAGGTTTCAGCGTACTTAATTATGTATCATCGCATGATGATAGTCCGTTTGATGCGGATCGCAAACGCGCTTTTGAATCCGGAACTAAATTATTGCTCTCACCGGGCATCTCTCAAGTATATTATGGAGACGAATCTGGACGTTCGCTTGCCATTGAAGGTACAGAAGGCGACGCCACTTTTCGATCTTTCATGAATTGGGAAGAGATTGAGTCAAATCCTGAGACACAAAGAATTCTTTTGCATTGGCAAAAATTAGGGCAATTTCGAAGAAATCATCCTGCAGTTGGCGCAGGAATCCACAAAATGATTTCAGACAAACCGTATATTTTTTCAAGAGTTTATAACAAAGAAAATCATAAAGATGAGGTCATAATTGGACTAGATTTAGGAACCGGATATAAAGAACTTCCTGTTGATTCTGTTTTTAAGGACGGAACAAAATTAAAAGACGCTTTTTCTGGAAAAGAAACCGAAGTTCAAAACGGAAAAGCAATAATAGATTCTGAATTTGGACTTGTTTTATTAGAAAAAATCTAAAAGTTTAACCGCAAAGAACGCAAGGCAAAATCGCTGGTCTCGCAAAGATTTAAAAAAACTTGTGACCTTTGCGTAAAACTTTGCGACCTTTGCGTTTAAACTTTCTAGACATGCTAAAAATAGCACATCGCGGTGCCAAAGGATACGAACCCGAGAATACTTTACAATCTTTTCAGAAAGCATTAGACTTAAATGCTGACGGAATTGAACTCGACGTTCATTTAAGCGCTGACGGACATATTATCGTAATTCACGACGAAACCATAGACAAAATGACCAACGGAAAAGGTTTTGTAAATACATTATCTTTGACCGAATTAAAATCATTTTTGATTGACGGGAAACATGAAATTCCGACCCTAAGAGAAGTTTTCGATTTGGTTGACAAAAAATGCTTTATCAATATAGAATTGAAAAGTTACGAAACTTTAGGCAAAGCTGTAGCTTTAATAGAAGAATACATTTCGGAGAAAAACTGGAATTACGAGCATTTTATCGTTTCTAGTTTTGATTGGAATGCCTTGCAGGAAGTTCACAATTTAAATTCAAATATTCCGATTGGGGTTTTAACAGAAACAGATCTTAATTTGGCTTTGGCTTTCGCCGAAACGATAAAAGCAAAAGCAATTCATCCTTATTATCATTTATTGAATTCAGAAAATGTTCTTCAAATGCAAGAAAAGGGATTTCTGGTTTTACCTTGGACAGTTAATATTGAGGAAGACATTCAAAAAATAAAAAATTTAAAAGTAAACGGAATCATCACTGATTTTCCAGATAAAATATGATCAAAAATTTCGACATAATCATTGTTGGCGGAGGCGCTGCAGGTTTTTTTACAGCAATTAATATTGCAGAGAAAAACCCGAAAATGAAAATTGCCATTTTAGAAAGAGGAAAAGAAGTGCTTTCTAAAGTTCGCGTTTCCGGAGGCGGACGATGCAACGTAACACACGCTTGCTTTGAGCCCAATGAATTGGTTAAATTTTACCCCCGTGGCGAAAAAGAACTTCGCGGGCCTTTTCATCAGTTTTGTTCAGGAGATACAATTGAATGGTTCGAAAAACATGGCGTAGAATTAAAAATCGAAGATGATGGACGAATGTTTCCAATCTCTAATTCATCCCAAACTATTATTGATTGTTTTCAGGAAGCAACTGGCAAATTAGGCATAAAAGTTTTGACAGGACAAAGTGTACAATCGATTTTTAAAGCCGAAAATCACTGGAAAATTGATACTCAAGATACAAATTACGCAACAGAAAAATTAGTTTTAGCAACGGGAAGCAATCCTAAAATCTGGGAAATGCTTCAAACACAAGGTCATGCCATTGTTAGCCCAGTTCCTTCCCTATTTACTTTCAACATCAAAGATTCACGAATTAAAGAATTGCCTGGTGTTGCCGCACAAGTTACTGTAAACGTAAAAGATACTAAGCTAGAATCGACCGGACCTTTATTAATCACGCATTGGGGAATGAGCGGCCCTGCAATTCTAAAGCTTTCTGCTTGGGGTGCTAGAACTTTATTCGATAAAAATTATCAGTTTACTATTTTCGTAAATTGGCTAAACGATGTTGATACCGAAGATGCAGAAAAAATCCTAAAAGACTTAAAACAGGAACACGCCAAAAAAGCAGTTTCAAAAAAATCTCCTTTCGATTTTCCTAATCGTCTGTGGGAAAGTTTAGTTCTTGCTTCAGAAATTGAAGGAGAAACAAAATGGGCCGATTTATCTAAAAATCAATTGCAGAATTTAGCTTCTCAACTCACAAAAGCCAAATTTCAGGTAAACGGAAAAAGTACTTTTAAAGAAGAATTTGTAACCGCCGGAGGAATAGATTTAAAAGAAATCAATTTTAAGACAATGGAAAGCAAATTGCATCAAAACCTTTATTTTGCTGGTGAAATTGTAAATATCGATGCGATTACGGGAGGTTTCAACTTTCAAAATGCCTGGACAAGCGGGTTTATTTTGGCCAATAATATATAATAGAATGAAATTTAAAGGAATTATTTTTGATTTAGACGGAACATTAGTAAACTCATTAGAAGATATTTCAGATGCAATGAATACTGTACTTACAGGTCTAAATTATCCAACTCATACTTACGATACCTATCAATATTTTATAGGAAGCGGTTTGCGAAACTTAGTTAGCAAGGCTTTACCGGCATCCAACAATTCTGAAGAACAAATTGAAAATTGTTTTGATTGTATGATCGAAACGTATCGTGAAGTTTGTACGATAAAAACAAAACCGTACGAAGGCATTGTCGAATTATTAGATAATCTGGCTTCTCAAAATATCAAATTAGCGGTTTTCTCTAACAAAGCCGATGAGCTTACCAAAAAAATCGCAGCCCAAATATTTCCTGATTATTTTGATGCTGCAGTTGGTTTAAGTACCGAAGCATTAAAAAAACCAAATCCGTTTGAGGCGTTGGAAATTAGCAAGAATTGGAATTTAAAACCAGAAGAAATTCTTTTTGTAGGCGATTCAGATATTGATATGCAGACGGCAATAAACGCTAATATGCTTCCCGTGGGAGTTTCTTGGGGTTATCGAACAGAAGAAGAATTAATGGCAAGCGGCGCGAAATTGGTTATTCATAATCCTTCAGATTTAATTGAAATAGTTTAAAGTATTTCAAATAGTTTTCATTCTCATTTTTACACTGCCAGTTTACTGTGGCTGAAAACTAAAACCTTATCGATTCAGCCACCAAATACTTGCATTCAAAATCCCTGCAAAACTTACCCAAGCCATGTATGGAATCAGCAAATAACCCGCAATTTTATTGATTTTGTCAAACTTTAAATACGTTTCATAAATCATAAGCCAAAGAAGTGCAATTTCGATCAAAGCCAGCATCGGATTTTTTAGTCCGAAGAACAAATACGACCAAACTGCATTAAGTATCAATTGAATCAAAAAGAAACCTAAAGCTTTTTTTACTTGCTCTTCCTGTTGGTTTATTTTATCCCAAACTACTCCTGCTGCCACTCCCATTAAAATAAAAAGCAAGGTCCAAACTGGCATGAAAACCCAATTTGGCGGATTAAAACTTGGTTTCAGAATTGTTGGATACCACGTTTCTACTCCCGCTTTTGTAAAGGTTGATGATGAATATCCAACTGCCAGACAAATGATTACCGCTATTGCAATTCGTGTTACTTTATTCATTTTTGTGTTTTTTTTTATTCAAAAATAGTCAAAAAGAAAGTTTAAACCACATAAGTCATGTAAGTTCATTGCAGTTAACTTCAACATTTTCTTATATAACTTATACGGTGAAAAAAATATCTTTTATGGTGAAAAAGCTATCTTTGCCAAAATTTTATAATTCATGTTTACAGCAGCTGATTTTATTCCTAAAACATATACTTCAACCATTGAAAACGGAAATTTTGAGTGGAGCGCTCCCAGCAATATTGCATTAGTAAAATATTGGGGCAAAAAAGACAATCAGATTCCCGCAAATCCATCGGTGAGTTTTACTCTTAATAATTGTAAAACTGTTACGAAATTAGGATTTGAGAAGAAAGAGAATTCAAATTCTTTTTCTTTTGATTTACTTTTTGAGGGACAGCCAAAAGAAGATTTCAAACCAAAAATTCAAAAATTTTTAGAAAGAGTTGAAGTTTATTTGCCGTTTTTGAAAGAGTATCATTTTACGATTGATACCCAAAATACGTTTCCACACAGTTCAGGAATTGCGTCTTCGGCATCTGGAATGGCCGCTTTGGCAATGAATTTTATGAGTTTAGAGAAAGGTTTAAATCCTGAAATGACCGATGAATATTTCTACCAAAAAGCATCATTTTTAGCGCGTTTAGGTTCTGGAAGTGCATGCCGAAGCGTAAAAGGAAATGTAGTAGTTTGGGGAAATCAAGCAAATATTGAAGGAAGTTCAGATTTATTTGGAATCGAATTTCCGTACGCAATTCATAAAAATTTCAAGAATTATCAAGACACTATTTTATTGGTTGACAAAGGCGAAAAACAGGTTTCAAGCACAGTTGGCCATGATTTAATGCACAATCATCCGTATGCTGAAAGACGTTTTGCTCAGGCGCACGAAAACTTAGATCAGTTAATTAAGATTTTTGAAAGCGGAAATTTAGACGAATTCATTAAAGTTGTCGAAAGCGAAGCTTTGACTTTGCATGCCATGATGATGACATCGATGCCGTATTTTATTTTGATGAAACCAAATACATTGCAAATCATAAATGCAATTTGGAAATTTAGAACCGAAACTCAAATTCCGGTTTGTTTTACGCTGGATGCTGGAGCAAATGTGCATGTATTATATCCCGAAAACGTTAGCGAAAAAGTACTGCAATTTATTCAGGACGAATTAGTTGTATTTTGTCAGAATCGTCAGTACATTTGCGATCAAATTGGAGAAGGATCTTTATTAATTGATAATTAACAATTGTCAATTAATAATTTGTAACTTTATGGAAAAGAAAAACATTATTAAAGATAAATCTTTTGCTTTTGCAATTGACATTGTAAACCTTTATAAAGTTTTAAGCGAGAAAAAAGAATTTGTTTTATCTAGACAAGTTTTGCGCTCAGGAACATCAATTGGTGCAAATGTAAGAGAATCTGAACATGCTCAAAGTAAAGCAGATTTTATTCATAAATTATCTATTTCATTAAAAGAAGCGAATGAAACAGAATATTGGTTAGATTTGCTGCACGAAACAAAATATCTTTCTGATATAGAGTTTCAAAATATTAAACCTAAAATCATAGAATTATTACGATTACTTACGAGTATCATAAAAACTTCTAAAAACATATAATTATCAATTGTTAATTATTAATTTTCAATTATGAAGGGACCATTATTTTACTCAAAAATATTACTCTTTGGAGAATACGGAATCATCCGCGACTCTAAAGGACTTTCTATTCCTTATAATTTTTACAATGGTGCTTTGAAGAAATCCGAAAATCCTTCGGCAGAAGCAATTGCATCAAACGCAAGTTTAAAACGTTATACAACATATCTGGAAGCTTTACAAAATGAACAGCCAAATTTGGTTTCTTTTGATTTGCTGACTTTAAAAAATGATGTCGAAACCGGAATGTATTTTGATTCTAGTATCCCGCAAGGATATGGTGTTGGAAGCAGCGGTGCTCTTGTTGCAGCTATTTACGACAAATATGCTACACATAAAATTACCGTTTTAGAAAATTTAACACGCGAAAAACTTTTACAATTAAAAAATATATTTTCTCAAATGGAGAGTTTTTTCCACGGAAAAAGTTCTGGTTTAGATCCTTTAAACAGCTATTTGAGTATTCCGATTTTAATTAATTCTAAAGATAATATTGAAGCAACCGGAATTCCGACTCAAAGTTTTGACGGAAAAGGTGCTGTCTTTTTATTAGATTCTGGAATTGTCGGCGAAACTGCTCCAATGGTTAACATTTTTATGGAAAACCTAAAAGACAAAGGTTTTCGTGCGATGCTTAAAAACCAATTTGTAAAATATACAGACGCCTGCGTAGAAAACTTTTTGCATGGCGATATGAAATCTTTGTTTACCAATACTAAAAAGCTTTCAAAAGTCGTTTTAAATAACTTTAAACCAATGATTCCAGAACAATTTCATGGAATCTGGCAAAACGGAATTGACACAAACGATTATTATTTAAAACTTTGTGGTTCTGGCGGCGGCGGTTATATTCTTGGTTTTACCGAAGATTTAGAACGCGCAAAAGCATCTTTGAAAGATTATAAACTAGAAGTGGTTTATCAGTTTTAAGCAAAATTCCCTAAAAGCCTCCGTTATTTGAATACATTTTCCTAAATCTAATCCTAAAAAAGTTATTGAAATGAAAAGTATTTTAAAAATCATCAAAGCAACTTTTTTAGGAGGAATTTTATTTTTGGCCCCGCTAATTTTATTAGTTGTTCTTTTCGAAAAAGGATATCATATCATTCAAAAAATAACACTGCCGCTAGTAAGTCATCTGCCAAGAGTACAATTTTTAGGACTAGCACTCCAAGAACTTATAGGTATTTTAATTATAATCGTTTTATGCTTTATAGCTGGATTATTAGGCAGAACAGCAAAAGCCCAAAAGCTGGTTCAAAAATTAGAAAACGGAATTTTAAGCTTCATTCCTGGATATTCATTTATGAAAAACATGAATGAAAATATAATGGGTTTTGAATCTAAACAAGATTTAAAAGTTATCTTGGTTCCTACAGATGCTGGATTGCAATTCGCTTTTTTGATCGAACAGATAAATGAAAATAATTTTGCAGTCTTTGTTCCAGATGCTCCAAATCCGTGGAGCGGGTCAGTTTGTTTTGTAGAAAAAAAAGACATCAAAGAAATCGAAATTTCTCAAAAAGAAGCCTTAGCTTGCATTCGAAAATTAGGTTATGGCTCTGCATCATTATTAAAAGACAAACTTTAATTTTACAAAAAACATTTTTTAAAAATATTCAAAAAATAAAAATTCCAAACTAACTACAGAAAAATGTTAAGCAGACAGCAGAAGCTTTTAGTAATGAAAATTGTTAGTTTGTTCTCCGTTGTGAGAGGCTATAACATTCCGATTATTGTTTTGGCACAATATCTCTCGGCAATTTTTATATTAGCTCCAGATAAGAGAGCACTTGATATTTTGCTCGATTTTAATTTGTTTTTGATTGTTTTTGCATCTGCGATTACAATTGCTTCCGGATATATTATCAATAATTTTTACGACAGTCAGAAAGATTTGATCAACAGACCCAATAAATCGATGCTGGATCGCTTAGTCAGTCAGAAAACAAAATTGTCGGTTTATTTTAGTTTGAATTTTTTGGCGGTTTTAATGGCGCTCATTGTTTCTTGGCGCGCTTTTTTATTCTTTTCAGCTTATATATTCCTGATTTGGTTTTACTCTCATAAAATAAAAAAATACGCTATTATTGGCAACTTAACTTCGGCATTGTTAGCGGTTATTCCTTTTTTTGCGATTTTATTGTATTTCTACAACAAGATCTCGTTTGAAGAAATTGAAGATCATATGAGTCATTTTATGGTAATTTCAGCCCATGCTGTTTTCTTGTTCTTATTATTGCTGATTCGCGAAATGATAAAGGATTTAGAAAATTTAAAAGGCGACTTGGCCAACAATTACAGAACGATTCCAATACTTTATAACGAAACCGTTTCGAAACAGATTATTACTGCTTTAACAATTTTGACAATACTTCCGGTGTATGTTTTAATCAATGTTTACGATGTTGGTTATATGGATCTATATTTTTATCTATGTTTCGCTATATTGCTGTTTTTCTTGATTTTTTTATGGAAATCTAACTCTAAAGAGCAGTTTTTAATCCTTCATAATGTTTTGAAGTTTTTGATTGTATCTGGCGTTTTTTGCATTATCCTGATAAATCCGAGTGTTTTATGGCACGGAAAAAATTTACTTTTAAAGGTTTAAAATTAGTATACCGCAGAGATACACAAAAAAAATCACAAAGCTTCACCGAGTTTTTTTTAATGTTTTTACCAGAAAGTTCCTAGAATGCCTGAAAAAAAGGCCAATTGTTTGAATCTAGCCCCGATTGTTGCGAAAATCCTTTTGTGGCGGGGTTCGCCATAAAAGATTGAAGCAAAAAGCGGGAAACCATGCCTAAAAAAAGGCCAATTGTGATGCTCCTATATCTCTAAAAAATCATAGCTATTAATCTAAGAACAATGAACTTAGGATTATTTAGCAAGAATAAACTATCTTTGCACAAATTACAGAATTTATGAACAATAAGGAAGGCAATAATAAAAGAGGCGGATCTAGACCAAGTGGCTCTAGACCAAACTCTAACAAGCCAAAACCTCCTATGGCGAAGCGCGCTCAAGGGCCAAAAAAAGTGAACCCTGCTGTTAAGGCTGCTGCTGAAGAAAAGGCAGAAAAAATTAAAAAACAAAACCAGGCTCCTAAAAGACAGAAAGCTGCAGACGAGATTCGTTTGAACAAATACATCTCTAATTCAGGTGCTTGTTCGCGTCGTGATGCCGATATATACATTCAGTCTGGAAACGTAAAAGTAAATGGCGTTCCGGTAACTGAAATGGGTTATTTAGTAAAATTAAACGATGTTGTAAATTTTGACGGCGTAACCTTAACTCCTGAAAAGAAAGAATACATCTTGCTTAACAAACCAAAAAACTTTACAACTGCTCTTGACGAAGGTCAGGAATATCGTAATGTTTTAGAACTTGTGCGTGGTTCTACTACTGCAAAAATTGCTCCTATCGGAAGAATGGACAAAAACACAACTGGTTTATTGTTGTTTACTAACGATACAGATATGATTCGTAAATTTACTTTACCGAGTCAGAAATCATCTAAAATCTATCAGGTTTCATTAGATAAAAACTTGAAATTTGAAGATTTAGAAAAAATCAGCAAAGGTTTGGTTCTTGACGGGCACCGTGTATTTGTTGAAGAGGTGAGTTATATTGATAATGAACCTAAAAGTGAGATAGGTCTTAAATTACGTTCATCTAATGTAAAAGTAGTTCGTGCTATTTTCGAAAACTTTGAATATGATGTTTTACGTATTGACCGCGTGTCATTTGCTGGTTTAACCAAAAAGAATTTGCCAAGAGGAAACTGGCGCTTTTTGACTGAGCAAGAAATCATCAATTTGAAAAACGTTTAAGAAACGGTTCAAATAGTACTTTATATAAAATCCTATTTTACTTTGTAAGATGGGATTTTTTTTATTTAGAAGCTGAAAAAGTTATGTCCGAAAAGAGTAAATATTGATCTTCCCATTGTTTGGTTTTTATCTTCAACTACTTCGTGGCACGTAAATCCTAAGATAATTTTGATTCCCGGCTGAATGCTGTTTAAAATATCTCGTTTTTGTTCTTCTAACAATAATTTTAAACTGTCTAATAATTGGATATTATTTTTAAGATAAGAAACTACTAACAGGGCTGAGAAGTTAAGTATTTCTCTTGCAGTTTCACTTTTGATTCCGACTTCATTTGAAATCATTTCTGAAATTCTTCCTTTTTTAGTAGTAAAGATTTCTTTAAGCAGTGCATTTCCTTCTAATCTGTAACAGTCGTCGACCGCTAAAATTCTGCCAGAGACAAAATCGACTTCTTGGTAAAATGTGGAATTGTCTTCTATTAGTGAAATAATTTCTTTGTAGAAACCTGATTCTCCGGCTTTATTATACAATCCCATTAGAATGGTTCCGATTGATACATCAATTCCTTTGATTAAAAGTGCATCATTTTCAAAATAAAACTTATTTAACTTTGAAACAACATTAGAAGAGATAAAACGTCTAAGTTCAATTTGTAGGTTTGGAGTCATAGTAATTTAATTTAAAATTATTTAAAACTATTCGAAATAATCGACAAAAGGGGCTATTTCATCGTTTATCAGGATAAAAATATAAAATATTTTAACATTTCCAAAAAATAAGTTAAAAATTACAGACACCGATTAACACTTGTTTAACATAAAAAACTTCAACTCCCAGCAAACATAACCCTTTCGTAATCAAAACAAAGTGAAAATATTTTTTTACAAAAATGAATTATTTTATTAAAATGAAAGAAAAATAAGAAAAAGCTTAACTGAATGTTACATAATTAAAACAAAATATTTCGATATTCCCATGTCACACTTAAAAAAATACCTAGAAAAATAATACAAAATAAGAAATTAATAAAACTTGATGCAAGAAATCCGAGTACCGATCCAGTGGCCGCTTTTAATGCTCTTTTATGATTTGTCGAGTCATAAATCATTTCGCCGACAAATGCTCCAACAAATGGACCAATGATAACTCCAAAAGGTATAGGAGCCAAAATTCCCACTATTAAACCAATATTCGTTCCCCAAACTCCATACGAACTTCCTCCAAATTTTTTGGTTCCTTTTGAGGGAATTACGTAATCGAGAATGGTGATAACAATCGTAATTAAAAGGGTAATTCCTAAAAGCCAATAGTTATTGTCTACTGCTTTTGTTAAATGTAATAGCAGCAAACCTATCCAGCAACTCGTTAAGCCAGGCAATACGGGCAAAAAACTGCCAAAAACCCCAACAATCATGCAAATAAAACCTAGTGCAACTAATAGTAAATCCATATATTTTTGTAATTTTGCCCCTACAAACCCTTGGTAAAAATAGGCTATGTATAAGCTTTTGAACTTTTTTTTATTTTGTTTTTTAATGTTCTTGATTTGTAATAATACATATTCACAGGCAAAAAAAACATCTGTCCACGATCAACTATTGCAGGACAGCATTTATAAAAGTAATAAGAAAAAAGTATTAAATTTTTCTATGAAAGAATTTGATGCTCTTTTCTTTGAATATTTTAATCGCAAAAATGATTCAAAAGTAATTTTAACAAAAACAGAATTTTACAATTATACAGTTCAAATAGCAACATTCTCAGATCGATTGGCTCACTTATATCCTGATCAAAAGCAAGTTGCAGCACAAAACAAAGAGCAATGGCTTTCAGAAACCTATGAAGATTATCTGCAATACAAAGCTTCTCAAAAAAAATAATCGTATTTTTATACCATAATCTATTATTCAATTCAATTTCAAAATCTTGAAGCAGTTTTCTCTTTTTTTATTCGTTTTATTTTTTAATTCTTGTCAATATTTTGAGAAGCAGGTTCCGTCTGAAAAAGAATTACTCCAAAAGGAATTAAAATCCATCAACTGGAAAGAAGTTGACGAATATCCATCAGTTGTAGACTGCGAAAAAATCCCTGATAAAAAACAGCGTCAGCAATGCTTTTTTGAAGTTATGGCACAGCTTATTCAGGAAAAATTAGACATTGATACCTTGTCGATTATGTATCCAGAATTAGATACTATTGAAGTAAAAGTAACTGTATTTCCTAACGCGACGATGAAATTTGAGCCACAGTTTCCTAAAGATTCTGTTGCTTATGATACAATTAAAATTGACAGTATTCTTCATGCCCGTTTAGTCGATTTTCCTAAAATAAATCCTGCCATAAAACGTGGTATTCCAGTAAAAACACAGTTTATTTTACCTGTAATTCTTAAAGAAAGAGATAGAAAATAATTTATAAATCTCAGCATATAAGTTATGTAAGCAATTCAAGCTAAGGTTTTTATTAAATAAAACTATAGAACTTATATTGTTGAAAAAACTAGCTTCTAAACTTTCTTCCTTTCCACTCGTAGGAGCCAAAAAAACTGTATAACGCCACAGCTGAACTGAAAAAAGGATACAGCAAACTGCTCAAAATAAGACTTTTGATTCTGCTTTTCGTTAAGAATCGATTTGTGATATAAAGCAAAACAAAATCGGTTATAAACTTGAAAAAAGCGAGCATGACAAATAAAGGGTAAGAAAGTGTTCCAAAAAGTAAAAAAAGAAAACCGAGCACGAAACTGAGATTTCCAATAAAAACTATTACTCCCAAACACTTTCCGAAAATACTTTTATACGAACTTGTTTTTGCTGCCCAGCGCACTCTTTGATGAAATAAGAATTTCCAATTTTCTGTTGGTTTTGTGCTTACAATTGCATCTTTTGCTTTTAAATAATGAACTTCATCTGGGAATTTTTCAATTGCTTTTTGCAGTAAAAAGACATCATCTCCACTTGCAATTTTGTCATTTCCAGCAAAACCATTTAAATTTTCAAACAATGATTTGGTGTAAGCAAAATTAGCTCCGTTACACATAAAACCTTTGTTCAAACCAAAACTTCCAATTGTTGCGCCTTGTAAACTTGTCAAATCTAATTGCTGAAAATGATGCAGAAATGAATCTCCACATTCATACGTTACTGCTCCCGCCAGCATCGAAACTTTATTTTCCTGAATATAATTATCAAAAGTTAAAAGCCAGTTTTCTGGAACAAGACAATCAGCATCTGTGGTAATTACCCAATTCGTCTTTACGCGCAGCATTGCGGTTGTAATCGCATCTTTTTTGGGAGAATTTGAAACCCGAATATTGTTTATTTGTGAAATGTGAAATGTGAAATGTGAGACTTGAAATTTCTCTCTCGAACTATCATCAACTAAAATAACTTCAAATAAATCTGTTGGATAATTTAGTTTTGAAAAGCTATGTAAAAGTTTTGGAAGGTTCTCTTCCTCATTTCTAAACGGAACTATTATGGCAAAACTTGTCTGTGGCTTTAAATCTTTTTTTTGATATTTTTTGACTTTGAAAAAACCATAAATAAGCAAACTAATGTTTACAATGTAAATAGCTAATATGGCAAACAAAGCAAAAATCATGCTGCTGTTTTCGTTTTAAAATTCAGCACAAAATAACTCCCTAAAAATACTGGTAATACAACATTTAAAAACCACATCAAAGTGCTTATAAAAATGACAATCCATTCGTTAACGCCAAGAATTCCGAAAAAATAAATAGCGACGCTTCCTTTAACTGCAAAATCTAGAAACTGAAATGTTGGTAATGATGAAGCTAAAAAGTATACTGATGTAATTGCTGCCATTAAAGTTAAATAAGGCAGATCGACATCAAAAGCTAAAAACAAAAAGTAATATTGGTGCGAAAAAACCAAATATCTTAAAATGCCTAAAAAAATGTTTTTTCTATGAATAGGCTTCGGAATTTCGTTGATTTTATGAATTAGTTTTTCAATTGAATATCCTTTGACTTTTATTTTTTTGATTGAAAATAAAATAATCAGAATTAGCAGAAATCCTCCGAACAAGATTAAGACTGTTTTGGTTGTAATAACATTAAACTGTGCATTGAAATAAAGTAACCCAAAAATTCCAAAAATGATCGTTAAAATCATTTGGATTCCGTTGCAGATCAAGTTTAAAAAAACAACTTTTTTTGCTTCCGATTTTGGATAATACAAAGCTTTTCCTGCGTACTCTCCTACTCCATTTGGTGTGAAAATTCCAGCCGTTAAAGCGGCTAAAACCTGCTTAGTAGCTTCGTGAATCGAGATTTGATGAATTACTTTGGCGAGATTCTGCCATTTTAAAATCTCAAAATACCGATTCAAAACACTCAAAAGTAATATAAACGAAATGCCTAAAACCGACTGATTTTTTCGAAATAAAACAATGAACTTATTCCAGTCCAATTTGTCGTTGTTGGCCAGCTGATTGTAAATAAAATAAAATGCACCGCCAACAATCAAAAGTTTGATTAGAAGAACTAGGAATTGCTTAGCTTTGTGAGGAATTGAAATCATGCCGCAAAAGTAATCAATTTGGAAATGTGGCAATTTGAAAATGAGAAAATGAATCGTTTCATTTCAAAAACTTGAAACTTTAAACATCAAACTTGAAACAAAACTCTCTTGACAAAAGAACGCATCATATTAGGAATTGACCCTGGAACCACAATTATGGGTTTTGGATTAATTAGAGTCATCAATAAAAAAATGGAATTTTTGCAGTTAAACGAATTGCAATTGTCCAAATATGACAATCATTACCAAAAACTAAAAATCATTTTTGAAAGAACCATCGAATTAATCGAAACGCATCATCCTGACGAAATTGCGATTGAAGCGCCTTTTTTTGGTAAAAATGTACAATCGATGTTAAAACTTGGACGCGCACAAGGCGTTGCCATGGCAGCAGGCCTTTCAAGAGATATTCCGATCACGGAATATGAACCTAAAAAGATAAAGATGGCGATTACCGGAAACGGAAATGCCAGCAAAGAACAGGTTGCGAAAATGCTCCAACAGCTTTTAGGATTAAAAGAATTACCCAAAAATCTCGATTCAACCGACGGTTTGGCAGCGGCAGTTTGTCATCACTTTAATTCAGGAAAAGTCGTAGCAGGAAAAAGTTATTCGGGCTGGGATGCTTTTGTGAAACAAAATGAGGACAAAATTAGAAAATGAGATAATTAGATAATTTCTTCGAACCTAATTTTCATTATCTAATTATCAAATTGGCACATTATCTAATTAAAAAAAATGAGCGGTATCTACATCCATATTCCTTTTTGCAAACAGGCTTGTCATTATTGTGACTTTCATTTTTCGACTTCAATGAAAAAGAAAGATGAAATGGTTTTGGCTTTGGCCAAAGAAATTGGCATGCGTAAAAATGAGTTTGAGAACGATCCCGAATTCTCGGGAGTAGAGACAATATATTTCGGAGGTGGAACTCCTTCTGTTTTGACCAATGACGAAATCAATTTTTTAATTTTAGAAGTTTATAAAAACTATAAAGTCTCAGATAATCCAGAAATTACACTTGAAGCTAATCCCGATGATTTGTCCGCGGAGCGAATTTTTGAATTATCTAAGAGTCCGATAAACCGATTAAGCATTGGTATTCAGTCTTTTTATGAAGAAGATTTGAAGATGATGAACCGCGCTCATAATTCGGTGGAAGCCATAAAATGCTTACAAGAAGCGACAAAATATTTTGATAATATTTCACTCGATTTAATTTACGGAATTCCTGGATTGACAGATGAAATGTGGAAACAGAATATCGAAACGGCTTTGAGTTTTGGCATTCCACATATTTCGAGTTATGCATTGACGGTTGAACCCAAAACAGCCTTGAGCAAATTAATTCAGACTGGAAAAATCGCTGAACCGCAAGATGAAGCCGCTTCAAATCATTTTATGATTTTGGTTGAAACGCTCCAAAAAAATGGATTTATTCATTACGAATTATCGAATTTTGGGAAAGAGAATTATTTTTCCAAAAACAATTCGGCTTATTGGTTAGGAAAAAAATATATTGGAATTGGCCCTTCGGCACATAGTTATGACGGCGAAAAAAGAGGCTGGAATATTGCAAATAATTCATTGTATTTGAAAGCGATTCAGAACAATGAACTTCCAATTGAAACAGAAATCCTGACTATTTCAGATCGCTATAACGAATATATTATGACTGGTTTAAGAACAATTTGGGGCGTTTCTTTAGAAAGAATTGAAAATGAATTTGGTTTGGAATATTTGAATTATCTGAAAAAACAATCTCAAAAATTCTTAAACGATGGTTTGCTTTCCATTGAAAACAACATTCTAAAACCAACTCCAAAAGGAAAATTTTTAACGGATGGAATTGCTTCAGATTTATTTTATCTAAATTTGGAAGAATAAAATTTGGACGCTGATAAAACGGATGCAAGCAACGCTGATCAATCTGTAAAATCTGCGTTAGAATATCCGTAAAATCCGTGTTCCATTATGCTAGCATTTTTAGACAATAAATATCAAATCGACTTATCAAAACCCATTGATATCTCTATTCCATTAACCAATACAGACGAAAACCCAATTGCCTGGTATATCGAAAAACCAGTTATTGAACCTGTAGTTTTCGGCGATTGGATCGGAAAAGTTTCGGAAGGAAAATCATCTACAAATTTTAATAATATATTCTTCAACCCTCATGGGCATGGGACGCACACAGAATGTTTGGGGCATATTACAAATGATTTTTACAGTATTAACCAGTCGCTTAAGCAATTTTTCTTTTCTGCTAAATTGATTACCATTGAGCCTGAGAAAATTGGGGATGATCTCGTTATTACGAAAGAAAGCATCTCGACTTCCCTCAATGTGACATCGTTCGAGGCTTTGATTATTAGAACACTTCCCAATCAAAAAGAAAAAAAATCAAGAAAATATTCAAATACAAATCCGCCTTATTTGTCTGAAGAAGCTGCCACTTTCATCCGCGAAAGCGAAATTCAACATTTATTGATTGATTTACCAAGCGTTGACAAAGAACATGACGAAGGTAAATTACTGGCTCACAAAGCATTTTGGAATGTAAAAGACACACATAATCTAAATTCTGATGCCAGATTGAATGCGACAATTACCGAAATGATTTATGTGCCAGACGAAATTGAAGATGGAAATTATATTTTAAATCTTCAAATCGCTTCGTTTGAAAACGATGCAAGTCCATCAAAACCGATTTTATATAAGATTTAAAGGTTTGCCACAACGCGAGCGAAAGGGAATTGGCGAACCAATTACACTAATTTTCACTGACTAAATCTTGCTTTTTTTTGCCAAAGGTTTACACAGATTGAATTATTTTTCATCCTTTAATCTTGGCAAAAAATAAATTCGTGTAAATTCGTGTAATTCGTGGCTAAAAAAAACAAAACTATGATTAGTGTCTCAACTGATAAAACCAAACTTGACGTTCCGTTTATACACAACTTTTTGGCAGCTATTTATTGGACAGCGCCCAGAACTATCGAAGAAGTTCAGACTGCAATTGATGCTTCTGTTTGTTTTGGAATCTATTTAGATGACAAACAAATTGGCTTTGCGCGCGTAATTACCGATTTTGTAGTTTTTGGATATGTGATGGATGTTTTTATTACTGAAGAACATCGCGGTAAAGGATATTCGTCTGTTTTAGTTGAAAATATGATGAACGAACCTGTTCTTAAAAATATTAAAATTTGGAGATTAGCGACAACAGATGCGCACTTTTTATATGAAAAATTTGGTTTTAAAAAATTAGAACATCCTGAAAAAATGATGGAAAAAAAACTATTATGAAAGAAATAATTAAACTAGAAGAATTAAGCTTATTTGTACTCGGAATCTATTTATTCAGCCTTTTGAATTATGAATGGTGGTGGTTTTTGGCTTTAATTTTAGCACCTGATTTATCGATGCTGGGTTATATTTTTGGAAATAAAAGCGGTGCATTTTTCTACAATGTTTTTCATCATAAAGGAATTGCCGTTATAATTTACATATTGGGCTGTTATTTTAAAATTGAAATTTTGCAATTGTCCGGAATTATTTTATTTTCACACTCATCAATGGATAGAATGTTTGGTTACGGATTAAAGTATGAAACAGGATTTCAAGACACACATTTAGGTAAAATTGGTAAAAATAACATGGTATGAATCTAGAAACTTTCTATGAATATTGCCTTTCTAGAAAAGGCGTAACAGAACATTTCCCTTTTGATGAAGATACTTTAGTTTTTAAAGTTGGTGGTAAAATGTTTGCTTTATCCTCATTATCTCAATGGGAAAAGAATGAAGCTTCTGCCAATTTAAAGTGTGATCCAGATCGTGCTCAGGAATTGCGAGCGGAATATGAAGAAATAAAACCTGGTTTTCATATGAGCAAAGTACATTGGAATACGATTGCTTTGAACGGAAATCTTCCAGACAAATTCGTCAAAGAACTCATTGATCATTCGTATGAATTGGTTTTCAAAAGTTTGACGAAGAAAATTCAGAATGAAATTATCGAATTAGAAAATTAGGCATTACATTTGCACGGTAAGAAAAAAACTTAGCAACTCAGTTACTTAGCAACTTATTAAAATATGAAAGAACAATTTAAAAAATTTCTGAACGAAGAACAAGATCCAAAAGCGATTGAAAAAATCACTTCAAAACTCAACGATTTGTTGATGAAAGGCGAAGAAGTTGGATATATAGCAGTTCAAAAAAAACCTGCAATTACTGTTTTTCCTGATAGTATTGTTTTAACAAATAAAAGAATAATCATCTGCAAGCCTAAAAATTTAGGTCTTTCTATGGATTTTACAGATTATACTTGGGATGATATCGCCGGTGCTTTTGTAAAAGAAAATATTCTAGGTTCAGAATTCTCATTTAATACAAATACTGATTTATCAATTTCTATCGATTATATTCCAAAAATTCAAGCTAGAAAAATTTATACATATGCCAAAGAACAATTGGATTTACTTAAAAATCCAGTTACAATTTCGGCACCAGCTATAGAAACTGCTCAGCCAACCCCAGAAGTGGAGAATTTTGAAGATGAGATCGAAGAAGTAGAAACTGAAGAAGTAACAAATTATGCTGAAATTCTGCCAGCAACAACTCCTTCTTATGAAACTTATGAGCCAATTCAGCAAACACAATCTTCTACAGGAGAACGCAAATTAAGTGAATTATCTAAAGAAGAACTTTTTGATAAATTACAGAATTACAAAAAACTGCTTGACAACGGTTTGATCATGCAGGGAGAATACGATGCATATAAAAAAGAGATTTTGAGCTACATGTAAAATGTAATTTGTGAGAAGTGAAATGACTTCTTACTGAAAATAAAAAAAGTCTTAAGTTCATTTAGAGCTTAAGACTTTTTACATTTTTACCGATTACCTTTTACAAGGTCGCTTTCTGTTTGTCTAAAAAGTTATGTGATTGCAATTCTAATAATTCCTTGGCATTTTTACGCTGTAAATCATAGAGGTTTTTATCTTCTGCAATATCTGCATACACCTTATCATGCATTTCGGCACTTGTTTTTACTAATAAATCACGTTGGTATTTGTTTTGTGCCAAAGTAGCTTTCATAGCCGTTTCAGCTTCTTCTTGTTTAAAATCGAATTCTCCTTTTGGAGCTAATAATTTTGCAATAATTGGAGACGTTTCAATAGCTAAAAACAACAGCATTATAAAAAATGACGGCAGCCAAGGCAGTTTATTCAACGCATTAATTCGCGCCATTAATCCGTCAAAACCTTCAATAATGGGTTGTGTCTGCGAAACTTTTTTATCTAAGTCAGCTTGGAGTTGTTTGCCTGCTTTTTCTTTCTCGGCAATTTTAGCTTCGTTTGCTGTTTTTAGCGTTTCGAATTCTTTTAAAGATGCATCGTGCTTTTCGCGTTTTTCTTTATAAACTGGACCTTTCCCTAATTTTTTAGTTCCTGTAGTTCCTTCGGCTTCTGTAATATAAGTCGAATATAGAGCGTTTACTTCTTTTTCTTTTGTGACAATATCCGCTTTTAAAGCTGCGATTTCCGCTTTATTCTTATCTAAATCTGTTTTGAAATAAGTTCCGATTTGCTTTTTATTGGCCAATTCCATTTCATTTTTTTCTTTCAATAAAACGGTGTTGATTTCTTTTTCGAAAATTTTTATCTCCAAAGGCTTAGAAATTACGATTGCAATAATAATTGCCAGCATAATTCGTGGCGTCGCCTGCAGAAATTCATCCATAAAACGGTCTCTCTTTTTAATTGTCGACACAATAAATCGGTCTAAATTAAAGATCAGCAAACTCCATACAAAGCCAAAAATTAAAGCTGGATAAATAGAGTCAAATACAGTAAAAAGTGCATAAGCACTGGCCAAGAAAGCCATAACTGCAGTAAAAAAAACGGTGGCTCCAATACCAACATATTTGGTTTGTTCGCCTTCTGAACATCCTTCGAGAAGATCTCTGTCTGCTCCAGAACAAAGGATAAAAAATTGTTTTAACATGATTGATGATTTTTGATTGTGATTGATAAGGCAAATTTAGCGCCAAAAATTTAATTCTGACATAAATAGTTGATTTGTTTTTAACTGAACCTCAATTATTTGAAACTCGAATGTTAGTTTAAGATTAATGTAATTCGATTTTAAGCGGGGAATCATAACAGTATGTTAATTTTTTTTAACGGCTTTAATAACATTAAGGTTCTAGTTTCGCAACAAATCAAACTAAAAAACAATGAAAAAAATTTATTTAGTAGTAACATTCATGCTTTTAGCCTTTTCAGGTTATGCTCAAAAAGCCATAATTTCTGGAAAAGTATTAGATATTGACGACAAACTTCCGTTGCCTGGAGCGATGATTCAGATTGTAGGTGAAAACAAATACACAGTTTCAGATTACAATGGTCGTTTTGAATTGCTTAACATAAATGCTGGAACTTACCAAGTACAAGTAAAATATATAGGATACGAACCAATTACTCACGAAATAACAGTTGAACAAGGCAAAAATAACGTCCTTGATTTCACTCTAAAAACTTCAGGAACAGAATTAAATGAGGTTGTTGTTGGAGACATTTTAAAAGGTCAGGCCAAAGCGCTGAATCAACAAAAAAACAGCAAAAATATAGGAAACATCATTTCATCTGATCAAGTAGGGCGTTTTCCTGATGCCAATATTGGAGACGCTTTAAAACGTGTTCCAGGTATCACAATGCAAAATGATCAAGGTGAAGCGCGTAACATTATTATTAGAGGTTTAGCTCCGTCATTGAACTCGGTAACCTTAAATGGTGACCGAATTCCATCTGCAGAAGGAGACAATAGAAACGTACAAATGGATTTGATTCCGTCTGATATGATTTCGACAATCGAAGTAAACAAAACCTTAACTTCTGACATGGATGCTGATGCTATAGGAGGTTCTGTAAATTTAGTTACAAGAGCAACTCCAAACGGCGAAAGAATTTCTGCAACGCTGGCCGGAGGTTATTTGCCAATTCGCGAACACGCCTCTTACACAGCAGGTTTAGTTTACGGTAATCGTTTTTTTGACAATAAATTGGGTGCTGTTTTCAGCGGATCATACAATAATGTAGATTACGGATCTGATAATATCGAAAATGAATGGGTAAAAGATGATTTCGGAAACGAATATCTACAAGCTTCAGAGATTAGAAAATATGATGTACAGCGTATTCGAAGAAGCGGATCTGTAGCTTTAGATTATAAATTTGACGAGAATAACACGATTTTCGCTAATGCCATTTACAATTGGAGAGATGACAGGGAAAACCGTTTCAGAACAACTTATGATGATATCGAGCCTCTTTATAATGGAGAAGAAATCATTGGTTTTGAAGGTCGTGTAAAACGCCAGACAAAAGGCGGAGTCGATAACAGCAGAAACAAAAACAGAAGATTAGAAGATCAGCGCGTTCAAAATTATTCGATTCGTGGAGAACATTTAATCAACTCCAACTTAGATTTAGACTGGTCAGCAAATTATGCAAAAGCAAGAGAATATCGTCCGGGAGAACGTTATATCGAATACCGTCAGAAAGGTTTAGAAATGATGGAAGATTTGTCTGATCCTAGATTTCCTTTGATGACAACGGTTGGAGAATCAACAGATGAATTCAAATTTGATTCTGTTACAGAAAACACAGATGAAACCAGCGAAAGCGAATTTGGTGCAAAAATCAACATCCGTTTTCCTTTCTCTGTTATTCCATCTGAAAAAGGAAGATTAAGAACTGGTCTTAGACTTCGATTGAAAGAAAAAGAAAGAAATAACATGTTCTACTCTTACGAGCCAATAAACGACGGAATGGAATTATTATCTGAAGTTCCGACTAGTTATTATGATGGAAAAAACTTTAATCCAGGAAGCAAATATGTACCAGGAGCTTTTGCTTCGGCAAATTTCTTAGGAAGTTTAGATTTAAACAACGCTGCTTTATTTGATAAAGAAGCAAATCCATCTGAATATTTAGCAGTAAATTATAATGCTAAAGAAAGTATTTATGCGGCTTACGTAAGATGGGATCAGGATTTTAACGACAAACTTTCAATGGTTTTAGGTTTCAGAGTAGAAAATACGCACATCGATTACACTGGAAATAGAGTTTTAGATGAAGAAGAATTAGAGAGTCAAATCAACAATACCAATTCATACACGAATTTATTGCCAAGCATTTCTTTTCAATATAATGCGACCAAAGATTTAGTTTTAAGAGCGGCTGCAACCACTGCTTTAGCAAGACCAAATTATTATGCACTGGCTCCTTATGTAAATAACATTGCTGCCGACAAAGAAATTACAGCTGGAAATCCAGGTTTAGATGCAACATATTCATATAACTATGATTTCATGGCAGAGAATTATTTCAAATCAGTTGGATTAATTTCTGGAGGTGTTTTCTACAAAAGATTAAATGACTTCATTTATAATTACAGTGATAATCAATATACTGATGCAAAATTTGCTGCAGATTTTCCAAATCAGACAAATCCAATCCCAGCTGGCGAAAACTGGTCGTTTGTACAATCAAGAAACGGAGACCAAGTTGATGTTTATGGTTTTGAAGTGGCGCTTCAGCGTCAGTTAGATTTCTTGCCGGGCAAATTTTTAAAGGGATTTGGTGTATATTTAAACTACACTTACACAAAATCTAAGGCTAAAGGAATTGCCGACGAAGACGGAAACGAAAGAAATGACATCAGTCTTCCGGGAACAACACCACATATGTTTAACGGATCATTATCTTGGGAAAACAAACGTTTTTCTGCTAGAATTTCGACCAACTTCACTTCAGATTATTTAGATGAATTAGGTTCAGAATCTTATAAAGACAGTTATTACGACAAACAATTTTTCTTAGATGCGAATGCTTCATTCAAAATCACAAAACACCTTCGCGTATTTGCCGAAGCTAACAACTTAACTAACCAGCCTTTGCGTTATTATCAAGGAATTGAGGCGCATACCAAGCAAGCAGAATACTATCAAGCGAGATACAATTTCGGCTTGAAGTTTGACTTGTAATAATCAATTTATAAAATTCTTAAATTGGGCAGAACTTAGCGGTTCTGTCTAATTTTATTCAAAAGAAATCATAATGAAAAATAAATATATAATCACTTTTTTACTTTTAAGTGTTTTATTTACCGCATGCAAAAACGATGATAAGTTAGCTCCAGTTGCAAAAAATGCAATAAAACCAACTGTTGTCACACAAGCGCTGCCACATGATACGGATGATCCTTCGATCTGGATTCACCCTACAGACGCTTCAAAAAGCATAATTATTGGTACAGATAAAGATACAGACGGCGGATTGTATGCGTTTGATTTAAAAGGAAAAATTGTTGCCAAGTCTGAGGTTTTAAAACGCCCTAACAATGTTGATATCGCTTATGGATTAATTATCGACGGAAAAAAAGTAGACGTTGCCGTAACCACAGAACGCGAAAACAATAAAATCAGAATTTTTAGCTTGCCTGATTTAAAAGCAATTGATAACGGCGGAATTTCTGTTTTTGAAGGCGAAACCTTGCGTGACCCAATGGGAATTGCGTTATACACACGCCCAAGCGACAAAAAGATTTTTGCTGTTGTAGGAAGAAAATCTGGCCCTTCAGGCAGTTATTTATGGCAATATGAACTTTCTGGTGCTGGAAAATTTGCAACAGCAAAAGTGGTGAGAAAATTTGGTGCTTATAGCGGAAAAAAAGAAATAGAAGCCATTGCAGTAGATAACGAATTAGGAACTATTTTGTATTGTGATGAACAATTCGGAATCAGAAAATACAAAGCTGATCCTGCATTAAACAATAATAAAGAGCTAGCAATATTTGGAAAAACAGGTTTCAAAGCCGACAACGAAGGAATTGCAATTTATAAAAAAACAGATTCTACCGGTTATATCTTAGTATCAAATCAGCAGACAAATACTTTTATGATTTATCCAAGAGAAGGTGTAAAAGGAAATCTAAACCATTATCCTTTATTAGCGGAAATTCCAACTTCAACGATTGAATGTGATGGTGCTGATGCAACGAGCATTAATCTAGGAGGGAATTTAAAAAATGGCCTTTTTGTAGCCATGAGCAACGGAATGACTTTTCACTACTATTCTTGGGATTTAATTCAAAAACGAATCGACGAAAGTAAGAAATAAAGTTTTCAGGTTTTCAGTCGCAGTTTCAGTGTTCAATTTATTTTTTTTTTTTTTTGCGATTGAGACCAAACAAAAAAGCTGTTCATAATGAACAGCTTTTTTTAATTTGAATTAGTAACCCCCTTATTCTGTTTTTGGTGCGCCAGCTAAAATTTCAGCGTTAGCGAACTCTTCAAATTTGGCAAAATTAGCTTTGAATTTCTTAGCCAATTCGATTGCTTTTATATCATATAACGCAGGATCTTCCCAAGTATTTCTTGGATTTAAAATTTCGCTTGGAACATTCGGGCAAGATTGTGGTTTTGCGATTCCAAATACGGCGTGATTTTTATATTCTACATTATCCAACTCACCGTTTAATGCAGCGGTAATCATAGCGCGAGTGTATTTTAGTTTCATTCGGCTTCCTGTTCCGTAAGCACCGCCCGTCCAGCCAGTATTAATTAACCAAACTTTTACTCCTGCATCTTTCATTTTTTTAGTCAGCATTTCGGCATAACGCGTTGGATGCAAAGGCATAAATGGCGCTCCAAAGCAAGCTGAAAAATTTGGCTGCGGTTCTGTTACTCCTGCTTCAGTTCCTGCAACTTTAGCTGTATATCCTGAGATAAAATGGTAAGCTGCCTGACCTGGCGTAAGTTTTGAGATTGGAGGCAAAATTCCAAAAGAATCTGCCGTCAAGAAAAATATGTTTTTAGGATTGTGGCCAATAGAACCTGGCTGAATATTATCAATATGAGTTATTGGGTAGCTCACACGTGTATTTTGAGTAATCGAAACATCGTCGTAATCTACTTCGTTTGTTCCGGCTTTGAAAACCACATTTTCTAAAAGAGCTCCTTTTTTGATCGCTCTAAAAATGTCTGGTTCATTTTCTTCTGATAAATTAATCACTTTTGCATAACAGCCACCTTCAAAGTTAAAAACTGTATTTTCAGCAGTCCATCCGTGTTCATCGTCTCCAATTAATTTACGTTCTGGATCTGCAGACAAAGTTGTTTTTCCAGTTCCTGACAATCCAAAGAAAATTGCTGTATCTCCTGCTTCACCAACATTAGCGCTGCAATGCATTGGCAATGTGTTTTCGAAAACAGGCAAAATGAAATTTAAAGCAGAGAAAATTCCTTTTTTCATTTCTCCAGTATATCCTGTTCCTCCAATAAGAGCTATTTTTTTAGTAAAATCTAGAATAGCAAAATTAGACTGGCGCGTTCCGTCTACAGCAGGATCTGCCATAAAACTTGGCGCACAAATCACAGTCCATTCTGGAGTAAAATTTGCTAATTCAGACTCTTCTGGTCTTAAGAACATATTGTAGCAAAACAAGTTTGACCAAGCGGTTTCTGTTACAACACGAACATTTAATCTATAATTTGCATCAGAGCAAACGTAAGAGTCACGAACAAAAACTTCCTTATTAGATAAAAATTGAGTTACCTTATTGTATAACTTTTCAAAAGCTTCTGTCGAAAAAGGAATATTTACATTTCCCCACCAAACTTTATCTTCAGTAATGCTGTCTTTTACAATAAAACGGTCTTGAGGAGAACGTCCTGTAAATTCACCTGTATTAATCGCCAATGCGCCTGTAGAGTTTTCAACTCCTTGGCCAGACTCCAAAGTAATCGCATGCAATTCATCTGCAGATAATTGATAGCGAACTTTTGCATTTTCAATTCCTAATTCTTTCAACGAAATCGATTGCGAGAAAAGTGTGTTAGTGTCCATAAATTTTAAGTTGTGTGTGATATTTTTATAAAAAGCAAAATTATAGAATTTATTATTAATGCTTTAAATTATTTCAATTTCACTTTTATTTATATCAAAAAGGTAAAATTTAAACTTCAAAATCAGTAAAATAAAAAAATAACTGCCTCTAATTTCTTTTTCTATAATCCAGTAAATGAATTTGTTATATTTTTTTCTAATTAAAGTAAAAAACAAAATAAATTCACATAAATAAGATTATATGTTATTTATGAGACAAAATTAAAGATTAATTTTTAGATAGAATTTTTTATTCGGGATTTTATGATTTTTGCCTCAAAATCGTAACAAATAATGTCAGCCAAGCAATAATTAATAATAATCCGCCTAAAGGAGTTGCGAATACTATAATTTTAAAATCGAAGAGTGTAAGGTTTTTAGTAGCTAATAAATAGATAGAACCACTAAAAAGAACTACGCCTGCAACCACCAAATTATAAATTGTTTTTAAGGTTTTTTCAGCAAGTTCTTTTCTTGTAGAAAGGAAAAATAAAAAAAAGGCATGATAGATTTGATAGCGAACACCAACTTCAAAAGTATTTAATTGATCTACAGAAAGCCATTTCTTTAATAAATGAGCGCCAAAAGCACCTAAAATTATAGCTAGCATTCCGATAAAAGCTCCAGTCAAAACTATTTTTCTTTTCATTTTGTTTGTTTTTCAATTACTATGCAAAAGTACTTCAATCCAATTAAAATTGGCATTCTGATTTCCTAAAAAATTATTCACCGAAAGAATAATGCCTTTTTTAACGTATTTTAAAAATAAATCATTTTTTACACCTTAATCAATTGTTATATTTATAACATTTTAATACATTTGTGTTATATATTAAAAACATGAGAAGCATTTTAATTATCGGAGCTGGTCGATCTGCATCATCGTTGATACGTTATCTACTATCAAAGTCAGAAAGTGAAAATTTACATCTTGTTGTGGCAGATTTGTCATTGGCTTTGGCCGAAAAAAAGACACAGAAACACCCCAATGCGACTCCAATTGCTTTAAATATTTTTGATACTGACGAAAGAAAATCGGCAATAGAAAAAGCTTCAATCGTGATTTCGATGCTGCCGGCTCATTTACATATTGAAATTGCAAAAGACTGTCTAGAATTCAAAAAACATCTTGTAACCGCATCTTATATAAGTGATGCCATGCAGGCTTTAGATGAAGAAGCGAAAAAAAACAATCTAATTTTCATGAATGAAATTGGTCTTGATCCTGGAATCGACCACATGAGCGCCATGAAAGTGATTGATGAAATTAGATCGAAAGGTGGCAATATGCTGCTTTTTGAATCGTTTTGCGGTGGTTTAGTAGCTCCAGAATGCGATAATAATTTATGGAATTACAAATTTACCTGGGCGCCAAGAAACGTTGTTTTAGCCGGTCAGGGCGGTGCTGCAAAATTTATTCAGGAAGGCACTTATAAATATATTCCGTACGGAACTGTATTTCGCAGAACAGAATTTCTTGAAGTAGAAGGTTACGGAAAATTCGAAGCGTATTCAAACCGGGATTCACTTAAATACAGATCGATTTATGGTTTAGATGATATTTTGACTTTATACCGTGGAACTATAAGACGAGTTGGCTTTTCGAAAGCTTGGAATATGTTTGTACAGCTCGGAATGACAGATGACAGTTATATTATGGAAGGTTCTGAGAATATGAGTTACCGCGAATTTGTAAACTCATTTTTGCCTTATCATCCAACGGATTCTGTCGAAATAAAAACACGATTGATTTTAAAAATTGATCAAGACGATATTATGTGGGATAAACTTTTAGAACTGGATTTGTTTAATCCTCACAAAAAAGTGAATTTGCCCAATGCTACTCCAGCTCAAATTTTAGAAAAGATACTATCGGACAGCTGGACATTGGCTCCAGATGATAAAGATATGATTGTGATGTATCATAAATTTGGCTATATACTGAATGGCGAGAAAAAACAAATCGACTCAAAAATGGTCTGTACCGGAGACGATCAAACTTATACAGCAATGGCAAAAACAGTTGGTTTGCCCGTTGCAATGGCAACATTATTGATTTTGAATGGAAAAATTACAACTCCAGGCGTTCAGCTTCCAATAAAGAAAGAAGTTTATTTGCCTATTTTGAAAGAATTAGAAGAATACGGGGTCATTTTTAACGAACAAATAGTACCCTATTTTGGATATAATCCAGATTTATTTTAAGTCTGATTTTTAATTTTATTTTTAGAATTTTTTTTTAGTTTTTTATTTTATCCGCTTCTAAGTTTTAGAAGCGGATTTTTTTTAAAAAAAGGTTCAAAGGGGCAAAGGTTCAGAGGTACAAAGTTTTTCCAATTAATAGTTTTATCCGAAGCTAAAGCCTATGCAAAACTACACCTTAGTATCTCTGAACCTTTGCCCCTTTGAACCTTTAAAAAAAAACCTATTTCTCAGCCTGAATCGTAATTGGCAAACTATACATTACTCGAACTGGCTTTCCATTTATAGAGCCTGGAGTCCATTTTGGAGCAAGTTTTAATACACGAATTACCTCATCGCCTATTCCGTAACCGGCATCTTTCATTGTTCTGATCTCAGATAAACTTCCATCTTTTTCAACAATAAACTGCATATACGCTTTACCTTCAATCTTGTTTTTTGCTGCTTCGGCAGGCATTTTAAAATTAGAACCAACAAATTTGTAAAATGCTAAAACACCACCCGGAAATTCTGGTTTTTTTTCAATAGCATCATTTGTATAAATATCTTTTTCTTTTACATCGGCTTTATTGCTAACTGTTTGAGCCATTGTTTTTGTGCTGAAAACAAATAGCAGCAAAACATAAACAGCACTTACAGTACAAACTTTCAATATGATCTTAATCGGAGATTCTTTTTTGGTCATCATTAGTAAACGTTTTTTAGTTATTAGATAATTAATGTTACTGGCAAGCGAAATAGTGTTTTTATCGGATGCAAAATCAAGCAAAAGATTCTGATAGCTTGTAACCGAATCAAACTGCTTGTTTACCGCTTCATCAGCTAAAAATTCATGATTGAGTTTGATTGCTTTTTTATAAAAAACAAGCAGCGGATTGAACCAGAAAATAATTTGAATAAGTTCTGCAAACAAAATATCTAATGTATGTTTTTGCTGTAAATGTGCTTTTTCGTGCATTATTAATTCGACTGGAATTTTACCGTTTTCAAATTCATTTTTATTAATAAAAATTACATTCCAAAAAGAATGCGGCAAGACGGCATCATCTATTAAAATCACTTTTTCGCCGTTTACTAACTGTAGTTTATTTCTTTTAATCTTGCTGAAAAAAGAATATATATTCACCGCAAATCTGAAAGCTAAAAGCAAAACTATAAAGGCATAGAAAACAAGAATTAAAACACTCAAAAAATCATTTTTTGAAACTGATTCTAAATTTTGACTGCCTTTTTGAAGCACCAATTCATTTAATTCGATTAATTGAATTCTTGAAGAAAACTGTGTTTCAAAAGAAATAATCTTAAGAGGAATTACAAAACTAAAAATCAAACTTGCTAACAAATAAGCGCGATTAAAACGAAACATTTTTTCGTTTTCCAGCCATAATTTATAAATGGCATAAAAAATTAAAAGCAGAACTGCCGATTTTAAGATGTACGTTATCATTTTTTCTTTTTTTGAATTTGTGAATCGATTATCTTTTTGAGTTCTTCTAATTCCGAAGTCGATAAATCAGTTTCGGTAGTAAAAAAAGAAGCAAATTGCGAAGCCGAATTATTGAAAAAGTTGCTTATTAAGCCGTTTACGTGTTTCGAAAAATAAGCTGTTTTCTTGACTAACGGATAATATTCTCTAGAATTTCCGAATTCGTTGTACGCAACAAATTTCTTGTCGATCATTCGTTTTAAAAGTGTTGCAACCGTTGTTGTTGCAGGCTTTGGTTCTGGATACGCCTCGAGCAAATCTTTCATAAAAGCTTTTTCTAGCTTCCAAAGATGTTCCATTAATTGTTCTTCTGAGTTTGATAGTTGCATATTTTTTAGGTTCTAAGGTTCTGAGATACTACGTTTTTTTTTGCATATTAAGTTTAATTAATGAGCTCCTTTATTCTTTATTATTAAACGTGAAAGTTATAGTGTGATTATTTAATATTTTCAAGTTTTTTTAATTCCGGCAATTCTTTCTTATAAGCTTCAAGATTCCAGTCAATATTCAATTGTACTGCATATTCAGCTATGGGACCAAGACCAACTTCAGCACGTCTTTTATCTACATTATCAGGATCGATCATAGGCGATATATGCCATGTGTTTTTCATTTTATTATTTGCATACTGGCTTCCATAAATTTGCGGTCTTCCTTCTCTTAGCGCTATTCTATCTTCTAAATAAGCTAAATTACGCTGATTTGCATCACCTTTTTTTACCGCCTCTCTCATCATTGGCAAATACTTTTGCTGGTATATTAAAGGAGAATGCTGCATAACCAAAAACAAGGTTTTATTTGCCTCTGCACCCACAACATTTTTTCCGACCCAGCCTTTTTCGTCCAGTATTTTCATTACTTTAATGAGATTGATACTGTCTTTATTATTCATTATTTTGCCAATGCTGTCTATTTTCCTTTTATCTGATTTAGGATCTTTATAAATATCCATGAATTTTATGCGAATGTTTTGATCTTCCGTATAAATATCTAACAGTTCTTTTTGGAGTGGTTTATCATAGTTGGCTCCTATAAGATCTACTTTCTTTTGCAGTTTATCAATTGTATTTTGCCATTCTTTTTCTGCATGCAAAGACATCAAATCCTTCTCAATTTGTATGTGTGCTATATTTTCATATCCGTTGTCAATTGCTAAATTAAGCCATTTAAATGCTTTTTCTTTTTCCTTAGCCATAGATGCTGAACATCCTGCATTGTAAAGATGTATTGATGATTTTTGCTCAATTTCAAAGGCTTTTTCGTAATAACCAACAGACATTTTATAATGCTCTGCTCTATAGCAGGAATCTGCTTTTCGAACAAGTTCTTTATAGTTCTGCGCTTGTATTAAACTAAGGTTCATTACGATAAAAAAGAAAACCATTATTTTTCTCATAGGTTTAAAGTTAGTAGTTTATTTTATTTTTTGTTCCGAGATTAATTCTCCATTATTATACTTTTTGATCTCGGTTATTTTTCCTTTATCTGAATAGAATTTCCAATCACCAAAATAAAACCAATGCGTTTCTTTTGCATTAACTTCTAGTTTTGTTTTTCCTTTTGATTGTACTTTTCCATTTTCATAATAATAGGTAACAATGCAAATTCCGTTTTTGTATTTTTCTGTTTTATAGATTTTTCCGCCAATGTAAGATTTCCACTTTTTTACTGGTTCGTCGTGCTTATAATATTCAAACGATTTGTATCTGACATTATCTTGTGTGTAGTCATCCATCCAAACGCCTTCTTTTTTATGGTCAATCTTCTGATTAATTGGTTTGCTTTTGCATCCAAAAAGTAATATTCCAAAAAATAGTATGATAAAAAACTGTCTCATTTTTTTTACTTTTGCTCTACATTTATAGATGTTGCTCTACAAATGTAGAGATTAATTTTTAATGTGCAAGAAAAAAGGTTCAGATTTTTTTGTTTCACGTTTCACATTTTAAGTTTACCAAAAGTTGAATAAGCTCCAGCTTTAGCTAATAAATTGTTGGATGCTAAAATATTTCGGCTAAAGCCAATTCTTTTCTCAAAAAAAACTCCAGCTAAAGCTGGAGGCTATTCAATAAATTAAATTCCAATTTTATCACGAAGCCTCGGGACCATATTCCATAAAAAAATCCGCTCATTTCTGAACGGATTTAATATTATATTTTAAATAAAATTTGTCTCTTAGCGCTTTAGCGGCAAAAACCCTTATTTACTTAATTCAACAAAATACTTGTAAAACAACGGAATAGTTTCAATTCCTTTTAAGTAATTAAAGATTCCGAAATGTTCGTTTGGCGAGTGAATGGCATCAGAATCCAAACCAAATCCCATTAAGATTGTTTTGCTTTTTAATTCTTTTTCAAACAAAGCCACAATCGGAATACTTCCTCCTGAACGAACTGGAATTGCAGGAACTCCAAACGTTTCTGTATACGCTTTATTTGCTGCTTGATATCCAATGCTGTCAATTGGCGTTACGTAACCTTGACCACCGTGGTGCGGGGTAACTTTTACAGTAACTCCAGCTGGCGCGATGCTAACAAAATGTTTGCTGAAAAGTGCTGTGATTTCTTCCCAGTCTTGGTTTGGAACCAAACGCATTGATATTTTAGCAAAAGCTTTGCTCGCAATAACTGTTTTAGCGCCCTCTCCTTGATAACCGCCCCAAATTCCGTTTACGTCTAATGTTGGACGAATTGAGTTGCGTTCGTTGGTTACATATCCTTTTTCGCCATAAACATCGTTTAAATCTAAGGCTTTTTTATATTTTTCTAAACTGAAAGGTGCTTTTGCCATTTCAGCTCTTTCTTCAAGAGACAATTCCTGAACTTTATCGTAAAATCCTGGAATCGTAATATGATTGTCATCGTCATGCAAGGAAGCAATCATTTTTGCTAGAATATTAATTGGGTTCGCCACTGCTCCACCGTATAAACCGGAATGTAAATCACGATTTGGACCTGTAACTTCTACCTCAACATAACTTAAACCACGCAAACCTGTGGTAATTGATGGTTGTTGATTAGAAATCATTCCAGTATCTGAAATCAGGATAACATCATTTTTTAATTTTTCCTGATTGCGTTCTACGAACCAAGCCAAACTTGCAGAACCTACTTCTTCCTCGCCTTCGATCATGAATTTTACATTACAAGGCAAAGTATTGCTTTGTACCATATATTCAAGCGCTTTTACGTGCATGTACATCTGACCTTTGTCGTCGCAGGCACCACGAGCAAAAATAGCTCCATCAGGATGAATTTCTGTTGTTTTGATAACGGGTTCAAATGGTGGCGATGTCCATAATTCCATTGGATCTGGCGGTTGAACATCATAATGTCCGTACACTAAAACTGTTGGTAAATTTGGGTCGATTATTTTTTCTCCATAAATAATTGGATAACCCGGAGTGTCGCAAACTTCGACTAAATCGCAGCCTGCTTTTGATAAACTTTCTTTAACAGCTTCGGCAGTATCGATAACATCTTGTGAGTATGCACTGTCGGCACTAACCGACGGAATCTTTAATAATTCGATCAATTCATTGATAAACCGATCTTTATGTTGTTGAACGTACGACTTAATATTTTCCATTTAAATAATTTTTATAGAATTTCAAAAGTACAAAAAAGAGAATAAATATTTTTTTTCAAAATTGCTTTGAAAATTCGAAGTTATGCTTATCTTTGCACCCACAATTGAGCGGATATGGTGAAATTGGTAGACATGCCAGACTTAGGATCTGGTGCCGCAAGGCGTGTAGGTTCGAGTCCTATTATCCGCACTGAAAAAAGCTTCTGAAGTTAACTCAGAAGCTTTTTTGTTTTATTACTGTTTTAGATTTTTAGCTTATTTCTAATAAAATTCTTCATTATATTTGATCTATAAAAGCAACCTAAGAACGTTCCTAAATGATTAAAACCAAAAAATTTCACTTTACTAAAAAAGAATACCTCTCATTTATTATTAGAATTCTATTAAAAAAGCGATGGTGGCTATATACTTTTATTATTTTTATTTCTATCGCAATTCTATTTAAAGACAACAAAGATTCATCTGATATTTTTATGATTGTATTTGGCTTTCTTTTTCCGCTAATTACATTTTTTCAATACTGGAGATTTGCAAACTCAAAAGAAAACAAGATTATTCTTTCAGAAAGAGAACATGAAATTTTCAACGACAAAATTATTTCTCGCTTTGATGAAACAACAGAAAGTACAATTGCAGTAACTAATTTCATAAAAGTTTTAGAACTAAATGATCTTTATATTCTATACCTTTCAAAAGGACAAAGTGTATTTTTCCCAAAACGAATTTTTGAAACCCCTGAAGACGAAAATTGGTTTAAGAATGAAGTATTTTTGAAGATTAAAAACAGATAAAATTTGGCAGTAAGCAACCTATAAACAATTTATTAGAAAATGCAATTATCAAAACAGAAAAAAAGAGGAATTATAATCTTTATTATTTTGATAATAATGGGTTTTGTATTTTATCTAAACTATAAAAATTTACACGTCAAGTTCTACAATAAAACAGGAGAAGATATTGATTCATTGGTTATAGCTGGAACTTTTATTGGACATCTAAAAAATGGAAGTTCGACAGAATATATAAATTATAATGAATTCCTTTTTGATAGTGGCATACCATACGAACAAATTAGCGGACTAATAAATAATAAAAAAACACTCGAACTCAATTGGAGCGATTGTGGCACAGAGAGAAATAAAGAATCTAAAGGATCTTATATTTTTGACTTGAAAAAAGATACACGACTTACAGACACAACTTTTCTTTATTTGGTAAGTCATAATCATAAAATCTTCTGGGAAGAAAACTAAATCTCTCCATTTTACTTTTCAAAAAAATCAAAACAAAAAAAACCAGAACTTCTATTTTTTATATTAACCCGTATCCTTATTTTTACTTTTTAATAAATCCTTAACCCGGTTAATCTACTTCGTTTTAAACTCATAGTTATGTTCAAAAAATCAACTTTTGTTATTGCTCTGCTTATTATTCTAAATTCCTGCGTTGTTCAGCGAAAAGTTTTAGAAATGGACGATTGGTATGCTTTTACTAAAACCAATACTGCACAACAGGAACCGTCAAAAGTGTATGAGTTTGCAGACGGAATGATTCGCATGCACGGAGAAGATCCAAGTTGTTTGATGACCAAAAAAAGCTATAAAAACTTTGAACTTACTTTAGAATACAGATGGAATCTTGACGAGAAATACAAAATGAAAGGTGTAAAAAATAGTGGCGTTATGTACAACATTCCGTTAGGTGCTTCTGACAAAATCTGGCCAAAAGGAATTCAATTTCAAATAAAAGAAAATACTACCGGTGATTTTATCTTTTTGGATCAGGTAACGGCAAAAGTAAATGGAAAATTAGTTGAAGCCGGCGCAAGTGTTGTTTCTCCTAAATTTTTAGAAAATGAAAATCCGTATGGTGAATGGAACATCGTAGTTATTAAATCTTTAAACGGAAAAATTAAGCAATACTTAAACGGAAAATTGGTAAATGAGTGCACAGAAGCTTCTTCGACAGAAGGGAAAATTTCTTTGAATTACGAGCGTTCGCCAATTGATTTCAGGAATATTACCATAAAAAATATTTCTAAAGATTAAAACTAATTAGTCTAGTTTGTGATTCCTCGTTCCTCGGAATGACAAACAGAGCAGAAAATAAAAACTTCAGATAAAACTTTTCCTTTTAAAATATAAAAAAACCTCCAGTCAAAAACTGAAGGCAATGCAAATTATGCTCATTCTTTAAATGAACTTATATTAATTATATGTTTAAAAATTTTAGCCTTTTAATATTTCTAAAACTTTATCCACATTAACCTCACTATAATCATTAATATAAAAATCACAAACAGGAAGCTGTTCTTTTGTATGTGTACTCAAAACGCCTACAACTTTCATTCCTGCATTTAATCCTGCTGTAACGCCCGAAAAAGAATCTTCGAAAACCACACAATCAGACGGAGAAACACCAACACGCTCTGCCGATTTTAGATAAACTTCGGGATTTGGTTTATGAAGTGTTACGTCTTCGCTGGACATCATCGAATCCATTTTGTCTGAGATTTTTAAAGCGTTTGCAATCAAATCCAGATTCGCACGCGGTGCCGATGTTGCAACAGCCGTTTTAAATCCGCGTGATTTTAATTCGCTTAAAAAATCCAAATAATGCGGAATCGTATCGACTTTATCTTTATAAATTTCGCGAAACATTCCTTCTTTTTCGTCTTCGAGTTTCAGCAATTCTTCTCCCGCAATTGGGCGCTTGAAGAAATGCGTCATGATGTAACTGTTATGTTTTCCGTACATATGTTCTTCGAATTCTTCATTTGTATAAGGAACATTATATTTATCGAAAAACGCCTCAAAAGCCTTCACATGATGCGGATTGGTGTGTGAAATCACGCCATCCATATCAAAAATTACACATTGCTTTTTCATTATTGTATTTTGTTTTTTTAACGGTTGCAAGATAGGGTAATAAAGGGTTATTTCACAGAGATTCTCGGAGGTTTTTCGCAGAGATTCGCTAAGAATTTTTTTTTGCTGCTTACTATTTGTCATTTCGACGGAGGAGAAATCACACTAGTGAATCTACAAAGAGAATCGCCAATCTTTGTCGAGCTTCTAGTGTGATTTCTCCTCCGTCGAAATGACATAAAATGCGGAAAAACTTGAAACCTGAAACTTGAAACAAAAAATCAGCCAATCCATATCTTACTTTTAACCAATGTCATAGTCTGTCTCAAATGCTGATTACACGCGATTAGAATAATCAAAACCACCAAACCGTAACCAACAATGGTATAAATCTCCATATCGGCTAATAAAGTCGCTTGTTTCGTAACTGTCCCGAAGACTTTTTTAAGTGCCAAAGTATTTGCTTTATCTGCAGAATATCCTTTTGCCATAAAACTTTGCGCTGTTGCAGTTATGGTTTGCTGTGCTTCGGGATTATCGCCTGTTACAAACTGACTTAATTTTAAAAAGTGCTTTTTGTTTAAAAATACAACTGCATTCTGCATCACGCAAAAACCAATTGTACTTCCCCAAAAACGTCCCGAAACACCAACAATTCCTGAAGAAACCGCCATTTTTGCCGGAACCGATGATGTGGTAAATAAGATGAGCGGAACAAATAAAAATCCAACACCGATTCCTTGCAAAATATACGGAATTATAATATCTGACAAAGCCACATCGGGCACAAAAAGAAACGTAAACCAAAAATGAAATAACGCAATAAGAGAAAATCCAATAATGAAAATAACTTTGGTCGAAACGGATTTCATCAGAAAATAGGCCGCTAAAATAAGTCCGATTACATTTCCTAGTCCGTTTATGTATTGCACGCCCGCCACTCGCGACGGATCCCAATTCCAAATCGAAAACATTGCCGAATGGCATAGACTCAGCGTTGCCCTGCTGATATAGAAAAGGAAAAATAATAAAAACCCTATTCGCAGATTGGCGTATTTAAAGACTTCAAAATCGAAAGTCGGTCTTTTTACCAAGCGTTCTTTAAAGATAAATAAACCTCCTGAAATCAGAGCAATCATTAACATAATAACCATTTGAGAAGAATCAAACCAATATTTTTTCTCTGCATAAACAAAAAAGTAAGCACCGCAAAGAATCGCAGTTAAAACCAAAAAATAACTCATCCAGTCGATTTGATACAACGGAATTTTCTTTGTGATTCGGTGCCCGCGAAAAGTAACTAAGATTAAAAAGACATTCAAAACCTGCAAGCCGCCCGAAACGTACAACATGTATTTCCAGTCGTAATGATCTAGAAACCAAACCGCAATATTCATAATAAAAGGCGTTGACAATAACAGCGAACCGTAGTAAAACGAAAAACCAATTATAATGGCATTTTTAGAATTAAACTGCTCAATCAACAATTGTCTGATTGTAATTACCGGAAGCGCCATTAAGATTCCCTCGGCAATTCTCAGCAATAAAAAAAGATAAAAATTGCTAATATACGCCGATGAAACAATCGTAATCCCGATTAAGGAATACACCGCCATCAAGTAATTTTTTGCAGGGAAAAAACTCGAAAATCGGCTTTCGATTAAAATTGTGGCGAGCAAAGTTCCGTACGTAACACACATCGCAAACTGCAAATCTTCTGGTTCGATGTCCAGAAAACTCGCTGCGTAGGTTACGTTTGAAGTATAAACTCCCAATAAAATCATGGAATGCAAAAGACAGACAAACAAAATAATAATGATTGCCCATTTTGGAACCCAGGATTTAAAAATACTTTTATCTTCCATTTTAGTGTGCCGCGATCACGGTGATATTCATTCCCGCTCTTAAAAAATCGGTTTGTTTGTCAGTGTCTTTTAACTGAATTCGAACTGGAATTCTTTGTTCGATTTTAACGAAGTTTCCGGTTGCATTATCTGGCGGAAGCAATGAAAATCTTGCCCCGCTCGCGGGCGATAAAGAAGCAATTGTACCTACGAAAGTTTTGTCGCTCAAAGCATCGGCTTTTATTTCGACTTCCTGCCCAACGGTTAAATACTGCAATTGCGTTTCTTTAAAATTGGCTGTAATCCATTTTTCTTTGCTCACGATTGAAAGCAGTGATTGCCCTTCTTTTACCAATTGTCCAGGCTGTAAAGTTCGTTTTCCAACCCAGCCGTCGTAAGGCGCTGTAATTATAGTGTACGAAAGAAATAATGCAGCATTATCTGCAACGGCTTGTTTAGATGCTATATTGGTCTGCGTTGTCGGAACATTGGCCTCGGCCACAGAAGTGCTTAAATCTGCAGAATGAATTCTGTTTTTCATTTCCTGAAAATGTGCCTGCGCCGATTCGTAATCTGCCCTAACTTTTTCTAATTGCTGAGACGTAGCGGCTTCCTCTTTTACCAAAGCCTGATATCTTTCGTATTCTAATTTGGTTTTCCAAAGATTCGATTTTGCACCGTCTAATTGCGATTCGGTTATCGCTGTTGCGCTTGCTGTGTTTACAGCATTTTTCTGAGCAACAACACTGTTTTGTTTCGCATTTTGAACATCGGCCAAAGCCACATTCAATTTTGATTGATATTCTCTGTTGTCAATTACAACCAAAGTATCGCCTTTATGCACAAACTGATTTTCATTAAAACGAACTTCCTGTACATAACCTGTAATTCTCGACATAATTGGCGTTACATATTGTTCTACTTGTGCGTCATTGGTTTCTTCGTGATTTCTGTTGAAAACGTAAAACCAAATTCCCAAAACAACCCCGCTGGCTACAAGCGCACACGCAATAACCGTTATTAGTATATGAAACGTTTTGTTTCTTCTAGTTTCATTTTTTATCTTAACCATAAACTCTATATCTTTTCTTGTCTATTTTCTATTATCACTCTTAAATCTTGCTTCTTTCTTCTAACTTCTAACTTCTAACTTTTCACATCTAACATCTAACATCTAACTCTGTGGCATAATCCCCGCTGTATGAAGCAATTCATAATGTTTCAGAACTGCATCCAATCGGGTAGAAATTTTGTTGTATTTCGCCTGAAGCAAAGCATTATCAGCATCGACCATTTCGGTTATTAAAACCAATTGGTTTAAGTATTTCAGCTTTACAATGCGATAATTTTCATTGGCCAGATCCAAAGCTTTGTCGACCACCACAAATTTTTCAAGGATTTCCTGATATTGTGTATGTTCTTTATATAGTTGATCTTTAATTTCATCTTTTATAATTTCAGACTGCATTTGCTGCCATTCGATTTTTTTATTCGCCTGTTCTACTTTGGTTTTATTTTTATACAAAGCCGAAATATCAAAACGCGCTTCGATTCCAACTTGTCCTAAAGTGTACAAATACGGATTTGGCGGAAAAAATTTGTAGTTAGGATAATAAAAACCATAATTTCCGAAGAAGTTTACCGTTGGCAGATAATTTCCTTTCACCAATTGCAATTCCGTTTTTTTGATGTTTAATTCCTGACTTGCAATACGCATTTCTTCATTCTGAGAAGCTTTTTCCAGATAAAAATCATACGGATCCAAACCATTCATTTCATCAATATTTGAAGCAGTATCAATCGCTATTTCTTCGTTTTCTGGAATCTGAATTAAAGTTTTCAAATCGTGAAGCGCAATTTTAATGTTTTTGGAGTTTGTAAGCGCATTCAATTCACGATCCGAAAGCTGCAATTCGGCACGAATAACCTCGTTCTTTGTAACCGTTCCGTGTTTTTGTAGCGACTGTACTTCTTTCAATCGGCTTTTTTCTTCTTTTATGTTTTCCTCAAAAATCTTTTGAAGTTCCATCATTTTATAAATCGAAAGATAATTGGCTACCACTTCGAGCTCAATATCATTTTCGGTTTTTTCGGTTTTTATTTTAGCAATTTCGCTTTCCTGATTCGCAATTTTGATGGCGTTATTGATTTTATTTCCCGCATAAATTGGCATTTTAAAAGTCGAATTCACCTGATAGATTTCAGGAATTGCTTTCGTTACTTCTTTTCCATTCAAGAAACCATTCCCTTTGAATTCGGTGATATTAGTAATTCTGGAATACTCGCCGTTTAATTCGATATCCGGCAGGCGGAGTTCTTTACTTTCTTTTATGTTTTGCTCTGAGAGCGTGATCTCCAATTGAGATCGAAGGATTTTTTTGTTGTTTTCTTTGGCCATTTTCACCGCTTCTTTTAACGAAATCGTGTGAATTTCCTGTGCTTGTAAACTAGTGAATGCCAATAAAATTAGCAATAGCACTAGTTTTTTGAGAAAACAATCGTCTGTAGAATTTGTTGTTTTAAGGAACATGAATACATAAATATTTTATGCTGCAAAGTTCCTTCATTTTTACGATGACTGATAATTCTAAAAAGTCAATAACATATTCATTTCGGACAAACGTTAAAATCTCGTTTTTCGAAAACGTTATATTAAAATACTGAAAAACAATTTAATACAAATTGTATTGGGTTTGTGATATTTCAAGCAGATTTAAAAAAACTACAGAATATCTTCTCCATTTAAGTAATCGGAAGGCCTTTGTCCTAAAATCTTGAAAAACGTATTGCTGAAAGTCGGAACGCTATTGTAACCCACTTCTAACGCTACTTCTTTTACAGAAAGTTTTCTTTCTAACAAAAGTTCGATTGCTTTTAAGATTCTTCGAATGGTATAATATTGAATAAAAGACATTTTGAGATCTTTTTGGAATAAGCGATACAAAGAGCGTTCGCTGTAACCAAATTCGTGAGCAACATCGGCAAACAGAATCGTTTCGCCTAGATTGTTTTCAATGAAACGCAGAATTTTACTAAGTCGTTTGTCTTTTGGCTGCGGTAATTCTAATGGCAAATTATTGGTGCAAATTTGTGGCAGAATCGCTTTTATTGCTTTGGCAATGGTAAAGTTGGGAGTTCCTTTTTTAAGATCGCCATTCCAACGATTGGTAAAAAGCATCATTTGCAACAATAAATTATTGACGGGATAAATACCTTCAACCTGATAAAATTCATCTTCTCCTTTTTCAACCGGAAAATATAAATTTCGCATCATCACATTTTCAGATTTCGGCTGAATACTGTGTTCCACTCCACTCGGAATCCATATAAAATGTCTTGCGGGCAGAAAATAGGTTTTGGTCTCCGTTGTTACAAAAACGACATTGCCTTCTGCATAAAGTAATTGGGCTTTATCATGTTTGTGTGTAGGAATAAACAATTCTCCCATCAAATCGTGGTGGCAGTAAATGCTTTTTTTATCAGCATCTACTTTCTTGATGTAATACTTATCTAGTTTCTGACCGGAATGTTCCATTGAAAATTGTTCTAGCCATTATTTCTAGGACAAATTAACGACTATTATTTAGCAGATAATCTAGTTTTAGATTTCTCATAGCTTTTAAATATTTCTCTATACATAATTAAGTGAGCTTCTTCATTTCCATGTATAGAATCTGAAATACAAAGATTCTTTTGCCACTTAAAACTATCTAAATCTGCAATGAAATTATAAATCTCTGTATATCTTTCTCCATAAATTTTTTCTAACTCCCTATTCAAATCATATAGCGCCTTTCTTCTCTCAAAAGGCAATGGATTCCTTGGTGCCGTGCTAGTTACAATATATTCTATTTTATTAGCAACACATAAATCAGTCATTATTTTCATATTACTAAGATATTCATCAATTGAGTACCCTGAAGCAATATCATTTGTAGTTATTGAAAATATAATAATCTTTGGAGATAATTTAATTGCAGCTTCAATATTATGTTCTTTGTCTGGAACTATATTTCTATAATTAGGTTCATTAGCCGGCAAAAAATGATATGTAGTACTGCCAAGGAAACTTAGATTAACAAGTGTGGTTGATTTTTCATTTTTCAACAATCCCGCCCACGAATCATTTATATTCTTTGGCCCTAAACCATATGCATTAGATGAGCCTAAAACTACCACTAAAGTTTTCTCCTCTATTTCGGGAAGATTTTTATCTTTTGTAGGCTCGCAGCTTTGTAGTAAAAAAATTAAAACACAGAAATAAGTAATATAATTTCCAACCTTATTTTTTAAAAACATATCCCGACATTGTTTTAGATTTAAAGCTAAGTTTAAAAAAAATTTGTTGAATTGCAAACGAAGTTATCAAAACAATTAAAAAATGTACAATATTATATAAATATTGAGAAGGATACTCGAAAATTATACTATTATTCTTAAAAAGAATTACCCAAGTCATTCTTAAAACAAATGGATGTATCAAATAAATGAAGTAAAAAGATATATCAATTGGTATAATAAAATTTGTCTTATTTAATAAAGTGTTCAATAGATAAAACAATGAGAAGGAATAGAGAATATTTCCAATTTTAAGTGTATTGACAAAATCATAGTTGCCATAAGTCATTATAAAAATAGATTCTAGATTCGATATAATATAAGATACTACACTTAATAAAATCAATTTTTTATAATTATTTACAATAGATAAATTCGATATTTTTTCGTTATAAATGTACATTAAGCGACCAAGAGTAAATATAAAGAAAAACCCAATAAACCATACTGTATGCGATGTAATTGCAAATTTTAAATAAATATTTAAATAAGCAATTATCCATATTGGAATAAATATAATAAGTGATTTAAAAAGATATTTAGTTTTAATGAAATAATTAATAATTAACGTTACAAATAGAGCTGGAACAAACCAATAATTAGTAAGAAAAATATTTTTAAATATCCTAACTGCAAAAATAGAAATAGTAAGATTTTCTTTCATTCCTATATTTGGCTCCACTAATCCAGTTATAATAATTGTAGGAATCACAAATATGATTAAATAAGGAAACAATAAGCTTTTTGCTTTCTTCTTAATAAATGTAGAAAAATTATTAAATTTTGAAAATTGCATTTCAAATAAAAATCCAGAAATAATAAAAAACAAAATAGTCCCTGGTTTAAATAAATTATTATAAAGAGCGTGCATTACTAATTGATTAAAATTTTCATGAAACGAATTATCTGTCATTTTCAAAGTAAAATCAACCAATCCAATATTACTTAATGAAGTATGAATTAAAAGAATAAATACAAGGGCGACAGTTCGAATATTATCAAAATTTTTACTATTAATCATTATTTGTGGTATTAAATATCATTTTTTCATAATATAGTTATGAAATCACTAATTATTAAAATAAAACGAAGCCTTTCCGTTAAGAAAGGCTTCTTGAAATATTGCGGTCTGGACGGGACTCGAACCCGCGACCCCATGCGTGACAGGCATGTATTCTAACCAACTGAACTACCAAACCCTGCGTTATTGTGAGTGCAAAAATACAATAGAACTTGGATTCTGCAAGGGTTTTTATGAATTAAAATCCATAAAATTATAATCATCTGATTTTAAATAAATTCCAATCTTTTATCCTGAAGCATCAGAACCAAATTCCAATTTTACAAGCTAAAAAACCAAAATTTAACAGCAAAGAACGCAAGGTTAAAAACGCAAAGTCCGTAAAGCTTTAAAAAAACTTTTCGGACTTTGCGTGTTCCGAGACTTAGAAATTTTGCGCTTTGCGATTAAACCAAAGTGTCTTAAATCAAAAAAGCCATCCACAAAAGTGGAAAGCTTTTCATTGGTCTAACTACTAAACCAGCTACGAGTTACAAAGTCGTAGCAAACAACACAACTAATCTTAGATACCGTATTTGGGCAAAAAAGCCTTTCTGTTAAGAAAGGCTTTTCCCAATATTGCGGTCTGGACGGGACTCGAACCCGCGACCCCATGCGTGACAGGCATGTATTCTAACCAACTGAACTACCAAACCTCTGCGTTATTGCGGTTGCAAAGATAGTACAGAATTTCATTTCTGCAAGTGTTTTTATAAAAAAAATAAATAATTATTTTAAATCTCTAGCCAAAGTTTTGTTTTTCAACCAAATATGTTGTCAATATTTTTTCAAAATTGTCGCCCACATTCACCGGAACGTACTTAATTTGGTTCTTTGCGCAGGTTAAAGCTAGTTTTTTAAAGTATGCTTCGGCCCTTTTTTCGTATTCAACTTTTACATTATCAGCAAAAATCGATACTTCTTCACCTGATTCTAAATCTATAAATTTTCTTGGTGTGTTGTCAAAGTCGAATTTCAGCTCTGTTCCATTATCAACAACGTGAAACAAAACGACTTTATGTTTGTTGTGTTTTAAATGCTGTAACGCATTAAAAAGCTTTTCATCATCTTCAGACTGAAACATATCTGTAAACAAAATAATCATCGAACGACGGTGCATTTTCTCTGCAATTTGATGCAAATACGTAATCGTATCTGTCGTTTTTTTGACTGTGGGCTGTACTAACAATTGTTCTAATTTATTGAGCAGCATTCTATGATGGCGATCGCTTCCTTTTTCGGGAGCGTAATATTCATAGCTGTCTGAAAAAACGCTTAAACCAACAGCATCGCGCTGTTTCTTTAAGATATTCATTAAAACTGCCGAAGCCAAAACAGCAAAACCAATCTTCTTTTCATAAAAAGGCTGATTCGATTTTAGTTCCGGATAATGCATAGAAGACGAATTATCTACAATAAGATGACAGCGTAAATTGGTTTCTTCCTCAAAACGTTTCGTGTACAAACGATCGGTTTTGGCAAATAATTTCCAATCAATGTGTTTGGTACTTTCTCCAGCATTATAGACTTTATGTTCGGCAAATTCAGCTGAAAACCCATGAAATGGACTTTTATGCATTCCAGATATAAAACCTTCAACAACTTGATTTGCCAACATTTCGAGATGCTGAAAACTGGAGACCTTCTCTATTTCCGATTCGATTTTCATTCGGTTTCTTTTTTAATATTTTGAGCACGGTACAAACCGTCTGTCGCCTGCAATAATTTTCTTTTTAATATCGGACTAAAATTAGGGTTTTCTTTTAAGAATCGCTGTACTTCATCAAAAGCAAATTTAGAAGAATATTTTCCAACCGTATTATTCAGCCAGTCTTTTGGAAAGAAAATATCTCCCGTACGCTGAATTTCTTCTACTAAATCTAATGAAAACCTGATATATTTTTGTGCACTTTCCTGACGCAGCGGATGATAAACATTTGACAAACCTACAGCAACCCAAGATTCTTTTTCTCTGTTTTTATCGTCTTTTAAAGATTCTATAAAAGCATTTCGAACCGATTCATCTTTAGATAATGACGGAAGCAAGAACTCAAAACGTCTTTGTTTGTCGGTATTTGTGATTGATGCTTTTGTTATATTTAAAATCTCGTCTGCTTTTTCATGTTTAAAAATAGCCAGATTCATAGCGATATTGGTATAATCATCTTCGTTTAATTTCAAATTCGGAATCACAATTTCTTTGTTCCAAATCTGATATAATTTGGCTTTCGCCGAATCTGAATAAGCAACCGAACTGAATAAATTAAACAAAGTCTTTTTGATATTACCTGGCAAAGCTGTCTGCAAACGCTCATATAAAATATCTTCAAGCTGTTTCTTTACTTTGGTTTGTTGTTTTTTTGTGAGGAATTTCCAGAAAACACTGCTCGTTTGATTGGCAATTATTTTTAGAACCAATTCGTTTTGCTCTTGCTGAATTCCTTTCAAAAAACAGTCAAAAGCTTTTATTGGAGCAACATTTCCAATTAAGGCATTTTCATAAATATTAATATAAGTCGAAGCTCTGGCAACCTCATCTTTTAAACTCAAAACAGATTCTATTGTATTCCCGTCAAGCGGAAAAACTCCGTAACCAAAACCGTTATAATTGTAAATGATGCTAAGCGGTTTTTCAAATCCGATTACCTCTTTCAGAAGAAGGTTTTTATCTTTAATATTAACATTTACAGCCTTCACATGATCTGAATAAACCAAACCAATCTGAAAAATTTGAGGCCAAATATTATTCGATTTGTCTTCTGCGTTTTGCAGGATTTCAAACTTTTTTATTCGGTTTTGAGCATCATATTCTACTTTATTGGTAAATATAGCTCTGCCCGATTTGTTTACCCAGACTTTACTCCATTTTTGCAAATCCATCGGCGTTTCAGCATCAAGAATTTCGACTAGATTGTTCCAATCAGCATTGTCGTTAGCGTATTTTTTAATGTATTTTTCGATTCCTTTTTGAAACGCTGCTTCGCCCATAGAAGCTTCTAATTGACGCATCATAATGGGTGCTTTGTTGTAAATAATAGCTCCGTAAAGCGATCCCGCATCTTTCAAATTAGACAGATTTTGTTTTATCGGATGTGTGCCAAGCGAGCGATCTTCCGCGTAAGCGTTAGCATAATGAGCGGTTAAAAATTGTAAATTATGATTGACTTTCGGAAAAATCGGATTCATGATTTTATCTGCCATAAAATTGGCAAAAACTTCTTTCATCCAGACATCATCAAACCATTTCATCGTTACCAAATCGCCAAACCACATGTGCGAAGTCTCATGTGCAATGAGTTTTGCGCGATCTAATTTTTCGCTGTCTGTTGCGCTGTTATCTAAAAACAATGTCGATTCTTTGTACTGAATTGCGCCCACATGCTCCATTCCGCCATATTGAAAAAACGGAATAGAAGCAAAATCTAACTTCTGAAAAGGAAATTTATAATTCGTATATTTTTCTAAAAAATCTAACGATTGCTGGTGCAGTTTAAAAATCGTATCTGTACTTACCTGAATCTTTTCGGGATTATTTTCGCGATACAGCATTGTCATTTCTAAACCCGGATTTTCTGTAATACTTTTAAATTTTCCGGCAACAAATGAAAATAAATATGTGCTCATTTTATTTGATTCTTCAAAAATGTAAGCTGTAAAATTCCCTTTTTCTGCTTTCTCTTTAACATCGGCTCCAGCCAAAACTGACCAATCTTTTGGGACAGTTAAGGATAATTTATAAGTTGCCTTAAGATCTGGCTGATCAAAACACGGGAAAAGTGTGCTGGCGCGATCTGGCACCAATAAAGTATACAGAAAATCATCGTTGCGGTTTAAAGATAAATTGCCTGCGATAAATGAAATTGCAATTGTATTTTTCCCTAAAGTTAAAACTTGTGTCGGAATTACAATATGTCCGTTTTCGTGAACAATTGGGGTATTTTTTCCGTTTGCCTCAACTGATTTTATGTTTGAAGATTTCTCTTTAAAATCTAAATACAAAGGCTTGCTCAAATCAGACAAATCAAGATTTAAAATCAAATTCGAAACAATATCCTGCTGTTTCTGTTCTGGAATTTCAAACGAAAGTCCGTACGTAACAATTGAGATTTGTTGTTTTCTAAAATGTGCCAAAGCTTCAGAAACGCCATTATCTAAAAGAGGCATTTCTTTTTGTTTTGATTGAGAAAAACCAATTGTCATCAACATAAAAAAACTAAGAAAGCTGTAGCAAATTTTCATTTTAGAGGAATATAAGATTCGTTAAAAATAAAAAATGTTTGCCATGAATTTCATTAATTTCGACTAATTATTTTGATACTGCTTAAAAAGTCATCCACAGATGAAATGATTCTCACAGATTAAAAAATCCATTTTAATTCTTTTAATCTGTGGAAAAAATTCTCAAACAAAAAAGGCTTGACCGCAGCCAAACCTTTTTCCAAACTTACTAATTCAAACTATATCCAAAAAAACAAATTACTCAGTTTGTTGAAATTTAAAAGTAATATCTCCAGCGTAATAGGTATTACGTGCATTTGTAGGGAAAATAGTTTCAGCCGCTGTACTCGATATATAAGCATACCCAGTGATTGTTATATTTCCAGCTACAATAGGATAAGTTGCTGCAGATCCGTCTGTTTTTGTTCTGTTAATCCAGTCATCGCTGTTTACTGTAAAGAAGTATTCTTTGTCTTTAGTCAAAGCGATTGGAGATATTGTTTTTTCTACTGTTACGTTTGCCGTTGCAACATTTAATGTTTCAGATTTTATAACTGTTTTTGTCGCGACATCCCATAACGTAATTCTTAATGCGCTGTTTACATCTGGAATTTTAACGATTAATGATTTTATTTTTCCTGTTACAGTTGGTTTAAAACTGAATCCGTATTCGTAAATTCCTGAGTTTTTTACATCTACTGCCTTTTGGCTAAATCCTGATGCGGCCATATAGGCATCTAACGGATTTTCTTCATTATAAGTAACTTTGTCTTTGTCGTCATCACTGCTGCACGAAAAAGTTACTAATGCAACTGTTAGAATGGTAAAAATGGTTTTAAAAGATTTCATAATAATTAGTTTTAAAAATGATTAAATGACTCTTGCTACTGAATATTAAAATGTGCACAAACTTCTTCGTAACTCATTTTAGAATAATCCAGTTTTGCTGTTTTTGCTGTTGCGGCTACACCTCCAGGAATCAAAATATAGCGCCAGCTAAGCGTTGTTGGAAGATTCACTGTTCCGCCTGCATCATGTCTGAATCTGAACAATTTGATTTTTTGCAAAGTCGAAATAGCTGTAATTGTATTGACAAATCCGCCAGCCGTTGATGTGTAAGGCAATGTGTAAGTACCTGATCCGAACGAAACATATACTAATATGGTTCCTTTTGCCAGAATATCTGCTGATAATTCAGGTGCATTAATAGTTGTTGACATTCCCGACGTACCATCTATTGTTTCTGCTGCTGCTGTTGGCGCTGTTATCCACGCACTGTAAATAACATTTGCTGATCCTGAAGGTCCTGTTGCTCCTGTTTGTCCGTCAACTCCGTCTGCCCCGTCATCGCTGCTGCATGAAACTGTAGAAATGGCAACTAATAAGATTGTAAAAATGGTTTTTGAAAATTTCATAGTAATTTGATTTTAATAATTCATTAAATGGTTAGTTTTTAATTCAATAACATTATTTTTGTAACAGTCAGAATACTTTATTTTTATCTGACGAATTAATTACATGGCAAATTTGCGGGATTAAAACGGGGCGAAAAACCACTAATAGACAAACAGCATTTTAAATAGACAGACGACATAAAACCAAATCAAATGATAAAAAAGTACACTTGTATTATTATTGACGATGACGAAATAGACAGACTGACGGTAGTTTCGTTTGCTAAAAAGTTTCCGATTTTAGATATTATAGGTGTTTTTGAGTCGGCTGAAGAAGCGCTTCCGTTTATCGAAAAAGAAAAAGTCGATATTTTATTTCTGGATATCGATATGCCTGGCTTAAACGGAATCGAGTTTAGAAAACAAGCATTAGAAATTCCCGTTTGTATTTTCATAACAGCACATCCAGAACATGCTGTAGAAAGTTTTGAAATTGAAACCTTGGATTTTATCGTAAAACCATTAAAACTCGATCGCTTTGCACAAACCGTAAGCCGTATTGAAGAATTTATGGAAATAAAACTCAAAGCATTGCTTTTTGAAGCCAGTATTGGCGGTGACACTATTTACATAAAAGAAGGACACGAACAGACCAAAGTAAAACTGCATGATATTTTATACCTCGAAGCTTTAAAAGACTACACGCTGATTATTACCAATAAAAAAAGACATTGTGTTTTATCGAGCATCGGAAATCTTTTGAAAGAAGATCATTTTCAATCTTTTATCAGAATTCACAGGAGTTTTGCAGTTCAGAAACAATTTATCCAAAAAATTAATTCTTCGGAAATTATATTGAACAATAACATTGCCATTCCTGTGGGAAGAAGTTATAAAGAAAATCTAAACCTGTTCTCATGAGAAAAATAGGTTTTTTGGTTTTTGTTTTTATCTCCTTTTCGGTTTTTGGACAACAAGAACCAAATTTAGCGCGTTATAAAACGACACATCAAAAACTTGTTGCCTGGGTTAAATATTGCAATGAAATTAAAAACATCGAAGCATATCCCAAACTTATCATTCAGGCTGACAAAGGAATAAATCTCTCTAAAAATCATCCAGCATTTTTGAGTAAATTCTATTATTTTAAAGGATTTGCATATGAGTTCAGCAATAACAAATATCAAAAAGCGGCTGATAATTACGAGTTATCTCTAAAATATGCCCAGAAAGCGAAACATCTTAAAATAGAAGTAAATACTTTAATGCGCCTCAGTTACATGTATTACGCCCTTAATGCAACTACAAAAAGGGTTCATTTAATTGATTACATCAAAAAAGTCGCAGATACCACAAAAAGCGTTTATGCCCACGCTGTTCTTTACGGAAGTGTGGCTGAATATTATCTCGATAATGGTGCTTATGAAACTTTTATTGGGTATCAGCTGAAGGCTATTGATTATAAAAAGAAAATTCAAAAAAGCCCGACCAATTACGAAAACATCGGAATTTCATACAGCCAGATTGCTGCTGCGTATACCAAAATGAAACAATACGATAAAGCGATCGATTATCTAAACGATGCAAAACCTTATGTAAAAAATTCTCCTTACGTAAGCGCTTTTTTATGCAATTACTACCTGCAATGTTTTGTGCCGTTAAAAAAACTCGACAGCATTCAGAAATATTATCGCTTGATTTATACCTATCCAACCAAACAAGATTCCTTATTTATTAATTTAAGTTTTGCCAACAGAAGCCTGTCTGACTATTATGTTGCGGAAGGAAAGACAGACATTGCTTACAGATATGCCAAAAAAGCGGTTTTATTGGGACAAAAATCTACTGACGAAGATATTATCATGGAAGCCAATACCGTAATGGGAAGGGTTTTATATGAAAAAGGAGAATATAAAAAGGCAATTGAAATCTTGACATTGGCCTCTAAAAATGCTTATACCTACGACAAGGAATCGTATGTGATGATCAATAAAAAGCTTTCGCAAAGTTATGCGGCGCTAGGACTTTGGAAAAAAGCTTATGATTTTAATGAAATTTACAGCAAGGCAAATGACGAAATGATGCTGGAATCAGCGAAACAAAGTATTGCGAATGCTGAAGCACGTTATCAAAATAAAGTTAAAGGTCAAGAAATTAAAACGCTTTCGACACAAAATACAATTAAAAACATTCAGATTGAAGAAGCAAAAAAACAGCGTTTCTTTTTAATTGCCGGCTTGATTTTGGTTGGCATAATTGTCTTATTGCTGTTTATGCAGAGCCGAAACCGCAAAAAAACCAATCAGAAATTACAGCTTTTGAATCAGGAATTAGATGATGCAAATAAGACAAAAGCACGTTTCTTTGGTATTTTGAACCATGATTTGCGAAGTCCGGTTTCGAACCTGATTCACTTTTTACATCTTCAAAAAGAGAACCCAGAATTAATTGATGAAGCCACAGCGCAGCGTATGCAAACGAAAGTTATTACTGGAGCGGAGAATTTATTATCTTCTATGGAAGATATTTTATTATGGAGCAAAGGACAGATGGAAAACTTCAAACCTAATGCGCACCAATTTTCGGTTGAGGGTTTATTCGAAGAAACTCTAAAACATTTTTCAAATATCGAAAACATAACGCTTTCATTTGAAGACCCAGAAAAGATCATTTTAAATACAGATGAAAATTATCTGAAAACCATAATGCGAAATCTTACCGGAAATGCTATCAAAGCGCTTGATAAAACTCCAAACGGAAAAATAATCTGGAAGGCTTGGCAAAAAAACAATCAAATTTATCTTTCGATAACGGATAACGGCCCGGGCGGCAGTCAGGAAAAATTCAAAGCCCTTTACGATGATTCTGAGGTTATCGGAATAAAATCCGGTTTAGGATTACATTTAATTCGGGATTTGGCAACCGCAATTAACTGCAAAATAGAAGTCGTTTCAAAACCTGATTTAGGAACCACTTTCCTGATCATATTTCAAAGAAATCATTTAAACACATAGAAACATAGATTTTGTAAACTTAAAAAAGGCATTTCATTTGTTTAAAAGTACATAGTTAAGTGTATTCCTGTAAGTGAAACGCCTTTTATATTCAAATAAAAAGCTATATTTCTATGTGTTTAAAAAATTAAAAGCAATAAAAAAGGCTTGACTTTCGCCAAACCTTCTTTATATAAATCATAATCTTACGATTACAACAAAGCGTCTAAACTATCTGCGTAGGTTTGTTTCGGAGCAACTCCTACTTGCTTTCCTACTACTTCACCGTTATGAAAAACCAAAACGGTTGGTATGTTGCGCACACCATATTTTGCAGCGAATTCTTGGTTTGCATCTACATCTACTTTACCAACAACTACTTTACCTGCGTACTCGTCGCTCAATTGGTCAATGATTGGACCAACCATTCTACAAGGACCGCACCATGCTGCCCAAAAATCTACCATTACTGGTTTATCTGATTTTAAAACTACTTCATCAAAAGTAGCATCTGTTATTGCTAATGCCATAATATCTTATATTTAAATTATCGTCTGAATAGTTAAAAGCTTCAAACTAGACTACAAATTTAAAAATTAAATACGAATCAAACACCATTCGCAAATTAGTTTTGATTATAAATGTATTGTCATTAATTATAAGACTAATAACTCTTTTATTGACAAGCTATTAATTACTAATAAATTGAAAATCATAATTTTAATTAAGAAAATTTTTTATCTTATCTTTAATGATTAAGAAAATTCGTCCAGATGAAAGAAACTTTATATAAAATAAAAGCCTTTTTGCAATCAGCACCTTTTAAAAAATACGCCAAACGTTTTGGCTTTTTTGTTTTAGGACTTGTTGCATTGCTTTTAATTGTCTGTGGCGCATTGTCGGTTTATTTTAATAGAAATAAAACCGAAATCATTGCCAAAATCAACACGAAGATTAATGAAAATATAAATGGAGAATTTCATGTTGGCGATTTTCAGTATAAATTTTTAACGGGTTTCCCGAATTTTACTCTTGCCCTAAAAGATGTCGAACTCAAAGACAAACAATGGAAAACACACCAGCATACTTTATTGAAAGCCAAAGAAATTGAAGCGAGATTGAATGTCTGGAGTTTAATACAAAACGAAATCAACATTCACAAAATACTCATCAACGACGCCGAAATTTATCTTTATAAAGCCGAAAACGGTTATTCGAATTCTGATATTTTTAAACCAAAAAAGAAAAAATCTCCAGAAAATACATCGGATAGAGAAACTACAATTGACCAAGTTGACCTCAGTAAAGTTCATTTTATTTTAGACAACAGAATTGGACATAAATTGTTTGATTTTGATGTGGCCAGTTTAAAAACGAAAGTAGATTATGATGGAGACGATTGGCAGACCAATGTATTTTTAGATACTCAAATTAAAAGTTTGGCTTTTAATACCGTTCACGGAAGTTTTGCCAAAGAAAAACAGCTCAAAGGAACTTTTGATGTTTCGTATTCGTCTGAAAAAGAAAAAATCGATGTAAAAACAGAAAATCTCAAAATTGGAACTGATGCTTTTGACATTGTTGCCTTTTTTAATTTAGCCAAAGGAAATGCGCTTTTCGGAATCAATATTGGAACCACTATTTTATGGAAAAATGCTTCGAATTTACTATCGGGAAACATCAGTTCTAAATTAAACCGATTTGATTTGAAAAAGGAAATTGATGTCAATTGCGACATCAAAGGTGATTTTAATGCCGAAGGAGACCCGAAAATTGTGGTTCAGGCGATAATTAAAAACAACGAATTAAGTATTCCTGACGGATTGCTGACAGACTGCAGTTTTAAAGGCATTTTTACCAATAATTTCAAGCCTTCTGCAGGTTTTAATGACGCAAATTCGGCTGTAATTATAACACACTTGTCCGGAAATTTCCAAAATATTCCCATTATTGTACCGCAAGTAACCATCAATAATCTCGAAAAACCCATTGCAACCGGTCTCGTAAATGCTGATTTTGACGTTACAAGACTCAACGAAATGAGCAATGACAAATGGATTCAGTTTTCAGAAGGACATGCCAAAGCAAATTTAAAATTCCAATTTGATATCGTCGATCTGTATATTACAAAACCCCGATTTATAGGAAATGTAAATGTAGAAAATACGTCTTTTTATTTTATACCGAAAGACATTCACGCTGAAAAAATCAATGTTCAGCTTGACTTTACTGAAAAAGCTTTACTGATTAAAAAAATTGCCTACAAACACAAAAACAACACTGTTTTTATGGAAGGCAAAATCGATAATTTCCTGAATTTATATTATGATGCTCCTGAAAAAATGGTTGTAAATTGGGATATTTATTGCCCAAATCTCGACATGAAACAATTCTTGAGTATTTTGTCGAGTTCGCAAAAAAAGAAAACAGCATCGAAACCTAAAAAAAGAGTTACCATGTCTGAACAACTGCGAAGTACGATCGAAAAATGCATTGTAGACATCAACTTTAAAGCCGACAAAATAGTATACAACCATTTGACGGCCAGCAACACAAAAGCCGAAATCATGATGATTGATTCTAAGCTGATCATCAAAAATGGTTCACTTAACACTTCTGGCGGAAGCATTACTTTTAATAGCGTTGTATCGCCCAATGGCAAGAATTTTAATTTCAGCTCAAACGCGCAGGTTACCCGCGTAGATATTTCTAGTTTTTTAAAATCGTTTAACAATTTCGGCATCACCTCTTTTAGTCCAAAAAACCTAAAAGGCAGGCTGAGCAGTCAGGCAAATGTTACCGGTTTTATTAACAGCCAAGGCGAATTAATTACCAATTCGATGCACGGAAATCTGACTTTCAATGTCAACCAAGGCGCTTTATTAAACTTTGAACCTATTGTAAAAGTGGGCAAATTTGCTTTTCCGTTTCGCGATGTCAAGAATATTACATTCAGCGATTTATCTGGAAATTTTAAATTGCGCGGCGAACAGGTCGATATTAATAATTTAACGATCAGTTCCAGCGTTTTAAATCTCGATGCCGAAGGTATTTACTCTTTCGGAAGCGGAACAAATCTGGCATTGACAATCCCACTCCGAAATTCTAAAAACGATGCTCAATTATCCAGCCAAGCCGAGCGCGATGCCGTCCGCGAAAAAGGAATTGTTTTGCATTTAGTAGCTGTGGATGATGCAGGTAAAATGAAAATTAAGTGGGGGAAGAAGGAGAAGTAGAAAGAAATTCTGTTACTACGCCGTTGATTGAGAGGATAAACCAAGAAATTTTAAATTTTTTATTGCCATGATCGTTGGAACAATTCCCCATTGAACAAAGAAACGAGTATGTATTTTTTTTGCATGTTGACGAGCACTACATAATTTGTTTCGCCAAAAACAAGAGGATTTAATTTAGAATTATTTTTTAAGATTTCAAAATAGATTCTTACTTTTTTAAAAAAGTAAGAATCTTAAACTATATTTACATTTCCCTGGCAGGTGATCTCCAGAAGCTTTATAGTTAAGTTTGAATTTTAAAAATAAAACCAATATTTAATGAATTTTTTCTCAGTTAGAACAAATGACCAAAATACTATTGGTCAAATATTAGATATGTCAACGATGGTAACTTTTGATAGGTTATCTTGGCATAAAGACGAGATTTCCATTAATGATATAGTTTTCATCGTTATCAGTGGTGATAATTCTAATAAGGTTCGTCCTTACACTAATGGCTTGAGAGCGATTGGTAAAGTTGTAAAACTCCCTCAAGATGAAGACGATAAAAAAAATTTTAACTTAGGAGTTGAAATATTTGAATTTCTCTCCAATACACTTACGAAAGATGATTTCTATGTTTACCCTTCATTAAAAGATGCTCCAAACATTGGACCTGACACAAAATCAATTGCCAATCAATCATTTAGAAAAATTACTTCTATAGTAGGACAATCAATCTTCCTTGCAATTCATGACTTATTAGGTGACGATTTTAATATATCAAAATACGATTTTCTTATTGGAGGTAACAAGCAAATAGAAAAACTTAAAATTGATAATGAATTTACGAAATTAGAAGTTGTAGATAATAATTTTATTCAGGATTCTTTTGTAGAATGGTTTAACAATCCTGTTAACTTTTTAAAATCTTATGATGGATTAGTGACTACAAAAGTTTTGAACTTTTGGAATGAAAATTATTTTGATGGATATTTATTTAAGATTGATCCTAAAAATCCTGATGATTCTGTCAATGAAATTGAAAAGCTGATTTCCTTAAAAAGCAACAAAGAAAACCATGAATGGAAAAGTTTTAGTTATGCCACAAATAGAGGGGCTCCAGAAGCCGTTTTAGGAAAGAGAAATTATATTAAATTTTTACGAGAGTTCATCTCGCAAGAAAGCAATTTAAAAAAGATTTCGGATTTAAAATTGAATACAAATGAAATCATAAATTTTTCTGGAAACGAATTATCTTATTATGTATTCTATAAAAAAACGCAAGAATCTAACCTCAATTTTTCATCCTCATTAATCCTTCGTTTCATCGCTTCATTAACTTCTAAACCTTTTCTAATTCTTAGTGGTTTATCAGGTTCTGGAAAAACCAAAATTGCACAAACTTTTGCACAATGGATTTGCGAAGATAATAATCAATATAAAATTGTTCCTGTAGGTGCAGATTGGACTAATCGAGAACCTTTACTTGGATATCCAAATGGTTTGGTTAGTAACGAATACATAACTCCTGACAGTGGTGTAATTCATTTATTATTAGACGCTATTAAACAAGAAAATAAAAACAAACCTTTCTTTTTAATTTTAGATGAGATGAATCTTAGTCATGTAGAACGTTATTTTGCAGACTTTTTAAGTATCATGGAATCTAAAGATACTATAAAATTATACACTGGCAATACAAGACAAAGCTTAGACGGTTTATCAATTCCTTCAGAAATATATTGGCCTAAAAATGTATTTATTATCGGTACAGTTAACATAGATGAAACCACTTATATGTTCAGTCCTAAAGTATTAGACAGGGCAAACGTAATTGAGTTTAGAATTACAGACGATGAAATAAAAGACTTTTTAGCAAGTCCGAGTACTCCAGATTTGCAAAAACTAAAAGGTCAAGGAGTTCCAATGGCAGAAAGTTTCTTGTCGATTTCTTCCCAAAATAGTATTGTTGAAAATGACAATATAGCAGAAGAGTTGGTATTATTTTTTAAACAATTGCAAGCAGTTGGTGCAGAATTTGGTTATCGTGCTGCAACAGAGATTTTGCAATTAGCAACAAAATTGAAAACCCTAGAACCATCAATTAAAAATAACGACTGTTTAGACATTGCAATTATGCAAAAATTGTTGCCAAAATTACACGGTTCTAGAAGTAAGCTGGTAAAAATATTAATTGCTTTGTTGAGTTTATGTTTGGAGGATATAAATAAAGAAGATTTTGAAAAGAAGTTTGATGATTTTTATAAAAACAACTTTGAAGGAATTTCTGCAAAATATCCTATTTCTTTTGAAAAACTAATTAGAATGTACAAAAATGTACTGGCTAATGGTTTTACTAGTTATGCAGAAGCATAAAGAAATATGGAAGAAATCAAAAAACATATTCAAATACCATTAACTTTTTTCAATGAAACTGGTTTTTTAGAAATCTATCCTGAAAATAAGGGGAGACTTTTTGAAATTTCAGAAGAGGAAGCAAACGAGAATGGAGAAAGCAACTTTCAAATCTTGGAAGGTAATTGTTATGAATATGCATTTACAAATAAAAATTATCGTCTAAATTGTAGTATTGATGGTATAGTCTCACAGTCAAAACGCGATCCCTCTTTAGGTAGAATTGTTACTAATATTTATGTGGGCACACTAACTTTATTTGTTACCGATATTACTCAAGAAAGCAAAGAATTTGAAGTTAATATTGAAGTTTTAGCAACTAAATTCGATACCGAGCTCGATAAAAGCTACCGTGAAAACTACCGTTTTATGTTAAAAGACATAACAGATAAGTGTACAGAGCTTTTAATGCAAATCAATTCTCCAGTTGAGCAAAATTTTGAAACAGACTTTTCAAGAGATAATGAAACAATCTACCAAAGATTTAGTTTTGTTAACTCTATCATTCAAAATAGAGATTTTGAAGAAGCTATATTAAAAATTATAGCTTCTCCAAAAACCAATTGGAATACTGAGGCAGAAACAATCGATATTCGTAAAGTAAAAAGATTTAATAACGCTGAAACGAAGCAAATTTCATCAGGCTCAAATAGAATCCCTTTACAAACATCGCATCCTTTATTTCGCGCAGGAATTCAATCGATCCCAAACAAAATAAATAGCTTTAGAAAAGTTGAACACACAGACACATCTGAAAATCGATTTGTAAAACATGCTTTGGATGTTTTTTTAAGATTTGCAGAAGATTGTCAACAATACTTTAAGGATAAAAAATATTCAAGACCACATATAGAAGCATCTAATTTGGTTACAAAACTTGATGGCTATTTAAGCCAATCTTTCTTTAAGGATATTTCCAGACCAAATTCGTTAAAATTAAATAGTCCTGTTTTACAACGAAAAAGTGGTTACCGTGAAGTTTTAAGCACATGGTTGCAATTTGATTTAGCTGCCAAATTAGTTTGGAAAGGTGGTGATGATGTATATAAAGCTGGTAAAAGAGATATTGCTACTTTATACGAATATTGGTTGTTTTTTACATTGTATGATCTATTCAAATCTAAATTTAAAATAAAAGATATCGAACACGAAGAGCAATCTTATAACCATTTGATAGAGCCAACTAAAGACGGTTTGAATGTAATGGTAAAACAAGGAAAACATACTGCTTTGTACGGTGATTTTATTACAGAAAATAGAGTATTAAAAGTAAAATTCTCATACAATCGTTCTTTTAAAGGAGGCACAAAATATACTGATGAGCAAACTGGTAGTTATACAACTACACTGCGTCCAGATTATACATTGTCAGTTTGGCCCACAATGCTAAAAGAAAAAGAAGCTGAAGAGAAGACCTTATCGTACATATTCATTTCGATGCAAAATATAAAATAACACAATTCCAAATTCAAACTTCTACAGATAATGATTTAATAGAACAAGAAGAAAACAACGAGAGAAAGGGAATATATAAAAATGCTGATTTGTTAAAGATGCACGCTTATAAAGATGCAATTAGAAGATCAGGAGGTGCTTATGTTTTGTATCCCGGAACAGAAAAAAAGGAAATAAGAGGCTTTCACGAAATCATTCCAGGATTAGGTGCTTTTTCTATCAATCCAACAGGGCCAAATAACGGCATTACAGAATTATCTAAGTTTATTGATCTGGTTATTGAGCATTTACTAGACCGAGCATCCCAACGGGAAAATATAAATCATAAAGCTCACAATATTCATCAAATTAGTAAAGAAGATAACAATCTACTCCATGAACCAATTCCTGAATATTTAAATGGCTCAAAATTAATACCAGACGAAACTTTTGTGTTAGTGGGGTATTCAAAAACAGCTAAACGATTTGATTGGTATAATGAAAATAAAAAGTATTTTTTCCGAATGAATGATACTATTGGTTCATTAGAATTAACAAATGAAGTTGTAAGTGCGAAATACCTTTTATTAAGGAGAAATGGACAAGAAACAGCTTTCGATTTATATGAAATAAAAAGTAACGGTATACAAGTTTATTCAAAAAATAGAATTATTGAACTCAATTTTCCACAAGCAAATGATTTAAAAGAACATTATTTAAAAATAGATATTGAAAAAGTAACTGATTTAGAATTTGAAAATGTAAGCTGGAATTTTAAAAAATTAGATGAATACAAAAAAAATTTAGAAACAAACAAGAATGTTTACACACAGGCAGGAATGCCTTTTACTGTATCATTAACTAAATTGATGAAGACAAAGGAAATTAAATAATGAATAATCTCCAATGTAAATTATAAAACATTCCCCACACCAACCTATAACCCATTAAATACCACTAATTATTAAATTTAAACACCTTAATAATTATTCATTATGGATTGTTTTACGCCGGAACAGCGCTCCAAAAACATGCGTGCGATAAAAAGCAAGGACACCAAAGAAGAAATCACTTTGGCAAAAGCGTTATGGAATATAGGCTTGCGTTATCGGAAAAACAACAAAAAAGTCTTTGGTTGTCCAGATTTAACTTTTACTCCTCTTAAAATTGCCATTTTTGTTGATGGTGAATTCTTCCACGGAAAAGACTGGGAAACCAAAAAAAAACCAAAAAACAATTCAGAATATTGGATCAAAAAAATTGAACGGAATATGCAAAGAGACATTGAAGTCAATGCCTATTTAGAATCTCACAATTGGAAAGTACTGCGTTTTTGGAGCAACGATATCAAAAAGAATCTAGGCTCTTGCATTATGGAAATTCTAAATATGATTAATTTTAGGAGAGAGCAATTATCAAAAATTCCTCCTTTATGGGAATGACAAAAAATCCCGAAATTTTTCATAATGTTTTATTAACTCGCTTGTCTTTTCATTCTAATTGAGATAGCTTTGAGAAACTATCATTAAATATATACCTTATGAAAATTCAAATCAATACAGATAAAAACATTGACGGACACGAAAGATTAGAAGCTTATTTTTCTGCAGAATTAGAAAAAGGCTTAGCTCGCTTTGAGGAAAAAATTACCCGAGTTGAAGTTCATTTTGGAGATGAAAATGGAGAGAAATTCAGCTTAAACGATAAAAAATGCGTGATCGAAGTGCGCACTGCAAAATTACAGCCTTTAACGGTTACAGAGCATGCTGATACAATCGAAAAAGCTTTTAGCGGTGCTTTAAGCAAAGTAAAAAAATCACTTACTACAACTTTCGAAAAACTGAAAGCGCACTAGGGGAAAAAGGTGCAAAGGTACATAGGCTCAGAGTTTTTCTTTGCGCCTATGTACCTTTATCACTTTGCTACTTTGAACCTTTGTCACTTTGAACCTTTGTACCTTTATCACTTTGCACCTTTGCCACTTTGCCACTTTGTACCTCTAAAATTATGATTTCGGCAACGGAGCTCCAACTGCAATATCGCAACGGTGACCTGGTTTTCCGTGTGCGGGGTTCATTCCGTCTGCTGTTGCTACTGGTTCTTCTGTACTTAATAAAGCTGGAACAGCATTTCCTGCTGGTGGTGTTACCGTAAAGGTTTGTGAAGTGCTTCCTCCTTGTGTTGGAATTGCAGCAACTGGTTTTGCAACTGGAGAATTTAGAGGTGCTCCAACCGGAATATCACATCTGTGACCTGGCTGTCCGTGCGACGGATTCATTCCTTTCCCTACTTTTACCGGCTGCGCAACAGTTGTTGTTGTCGTAATTCTATTTTGCTGATTCGGATTTACTTGAACAGTTTGAACAGGCTGCGCTGTTTGTCCTTGCGCCGGTGCCGAATTCAATGGTGCGCCAACTGCAATATCGCAACGGTGACCTGGCTGTCCGTGAGCGGGATTCAAACCTTTGGTTTCTCCTAAAACTGTATTCGGGTTTGTGGCTGGTGCCTGTACTACAGATTGAACTTTTGCCGTATCTTTTACTAATCCTAATTTAATTAATTCAGAAGTAGGCGTACTTTGTTGTGGTTCTAATTCTTTTTTGCAGGACACAAAAAGCAAAGAAGAAATAACGATCGAACTTATAATGGTTTTCGGATTCATGTTTGTGGTATTTTAGAGCACTCAAATATAAAAAATTAAACTATATAAGTAATGTAAGATCTTTTAAGTTTTTGATTTACTTTATGATTAAATCTCGCAAAAACGGTAAGGCGGGAAGTTTTTTTCTCGCAGATTTTAAACTGAATGAAATATTAGACTATCTGTCTAAATCTGCTAAATCTGGGTGAAACCTTTTATCCTTTAAAAATCATTCCTACCTTTAAACTCAAATAACTTAACTCATGAAAAAATCAATTCTACTCCTTCTATTCGTTACATTTTTTGCAAATGCACAAACTTCTGATAAAGAGAAAATCAATCAAACACTAGACACTTGGCATAAAGCTGCTGCCGATGTGAAGTTCGATGCTTATTTTGATTTAATGGCTGATGATGCCATTTTTATAGGAACAGATGCAACTGAAAACTGGACTAAAAAGAATTTCAAAATTTGGGCGAAACCATTTTTTGACAAAGGAAAAACTTGGAATTTTACTGCTTTAGAACGCAATATCTTTTTTGACAAAACTGGAACCATTGCTTGGTTTGATGAATTGCTAAATACGCAAATGAAAATCTGCCGCGGTTCAGGCGTTTTAGTCAAAATAGGAAACGAATGGAAAATCCAGCATTATGTGTTATCCATGACGATTCCGAATGACGAAGTTGATGCCGTAACTAAAGCTAAAGCGCCGATCGAAGATGTTCTGATTGCAAAACTTAAGAAGAAATAAAACATTTTAGAACTTTCTTATTATAATCCTAACTTTTCTAGCACTTTAGCAAACCTATTGTCAATTTAATTATAATACAATTGATAAAATTCTTTGTAATTTAGAAGTTCAAAATAAGATTGTCTCAAAAAAAAGACCTGTATTTTACAAAATCGACTAAAATAAAAGACTAGCCTCTATTTTTAAAGCCTTAAAAATCAAAATATCTATTTTTTTTTAACTTTGACCCCAAAAAAAATAGGGTTCAATAAAGTATTTGAAAAATGAAAATAGAAAGACGCTGGATCATCTCCTTTATTATTATAAGTATTGTTTGTATTACGGGGGCATTTTGGCCAACAGTTACTAAAAACAGTTATGTATTGTCTAAGTTTGGTACAATAGACCATATCGTTCCTGCAGATGTCGCTTGGATGCTGACTTCCTGCTGTCTTGTTTTAATCATGACGCCGGGATTATCTTTTTTCTATGGCGGTATGGTAGGCAAGAAAAATGTTATTTCAACCATGCTGCAAAGTTTCATTTGTTTGGGCGTGGTAACACTTTTATGGGTTGTTGTCGGATTTAGCTTGGCTTTTGGAGAACCAGTAGGTTTTGGTTCTGGAGATCACTTTTACAGCTTCTTCGGAAATCCGACTACTTTTGCTTTTATGGATTATGTGGGCGTTTTGCCTCATAAACAATTGGCCAGCACAATTCCGTTTATGCTGTTTGCGCTGTTTCAAATGAAATTTGCCATAATTGCTCCGGCAATTATCACTGGTTCATTTGCAGAACGTGTTCGCTTTATATCGTATTTATTATTCATCAGTTTGTTTACTATATTTATTTATGCGCCTTTGTGTCATTCTGTTTGGTATCCAACAGGTGTTTTAGGAAGTTATTTCGGCGTTAAAGATTTCGCTGGCGGAACGGTAGTTCACATGAGTTCTGGATTTGCTGCTTTGGCCGGTGTTTTAGTTCTCGGAAAAAGAAAAAATAGTCAGCATATTCCAACCAATATTCCGTTTGTATTATTAGGAACTGGAATGTTATGGTTTGGCTGGTTCGGTTTCAACGCTGGTTCAGCTCTTGCTGCAAACGGAACTGCCGCAATGGCTTTTGCAACGACAACAACTTCATCGGCAGCAGCCATGTTAACTTGGGTTTTCTTTGATAGAATGAACGGCAGAAAAGTTTCGGCATTAGGCGCTTGTATTGGAGCTGTTGTTGGATTGGTTGCCATAACTCCGGCAGCAGGTTATATTTCTGTTCCTGAAAGTATGTTCTTCGGGTTTATTACTGCTTTGGTTTCAAACTCCGTTGTTAACTGCAGTTTCTCAAAAAGATTCGATGACACTCTTGATGTTTTTGCTTGTCACGGCGTTGGCGGTATTATGGGAATGATCCTTACTGCGATCTTCGCACACGGAGAAAATGCGAGTTTATTACACGGTGGCTGGAACGTTTTTGCGCATCATATGATGGCTTTAGTTTTAGTATCGATATTTACTTTCTTCGGAGCTTATTTCTTGTTTAAAGTAACCAACTTTATTATTCCGCTTCGTGTTTCTGAAGAAAACGAACACATCGGACTTGATTTATCGCAGCACGACGAAACATTAGATCCAAAATCAAAACCCATTACAGAACCGCATTACGGTTGAAAATATACCACAGATTTAGCAAATTAAAATGATTTTTAATTAAATAATTAATCTTTCTAATTTGCGAAATCTATTGTAAAAACTTTTAAAACCTAATTGCACTATTTTCATTCGTTTATATTCCTTAATTTTGCGGAAAATTTTTGTACAAGTGGGAAGTAAAAATAAACTAAAAAGATTCAGAGAAAACGAAACATTTGAAAACGTTTTTCAACCAACAAGAGAAGAAGTTGTAGGCGATTTAATGCCTCTGAAAGGAAAATGGAATTCTGATTTCTTTAAAAATGACAATCCATTAGTTTTAGAATTAGGATGTGGAAAAGGAGAATATTCTGTTGGATTGGCAGAAAGATATCCGAACAAAAATTTTATCGGAATTGATATTAAAGGAGCTCGTTTCTGGAGAGGTGCAAAAACCGCTGTTGAAAACGGACTATATAACGTTGCATTTGTTCGAACTCAAATCGAATTGATCAATCATATTTTTGCTGATAATGAAGTAGATGAAATCTGGATTACATTTCCGGATCCGCAAATCAAATACAAAAGAACAAAACACAGAATGACAAATTCTGAATTTTTGAAATTGTATAAAAAAATCCTTAAAAAAGACGGTGTCGTAAACCTAAAAACCGACAGCGAATTTATGCACGGATATACGCTTGGATTGCTTCACGGCGAAGGACATGAGGTTTTATACGCCAATCATAATGTCTATAAAAATGAAGGAAGTCCAGAAGAAGTTACTGCTTTTCAAACTTTCTATGAAAAACAATATTTAGAAATTAACAAGGCAATTACGTATATTCGTTTCAAAATTAAAGATTAATTTAATTTTGAAAACAGTTTTTTTCTAACCCATCAAATAATTGAATGGCATTACTTACTCCATTACTTTCAGGTTTTATTGCAGCAGTTATAGGGATTATTCCGCCAGGTTTAATCAACATGACAGCAGCGAAAATAAATCTGAAAGAAGGGAAAAAGAATGCAATGTGGTTTGTAATTGGCGCTGTTTTAGTCATTTTTTTTCAGGTTTATGTAGCGGTTTTATTTGCTCAGGTAATTGACAATCGGCCAGATGTGGTTACTCTACTGCGTGAAGTTGGATTCGGTATTTTTTCGGTCTTGACGATATACTTTTTGTTTATCGCCAAAGAACCCAAAGCAAAGAAATCGAAGATTAAAAAAAGCAGTAAAAAAAGCCGTTTCTTTTTAGGAATGCTGCTTTCGGGATTGAACTTTTTTCCAATTCCGTATTATGTTTTGGTAAGTGTTACTTTGGCATCTTACCAACTTTTTGTTTTTGAGAGCAACATCATTTTTACTTTTGTTTTAGGTTCTGTTTTAGGTTCGTTTGTTGTTTTGTACAGCTACATTGCCTTTTTTGGAAGAATAGAAAAGAAAACGGATTATTTGATGCGAAACATGAACACTATTATTGGCAGCATTACGGGTTTAGTTGCTATCCTTACACTTTTTAATATTTTGAATTACTACTTTGGGTAAAACATAAACCACAGATTTGGCAGATTATTTTTGCCACAAATTAAAGTTTTTTGATTTAATTTTAATCCGCTTAATCTGCAAAATCTGCGAGAAACAATTTTAAAAATCAAATTATGACCGAAGATAATTTTTTCGAAAAAGTGTATGCGGTTGCCAGGCAAATTCCGTACGGAAAAGTAACTTCTTATGGCGCAATTGCAAAAGCTTTAGGAACCGCACGTTCTGCACGAATGGTTGGCTGGGCGATGAATGCGTGTCATAATATGGACGATATTCCCGCGCATCGCGTTGTAAACAGAAAAGGACTTTTGACTGGAAAACATCACTTCGACGGAACCAATTTAATGCAGCAATTACTAGAAAGCGAAGGCATTAAAATTGTCGACAATCAAATTATAGATCTCGAAAAACATTTCTGGGAACCGGAAATTTCCACCTTATAAATGATATAAGTTCATTTTAAGTTTGCTTTACTTTATCAATTAATCGCGCAAAGACGCAGAGTCGCTAAGTTTTTCTTTTTTAAGTTTTTCTTTGCGACTCGGCTTCTTTGCGTGATTAAATACAAACAGCTTTGCGTCAAATTTTATACGCAACATTTAAATGAACTTAAATCACTTATATGGTGAGGAAAAAAATCAAATCAAACAAATAACAAAACTCGTTTTATCTTCATCGGTTTGATAGCTTAGATAACCGCCGTGCGCTTCTATAATATTTTTTGAAAGCGTTAAGCCAATTCCCGCGCCGTCTTTTCTAGTGGTAAAAAATGGAAGAAATACTTTGTCCCGAATTTCCGGATCGATTCCTTTTCCGTTATCAGAGAGCGTGATAAAAAAGCGATTGTTTTCTGTATAGCTGGAAAGAATCAGTTTCTTTTCTGTTTTATCTTTTAAAGCGTGAATACTATTGGTAATCAAATTTATAATTACCTGTTCCATTTGGTTTTTATCTATTAAAATAGAACGCGAACTATTAATTTCATTCATCAATTCGATGCCTTCAGCTTTCAAAATCGGATTCATAATGCGCAAACAATCTTCAAACAATCCGTTAATGGGCGTCATCTGCTTATTTGGTGTCGGCAACATGGCCAGTTTTCTGTAATTTTCAACAAAAACCTGCAAATGGTCGCTTCTGTTTATAATCGTAGAAATACTGCTTTTAATGTCATCAAAATCATCTTCTTCGAGTTTTTCCTGATCGACAATTTGGAGTAAGTTCTGCGAAAGCGCACGAATTGGCGTTAAAGAATTCATTAATTCATGCGAAATAATTTTCATCAAATTAATCCAGGCTTCTTTTTCTTTTTTCTCAATAACGCGCTGAATACTATCTAATAAAATAATAAAATATTCTTTGTTATAGGTTTTTGTAAGCGAAGTCTGCAACATAAAAGTCTGCAAATCCTGCTCTTCGATTTTAATAGAAATTGCCGATTTTAACTCGGTAAAACCAACAGTTTCAATTTCGGCACAAAGCGAAGGCAAATAATTTTTAAGGTATTTCCATTGACTGACTTTTGGCACTTTAAACAAAGTCGAAAAACAATCGTTCATCAAAAAAATATCCCAATCCTCATTTTCTCTTTCTAGGATTAAAGTGGCGGTATCAATACTGTTCAAAATCGATTTATAAACTAATTCTTTTGAAGTTTGTTCTTGTTGCTGTACTTTTAAAGTTTCGTACAAAAGGTATAAATTTTCAAAATGGCCTTTTTTGTTCTCCTCTGGAAAATTGGATGAAAAATCATTTTTTAAAATAGAAAGCAAAGTTCTGTCGTAAAAAAGCAGTCGGTTTTTAACATAAAAATACATTTCTGACAACAATATAACGACAAAAACACCAACTACAAGAGCGTTATAATAAAACATATTATAAATTAGAAAAACGCAAAAGAAAAAGAGAATCATAATAAATAAGACTCTCACAAATAAGGCGTTATAGAACTTCCAGTTTTTCATTTTGTTTTTTTTATTGTCAAAGTTTACAAGATTAAAATTTTTAGTTCCTGTAATCTTTCGGAGATTGGGCAGATTGTAAATTAAAAATCATTTTTATCTGCAAGAAAAAAATTAACCTATATTTTTTAAATCGTATTTCTCAATTCTTCTGTATAAGGCTGCTCTTGACAAACCGAGTTCTTCAGCTGTTTTACTAATGTTTCCGTGATGTTTGAATAATGCCTTTTCGATAGCATTTTTTTCCATTTCAGATAACGCATTGTCATCATTTTCCTGAACATCGTCAAATGCTAAAATATCTAAATCGTGAACTGAAATGGTATTATTATCGGCTAAGATTAAAGCACGTTCGATCTTATTTTCCATTTCGCGAATATTTCCTTTCCATGGATATTTTTCTAAATATGGTGCAGCATTCTCTTCAAAATGCCATGCCGAAGCTTCGGGACCATGATTGTATTTTTGGGCAATCTGATCGAGAATAAAATTGGCCATAGGAACAATATCATCTTTTCGTTCGCGTAGTGATGGAAGATGAATTTCCATCGTATTAATTCGGTACAGCAAATCTTCGCGGAAAGTTTTGTTTTTTACCTCCGCTTTAATATCAATATTTGTTGCCGCAATTATGCGGACATTTAAAGGCCGAGGTTTGCTTTCGCCCAAACGCGTAACGGTTTTAGTCTGTAAAACATGTAATAATTTTGATTGCAGATGAAACGGAATATTACCAATTTCATCTAAAAAAATAGTTCCGTTCTGGGCCATTTCGAACCTTCCGGGCGTATCTGTTTTTGCATCTGTAAAAGCGCCTTTTGCATATCCAAAAAGTTCGCTTTCGAATAAATTATCACTTAATGATCCCAAATCTACATGTACAAAAGGTTCGTCTTTTCGTTGTGAATTTTGGTGAATGAATTCGGCAAAAACATATTTTCCTGTTCCATTTTCACCTAAAATCAAAACATTTGCATCCGTTTTAGCCACTCTTTCGGCAATAGAATACGCGTGTTTTATTTTTTGAGAAGTACCAACAAAATACCTTTTTTCTGCTTTTTCAACTACTGTTTTTTTGCTGTTTTTTCGGCTTTCGGCGACAGCCTTATCAATTGTTTCCAGTAGTTTTTCGTTGTGCCAAGGTTTTAAAACATAATCAAAAGCACCTATTTTTATACCTTCGACAGCGGTATCAATTTTGCCAAAAGCAGTCATTAAAATAACTACTGTCTGTGGCGAAAGTGTCTTTATTTCTTTAAGCCAATGAATTCCTTCGCGTCCGTCTTCAAAACCAATTCGGTAATTCATGTCTAGCAAAACCACATTTATTTCATTTTCGCTCAAAAGTGAAATGATTTTTTTAGGGCTGTTTGTGGTAAAAATGGTTTCAAAATGTTTTTTGAGAATCATTTTTGCCGAAAAAAGAATTTCTTCCTGATCGTCAACAATTAATATTTGGGCTTGTTTTTTTCGCATGCTGTCTTTTTTTGTCCGCTTTTGAACGGTCAACTGTTCATTATCGAACAGTCCTTTTTTGGATTCGTTTTTAAAGTTTCTTTAAAATCAATGCTTTACAAATAACAAATTTATTGGCACAGTATTTACCTATTGGTAATCAGTAAATTATTTAAAAAATGGACACGATAATTCCTCGTAAAAATAGAAAATTTAGATATCTGACAATAGCAATTGCTGTTTTTTTAGTTTTGGGCGCCATCATCTTTTTTTCTTTTAATACCAAAAGAAGTCTGAATGTTAAGGCAGAAGAGATAACGGTTCAGAAAATTGAGAAAGCCTTTTTTGAAGATTTCGTTGTTTTTCAAGCCAAAGTCGAACCACTGAACGTAATGCTTGTAAATGTTACAGAAGGAGGATCTGTAAAAGAGATATTTGTAGAAAATGGCGCAATGGTAACCAAAGGGCAATCACTTGCACGTTTGTACAACCCAAATACAGAGTTGAATTATCTAACTCAGGAAACGGCTATTATTGAGCAGATTAATAATTTGAACAGCGGAAAACTAAACATTAGAAATCAAGAGCTGAATTTAAACAAAGACTTGGTTTTGATCGAACACGATTATAATGATGCCAAAAGATTATACGATATGAATTCGAAATTGTTTGAAAAAGAGGTGATTTCTAAAAATGACTGGAATACTTTTAAGGAAAGCCTGCGTTTTCAGGAAGAAAGAAAAAGAACCATTCAGCAAAGTATTCAAAAAGAAAAACAATCGAATCAAGTACAGATTTCTCAAATCAACCGTTCTATCCAGACCATGGAAAAAAGTTTGGATATTTTGAGAAACAACAAAAAGAACTTTTTGATCACTGCTCCAGAATCTGGCCGATTAACTTCATTCGAACCAGTTTTAGGAAAAACATTTCAAGCAGGAGAAAGCATAGGAAAAATTGACTCCAAACAAGGATACAAATTGACTGCTGATGTTGATGAGTTTTATTTAGAAAAGGTTCGCGAAGGCTTAAAAGGGCAAGTAGAATTTAAAGGAAAAACACTTGAAGTTTTAGTAACCAAAGTAATTCCGGAGGTAAAAAGTGGTCATTTTACTGTAGAATTGGCTTTTACCTCTAAAGAACAAATCGTTTTGCAAGACGGACTTAGTTTTGGCGTAAAGCTGATTTTATCGGAGAAAAATAAAACCCTAGTAGTTTCTAAAGGAAGCTTTAATCAAGAAACGGCAGGAAAATGGATTTTTGTAGTAAAAGGAAATAAAGCAGAAAGAAGAAACATAAAACTAGGAAGAGAAAATCCTTCTTATTATGAAATTCTAGAAGGCTTAAAAGAAGGAGAATCTGTTATAACATCATCTTACACAGATTATAAAGATGTTGAGGAATTATCGATTAATTTTCAGTAACAGTTCTCAGTTCTCAGTTTACAGTCACATTTTACATTTTACATCTTACATTTTACATCTTACATTTTACAATTCACAATTAAAAAAAGTTTCAATCATCAATCAAAAAACATTTTAACAACATTTAATTCCAAAACAATATGATAACAATTCAAAATTTAACCAAAGTTTTTAGAACGGAAGAAGTAGAAACATCAGCGTTAAGCGGTATTTCTTTAGAAATTAAAAAAGGTGATTTTTTAACTATCATGGGACCTTCAGGTTGCGGAAAATCTACTTTATTAAACATTATTGGCCTTTTAGACAGTGCTACTGATGGAAGTTACAAATTATTAGACCAAGAAATGATTAGTCTAAAAGAAAAAGGAAGAGCTCAGGTTCGCAAAGAAAATATCGGATTCATTTTTCAGAATTTCAATTTGATCGACGAACTAAATGTTTATGACAATATCGAACTGCCTTTGCTTTACAACAATGTAAAAGCATCAGACAGAAAACAAAAAATTGAGGCTATTGCTGAAAAATTAAATATCTCGCACCGTTTAAAACATTATCCACAGCAGCTTTCTGGAGGACAACAGCAGAGAGTTGCCGTTGCCAGAGCTTTGGTTAATGATCCAAAGATCATTTTAGCCGATGAACCAACCGGAAACCTGGACAGTAAAAATGGTAATGAAGTAATGGAACTTTTAACTGATCTGCACGCAAAAGGCGCGACAATTTTAATGGTGACTCACTCTGATTATGATGCTTCGTTTTCGCAAAGAACGATTCATATGAAAGATGGCGTTATATTTTCTGAAAAACTAAATCAGAGAAATGTTGATGTTTTTATGGACGCTAAATAATTTCAAAATGATAAAATTTATTATAACCGCAATCACAATCCTAATTGGATTTGTTTGCAAAATATTAGCAATGATCTAAAAATCTGTTAGGTACAGAAACCTTTTAGATCTTATTAAAAAAACTAACAATTATAAAAAAATACACCATGATTTTTAACTGGTTTAAAATATTTGTTTATCATTTAAAGCAAAATAAACTGTTTTCGTTTTTAAATGTATTAGGATTAAGCATTGGCGTTGCCGGAGTAATTTTTGCAATTTTATACTGGAACAACGAAAACGCCTACGATCAATGGAATCCTGAAAAAGAGAATGTATATCAATCGCTGAATAAAATTGGTACAACTGGCGATACTTGGGCTACCAATTCAATTCCGTTTGGAGAAACCTGCAAGGCCACGATTCCTGAAATCGAGACTATTTCTTTCTTCAATAATTGGTACAATGAAGCGCCTATAAAATATCAGAATCAAAAAGTAATGGATAAAAAAATTACTGTTTCTGACAATGGCTTTTTTGATGTCTTCCCGTTCCCGATTATAAAAGGAGCTAAAACTAACATTTTAAAGGAGAAAAATAGCGTTGCCTTATCTGAAGAAGCTGCAAAATTGCTTTTTAAAGACGAAGATCCAATTGGTAAATCAATCAACTACAATAGTAAATTTTACATTGTCAAGTCGGTTTATCGCTTAATTCGACCATCGTCTATCGAACCAAATTACGTTTTTGGCGACGTTAAACGCGAACAGGATCAAAACAGCTGGGGAAATTTTAATTATGCCATGATGATTAAAATTAAAAAAAATGCCGATGCTGTAGCAGTTTTAAAGAAAATGCAAAATGTAGATTTTGTCAACAGAACCTTAAAAGATGCCAAAGAAAACGGACAAACTGCAGAAGAATATATTAAAGAAAACGGACAAACGACTGTAATAATAGACCAACTTAAGACGGCCCGTCTATATGGTACAAAATCGTCGGGAGGACGCAATTTTCCAGAAGGAAGAGGTAATTTGCAATTGCTTTATATCATGGTTGGATTGTCCATTCTAATTTTAGCCCTTTCTCTGGTTAATTACATCAATCTGGCGACGGCCTCTGCTATCAAACGCGCTAAAGAAGTTGGTGTACGCAAAATTGTAGGTGCTACTAAAAAACAAATTATTGCTCAGTTTATATTTGAAACAGCCATAATTGTCATTTTAGCTATCATCTTTGCATTAGCAATTGTAGAGCTTTCAATACCGTATTACAACAACTTTTTGAAAAAGAACCTGACTATGAATGGCGGTGAATTTTACCTGCAGCTTATTTTTATATTTGGATTAGTGATCGTTCTTGCGGGTATTTTTCCTGCTATTTATATTTCAAATTTTGAAACTTTAAAAGTTTTAAAAGGTAATTTCTCAAGAAGCAAAAGCGGTATCTGGATTCGAAATTCGATGTTGATTTTTCAGTTTGGAATTGCTGCATTTTTTATAATTGGTGCGTTAATTGTAAACTCACAGGTTAATTATATGATGAATAAAGACCTTGGTTTTAGTGGTGATCAGATTATTAGAATTCCTTATAACCTAACTGATTTCCGTACGAAAACAGCTAAATATCAAGTTGCAAAACAAGAAATTGGTAAAATTGCAGGAGTAAAAGGAGTGACAACTTTTGCCGGAAGTTTTGGAAACAGCACCAACTCAAGCTCAGGATTTACACACAATAGTATTTTTGTACAGCCTCGAAATGTAGAAATGGATTTTGGTTTTCTTGAAATGATGAAAATTAAAATTGTACAGGGTCGTGATTTGTCGCCTAAGTTTGCTTCAGACACTATAGACAACTGGTTAATAAACGAAACGCTTGCTAAAAAATTAAACCTAAAAAACCCAATTAATACAATTATCACATCAGGTTGGGGAAATGAAAAAGGAAACATGAAATTTAAAATAGTAGGAGTTGTAAAAGATTTTCACATTACCGGTTTGCAGGATAAAGTGCCTCCAATGGTTTTCATCAACCTTAAAACTTTAAAATGGAATAACTTTGACAATATTTATGTTAAGGTTTCTCCAAACAATTTAAGTGAAACATTGGCCGGTTTAAAAGCGTACTGGGAGAAAAATGTAAATCCGGATTATCCTTTTGATTATGAATTTGTAAATAAAGGTTTTGCCAAGACATATCAGGAACAGGTAAAACAAAAAGACTTGTTTTTTATCTTGAATCTAGTTGTAATAATTATCGCTATATTTGGACTGTTTGCTTTAGCCTCTTTCTCTATGGAAAGACGTTTGAAAGAAATAGCTATCAGAAAAACATTAGGTGCCGAAACTGATATTTTATTGAAAGAATTATCAAAACAATATATCATTTTCTGTTTTATGGGATTTGCAGTCGGAATTATTCCAGCTTATATCCTATTGCAAAAATGGCTTGAAGATTTTGCTTTCAGAATCAATATTTCAGTTATTCCGTTTAGTGTCGCTTTAGTTTCTTTATTGGTTCTGACACTGCTTATAGTGCTGGCAAAAGCCTATCAGGTAACTAAAATTGATGTTTTAAAATATTTAAAATACGAATAAGCTTGTAGACCATTTTTTTTGAAGAAACCCGCGATTACCGAAGCTTCAGTAGTGGCGGGTTTCTCTTTTATAAATAATTGTCGTGTGTGTATTATTGCATGGCAACTGAATCAGAAAACAGTAATTTATCTAAACGCTGATCTCTTTCATAAACATCTTTATAAAAACCTATTTCACCATTTTCATTTACCCAAGCTGTAAAATAACCTATAAATATTGGCACTTTATTTTTAAGTATACAAGGCGTTTCTTTTTCACCGCTCATAGATTCGTCAATTTTAGATTTTGACCATTCTTGATCTTCTTCTAACATAGCAACTGCTAATCCTTTTGCATCTTTAATATTAATACATCCGTGGCTGAAAGTACGTTTTTCAAAATCAAATAAACTTTTTGCTGGAGTATCGTGAAGATATATATCATTAGGATTTGGGAATAAGAATTTTACTAAGCCTAAAGAATTTTTAGGTCCTGGTTTTTGTCTCACTGCTCCATCATTCCACTCCATATTATTTTCTGCCAAATAATTTTCATCGGCAGCCATTTTTTGTTTCAATTCATTATTGACAATACTTGCCGGAACATTCCAATATGGGCTAAATACAATTCGATCAATGTTACCGCTAAAAATAAAAGTCTCTGTCAATCTTGATCCCACAAAAACGTCAGATGTCAATCTGTTTTTTCCATTTTTTATATAATTCAATCTGTAAGCTGGAATATTAACCATTACATATTCAGCTGCCTGACCCAATTTTGCAGGAATCCATCTGCAGCGTTCCATATTCAGCATTATTGTTTTTATGCTGTTTTCGATTGGTTCATTCATTTGGTTAATATGCTCTAATGTAAGAGTATAGTTTAATTTAAGACCGTATCTTTTTTTATAATTTAAAACTCCTGCCATCATTTCTTCATCATAGACATTTCTTTTTGAATCTTGTTTTAAATCACCAATAACAAACAAGCGTTCTCTAATTTGTTTTACGGCAACTGACGAATCAAAAGGTTTTAAATCTTTATAATTTTCAGTATCGATATCAATTCTTTTCCAAAGATTGTTTTTCTCAATGTCACGATATTTTTTCAACATCGCCTGAAGTTTATAATATTGAGTGTTTAAAAGATTAGTATCTTTATTAATTTGAACCGGATTAGTGGCAAGTGAATCTAAAACAGTGTCGTAAGAAACATTTTTAGAAGGCAAAACCCATTCTATTTTTTTCAGCGTTTCTGCATCAACACCAGAATTGTTTGAATAAAAGAAATACATGCTTGAAAGCAAAAGTTCTCCCTCCGTTTTAGAAAGTTTATTTGAAGCTTTATCATCAAAAGCACTTTCAATAACATTCATATAAGCCATATTCGCTTTAATTCCCTGTTCGTTTAAAACACTGACTTTTTGATATAACAAAATTCCATATTCATTAATCGCTGCATCATCGTACCAAATAGAGTTGTATTCTCTTTTTTGATAAAGATCTGAAACCTCATTTTGATATTTTTTTAATTTGGTATACTTTTTAAAAAATTTGTCAATCAACACGCTGTCGAGAGCAACTGCAGAGAACCCTATTTTATTTACTAAAGTACTCTCAACTTCAATTTCATTTGTTTTTACTTTACTTTCATTCGCAATAGAATTAAAAGAAAAAGTTGTAAAACTCACCACAATACTCAAGGTTAAAAAGATAAAACGTTGCATTTTTTTGTTTTTTAATTATTTAGTACAAAATTACTTTTGCAGGTTTATAAAATTATTTATGCATTTTTCAAAATGCTTTAAATCAGAAATTTAGGGTAGTCAAATTTACTTCAGAGGCACGCAAAACTTATTATCATATTACTTTGTAATCTATTAAAATTCGCACGTGGGAATGTTGAAACATCTCGATGTTCTGATTTAAGATTGAAAACCAGCAGGTCTAAAAAACAAGAGTATCATTTTGAATAATTTAGATATCAATAAATACGATTCAAAAAGAGAAGAAATCCAAACATAATCAGTTATCTTTGCAGTCTGAAATGAGTTTAAATTAACATAGTTCTTTAACAACGTTTCATCAATAGAAAAATACCTTATTAAAATGAAATTAGACAGAAAAGAAATTCTTAAAGCTTTAGAAACTATTACTATAGCTGGAGAAGGAAAAAATATGGTTGAAAGTGGTGCTGTTGCCAATGTCCTTACTTTCGGAGACGAAGTTGTAGTAGATTTAGTACTGCATACACCAGCAATGCACATTAAAAAAAGAGCTGAAGATGATATCAAAAAAACGATTCACGAATTGATATCTGCTGATGCAAAAATTAAAGTAAACATTAAGGTAGAAACTCCTGAGAAAAACGAAATTAAAGGTCGTGCAATTCCAGGAATCAAAAATATTATTGCTGTTGCTTCTGGTAAAGGAGGAGTAGGAAAATCAACTGTAACAGCAAATCTTGCTGTTACATTGGCAAAAATGGGTTTTGCTGTTGGCGTTTTAGATGCTGATATATACGGGCCTTCGATGCCAATTATGTTTGATGTCGAAAACGAAAAGCCGGTTTCAATTACTGTTGACGGAAAGTCTAAAATGAAACCAATTGAAAGTTATGAAATCAAAATACTTTCTATCGGTTTCTTTACGGCACCAAGTCAAGCTGTAATCTGGAGAGGTCCAATGGCTGCTAAAGCTTTAAACCAAATGATTTTTGATGCAGATTGGGGAGAATTAGATTTTATGCTAATCGATTTGCCTCCGGGAACTGGAGACATACACCTTTCGATCATGCAATCGCTGCCAATAACTGGAGCAGTAGTCGTAAGTACTCCTCAGGCTGTGGCACTTGCTGATGCAAAAAAAGGAGTTGCCATGTTTATGCAAGACAATATTAATGTTCCTGTTTTGGGAATTATTGAAAATATGGCGTACTTTACACCTGAAGAATTGCCTGATAATAAATATTATATCTTTGGAAAAGAGGGTGCTAAAAACCTTGCTGAAGATTTGAATGTTCCATTTTTAGGAGAAGTTCCAATTGTACAATCAATTCGTGAAGCCGGAGATTACGGTCGTCCAGCTGCTTTACAAACAGCTTCTGCAATCGAAACTGTTTTTGAAGAAATTACTAGAAATGTAGTACAAGAAACTGTAAATAGAAACGATAGTCTACCTGCAACAGAAGCTATTAAAATTACGACAATGGCAGGTTGTTCAGCAGTAAAAAAATAATTAGATAATTGAGATAAGACTAATGAGATAATTTGATAATTAGATAATGAGATAATTTTTACTTCAAAGTGAATTTTTTACTTATCTAATTGACTAATTTTCTAATTGATAAAATATTATGACAACAGAAGAATTAACTAGCAATGTATTACTTGCATTAGACGAAATCAGACCTTTTTTAAATTCTGATGGAGGCGATATTACACTTATCTCTATAGATGATGATAAGCATGTTAAAGTTCGTCTCGAAGGAGCGTGCATAAGCTGCAGTGTAAACCAAATGACTCTAAAAGCTGGAGTTGAAACAACAATAAAAAAATATGCTCCACAGATTGAAACTGTGGTAAACATTATGTAAAAGAAATGTTCTTCTCATTTTAGACCTTTAGATTATTAACAAGAATAATAGCTCTTTTGCTTGTTTGTTTTAAAAATCTTAAGAAAAATGTTCAGAATAAGCGTAAACATTGAAGATTTAACAAAAAAGGATATAAAGTTTTAAGAGTTTAAGTTAAGGAATTATTATATAATTAGCCTAAATTTGTAAAATAACCCTTTAATCCTAAATTATGAAGAACTATTACGCTCTATTTTTACTGCTGTTTTTCGTGTCAGCCAATTACGCACAGCAAACACAGACTCTTATTGTTGATAAAGCTTGGGTAAGTGAATCAGAAGAATGGTCCGATTTTGAATATTCAGGACAAATTGTTTTTAACACTACTGCAAATAGTGAAGAAGGCACTTTAAGAATTGGAAATTATGATTTCTTATATGATTTTGCCGAAGGAAAAGCAAAATTTTCAAACAAGGCAACTTATAGTACAGCTGAATTTACACATCCAAGAAAACTTTCTGCGACTACAGATAAACAAGGAGTTGTTAATTCAACTTACGAAGGAACATTAATCTTTCAGGCCAATAAAGATTATTATTCTGTTATTGCTGTTGTTACGTTGTTAGAAAAAGGAGGCAACATACTTGGTGTAAAAATGCACCTGAAAGAAAACAAAAGAAAAGAATTCGCATTTAGCATAAAACCAACCAGTTAATAAAAACAAGGGTTTTTTCACGTTATTAAATCCTAACCCATAAAATTCCAAATAATTAAAATGGATGTATTAATAAAGATTAAGGATCGAGAAGGAGTTATACACGAATTACAGGCTCCAACTGATATGGCAATGAATATAATGGAGTTATGCAAAGCATACGAACTTCCTGTTGAAGGAACCTGTGGCGGAATGGCCATGTGTGCCTCTTGCCAGTGTTATGTTCTGAATGACGTTGCATTACCAGAAATGGGAGATGAAGAAGAAGCCATGCTTTCGGAAGCATTTTATGTTAAATCTAATAGTCGTTTAGGCTGTCAGATTCCAATTACTACAGAATTAGAAGGACTGGAATTAGAACTGGCTCCGGAATATTAAAAATAAAAAAAGCGAGAATTTAAAAGTTCTCGCTTTTTTTATATCCTATAATTAATACTCTTTTTTAATCAAATTATCCAACGAAAACGCTCTTAATAACTTATCCAAATATTTTCCTCTACTGCTTAATTCTCGCTGATAAGGCGCAAAATTACTTGTCGCTTTATTAAATTCGGCGTTGAGTTTTTCGAGCTCAATTTTTTCATCATTTGATAAAGACGCTGATTTCTTTTCTATGAAATCCAAAATTCTCTTTATGGCAATTTCCTTTTCAATAATGTCATTTTCATTATTATTCAAAGTGCAGATTCCGTAGATTCCCTGGCAGAAATAATTCCATTCTTCCTCAAGAGCAATATTTGCTTTTTGTTCATTTAGCTTCCCGTTTTCCTCAAAAACATTTCCATATGCAAATGTTTTGTAAGCATGGTTTTTCAAATTTGTCAACAAATTTTCCTTGAATGTCATTTTGAAACTTTCAGGATTCAGATTCTCATTATCTTTTATAAGCTGTAAAACACTTGGATGAAAATACTTTCTTTCAATAGTAACTTTAAAACTGTCATTTAAGGAAGAACGAATTGTAATATCTGAATTTATACTATATGAAGCCTCCGGAATAAGTTTATTTTCAATTAACTCATTCAGCTTTTCTGAAGAGATATTTGCTTCTCTAATTACTTCTTCAAACTCAATATAATTCGTTGCTATATATTCTAGGTCTATATGTTTCATTTCTTTAAGTCAAATTCAAATCAAATATACCATAAAAAAGTGCATAAAAACTGTAATTCCATTACTGCATCTTCGAAAGCTTAATTCTTTAAAACTACCCTATCGTATCATTATTATGTCTTTTAAGACTAGCCTTGTTTATAAGTACAAAATACTTTTGCAAAATTTTAAAGAGAATTTATTTCTCTAGCTAATCCATAATATCTTAAATAAAATGAACAAATTCCTAAACTACATCAGTATTACCTTAATGGCTGTCGCCTTATTCTCGTGCAATAAAAATGAATGGACACCAGAAAAAGAAACCGAATTCAAAAAAGCTTTTAAAGACAGTTTACAAAGCGCAGGAAAAGGTATATTCTCTGAAGATCAGATCGTTTATGTTTCTGATTGTGTTCTTGAGAAAATGAAAAGTAAAAATTTAAAACCGAATGACGCGCAAACACCCGAAACTTCGATAATGGTTATGCACATGGGAAAAGAATGTGCACAAGAATCATTCGTAAAATGCAAAACGCTATCTAAATCTGAAGTAAAAAATAGCTGGGATTCAAATACTGAAGAAAAATATAAAGCAATTTTAAAAGATGGTTTTGTTCGTACTGGTCTAAGCAACGAAAAAGCTTCTTTTATTGCAGATTGTGCTATTTCTAAATTGAAAGAACAAAATATCGGCCCTGCAGATTTACAAGATCCAAAAAATGGTGATTTGGTTCAAAAAATTGGAAAGAATTGCGCAGAAGAATTAATGAAAAAGAAATAGGTTTAACTCAATTAAAATCAAAAAAGCCGTAATTACATTTCTGCAATTACGGCTTTTTCTTTATAACAATTTTCTTTAATCTCTAATTATACTAAACCAGCTTTAATCAAATATTCAGCTATTTGAATAGTGTTTGTTGCAGCACCTTTTCTTAGGTTATCAGCAACAATCCACATGTTTAGGGTATTTGGCTGGCTTTCGTCACGACGAATTCTTCCAACAAAAACATCATTTTTACCTTCTGCGTATAATGGCATTGGATAAGTAAAGGTATCTAAATTATCTTGCACCACCACTCCATCTGTATGGTGTAGAATTTCGCGAACTTCATTTACATCAAAATCATTTGTAAACTCAACATTCACAGCTTCGCTATGTCCGCCTACAACTGGCACACGAACTGCAGTAGCTGTAACTCTAATCGTGTTATCACCTAGAATTTTTTGAGTTTCACGAACTAATTTCATTTCTTCTTTAGTGTATCCGTTTTCTTCAAAACTGTCACATTGTGGAATTGCATTTCTGTGAATTGGATATTTATAAGCCATTTCTCCCTGAATTCCAGCATATTCGTTTTCTAACTGTCTAACCGCCTTTACACCAGTTCCAGTAATTGACTGATAAGTAGAAACAATAATTCTTTTGATATTGTATTTTCTGTGCAAAGGAGCCAATGTCAAGACCATCTGAATAGTTGAACAGTTTGGATTTGCAATAATTTTATCAGCACTTGTAAGAGTATCAGCATTGATTTCTGGAACGATTAATTTTTTAGTCGGATCCATTCTCCACGCAGATGAGTTATCAATAACTGTTGTTCCGGCTGCAGCAAATTTTGGAGCCCATTCTAATGACGTATCACCGCCCGCTGAGAAAACCGCAATATCAGCTTTTAAATCAACTGCTGTTTGTAACCCAACTACTTTATATTTTTGACCTTTAAATTCAATTTCTTTTCCTACTGATTTTTCAGAAGCAACAGGAATCAACTCTGTTACAGGGAAATTTCTTTCCGCTAAAACTTTAAGCATTATCTCGCCAACCATACCAGTGGCACCTACAACCGCTATTCTCATTTTTATATTTTTAGTATGAATTAATCTAAATTACTCTGCAAAAGTATACATAATAAAAATCAAAACAAGACGATTCACAAAAAATAACAAAATGTTACAAAACAAACAAAAATAAAAAAAACCGCCTCATTCAAGAAGCGGTTAAGTTAGACTTAGTGCAGCGGTATATTATATTATTGTTTATTTTTTAAAAGATCTCTAATCTGGATCAATAATTCTTCCTGTGTTGGTCCTGCCGGCGCAGCAGGTGGCGGCACTTCTTTCTTTTTAAGATTGTTTATTCCTTTAATGATTAAGAACAAAACAAAAGCCACAATTATAAAGTTAATTACAGCCGAAATAAATAAGCCATATTTAACACCTCCAAAAGCGGTAAGATCTTCGATTTTTGATAAGTGAGCAGCATCTAATGCCGGCTTCAATATCAATGGTGTAATTACATTCTCAATTAATGAGGTTACAATTTTACCAAAAGCAGCTCCAATAATTACACCGACAGCCAAATCGACTACGTTGCCTTTCATTGCAAATTCCTTAAATTCCGAAAGTATACTCATAATTGTTTCTTTTAGATTAAATTTATTTTATCGAAAATAAGAAATTTTCTCTATAATTTCTAAAGAATTACCTAAAAAATACCCGTTTTACTCGTTGTGAGATACTCGTCATAATTTCATACGGAATGGTTTTTAGCGCCTCGGCCATTTCAATTACCGTTGGGCTTTCGCCGAAAATAATTACTGAATCACCTTCTTTACAATCAATATTACTGACATCAACCATCAGCATATCCATACAAACACTTCCTACGATAAAAGCTTTCTTATTTTTAATCGTTACAAAACCAACCTGATTCCCCCATAATCTCGATATTCCATCCGCATAACCAATTGGAATTGTCGCAATTTTAGTTTCTTTTTCAGCGATAAACCTTCGTCCATAACCCACACTGTCTCCAGACGGAATTGTACGAACCTGCGAAATTATTGATTTTAATGTTCCAACATTTTCCAAATATTTTTGCTCCAATGGATCATTCGAAACTCCATATAAACCAATTCCTAAACGCACCATATTATATTGTGCGCTCGGAAAATTACTAATTCCAGATGTATTTAAAATATGACGAATCGGATTAATATTTAACTCAGAGATTAGTTTTGAAGATAATTTTTCAAATAGATTAATCTGAGAAATTACAAAATCATAATGATTCAAATCATCACTTGTAGCCAAATGCGACAAAACACTTTTTACCTTAACCGTCGTATTGTCTCTTAAAGTTTTAATTAATTCTTCAATTGTATTTTCTTCAAAACCCAAACGATGCATTCCGGTATCAAGTTTAATATGAATCGGAAAATCTTTCAGATTCTTTTCTCTCGCAATTTTCAAAAAGGCATTTAATCCTTTTATACTGTAAATTTCCGGTTCTAATTGGTATTGAATAATAGAAGGAAAACTTGTCGATTCTGGATTCAGCACCATAATAGGCAATTTTATTCCGCCATTTTTCAGCAAGATTCCTTCATCGGCGAAAGCCACACCCAAATAATCTACTTTATGATGTTCGAGTAATTTTGCAATTTCCAAACCTCCATTTCCGTATCCAAAAGCTTTCACCATAACCATGATTTTTACATCATTGGCCAATTTTGATTTGTAGTAATTTAAATTATGACTTATAGAATCTAAGTTGATTTCGAGAACGGTTTCATGTGTTTTTTCTTCAAGCAAAGCAACAATTTCTTCAAACTGAAATGACCTTGCTCCTTTTATCAAAATTGTCTCGTTATTAAAATTTAAGCTTTCTATTTGGCTTATAAATTCGGCAGTATTCTGAAACATTATACTGTTCGAAAATTTAGCTTTGAAAGAAGAAATAGTAGCTCCAATACCTATTATGCGGTTTATTTTATTATCAGAAATTAACTGTGCCACCTTAGAATACAATTCTTCATTTGAAAAGCCACTCTGAAAAATATCCGACAAAATCACGGTTTTAGTGGCATTCTTTTTCTGCTGGCTTTCCAGAAAATCCAGAGCAATTTTAAGTGATTGAAAATCAGAACTGTAACTGTCATCAATAATACTGCAATTGTTGATTCCGTTCTTCACTTCTAAACGCATTTGTACCGGATACAACATTTGTACACGATTTTGAATCGTCGCAAAATCATATTTAAAATGAAGCAAAACCATCAAACACGAAATAGCATTTTCTACCGAAGCCGAATCGCTAAACGGAATTTCTAAACTAAAAATCTCCTCTTTATATTGATATTGAATAGTCGTTGTTTCATTTTTAGTTTCTTTATTCAGAATAAAAACATCTGCAGATTCATCTGTAAAACTCCATGAAAAAAGTTTGCGCGGATGCATCATATATTCTGCTGTAAACTGAGACAAACAGGAGTTGACAACTTCGTTTTTTTGATAGATAATTATCGGGCAATCTTTAAACAAAAGTATTTTTTCATCAATCTTTTGTACTAAATTTAAAAACCCTTCGTCATGTGCACTTCCAATGTTAGTAAGCACGCCTATGGTAGGTTTTATGATTTTTTCAAGCTTGTCCATTTCATTAACCGTCGAAATTCCAGCCTCAAAAATTCCTAAATTATGTTTTTCATTTATTGCAATTACAGATAGTGGTACTCCCACTTGAGAGTTATAGCTTTTTGGACTTCTGATAATATTATAATCTGGGCTGAGCAAAAAGTTAAGCCATTCTTTTACAATCGTTTTGCCATTGCTTCCGGTCAAGCCGATGATAGGAAAATCGAATAAATTACGATAATAGCTAGCAAATTGCTGCAAGGCATTCAAAGTGTTTTTAACGACTAAAAAATTAGCTTTTCCCTTAGCATTTTCAGGAATGTATTGAACGACAAAGTTTTGAACTCCTTTTTCAATCAGTTCATCAATATACAAATGAGCATCATTATTAACACCAGACAGGGCAATAAACAAAGTTTTTGATCCGTTTTGCAATGAACGGCTGTCGATCGAAATATGATCTACAAAAATATCAGTGTTAGAGCCAATCCATTCGGCATTAAGAACCGAGATAAGGCTTTTTAAATTTATGCTCATTTAGAATTTCTTTTTGTCAAATTTAAAAAAAGGTTTGCCAAGAATTGCACAAATTTTCACTAATTAATTTTTATTCATTATAGATTGAACTCAAAAATATTTGCCCTCAATTAAACAGTTCTCACAGATTAAAAAAAAAAATTAATTTGTGCCAAGAAAACTGAAATTCGTGGCAAAAAAATAATTCATTATATTTGTTGAATACCACAAAATAAAGCGTTTTGAAAAAAATACTTCCCTTATTCTCCTATATCCTGCATCCGATTTTTATCTCGATGTATGCCACTTTATTTTATCTTTTTGTTAAAGAGGATGTTTTTACCAATCAAGAAAAATACTTTGTTTTATTTCAAATTCTGATTATTACGATTTTAGTTCCGGTGCTGTTTTTTCTTTTGCTAAAATCTACTGGGCATTTAAGTTCTGTAATGGTTCCGGAAACTTCTCAACGAAAAATCCCGCTCATTTTGCAGTGTTTTTTATATATTTTATTGGTAAAAAGAAGCATTATAATTAGCCGCTATCCTGAACTGCATTTTTTCTTTTTAGGAGCTTTATTCAGTACAATTTTAGCTTTGATCTGTTCTTTATTTAAGATAAAAGCAAGTCTTCATATGTTGGCAATCAGTAGTTTTGCCATTTTTGTAATTGGATTAAATGTTCATTTACAAATGAAAAATCCGTATTGGCCGGCGTTTTTAATTTTAATGACGGGTGTCGTGGCTTCATCTCGATTAGAAATGAATGCTCATACTGCAAAAGAAATCATGCTTGGCTTATTAATTGGCGTTCTGCCGCAAGTGCTGTTTTTGTATTTGTGGTTATAAAATGTAAAAAATCAATCCGATATTCATTGTAGTCACATCTAATTTTTCTCCAGAAACTGTTTTTACATCCTTAAACAACGGATTCAAACCATAATACATATACACATTCCAGGTATTATAACCTGCTGAAATATAAGCACCGTATTGAAATTTATTGATGTCTGGGTTATTTACAATTTTGTATGTTGTCTCGCCATCATTCAAAAGAGATTTGCTTGAAATCACATAACTTAGTTTTACACCGCCATAGATTCGCCAGAATTTATAACTGTCAAAAGTAGAATTTCTCCATCTAAACTCAATTGGCACATCTACTAAATATTGCCTGTATTTATTCGAGACAAACTCATTATAATCGTTTACACCATAAATTATGGCTCCCGCTTGATCTTTAGAAATCGTAATATTTTGAAAGAAATTCTGATAGCTTAATCCCAAACCTGTAGCAACAGCAACTGTTCTTTTTTTATTGATTGGCATATCGCGAAGAAAACCTGCAGAAAGTCCTGCAGAAAATTTATCTTGTTTAAGTCCTTTAGGAATCTGAGCCAAAAGATTATAGGTAACCGTAAAATAAAATTGATCTTCACGATACAACGAATCGATTTTTACAATCGGTTCTATTTTAGGTTTTGTTTCTTCTTGTGCGAACACATTAAAAAACGAAACTAAAAACAAACAACTAAAAAGTAATCGCATATCGTATTTTGGTTTTAAGGAGGTTTTCAAGTAAACGTTTTTTGGAGTTGATTTATTTCACTTACAAATATAATATAATGCCAGTTCAAGATTAGATTTGAAAGTAATTATTCTGTTTTTCATGACGAATAAAAGCATTCGTTGCATTTTTTTCAAGAAATGTGCAACAGAATCAAAAAAATGAATCAATTTTTCATTGCTCTTTTATACCTTTGCCAAGTATGAAAAGAAAGCAACTCATAATAAGTGTTTCTCTGGCCGTAACGGTATTGTTCTCAATATTGTTTCAGTCGATACACAGTTATGAGCACATTGTAAAACAGCTTTCAGAAAAACAATGTCATCACGATTATAATGATCCGAGCGGTGAAATAACGCATCAGCATCATAATTATGATCTTTGTTACGTTTGTAATTTTGTCTTTGGAAGTTATATTGTTCCTGAGAATTTTTCTTTTCAATTTTATACTTTTCATAGTGAAATTCCATATTTCATTGCTTTTTCAGAAAACATCAAGTCATTTTCTGGAAGCGCCTATTTATTGCGCGGACCACCAGCTGCTATAGTTTCTTAAATTTCGAATTACTCGAAAATCAAAATCATTCAAATCTAATTCAGAAAATTAGTCTGTTTTTCCATCTTGAACAACAAGATCGGAAGGCTTTGTTAGTTTTTTAGTTTTTGTTTTGAAGAAAAAATCAATTAACTATAGCATCATTTTCAAATGAAAAAAATAATACTAGCCCTTATTTTAGGGTTTTCAAGTCTGCTTTCAGCCCAAAATTCTGTTTCAGGAACTGTAACCGATCTTCAAAACCAGCCTTTGTCAGGCGTTTCTGTTTATGCGCCAGAATTACATAAAGGAACAACAACCGACGCAAACGGAAAATACGAATTTACGAATCTTCCAAACGGAAGTTTCCGCCTTGCTTTTACCTTCGTTGGATATACCACTCAGAATAAAACTATTTTTAAATTATTAAAAGAAAACACTTTAGACGCAAAGCTTTCAGAATCTGTTTTTGAAATGGATGAAGTTGTGGTTTCAACACCTTTTAACAAACTGCAATCGCAAAACGTAATGAAAGTCGAGCACGAAAGCATCAAAACATTACAGCAAAAAGGAACCTCAACCTTGATTGAAGGTTTGGCTACTATTCCTGGAGTTTCTCAAATTTCTACCGGAACTTCTATCGGAAAACCAGTAATCCGAGGTCTTAGCGGGAATCGTGTTTTGGTTTATTCTCAAGGTGTGCGTATCGAAAACCAACAATTTGGAGACGAGCACGGTTTAGGATTAAATGATGCCGGAATCGAAAGTGTTGAAGTTATAAAAGGTCCTGCTTCTTTACTTTATGGATCTGATGCTTTGGGCGGTGTTTTGTATTTCAATCCAGAAAAGTTTGCTGATGCGAATACTTTTAAAGCAAATTTCAGTCAAAAATATTTTACGAATACACAAGGAAGCAATTCTTCGATTGGCTTAAAAACATCTACGGATAATTGGAAATTTTTAGCGCGAGGCAGTTTCAACACGCATTCTGATTATAAAATTGCTGATGGCGATCGCGTAACAAATTCACGTTATAACGAAACCGATTTTAAAACCGGAATTGGATACAGCAATTCTAGTTTTTCAAGTGTTTTAAGATACAATTACAATAAACTGGATATTGGAATTCCAGAAGACGGAATTGCAGAACAATCTTCCAGCAAAAACACGATGTTTCCAAGACAGGGAATTTTCAATCATTTATTAAGTCTTAACAATGTGATCTTTTTTGAAAACTCAAAATTAGATGTTGATTTGGGATATATAGCCAATGACAGAAGCGAGTTTGAAGACAGCAACAACGCCTCTTTAAGAATGAAATTGAATACTTTCAATTACAACGCAAAATATCATTTCGCCAAAATGGGCAAAATTGAAACAATTTTAGGCGTTCAGGGAATGCATCAAACTAATAGCAATTTTGGAGAAGAATATTTAATTCCGAATGCAACAACGAATGATTTTGGTGTTTTTGGAACTGCAAATTACGAATGGAACAGTAGTGTTCTGCAAGCGGGATTGCGTTTTGACAATAGAAATATAACTTCTGAAGCACACGGAATTGTAGATGAAGAAGGTTATTTTCTCCCTTTAAACAAATCATTTGACAGCTTTAATGCTTCTTTAGGTTATAAAACAAAACTTGCTGAACCCTTGACACTTCGTTTGAATGTGGCCACTGGATTTAGAGCGCCAAATTTAGCCGAATTAACTTCGAACGGAGTTCATGAAGGAACAAATCGATATGAAATTGGAAATACTGATTTAAAAACAGAACAAAACGTTCAAACCGATTTGAATTTAGAATACAAAAACACGCATTTTGAGTTTTTTATAAACGGATTTTACAATCACGTAAACAATTATATCTACACTTCGCCAACGGGAGAAACTCGTGACGATAATGATGTTTTTGCTTATGTTCAGGATAATGCAAAATTGTATGGTGGAGAAGTTGGTTTTCACTTTCATCCTCATCCTTTAGATTGGCTTCATTTTGAAACCAGTTTTGAAACTGTAACTGGTAAAAAAGATAACGATGATTATTTGCCTTTAATTCCGGCAAATAACTGGAATAACACTTTAAGAACGGAGTTTAACATCAAAGATTGGTTTAAAGAAGGTTATGCTTCTCTAAACGTTTCTTCGACTTTTAGCCAAGACAATGTAAGCGGTTTCGAAACGGCTTCAAAAGGATATACGTTAGTAAATTTAGGTTTTGGAGGAACTGTAAAATTAGGAAAAACTGCTTTTGATGTAAACTTAAACGGAAACAATTTATTCGATAAAAGTTATATTGCTCACCTTTCAAGATTAAAAACAGATGGCATCCCGAACATTGGAAGAAACATCGTTTTAGGTGTGAATTTCAACTTGTAAAAATTTTAACCGCAAAGTACGCTAAGATTCCGCAAGGTTCGCAAAGTTATTTCACACAGCTTTGCGAACTTTGTGTTTTTATAAAGGCTGCTTAATTAAAAAACTTTGCGTGCTTTGCGGTAAATTTATATTCAACTAAAAGTGGTATTTTTGCTATAACCGTTAAACAAAAACTATGAAAAAAACATTTCTAATAATGGCAATTACAACTGCAGGAATTTCATTTGGACAAAACAAAATTCAGTATCCAGAAACAAAAAAAGGCGAGACTGTTGATGTTTATTTTGACACAAAAGTAAGCGATCCCTATCGTTGGCTTGAAGACGATAAATCTGCTGAAACTGGTGCTTGGGTTAAAGCTGAGAACCAAGTTACTTATGGTTATTTAGATAAAATTCCATTTCGTGATGCACTTAAAAAACGTATGGAACAACTTTGGAACTTCGAGAAAATAAGTGCCCCGTTTGTAGAAGGAAAATTTACTTATTATACTAAAAATAACGGACTTCAAAATCAATCTGTTGTTTATAGAAAAGGACAAGATGGGAAAGAAGAAGTTTTCTTAGATCCAAATACTTTTTCTAAAGACGGAACAACTTCACTAGGCGGTTTAGATTTTTCTAAAGACGGAAACAAAGCTGCATATTCTATTTCTGAAGGCGGAAGCGACTGGAGAAAAGTGATTATAATTGATGCTCTTTCTAAAAAAGTTTTAGAAGATACTTTAGTTGATGTAAAATTCAGCGGTGTTTCCTGGCACGGAAATGAAGGCTTTTATTATTCGAGTTATGAAAAACCAAAAGGAAGCGAATTATCGGCAAAAACAGATCAGCATAAATTATACTTTCACAAACTGGGAACTTCTCAAAAAGAAGACAAAGTTATTTTTGGAGCAGATCAAAAACGAAGATATGTTGGGGGTTATGTTACTGAAGACGATCATTATTTAGTAATTTCTGCTTCGAATTCTACTTACGGAAATGAGCTTTATATTAAAGATTTAAAAGTGCCAAATAGTCCGATAATTACGGTTGTTGACAATTTTAACAGCGACAATTCTATTATCGAAAACGAAGGAACAAAATTGTTTATTGAAACCGATTTGAATGCGCCAAACAAGCGTGTTGTTACGGTTGATTTTAGCAATCCGAAACCAGAAAACTGGAAAGATTTCATTAAGGAAACTCAAAATATTCTATCTCCTTCAACAGGCGGAGGTTTCTTTTTTGCTAATTATACTAAAGATGCTGTTTCGTTTGTACAGCAATACGATTATAGCGGTAAATTAGTTCGTGAAATTAAACTTCCAGCAGTAGGAACTGCAGGCGGATTTGGAGGAAAAAAACTGGATAAAACTTTATATTATAATTTTACCAATTATACAACTCCAGGAACGATTTATTCATTAGAACCAAAATCTGGCAAATCAGCAATTTATCAAAAACCTAAAGTAGATTTCAAAAGTGAAGAGTACGAATCAAAACAAGTATTCTACACTTCAAAAGACGGAACAAAAATCCCGATGATTATTACGTATAAAAAAGGATTAAAACTGAACGGTAAAAACCCAACAATCCTTTATGGTTATGGTGGCTTCAATATTAGTTTGACACCAAGTTTCAGTATCGCAAATGCAGTTTGGATGGAAAATGGAGGTGTTTACGCAGTTGCTAATTTAAGAGGCGGCGGTGAATACGGGAAAAAATGGCATGACGCCGGAACGAAATTGCAAAAGCAAAATGTATTTGACGATTTTATTGCTGCAGGCGAATATCTGATTGCTCAAAAATATACTTCATCAGACTTTTTAGCGATTCGCGGCGGTTCTAACGGAGGTTTATTAGTGGGTGCAACAATGACACAGCGTCCTGATTTAATGAAAGTAGCATTACCTGCTGTTGGTGTTATGGACATGCTGCGTTACCATACTTTTACAGCCGGTGCAGGTTGGGCGTACGATTACGGAACAGCTCAGGACAATAAAGAAATGTTTGAATATCTTAAAGGATATTCTCCTGTACAAAATGTAAAAGCAGGCATTAAATATCCTGCAACAATGGTAACAACAGGAGATCATGATGACCGTGTGGTTCCTGCTCACAGTTTTAAATTCGCTGCTGAATTGCAGGAAAAACAAGCTGGCGACAATCCAGTTTTAATTCGTATTGATGTAAAAGCAGGACACGGAGCAGGAAAATCAGTTGCAGCTTCAATTCAGGAAAATGTAGACGTTCAAGCGTTTACACTTTATAATATGGGCTTTACAGCTTTACCTAAACAGTAAAATTTTAAGCACTTAACTTATTTTTAGCCACGAATTCACGAATTAATTTTGTGAATTCGTGGCTTTTTGTTTCACGCAGATTTTGCAGATTTAAGCAGATCGTTTATTAAGAATCTGCTTCATCTGCTAAAATCTTTTTAAATCTGCGTGAAAAAATAATTCGTGAATCGTTTTTTAAAAATCAGTTTCAAAAGAAAATTCGTTGTAATTCGTGTAATTCATGGCAAACGTTTTTTAAATTTGAGAAACTAAAAAACCAAACGATGAAAATTATAAAATGGGGAATTATAGGCTGTGGGAATGTAACAGAAGTTAAAAGCGGACCTGCCTTTCAAAAAACTCCAAATTCAGCATTAGTTGCCGTTATGCGAAGAGATGCAGCTTTAGCCGAAGATTATGCCAAACGTCATAATGTTCCGAAATGGTATTCGAATGCGATTGATTTAATTAATGATCCAGAAGTAGATGCTGTTTATATTGCCACTCCTCCATCTTCTCATAAAGAATATACCATTTTATGCGCTAAAGCCAGAAAACCAGTTTATGTTGAAAAACCAATGGCTTTGACATTTGAAGAATGCAATGAAATGATCAGCGTTTGCAAAGAACACAATGTACCTTTATTTGTAGCCTATTACAGAAGAAGCTTGCCAAGATTTTTAAAAATTAAGGAACTAATCGATCAAAATAAAATTGGAACTGTTAGACACGTAAATTGCGTTTTATATCATCCGTTTGAAGAACGCTATGATGACGAAATTAATTTGCCTTGGACAGTTTTGCCACATATTTCAGGAGGAGGAATTTTTGTTGATTTGGCTTGCCATACTTTAGATTTTCTAGATTTTGTTTTGGGTCCTATTAAGTCCGTGCGAGGGCATGCGAGTTCTCAATTAAAAGCTTATCCAGCAGAAGATGCTGTTTCAATGTCTTTTCTATTTGAAAATGGAATTCACGGAACTGGTTTATGGAATTTCGCCAGTTTTGAACGATATGACAATACCGAAATTGTAGGCGATAAAGGCAAAATCTCTTTTTCTACTTTTGGAAATGATCCAATTCATATTCAATATACAAACGGAGAAAAAGAAAGCATAACAATTGAAAATCCGCTTCATATTCAGCAGCCATTTATCGAAACTGTAGTTTCAGAGCTTTTAGGTAATGAAGGTGCTTCTCCATCAAAAGGAAGCTCAGCGTCAAGAACAACTTGGGTTATTGATGAAGTTTTAAAGGAATTCAGAAACTCTAAGTAATAATTTTACACATTTTTGTCATTTCGATCCCGAAGCCTCGGGATCGAAATGACAAAACAAAAAAAGAGGATATTCAGAAATGAATATCCTCTTTTTTATAAAACTATAAATTGTTTTAGAATTATAGGCTGTATTTAAGACCTAAAGTCAAACCTAAACCTGAAATTCCAACATAAGAACTTAATTCGTCCATTGGTTTTGTAGTATCTACACCATTTGGATTAGTTAAAGCATTATTAGAATTAACGTCTAATTTATCAACATAATTTGTATGAGTTGCAGCAGTTGAAGCAGCTCTGAAAGAAGTTGTAGTATTTAATTTATCAACTCCATTTTCAGTATACTCAGTAGTTTCTTTAGTTTTTCCGTGTACAGTAAAGTTACGGTATTCTAACTCAGCAAAAGCAGAGATGTGTTTTCCTAATTTATAAGATGTACCTAAAGCGGCCATAAAACCTATTGTTGCATTTGGTTTTACAACATCTTTTGAATAAGCTTGAGTTTCAGCAACTTTGTTAGCTCCTGCAAAACTTACATAATCTCTATTTGTTTTAATGTCTAATGTACCGTGAATTGGAACAATAACTCCAACTTTAGTATATGGTTCAAAACCATGAGCTTCACCTAAAAACATTACAATCGCTGGTGCTAAATCAAAAGCTTTGATTTCTCCTTCAGCTGTAAAGCTTACATAAGTAGCAACAGTTGTCTGTGGGTTATAAGAAGCAAGCCTATTTGTTGTTTGAGCCATCGTTTTTTCATTACTTACATAGTAATTTGCAGACATCTCAACTCCTAAACGTGTAGAAAAACGGTAACCAGCTGTAATACCGCTTCTGAAACCTTGTCCAAAAGAACCTGTAACACTTTCTCTTGAAATTAATTTATTAGCAGTTAATGTACCTGCATAAACATCTCTGTTTGGCAATTGACCTCCAACTACTGGAAATTCTGTTGAAGCTGTTTGATTAAAATAAGATCCAGCTAATTTAAAATACCAGCTTTCTGGTTTATCTGCTTTTTCTGTTTGCGCCATTGTGGCCATAGAGCAAACTAATAATCCTAATAAAAATAGGTTCTTTTTCATAATTCTGATTTAATTAATTTATGCAAACTTAAAATATTTTAACATAACGTTAAGCATTGCAAGGTTAGACTTGGAACGAAATCGTTGTAATTTCGGACAATATTACTAAAAAACTATTATGCATGCATATTTTTAACATAAAAAATTCACATAATATTAAATTTTAACTGTTAAAATTTAGTTCAACTTAAAATTAACCTGCATTTTTTCTAATTCCTGCAATAGTTCTGTCGAAATTTTGACTTTTAGCCTACGGCTTGGCATCGTTAATTTAGTTACAACTTTTATTTCCTCGACCTCAGTTACTTCCTGAATTTTAGTATCTTCTAATGGCACATCAGAATCTTCATTTTCATCAGCAAAAACTGCATCTTCGGTTTCTTCAAATTCAGTATTGGTTTCGACCTCAACTAAACGTTTTATTTTTTCTAATTCCATTATTTCAAAAGTCACAGAATTATCGCCTTTATTCGCATTAAACAAATGACTTAACTGATGAATAAACTCAGTCTGTAAATCTTTTATATTTAACAGCAAAACAAGTTTTTTAGAAAACGCCTCTAGAATATCCTGCAATTGTCTTATCTCAACAAACTGCATTCTTGGTTCTGATTTTTTGCCTGTGTCATGATTTACCCATCCGTCTTTTATCAATATTTTTAGATACGCAAAATTATTCTGAATTAAGAAATGACGGAATTTTAAGTATTCTTCACCAAAAATTTTAAACTCAAAACTTTCGTCATAACCTTCTAGATTAAATACTGCCCAGCCTTTTCCATTTTTAGCGACACGATGCTGTACGTTATTAATGATACCCGCAAAATTTAGATTTTTACCTACATATTCATTCATGCTTTTTAAAGCTTCTAAACGAGCATTACAGAAGTATTTCATCTCAAATCTAAAATCATCAAGAGGATGTCCAGAAATATAAATTCCCACAACTTCTTTTTCTTTGGCTAATTTCTCCATTGTGCTCCAGTCTTCGCAAGGAGGAACCACAGGCTCCGCTATTTGCACTTCACTGGCTTCACCAAACAAACTTACCTGCGATGAATTTTCATTTTCCTGAAACTTCGACCCATAGCGCATTGCTTTTTCATAAAAAGTGATTCCGTCGCCATCATCATGAAAATATTGCGCTCTTGTAGTTCCTTCAAACGAATCAAAACCTCCTGCCAATGCAAGATTCTCAATTGCTTTCTTATTGGCTGCGCGAAGATCAATTCGTTTTGCTAAATCAAAAATCGATTTATACCTTCCGTCTTTTCTGTTTGCTACAATTGTTTCAACTGCTCCAGAACCAACTCCTTTAATCGCTCCCATTCCAAAACGAACAGCATATTCATCATTTACCGTAAATTTATAGTAAGACTCATTTACACAAGGTCCTAACACCTGTAATCCCATGCGTTTACATTCTTCCATGAAAAATGACACTTGTTTGATATCATTCATATTATTTGAAAGAACCGCAGCCATATATTCAGCAGGGTAATGTGCTTTTAGATAAGCTGTTTGATATGCAATCCAGGCATAACATGTTGAGTGCGATTTGTTGAAGGCGTAACTCGCAAAAGCTTCCCAGTCTTTCCAGATTTTCTCTAGAATTTTGGCATCATGCCCTTTTTTCGCTGCTTGTTCAACGAATTTAGGTTTCATTTTATCTAGAACATCTTTTTGTTTTTTACCCATTGCTTTACGCAAAACGTCGGCCTCACCTTTTGTAAAGTCTGCCAGCGATTGCGACAAAAGCATTACCTGTTCTTGGTAAACGGTAATTCCGTAGGTTTCTCCAAGATATTCTTCGCAGGCATCTAAATCGTATTTAATTTCCTCTTCTCCATTTTTTCTTCGAACGAAAGATGGAATATATTCTAAAGGTCCTGGACGATACAAGGCATTCATGGCAATTAAATCTCCAAAAACAGTTGGCTTTAGATCTTTCATGTATTTCTGCATTCCCGGCGACTCGTATTGGAAGATTCCAACCGTTTCTCCTCTTTGAAAAAGCGCGTACGTTTCTTCATCATCAATCGGGAAAGTATCTGGATCCAAATCAATGTTGGTTCTGTATTTTACCAGTTTAACCGTATCTTTTATCAGCGTAAGGGTCTTCAGACCCAAGAAGTCCATTTTAAGCAATCCCGCACTTTCGGCAACCGAGTTATCAAACTGCGTTACATATAAATCAGAGTCCTTTGCAGTGGTAACGGGAACGAAATTCGTAATATCCGATGGTGTAATGATTACACCACAGGCGTGAATTCCGGTATTTCGCATCGATCCTTCAAGGATTTTTGCTTGTTGAATCGTTTCTCCAGCCAAATCATCTTCATTGGCAATGGCGATTAACTCTTTTACATTATCAAATTCATCAGAACGAAGGGCTTTTTTAACATCATCTTCGTTTTCAGAAATAAAACGAGCTAAATTCCATTTCGATGGCATCATTGCCGGAATCAGTTTTGCAATTCTATCAGCTTCAAATAAAGGCAAATCCAATACACGAGCCGTATCACGAATCGCTGATTTGGTTGCCATTTTACCATAAGTAATAATCTGTGCAACCTGATTTTTTCCGTATTTATTGATTACATAATCCATAACACGGCCACGGCCCTCGTCATCAAAATCAATATCAATATCGGGCATCGATACACGATCCGGATTTAAGAAACGCTCAAAAAGCAAATCGTATTTAATCGGGTCAATATTTGTAATTCCGAGGCAATATGCAACGGCAGAACCCGCTGCAGATCCACGGCCAGGACCAACAGAAACATCCATGTTTCTGGCTTCGGCAATGAAATCCTGAACAATCAAAAAGTATCCTGGATATCCCGAATTCGAGATTGTTAACAGCTCAAAATCCAAACGTTCTTGAATCGCTTCTGTAATTTCGCCATATCTCTTTTTTGCTCCAACCATTGTCAAATGGCGCAGGTATTTATTTTCACCTCTTACACCTCCATCAACTTCATCTTCGGGTACAAAAAACTCTTCTGGAATATCAAATTTAGGAAGCAATACATCACGATAAAGAGAGTAAGTCTCTACCTTATCAACAATTTCCTGGATATTAATAATAGCTTCCGGCAAATCAGAAAAGAGTTTTTTCATCTCTTCTGAAGACTTATAATAATATTCCTGATTTGGAAGTCCGTAACGATAACCGCGTCCGCGTCCAATAGGCGTTGCCTGCTTTTCACCGTCTTTTACACAAAGTAAAATATCGTGGGCATTGGCATCTTCTTTATTTAAATAATAGGTATTATTTGTTGCAATTAATTTGACATTGTGTTTTTGCGAAAATTCGATCAAGGTTTTGTTGACACGATTTTCATCTTCCTGATTGTGACGCATCACTTCAAGATAAAAATCATCGCCAAATTGTTCTTTCCACCAAATTACTGCTTCTTCGGCTTGGTTTTCTCCGATATTTAGGATTTTACTCTGAATTTCCCCATATAAATTCCCAGACAAAACCATGATATCTTCTTTGTATTTTTCGATAATAGTTCGGTCAATTCTCGGAACATAATAAAATCCGTCTGTAAAAGCGATCGACGACATTTTAGCCAAGTTATGATAACCATTTTTATTTTTGGCCAGCAAAACCACTTGATTTCCGTTGTCTTTTTTGCTTTTATCCAAGTGATTATCGCAGACATTAAATTCGCACCCAACAATTGGCTTTATCTCCGTTTCTGTTGGTTCTTCACCAGCTTCAACTAAAGCTTTATTTTTGGCAGAAGCCGCCTTGTTATGATTCATTACCGCACTCACAAAGTGAAATGCACCCATCATATTTCCGGTATCGGTCATGGCAACAGCCGGCATTCCATTTTTGGCTGTAGCGGCTACAATATTTCCAATTCCGATAGTCGATTGCAACACCGAAAACTGCGTATGATTGTGCAAATGCGCGTATTTTGCAGCTTTAAAATCAGCTCTTTCAGAATCTGAAACACCAGTTTGTTTGTCTACAGATTCTAAAGCCTTTAATTGCTCTCTGATTTTATCAGAAGCCGCTTTTAAATTGATATGTTTTAAACCAATTAAAGGAAATTCCTGTGGATTTCTTTCTTGGAATTCTTTAAAATAATCCTTCGGGACATCTAGTTCCTCTTTGGTAAAAACTTCTCTTCTAATTAATTCTAAAAAACAACGTGTAGTTGCTTCAACGTCGGCAGTTGCGTTGTGTGCTTCTGCGAAAGGTTTATTGAAAAGATATTCGTGTAATTCTGTTAAAGTGGGCAATTTATAGCGTCCTCCACGACCTCCAGGAAGCTGTAATAATGAAGCTGTAACTTCCGTACAAGTATCTAAAACTGGCATTGCACTCATAGGAGAATCCACTCCCAGTCTATGAAATTCGGCACCCATAATATTGACGTCAAAACCTAAATTCTGACCCACAATAAATTTGGTTTTGCTTAAAGCGATATTGAATTTCTCCAAAACTTCAGCTAATGTAATTCCATCGGCTTCCGCCAATTCAGTCGAAATTCCGTGAATACGTTCTGCATCATATGGAATATTAAATCCGTCTGGTTTTACCAAATAATCCTGATGTTCGATCAATTGCCCCATTTCGTCATGAAGCTGCCATGCGATCTGAATACAGCGAGGCCAGTTATCAGAATCTGTAATTGGCGCATCCCAACGTTTTGGTAATCCGGTTGTTTCGGTATCGAATATTAAATACATAGCTTTAAAATACAAAAATTAAGCTCCAAATTTCAAAACTTTTCCAGTGTAAATCCTTGATTATATGAACTATGAAAAAGCTAAAAATAAAAAATGGAGGAAGTTCAAATTTAAGCTTTTTTTGGAGAAAGAAAATGGATAATTTCTTAAAAAGACATTCTTATCAAGTAATCAGTTTTTCTCTTAAAATTCATAAAATTTGATAAAATTCATTTCTTTGGATGTCGTAGTATTTAGACAATTTATTGAATCTAAATAACAGATAAAAAACGGCTATAAATGCATTAAAAAATTAAAAAACTACAGTTTGGAAAAAGAAATCAATTTGACATTTATTACAAATTTTACACGTTTACTTATATCATTTAAAAGAAAATAACAAGTTTTTAGTTGATTTTAAAAGAAATTCGTAAATTATTAAAACAAAAAATAAGTAATAAAAGTTTAAGTGGAAAAACAAAAACAAAATCAATTTTCTATTCATTTTTCGACCGAAACTGAAAGTATAAATGCTAATCTCAATTTGTATTCTGTTTTGGGTATCGTATATAATGAAATATTGAAATTGACGCCCTTGTATCTTTTTTTACTTTTGTTTTGCTATTATAATGAACAGGAAAATGCTGTGATTATAGAAATTACAATTAAAAAAAATAAAAATGAGTAAGACATTATTTGACAAAGTATGGGATTCACATGTAGTGCGTAAAATTGAAGATGGACCAGATGTGTTTTTTATTGACCGCCATTTCATTCACGAAGTTACAAGTCCTGTTGCTTTTTTAGGATTAAAAGCCAGAAACGTAAAGGTTTTATACCCAGAGCGTACTTTTGCAACTGCAGATCACAATACACCAACCATAAACCAACATTTACCAGTTCAGGATCCTTTGTCAGCAAATCAGCTTCAAGCACTTGAAGACAATGCAAACGAATACGGAATTTCGCACTGGGGATTAGGTCACATTAAAAATGGAATTGTACACGTAGTGGGTCCTGAAAACGGAATTACTTTGCCTGGTGCTACTATTGTTTGCGGTGATTCGCATACATCTACTCACGGCGCTTTTGGAGCCATTGCTTTTGGTATCGGAACTTCTGAGGTTGAAATGGTACTTTCTACTCAATGTATTATGCAGCCTAAACCAAAGAAAATGCGTATTAACGTAAACGGCCAGTTAAGCAAAGGTGTTGGTCCAAAAGACGTTGCTCTTTATATTATTGCTCAATTAACTACTTCTGGAGGAACAGGTTTTTTTGTTGAATATGCCGGTGATGTTTTTGAAAATATGACTATGGAAGGCCGTATGACAGTTTGTAACCTAAGTATCGAAATGGGTGCTCGTGGAGGAATGATTGCTCCTGACCAAACTACTTTCGATTTCCTTGAAGGAAGATTATACGCTCCAAAAGGTGAAGCTTGGACAAAAGCTGTTGAATATTGGAAAACTCTTAAAACGGATGCTGATGCTGTGTTTGATGCTGAATTAAACATCAAAGCCTCAGATATCGAACCAATGATTACTTATGGTACAAACCCAGGAATGGGAATTGGTATCTCAAAACATATTCCAAATGCCAATCAAGTTGAAGGCGGTGAGGAAACCTATAAAAAATCTTTAGCTTATATGGGCTTTCACGAAGACGATGTGATGATTGGAAAACCAATTGATTATGTTTTCTTAGGAAGCTGTACAAATGGACGTATTGAAGATTTTAGAGCTTTCGCCGAAATTGTAAAAGGAAGAAAAAAAGCAGATAATGTTACCGCTTGGTTAGTTCCGGGTTCTCACGTTGTTGAAGCTCAAATTAAAGAAGAAGGTATTTTAGATATTTTGACAGAAGCTGGTTTTGTATTACGTCAGCCGGGCTGTTCAGCATGTCTAGCAATGAACGATGATAAAGTTCCTGCCGGTAAATACGCTGTAAGTACTTCAAACAGAAACTTCGAAGGCCGTCAAGGTCCTGGATCAAGAACGCTTCTTGCAAGTCCAATTATGGCTGCCGCTGCTGCTGTTACAGGAAAACTAACAGATCCGAGAGAGCTTTTTTAAAGATTTCTGAATGAAGATTAACGATTTCTGATTTCTGATTTCGGCATACTTCATTAAAAAATCTTCTAAAATTTCAATTTACATTTTACAAAAAAATTTAACGATTACAATTTTACGTTCTAGCAATAAATCTAAAATCAGAAATCGTTAATCTAAAATCAAAAATCAAATGGCATACGATAAATTTAATATACTTACCAGCAGTGCAGTGCCACTGCCAATTGAGAACGTTGATACAGATCAAATCATTCCAGCTCGTTTCCTGAAAGCTACAAAACGTGAAGGTTTTGGAGACAACCTTTTTAGAGACTGGAGATATAATGGAGATGATACTCCAAAAGCAGATTTCGTTTTAAACGATTCAACTTACAGCGGAAAAATTTTGGTTGGAGGAAAAAACTTCGGATCTGGATCTTCAAGAGAACACGCTGCATGGGCAGTTTATGATTACGGTTTTAGAGCTGTAGTTTCAAGTTTCTTTGCAGACATCTTTAAAGGAAATTGTTTAAATATTGGTGTCTTGCCAGTTCAGGTAAGCCCAGAATTTGCTGATACTATTTTTAAAGCCATCGAAGCTGATCCTAATACGCAATTAGAAATCAACCTGCCAAACCAAACCATTACTTTATTGGCAACTGGCCAGCAAGAATCGTTTGCAATTAATGGCTACAAAAAGAACAACATGATCAATGGTTTTGACGACATTGATTATCTACAAAATATTAAAGAAGATATTGTGGCTTTCGCCGATAAACTTCCGTACTAAAAAATCAGGTTCAGTCCTTTGAGACCCGACAGGTTTTTGAAACCTGTCGGGTCTTTATAAGTTAAGCAAGCAACACAACTAAAATTTACTTCCAAAAGGAAATTAGAATATCAATATGGAAAAAAGAAAAATTGAAATAATGGATACGACGCTTCGTGATGGTGAACAAACCTCGGGAGTATCTTTTTCTGCTGCAGAAAAACTAACCATTGCACAATTGTTGTTGGAAGAATTAAATATTGATAGAATCGAAATTGCTTCGGCACGCGTGAGCGAAGGCGAATTTCAAGCCGTTAAAGGCATTACTTCATGGGCCGAAGAACGAGGATACATAAACAGAATTGAAGTTCTTTCGTTTGTAGATGGAGGAGTTTCCATTGAATGGATGAAAAAAGCCGGTGCTAAAGTGCAGAATTTATTGACCAAAGGTTCAATGAATCACTTAACGCATCAATTAAAAAAAACTCCGGAACAACACTTTTCTGAAATCGCTGAGATTATCGCCTTAGCGAAAGAAAATAATATTGAAACCAATGTTTATTTAGAAGATTGGAGCAACGGAATGCGAAATTCACAAGATTATGTTTTTCAATTTCTAGACTTTTTAGCAACACAGCCTGTTAAAAGAATTTTACTTCCGGATACATTAGGCGTTTTAATTCCGTCTCAAGCTTTTGAATTTATTTCTAAAATCAGAACAAAATATCCTGAGATTCATTTTGATTTTCACGCTCATAACGACTACGATTTAAGTGTTGCCAACGTCATGGAAGCCGTAAAAGCTGGCATAAACGGACTTCACGTAACCGTAAACGGAATGGGAGAACGCGCCGGAAATGCGCCGCTCGAAAGTACAGTTGCGGTAATAAACGATTATTTGCCAGAAGTTAGCATCAACATCAAAGAAACTTCATTATATACTGTAAGCAAACTTGTTGAAACTTTTACCGGTTATAGAATTCCAGCCAACAAACCCATTGTGGGCGATAATGTTTTTACGCAAACTGCCGGAATTCATGCCGATGGCGACAACAAAAACAATTTATATTTTAATGATTTGCTTCCGGAACGTTTTGGAAGAAAAAGAAAATACGCTTTAGGAAAAACTTCTGGAAAAGCCAATATCGAAAAAAACCTTCAGGAATTAGGCTTAAAATTAAACCCAGAAGATTTGAAATTGGTTACCCAAAGAATAATCGAATTAGGCGATAAAAAAGAAACGGTTACTAAAGAAGATCTTCCGTACATCATTTCAGATGTTTTGGACAGTCATACCTATCAAGATAAAATCACAATCGAGTCTTATATCCTAATTCATTCCAAAGGAACGCGCCCATCAACAACATTAAGTTTAAATCTTGATGGAGAAATTATAGAAGAACATGCGCAAGGAGATGGTCAGTTTGATGCTTTTATGAATGCCTTATCAAAAATTTATAAAAGCAAAAAGTTAACCCTTCCAAAATTGATTGATTATGCCGTTCGTATTCCGCCAGGAAGCAGTTCTGATGCTTTGTGCGAAACAATTATAACCTGGGTAAACAACGGAAAAGAATTTAAAACCCGCGGATTAGATTCAGATCAAACCGTTGCTGCGATTATCGCAACGCAAAAAATGCTTAACGTGATTGCCTAAGATGCTAAGTTGCTAAGATCCTAAGGTTCTAAGATTTTTTCTTTGAACGCAGGATCTTAACAGCTCAGAAGCTTAAAAAAACATCCAGTTACTAAGCCTACTAAGAAAAAAACTTAGAGCCTTAGCAACTCAGAACCTTAGAACCTTAAAAAAAATTATAAATTAGAATTACGACTACTAAGAAAAACTTAGAACCTTAGTAACTCAGAATCTTAGAACCTTAAAAAAATGAAATTAAACATAGCCCTTTTAGCCGGAGACGGAATCGGACCAGAAGTAATAAATGAAGCTGTAAAAGTATCTGATGCTATTGCAAAAAAATTCAATCACGAAATAACTTGGACACCAGCACTTACAGGTGCTTGCGCAATTGATGCTGTTGGAGTTCCTTATCCAGATGAAACACACGAAATTTGCATGAAAGCAGATGCTGTTTTATTTGGAGCAATTGGCCATCCAAAATACGATAACGATCCGAGCGCGCCAGTTCGTCCTGAGCAAGGTTTATTATTAATGCGTAAAAAATTAGGACTTTTCGCGAATGTTCGTCCAACTTTTACTTTCCCTTCTTTAATCGATAACTCTCCTTTAAAAAGAGAAAGAATTGAAGGAACTGATTTGGTTTTCTTAAGAGAATTAACCGGCGGAATTTACTTTGGAGAAAAAGGAAGAAGAGACGGCGGAGAAACTGCTTTTGATAATTGTGTTTACACAAGAGCCGAAGTGCAGCGTTTGGCTAAAAAAGGTTTCGAATTAGCCATGACAAGAAGCAAAAAACTTTGCTGTGTTGATAAAGCAAATGTTCTAGAAACTTCACGTTTATGGAGAGAAACAGTTCAGGCAATGGAAAAAGATTATCCTGAAGTTACTGTTTCTTACGAATTTGTAGATGCTGTTGCAATGCGCCTGGTTCAATGGCCAAACTCTTACGACGTTTTGATTACAGAGAATTTATTCGGAGATATTTTAACTGACGAAGCTTCTGTAATTTCAGGTTCTATGGGATTAATGCCGTCTGCTTCTGTTGGAGAACATACTTCTTTATACGAACCAATCCACGGATCTTATCCTCAGGCAACTGGATTAAATATCGCTAATCCGTTAGCGACTATTTTATCAGCAGCTATGATGTTCGAAGATGCTTTTGGATTAAAAGACGAAGCCGAAGCAATTAGAGCAGTTGTAAACCAATCATTAGAACAAGGAGTTGTTACAGAAGATCTGGCTCCAAAAGGATCAAAAGCATACAAAACAAGCGAAGTTGGAGACTGGCTTGTTGCTAACTTATAGTTATTTTTGTTTCAAGTTTCAGGTTTCAAGTTGGAAAACCTGAAACCTGAAACTTGAAACAAAATAAACCTGAAACTTGAAACAAAAAAAAAGGGATCAACTTTCGTTGATCCCTTTTATATATTTAGAAAAAAATATTAATATCCTCCTCTGTTACCACCACGGTCATTTCCACCACGGCTGTTTCCTCCACCATAACCTCCGCGTGAATCTCCACCACGGCTGTTATTGTTAAAGCTTCTTCTTTCACCTTCAGGTTTCGGTTCAGATTTATTAACTACAATTGCACGACCTTGAACAGTAGCTCCGTTCAATTCATCAATTGCTTTTTGAGCTTCAGCATCGTTTGGCATCTCAACAAAACCAAAACCTTTGCTTCTTCCAGTAAATTTATCTGTAATAATTTTAACTGAATCTACTGCTCCGTAAGCCTCGAAAGACTCTCTTAAATCTGCTTCCTCAATACTGAATGGAAGGCTTCCAACAAAAATGTTCATATGTACTTATTTATAATAATGTAGCAAATGTAATCTTATTTTTCTCTAATCTACTATATATTAGCTTATTTATGTTTTTATTTTGATTTAAGAAAAATGAATCTGCTAAAACCGGACAATAATAAACAATAAAAAGAATTAATATTCTAATGTAGGCGTTACTGGAACTTTATAAAAAACACCTTCTGTAAAAGTAATCTTTGGATTTTCAGTATCTGTCGCATCTTCATTGACAGCATTAAATTTAAATGTACCTGAAACAGTATTGGTTTCGATATTATAATCTGTAACTATAATCTGCCCATTCCCTTTATTTGTTCCTGTAGTAAAAGAAGCTGTTTGTCCAGGCAACGTGTTAGAATAGGACCCCTTGGTAACATCATCAACACCAAGAACATAAGTCTGCTGTGCCGGAGAAACCATTTGCAAGGTTATCTTTTCAAATCCTAAAGAACCTTCAATAAGTAAATTGCCATTTGTAGTTAAATATGCCTTATAAGTTTGTGCTCTCCAAAAGACATTATCTTTTAAAGTTTGAAAGGCTGGATTATTAAATTTCACATCTTCAGTACAAGATGTAATGATAAAAAGCAGTGATAAAAAATAAAAGTATTTTTTCATATAGCATGAATTTGATGCAAAAGTACCTTATTTGAGATAAATAATTAAAATTTCGACTTAAAAACAATAAAAAAATGATGAAAATTCACCTCAAATAGATTTAATATTATTTGGAACGCATAATTCATAAAAAAATTATATCTTTGCGCCCTTAATTAACAGAGGTCGAGTACCTCAAAATTTAATCATAAGATTATGTCAGTAAAAATTAGATTACAAAGACACGGTAAAAAAGGAAAACCTTTTTACTGGGTTGTAGCTGCAGATGCACGCTCAAAAAGAGATGGTAAATACTTAGAGAAAATCGGTACTTACAATCCAAACACAAACCCAGCAACTATCGACTTAAACCTTGATAGTGCAGTTAAATGGTTACACAATGGTGCACAACCAACTGATACTGCTAGAGCAATTCTTTCTTACAAAGGTGCTTTATTGAAACACCACCTTGAAGGAGGTATTCGTAAAGGTGCTTTAACTCAAGAACAAGCTGATGCTAAATTAACTGCATGGTTAGAAGCTAAAGCTGGAAAAGTTGATGCTAAAAAAGACGGTTTAACAAAAGCGCAAGCTGATGCTAGAGCTAAAGCTTTTAAAGCAGAACAAGAAGTTAATGCTAAACGTTTAGCTGCTGCAGCTCAGGCTGAAGCTGATGCTATCGCTGCTGCAACTCCTGCAGTTGAAGAAGAAGAAGTTGCTGAAGTTGAAGCAGAAGCTACAACTGAAGAAGCTCCTGCTGCTGAAGAAAATAACGAAACAACTGAAGCATAATTTTACTTAGCGAGAATGCGTAAAGAAGAATGTTTTTATTTAGGTAAAATCGCTAAAAAATTTAGTTTCAAAGGTGAAGTTCTTGCCTATTTAGACACGGACGAACCTGAGTTATACGAAAATCTGGAATCAGTGTTTATTGAATGCAATAAACACTTGGTTCCTTTTTTTATTGAAAAAAGTTCATTGCACAAAAACGATTTTCTTAGAATTCGTTTTGAAGATATGAATACCGAAGAAGATGCAGATGCTATTATGGGTAATGCCATTTATCTGCCTTTAAATATGTTGCCAAAACTTACTGGCAACAAATTTTATTTCCACGAAGTTATCGGTTTTGAAATTGAAGACCAGCGTTTAGGCGTATTTGGAAAAATTGCTGCCGTAAACGATACTACAGCACAGCCTCTTTTTGAGGTTTTAAACGGCGAAGTAGAAATGCTGATTCCTATGATCGATCATTTCTTGGTTAAAATTGACCGCGAAAACAAAAAAGTGATCATGAACTTGCCTGAAGGTCTTGTTGAGATGTACCTTTAATTAGACTTTTAGACTTCTTAGAATTTTAGATTTTAGTTTAGCAATCACTTAATAATCTCCAAACACAAATAAATGTTTCAGTTTAAGCAATTCTCTGTTAATCAAGATCGTTGTGCAATGAAAGTTGGTACAGATGGCGTTTTACTAGGTTCTTGGACTCCTGTAGACCATCACCCTTTTAGTGTTTTAGATATTGGCGCTGGAACTGGAATTATTGCTTTGATGCTTGCGCAGAGAACTCATGCTGAACAAATTGATGCGTTAGAAATTGATGAAGACGCTTACGAACAAGCCGTTGATAATTTCGAAAATTCTCCTTGGGGAGATCGTTTATTTTGTTTTCATGCCGGATTAGACGAATTTATTGAAGAACCGGAAGACGAATATGATTTGATTGTTTCGAATCCGCCTTTTTATGCCGAAGATTATAAAACAGAAAATGAACAGCGTGATTTAGCCCGTTTTCAAGATGCAATGCCTTTTGAAGAATTAGTTGAAGCTGCCGATTTATTACTTTCTGAAAACGGAATATTCGCCGTAATTCTTCCATTCACAGAAGAAGAAAAATTCATTGCTTTAGCTAAAGAATCGGAATTATATCCATTAAAAATTACACGCGTAAAAGGAACTCCAAAATCTGAAATCAAAAGAAGTTTATTGGCTTTTAGCCGAAATGAAAATCCTCAAATAGAAATTGATGAATTGACTGTTGAAATTGACAGGCATGTTTATACACCTGAATATATCGAGCTTACGAAGGATTTTTATTTGAAAATGTAAAAACATCTTTCTATCAAACTTGTTCAAAAACGCTTTTAAACTGATATAAGATTCTTTCGATGAGTCGCAAATCTTCGGTCACAATTTCGGCTCTTCCTTTCATTTCCTGCTGAAAAATAATCTTTTTGCTGTAGGAGGTTTCTAGCCCGTTTGGCAGCGCAACATCAATCAATAAATTTCCATCCTTATCTGGAACCAAAGACATATTCTGGATTTTCCCTCTTAAAACACCAAATTCTCTGTCAGGGAAATTTGCCAGACGAATATTTACCTGCTGTCCAACTTTTATTTTACCTGAATTCAGTGCCGGAGCTTTTACCTTGCCGATAAATCCGTTTTTCGCATCTGGAATAATCGAAAATACATTATCGCCCACATTTATAGTTTGATTTTCGTTCCAGACCTGCAGAAAAGTTACCACACCGCTAATGGATGATTTTAGCGTATAGGCTAATTCCCAGTCCTTTATTACTTTTTTTAGCTGATAAAAAGACTGTGCCATGTTTCTTCCTAAGTTTACTTCCTCTTTAGTACCGCTTATCTGCGAATTACGGCTTAATTTTGTATTATCGATCAAAGAGGACTTTAATTCAGAAATCGACGACAAGAGGCTTTTATAATTCTTCTGCGCCTGAAGATACCCCAGTTTTTTGGCTTCCATTTCCTGAGCCGAAATAATTCCTTTGTTGAATAAAGTTTCAAAACGGGCCATTTCATTTTTTTGAAGCTGGAGTTCGCTTTCATTCAGTACTTTTTGCTGCTGCAGAATTTCTAATCTTTCCTTTATCTGTACTTTTTCAGAAATCTGAGCTTGGTTTTCTACTTCAAAAGGATGTAAATCTTCATTGAGCTGTTCTGCCTCATAATCTTTCTGAAATACCGCAAAAGCACTTTCAATTTCTCCCAACTGTAAATTTCGCAATTCAGAAAAAGGAAATGCTTTTTTAGAATTGATGTTGTAGGCGTCTACAATACTTTTCAATAAAAAAACATCTTTATAATTGGCTGTATTTTCTATAATAGCAAGCGGCGTATTTTTAGAAACAATGCTTTTGTCTTTTACCAAAATAGCTTCAATGCGGCCCGATGATTTTGATACAATTTTCTCTGGCGGAATATTAGTTGTAATCACAATTTCAGTATTTACAACATCTGGATATTTGATAAACCAAGAAACAAAAAACAGCATAAAAATGATTACAAAAATCAAAACAGTTCCCCATCGAATCATCCAGTGCGGTACTTTGGTGAGAATGTCCTGAACTTCTTCACTTCTTAATTCGAATGCATTATTATCTTCGTCCATAATTTAATTTCCTAATTGAAGCTGATTTCTAACCAGCTCAAAATAATTTCCCTTTTTCGCTACTAATTCTTTGTGATTTCCAATCTCGATGATTTTGCCTTTATCCAAAACCACAATTTGATCCGCATTCATTACCGTACTTAAGCGGTGCGCAATAACAATTACAGTTTTGTTTTTAAAAAAGACATCCAGTTTCTCCATAATTTCTTTTTCATTATTGGCATCTAAAGCCGATGTCGCTTCATCAAAAAATAAGATTTCTGGATCTTTGTAAACAGCCCTTGCAATCAATAGGCGCTGTTTTTGCCCGGTACTCATTCCTAACCCTTCAGCACCAATCTTTGTATTATAGCCCAAAGGCAGTTCGCTGACATACTCTTTTATATTGGCAACATCTGCCGCGTAAATCAATTTTTGCTTATCTACTTTATCAACGCCTATAGCAATATTATTAGCGATGGTGTCACTAAAAATAAATCCTTCCTGCATCACAGCTCCAATATTCGAACGCCATGCTTTCTGCGAAATATTTTTCAGCTGGGTATTTCCAATATTTATTTCGCCTTTTTCAGGCTCATAAAACTTAAGCATCAGTTTCATCAAAGTTGTTTTTCCGCTGCCGCTGACACCTACTATAGCGGTGACTTTATTTGCCGGAATTGTCAAATTCAAATCTTCTAAAACTGGGGTATCAGAGCCTAAATATCGGTAAGAAAGATTTTTTATCTCTATATCGGAATCAAAAGGAACCTCATTAGTCTGATAAATTTCCTGATCTGTTTCATCTTCTTTATCATGAATTTCAGATAATCTCGCCAGTGATATTTTTGCATCCTGCAATTCTCGCACAAATTCAATAAGCTGTGTTATGGGTCCGTTCAAACTACCCACAATCGAACTTATTGCAAGCATCATTCCAAGCGTAATTGATCCGTCGATAACCAGTTTTGCTGAAAGAAATATGATAAAGATATTCTTGAGTTCATTAATCACCGAAGAACCGATAGTCTGTGTCTGTTCTAAAACCAAACCTTTTATCGAAACTCTAAAAAGTCTTGCCTGCACATATTCCCAGCCCCAGCGTTTTTGTTTTTCGGCATTATGAAGCTTTATTTCCTGCATGCCGTTAATGAGTTCCATAACCTTGCTCTGCTCACTTGAAACCTCTGCAAAACGCTTATAATCCAGAACTTCTCTTCTTTTTAAGAATAATGTTATCCATCCAAAATAAAGCAGGCTTCCAATAAAAAATACTAAAAATATTTTAAGATTGAAATAAGCCAGGACACCTCCCATTACAAACATATTAATAACAGAAAACAGAACATTCAGCGATGATGTTGTCAATATTCTTTCAATTCTTCGATGATCATTAATACGCTGCATAATATCTCCGGTCATCCTTACATCAAAAAACGAAATAGGCAGATTCATTAATTTGATAAAAAAGTCAGAGATAAGTGAAATATTGATTCTGGTTGAAAGATGAAGCAATATCCAGCTTCTGATAAGTTCTAAACCTGTTTTTCCTGCAAAAAGAAACAATTGGGCAAAGAGAATCAGATAAATAAAATGAATATTCTGGTTCTGAATTCCGACATCGACAATACTCTGTGTCAGAAATGGAAAAATAAGCTGCAATAAAGTGCTTGCCAGAAGACCAATGCTCAATTGTACCAAAAAAGATTTATAACGCAGCACGTATTGCGCCAGCATGCCAAAACCCAGTCCTTTGTCTTCTTTATCAAATTCTGACTGAAAGAATTTTGGAGTTGGCTCCATCAACAATGCAATTCCTTCCTGAGTAGCATCATCAGCATTATTGCCAATCCAAAATTTAAGAAATTCTTGTTTATTATATTCAAGCAGACCAAAAGCAGGATCTGAAATGTAATACGTTTCTTTTTTTACTTTATAAAGAACTACATAATGGTCTTTATTCCAGTGTAAAATACAAGGCAGAGGCGCTTCTTCTAATGATTCAAGACTTAATTTTACTCCCAAAGTCCTAAAACCAATTTTCTCAGCAGCTTCACTTAAAAAAAGCAAATTACTTCCCTCGCGAGTTGTCTCGCTAAAATCTCTAAGCTCCTGAATGTTAATTGTCTTGCCGTAATGTTTTGCTATTATTTTCAAACATGTCGGTCCGCAATCTTTATTATCAGCCTGTTTGTAATTTGTGAATTTTTTCAACTACTTATTTGGTTAATTTTCTAACAATATTAATGCAAATTATCTTAATATTTCTCAAAAAAAACAGAGAGAAAACAATTTCCTCTCTGTTTGCAACAATTTTTTTTAAATTCAATAACTGACCAAGCAAAGTGCCGAGTCGATATTAACATAGAACAATGCAGCTATATTAGATACAAAGATCAGACTCTCTTCTGCATGGTCCGTTTTCTACAAACTGACAAAAACCGTTTGGACAAGATTCTCCAGGTCCTGGAACCCAGCCTCCGCTGATTGCTTTTTGTTGTTTTTTAGTTAATACCTTAACTCCTTTTAAATTTTTTAAATTTTTCATGATTTGTTTCTTGTTTGTTATTTATACTATTTTAACTAGGCAGATTTGCTTCATTTCACAGATGATGCCTAGGTGAGATTTTAATTGATCCGATTAATTCATCAGATTAATTAACTTTACAATATCCTTCGTCTCCATCTAAAATCACACAATGAAATCCGGCTTTACATGGCACAGTTGCTGAACAAGCAATTCCCCCTTTTATAGTTTGTTGCTGTTTTCTGCTTAATTCTTCAGTTCCTTTTAATTTTAAAATTTTTTTTAGCATAATTCGGGTTTTTTTGATTTGTTAATACTTCAAATCATTTAAAGACAGTTGAAGCTTCTGTCTACTCTTGCAAGAATATTTTTAATTGTGGTGTATTGCTTCTAAAAATTTATTTTCCTCTTCAAAATCATTCAGAAAATATTTTAAATCACTTAATTCATAACCATTTGGGAATTGTTTGCCATTTATAATTTTAATTGGAGTGTAATTAAATTCATTTTTTAAGCACCAATCATACTGTTCTTGGAGATTTTGGCTGATTGATGGCATTAGAGGAATAATATTCCATTTTTCTGTCCATTGCTTTAAATCTAATTTTTTAATATGCCAATCTGAAATTGCTTCTTCAACTTTAAGTGGTTCCGTTTTGTTTAGTGCCATTAATATATCGGCAATTACTTTATATGGATTATTGTTGTTTTCAGGATTGATATTAAATAAAACTCGGAGAAAAACTCTATCGGGGAATTTCGAAACTAAATCAAATGAATCTTTAAATACTTTATGGCAATGTCCGCAACTTGGACTAATGATTATAGAAAGGTGCAAGGATGATTCTTTATTTCCAAAATCTAAGCGTTTTAGATCTTCAAAACCTTCTGGCGAAGGAATTTCTTTTGACAGAAAGCTCAAAAGAGAATAATTCCTTTTAAACTTTATCATTTGTTTCAATTCCGCCTGAGCATTAATTGTATTATGAATAATTGGTTTTATCAATCTCCAAATAAAATACATTGACGCTAATAAAGCGAAAAATATTAAAAAAATCGAAGACGTAAAATTTAAAGTAAAGCTACTTAAAAAGACCCAAGTCAATCCTTGAGTAAATAACAGAAAAGAAATTGCCAGACACAAAACGCACCATTTTTTTATTTGAAACTTTTGCATCCAAATAGAATAAAACAAAATAGGGAATGAAATTAAACTAAGAAAACCAATAAAAGCACTCGAGTTTGAAGGTTGAAGCAATAAAGAAGCCACACTTGTGCTAAAAAAAATTATAGGCCATTGATAAAAATTACCCCATTTTAGAAATTTGTTTTTTTCTGATTTAATGACTGAATCGCAGGAAGTGCTTGTGCCTATATTGCAAAACTTTGAAGCTATTTCATTTTTTATTCCAAATTTCTCCTGAATTACAAAAACACTGATTATTAATCCGGTTATTGAAGTTCCAAGAAAAACAAAATCAAAAAAATTATAACGATTAGAAAAAACAGAGAGTAAAGCTAGAACCAATAAAGGAAGTCCGTATTTTAATTCTTTCAAATTATACTTTATCTCTTTTACACTATTTTCATTAGGTTCTATTGCGACAATTATTCCATTCCAGTCTGAAGCGAAAGCATCATATGAAATATTTTGAGCATTATCGTTCTGGTTGGTAATTTTTATGGCTTTGTTGGTTTTATTAACCAGAACAAAGTTATTTTTAAAAAAAGCCAAAAAAGATTCTGGCATATCAAGCAATTGATCTTTAGGAACATTTACTGCAATATTTTCTACAGACAATAAGTCTAGCGAATCGGTTATAGCAAATAAGCTAGGATAATTAGGATGTGAGAGAAACAATTCTTCAAATTCATTCTTAATTTGACTGTAATTATTTATTTCAAGCAGTTTTGCGACCAATTTTACCATCGTTGCAGTAATTAGTTTTGAGAAAAAACAACAATTTCACTAATTTTTTACGTCTTTCCGTAAATAAAAGTGTATTATCGTGTTAAATTATAAAATATTTTACTACTTTACATACAAAAAATACAATTTAACATTTTAAACCAAAACTGTAAGAACAAGAATTTTTATAACAAAAAAAGAGAGGAAACTAATTTCCTCTCTTTTAAATATATTATTAACATTATGTTTAACAACATATTTCTCTAGGACCTGCCACTGGTTAACTCTAACCAAATAAAATTAACGCAGCGGCCAATTTCCTGAGAATCCCGACACCAATCATCAATGTTGGGATATTTGCTCAATGTTCCACGATCGAGCGCCTACAAATTCAAAAAAAAACATGACTAAATTTCTGATAAGGCTTTATTTTTATATCGTATAATATTTTTTTTTAACAGCAAAGGCGACTTGTATCACAAATACCTGGAAGCGTATCCAAAGGACAAATTCCTCCTGCTGGTATTAAAACGCACCCTGCTTCAATTGCATAAATCCAACATTCAGGAATACCTCCTTTTATCGTTTTTTGCTCCGTTTTGCTAATTTGCTGGGCGTGCTCCAGATTTAAAATTTTCTTTAACATAACTATTTTGAATTATTTATTAATCTTTTAAACTTGGTGCACAGCTCTGATCCTTACAAAACTTTTATTCTTACTTAATTAGACTGGAAAAATTAATTTCTAACGGAAAATAATCTGAACAGTCTTCATATGATATTATTGACACATAATTCCACGCATCGCATCTTGATGTCGTTTCTTTAACATAACTTCCTACTATTGTTTTTTGTTCGCTTGCTGTTATTTCTTGCGAACCTTCTAAGTTTAAAATGTTTTTTAACATAACTGTAGATTTAGCGTTTGGGGGTTTCAATCTTTTAAGACATCTGATACTGCCTTTTTTACTGCTTTAGCACTAGGCTATTTTTTCGAAAACTTCAATTTCTTCAACAAAATCATTTAAGAAATATTTTAGTTCGCTTAGTTCGTATTCATTCGGAAACAATTTTTCATTTACTATTTTAACCGGTGTATAATTAAAATTATTTTTAGAACACCATTCATATTGTTTATTTATCTCCTGGCTTATCATCATACTGACAGGTTCTAGATGCCATTTTTTAAGCCATTTTTTAAGATTCATTTTTTTGATATGCCAATCTGAAATGGCTTCAACTGTTTTTCCTGGCGTTGATCTGTTTATTGTTAGAAGTCTCTCGACAACTATTTTATACGGATTGTCTGTGTTTTCAGGATTAATATTGAACAGCACGTTTAAATATATCTTGTCAGGAAATCTCAAAACCAAATCAAAAGCTTCTTGAAATGTTTTATGACAATGTTCGCAACTCGGACTAATAATTACAGATAACTTAACTGCTGCATTTCTGCTTCCAAAATTCAAACCTCTCAAATCTTCCAATCCTTGTGGATGAGGAACTTTTTTAGCTAGAAAGTTCAACAATGAATAGTTTCTTTTAAATTTTTTCAATTCTTTAAGTAAGTTTTCACTGTTAAGAACGTTTTTGATCATTGGTTTTACCACTAGCCATATTGGAATCAGAAGAACCAATGAAAATACAAATGGAAAAACACTCTCAAAGCTAAAACTCAATGTAAAAAGGTCTGACGCAAACCAAATAACACTTTGTGTAAAAATCAAAAATGAAACTACCAAACACATTACGCACCACTTTTGAATCTCAAATTTTTGAATCCAAATTGAGGATACTATAATAGGTATAGCCAATAAACTTAAAAATCCTATAAATATTGCCGAGTTTACAGGCTGTATTAAAACAGCAATTAAGCTTGAACCGAAAAAAATCAGGGGTAAATCTGAAAAATTAAACAAATTGTTTTCTCTTCCTTCATTAGCATTGATAACCGAATTACAAGATGAGTTTGAACTCAAATTGCAGAATTTTGAAATTATGCTATTTTTAAACCCTAATTTTTCTTGTACAATAAAAACACTTACAATAAATCCTAATAATGATGTTGTCAAGAAAACAAGACTAAACAAATCATATGCATTATAAAAAAAAGACAATCCAATTACGAGGAAAAGCGGCAAACTATATTTTAACCAGCTGTATTCTACTTTTAGATTTTCTCTTGCTATAACATTATTTGGTTCAATAGCGACAATTACTCCATTCCAGTCTAAAAGAAATTTTTCATACGCTATTTTATGACTTCCTTTTTTTATTGTATTAATACGAACATAATTTTTTGCCCTTTCTACCAATATAAGTTCATCCTTAAAATAAGCTAAAAAATTAGCTGGTAAATCTACTATTTGTTCTTTCGGAACTCTTATGGCCGCATTTTCAATTGATAATAAATCTAACGAATCCGTTATCGCAAATAAGCTTGGATAGTTTGGATGAGAAAGAAACAAGTCCTTAAACTCATTTTTTATATCTGAGTATCTATTTATTTGTAGAAATTTTTGGACAAGTTTTAACATCGTTTAGGATCGTTTAAATCATAATTACAATGCAAATATTGTTGTTTTTATTCAGAAAATAATCTTAAAAGCACACATTTTATCAATTATACTACATACAATTTATAAATTATATCAATCATAATAAAGCAGTTAATTGATTGATTTTTAGTAAATTAGACGCCTTAAAAAAATTGAAAAAGCGCCAAAACCGTATTCTCGATTAAGGGTTTTCCTTTTTGTCTAGTTTTGGTAAATCAATAACTTAATACATGAATAAAATGGCAAATCAGAAATTAAAACTTGAAGATTTTGAAGAAGGAAAGTTATCTAAAAACCAACAAAAAAAGGTTCGAGGAGGAGACGGAGAGGATCCACCAACAGATCCTGGGAAAACTGGAGGAGGTACAACACATGGTTAAAACCAGTAGAATTTAATAAAATTAATGTAATTAAATATTATTCGCAAATTGAGCTGGAGATACTCCAGTTCTTTTGCGAAATGATTTTGCAAATGAAGCTGCATTTTTAAAACCAACACTTTCTGCAGCAGCTTGTGTTGAAAATTTACGATAATTATCATTTGTAATCATTTCATTAATTACATAATTGATTTTTAATTCGTTGGCATATTCTCCAAATGTTTTTTCAAATCGCTTATTAACGACATGAGATAAGTAAGTAGTATTTGTTTTAATTTTCTTTGCTACATTAGACAATGTAAAATCAGCACTTAAGTATTCTAATTTATCTTCAAGTTCTAACAATTTTATTACGATTTCTTCTTCTTTAGCTTGATCAATATTTAAGCTGATAATTTCTTTTCTAGCACTTATTAATTGGGGGCTAACGGGAATAGGTTTAGGATGTGACTGTTTTTTATTTTCAATATTGAATTTAAACTCCTGAATTAATGCATGCATTTTTTTTCGCGCCTTTTTCTTGTCTATACTATTTTTAACCAATAGAAATACAAAAACCAGAACAAGAAGAGAATACAATATTTTCAGCGCTTTATCCCAAAATAAATCTTTTTCATATTTTTTCTCAATAGCTAACATTTCTGATGTTAAGCCATCAATTCCTTGTTTATAGTTTACCGCAGCCGTCTCTACTCTTAATTTACTTTCAAATTCATCTAGTTTATCCAAGTAAATTTTACAATGCTTATGCGCTAACTCTGGTTTATTAAGTTCTACATAAATACGAGCCTGATAGCAGTTAGATTTTAAATAAGTATTATCATTTGAATTTGTTAAAAGAGAAATTGAATCACTTTTTTTATAAAACAATAATGCCTTCTCATTTTTTCCGGTTGTGTGATACACGTCGCCTAAATTATAATAAGCATTGCCTAATAAGTCAAGCTGCTTATTTTTTTTACTCATGGACACAACTTCCAAATAGGTCTTTTCTGTGTTATAATAGTCTCCCTTCCAATTAAAAATATTACCTAAGCTTAGAGTTGCTGTTGCTTCATTATACGGGAAAGTTTTAGAATAGTAAATTGCTTTTTTATAAAAGTAACCTGCTGAATCGAGTAAATCCATTCTGTGTTTATTCTCGACAAAATAGCTTTCGTACGCACTTCCTAAACCAAGATTAATATTGCTTCTTCTATTTAGCACATCTGCTTTCGGAAATAGATCTTCATTTTTAGTGATAAAATGGTCCAGTTCCTTAAGGTTTTTTATAGCGAGTTGACTGTTTCCAACTGCCTCATTTATTAATGTGATATTAGCCTTAAATTTAACAATCTGATTAATATCCTTAATTTGTTCTGAAAATTTAATTCCCTGTTGCCATTTTTCTAGGGCTGCACTAAAATTGCCTCTGTTAAATTCTGCCAGACCTCCATTATTATATATATCCGCCTTGAGATGTGTTTTAGCAGGAGAGTTTGGTACTTTTTCTAAATAATTAAGTGCTATTTTGTACTTCTCTTTAGATTGCTTCGTCAAACCTTTCATTTGTAATAAGCTTGACATTGCAGCATTCGCAAAAGCCAAATGCTTATTGTTATTTGATTCCGCCATTTTATGAGCATAAAACAAAGAGCTGTCGATATTTGCATTAAAATAAAGTCTGATTTTACTTTTTAAGAATACAAAATCTTCCTCGTTCATGGTCTTTTTAGATTGAGCATGCGCTGTACTAAGAAAAAAGTAGAAGAATAAAAAAACACCTATCTGCCTCATCTAATTTGTTTTTTGAAAGCTAAAAAAGAACACATTAAATATTGCTTGCAAACTGTGCTGGAGATACTCCTGTTCTTTTACGAAATGATTTTGCAAAAGAAACTGCATTTTTAAAACCTACACTTTCTGCAATAGCCTGCGTAGAGTATTTACGATACATATGATTGGTAATCATCTCGTTGATCACATAATTAATTTTTAATTCATTAGAGTACTCACCAAATGATTTACCAAATCGCTTATTGACCACATAAGATAAGTAAGTCGTATTTGTTTTTATTTTTTTTGCCACATAAGGCAAAGTAAAATCTGCATTTAAATATTCTTGCTTGCTTTCTAAGGCTAAAAGTTTTTCGACTATTTTATTCTCTTTTGCTTCATCAATACTTAAATTAATATTTTCCTTTTTGAGATGAATTTCTTCGTGTTCAAGTATTGCTTCTTCTTTTTCTTCCAGTTCAAAATCAGGCTGACTTTTCTTCTCGATATTAGCTTTAAATTCTTCAATTAGGGCATTCATTTTTTTATGTGCCTTATTTTTATCGCGTATATTTTTAATCAGTAAAAAGACTATCCCAATAAAAACCAGTACATAAAACACCTTTAAGCCTCTATCTAAAAAAACATCATTTTTATATTTCTTTTCAATATTGACCATCTCATTTGTAAGATCACCTACTCCCTGTTTGTAATTTACCTCTAAAGCCTGTTCACTTAATTTTGCTTCTAATGGCTCATAATTATCCAGATAAATTTTAGAGTGTTTGTAAGCCAGATCCGGTCTTTTAAGAATATTGTAAATTTTGGCTTGATAATAATTAGATTTTAAATAATCAAGCTCATTGCTTTTTGTTATTGCTGCTATCGAATCGCATTTTTTAAAAAAAACTAGTGCTTTATCATATTTTTTTGTAGTAAAATAAACGTCTGCCAAGTTATAATTAGCAATGCACAATGAACTTTGAATATTATTTTGCTGCGCTAAAAACACTACATCATAATAGGTTTTTTCGGCACTTTTATAGTCTCGTTTCCAGTTGTATACATTTCCTAAACTCAATTTTGCAGAAATTTTATTTCCGATAGAGTTTTGAGAATAATTGATTGTCTTCTTGTAATAATATTCCGCCGAATCGAGTAAGTATTTTTTACTTTTATTTTTCATGAAGTAGCTTTCGTAAGCACTTCCTAAACCATTATTATTATTACTCTTATAATTTAATAATTCTTCTTTAGAAAAAACATTTTCATTCTCATCTACAAAATCATTTAGGAATTTTAGATTTTTAATCGCCAATTGATAATTACCAACAGCATCATTAACAAAGGCAATATTTCCCTTAAGCTTAGCCATTTGTTTAACGTCTCCTGTTTCAAGAGCAAACTTCAATCCTTCTTGATAAGATTCAAGGGCTTTTCCTAAATTACCTCTTGTATATTCTGCAATTCCATTATAATTGTAGAGATACGATTTCATCTGCGTTTTTTCGCGAGAATCAGGCATTTTTTCTAAGTAATAAAATGCTGCTTTGTATCTTTTCTGAGACTCTTTTTGATTGCCTTTTGCTTGCATCTTTGCAATCATTACTCCATTTGCAAAAGCTAAGTGCTTATAATCATGAGATTTCTCCATTTGATAAGCATATACAAGTACGCTATCTGGACTCGAGTTCCAATGTAGACGAATTTTATCTTGCAACGCTAAATATTCCTGTTCTGTAATTTGATGATTTTGCGCAAAACCGTTATTAAGAACAAGAAAAAGTAAAAAAGAGATGATAAGCCTCATTAATTTGTTTTTGAAATTCAAAAATAGCGTATAAATTTTCAATAAACTAAAATTTATTTGCCATTTGCTTGTTAATTTTGTTAAAGACTGAAAAAAATATAACAATTTAGCTTTGTTTTGTTATATTTTTATTACGTAAATTTGTTTTGTAAAAACTATCAAAAATGAAACCAGATTTATTTCAATCCCCAGATTATTACAACCTCGACGATTTATTGACAGACGAGCATAAATTAGTTCGCGAGTCTGCTCGTGCGTGGGTAAAAAAAGAAGTTTCTCCTATTATAGAAGAATATGCTCAAAAAGCAGAATTTCCAAAACAAATTATAAAAGGACTAGGAGAAATTGGCGGTTTCGGACCTTATATTCCTGTTGAATATGGTGGTGCAGGTTTAGATCAAATTTCATATGGTTTGATCATGCAGGAAATCGAAAGAGGAGATTCTGGTGTACGATCTACTTCATCTGTTCAGTCATCTTTAGTAATGTATCCAATTTGGAAATACGGAAATGAAGAACAGCGAATGAAATATTTGCCAAAACTCGCAACCGGTGAATTTATGGGCTGTTTTGGGTTAACCGAACCTGATCATGGCTCAGATCCTGGAAGTATGATTACCAATTTTAAAGATATGGGCGATCATTATCTTTTAAATGGTGCCAAAATGTGGATTTCAAATGCACCTTTTGCCGATATTGCTGTTGTTTGGGCGAAAAATGAAGAAGGAAGAATTCACGGATTGATTGTTGAACGCGGCATGGAAGGTTTTACAACGCCTGAGACACATAATAAATGGTCGCTGCGTGCATCATCAACAGGAGAATTAATTTTTGATAATGTAAAAGTTCCGAAAGAAAATCTTTTGCCAAATAAATCTGGCTTAGGCGCACCGCTTGGCTGTTTAGATTCTGCTCGATACGGAATCGCATGGGGAGCAATTGGTGCAGCGATGGATTGTTACGATACTGCTTTGCGTTACGCTAAAGAAAGAATTCAGTTTGGAAAACCAATTGGAGGAACGCAACTGCAACAAAAAAAATTAGCAGAAATGATTACCGAAATCACAAAAGCGCAATTATTGACCTGGCGTTTAGGTGTTTTGAGAAACGAAGGGAAAGCAACAACGGCTCAAATCTCGATGGCAAAACGCAATAATGTCGACATGGCCATTCACATCGCACGCGAAGCCAGACAAATGTTGGGCGGCATGGGAATTACAGGCGAATATTCGATTATGAGACATATGATGAATCTTGAAAGTGTTATTACTTATGAAGGCACACACGACATACATTTATTGATAACCGGAATGGATGTAACTGGTATTCCAGCTTTTAAATAGTAAACAACTATTAAAATATTTACAAAAACTATCTGAAAAGCTTCTTCTTACCGAGAAGCTTTTTATCTTTGCCCAAAATTTACTTAAATGAATATTGAAACTATAAACAATAGCATTCAACCTCAAAAAGAACAGCTCTTACAGCATTCTTTATACAATAAAATACAAAGCATTGATGATTTGCATAGTTTCTTAGAAAATCATGTTTTTGCCGTTTGGGATTTTATGTCTTTATTAAAAGCTTTACAAGCCAAACTTACTTGCACTACGACACCTTGGTTTGCAACTAAAAATCCGGAAACAAGATATCTAATCAATGAAATTGTTCTTGCAGAAGAAACTGATTTGACCATTGACGGAAGAAGACAAAGCCACTACGAAATGTATCTTGAAGCGATGGAAGATTGTGGAGCAGATACTACAGGAATCAATACATTTTTATCTCAAGTGCATTCGCTTCATAATATTTTTGTTGCTATTAAGCAAAGTTCGCTGCATCCAGATGTAAAAGCTTTTTTAGATTTTACTTTCAGAGTAATTGAACAAGGAAAACCACACGAAATTGCTGCCGCTTTTACTTTTGGAAGAGAAGATTTGATTCCGAGTATGTTTACTGCAATCTTGAAAAACTTTCAAAAAAACCTGCCAGAAACTGATTTGAGCAAATTGCTTTATTATTTTGAAAGACATATTGAATTGGATGCAGATGAACACGGACCAATGGCGATGCAAATGATTACAGATTTATGTGAAGATGATGCTCAAAAATGGAAGGAAGTGGAAGAAATTTCAATATTAGCCTTAGAAAAACGCATCGGACTTTGGAATGCAATCGAAGAGCAAATCCTGATGAAAACAGAAATGGCATAAAAACCAAAACAAGTTATTTAACGTAACTATTTGTTTAAAATGACCCAGAATCTAATTTATATAAATTATGAAACCACATTTCAAACAAATAGTTACCGTTATTATCTCTATCTTTCTTTTGAGCTGCAGTGCCGATGAAACTTCTTCGCAAACTGCTGTTAATCCTCCGGCTGTTATACCGCCAACAACACAAAATCCTACAACTCCTATCTCTAGTTCAATAAATTATCTGGCTTTAGGCGACAGTTATACAATAGGTCAAAGCGTTTGTGAAACTTGCCGTTTTCCGGAACAGCTTAAAACCAGTTTAAAAGCACTTTATCCTCAAACTAATTTTTCCTTAAAAATAATTGCCACAACCGGATGGACAACTACAAATTTAATTCAGGCAATTAAAGAACAAAATCCTTCTTCAGATTACGATTTAGTTACTTTACTAATTGGTGTAAACAATCAATATCAAGGAAAAGACTTTTCCAAATATGAAAGTGAATTTCCCGAACTGGCAAATAAAGCAATTCAATTAGCAAAAGGCGATAAAAAAAATGTAATTGTAGTTTCCATACCTGATTATGCTTACACTTCTTTCGGGATGATGTTTGGAACTGAAGGAAGAATGAAAATTACTGAAGAAATCAATAAATACAACACTTTTGCCGAAAACTACTGTATCAAACAAGGAATTACTTTTGTATCAATTACAGAAATTACACGTCAGGGACTCGCTAATCCAAGCCTTGTAACAACAGATGGATTACATCCTTCAGAAGCTGCGTATAAATTATTTGTCGAGAAAATGATGCCAAAGGTAAAAGTAGCTTTGCAGGATTAAAGTTTTTACCGGAGCAGAAAAATCAGTTTTCAAAAGACAAATTGTCCCGCTATCCACTATATCTTTTGTGGCAGATACAGCAATCGGCAAAGCCACAAAAGGATGCCGTTTCTATCGGGGCTAAACTAGAAAATTTTCGTTTTTTTAAGAATTTTGGAGTTTAAAGATTTACTTTTGTCAATTCAATAATCTTCAGAATCATCTGTTCAAAATGGAATTTCTAAAAACCACAACCAAAGATATCAATGCTGTTTTTGATCTTTATAATCAAGCAACATTATATCAAAAAACAGTCAACAATAAAAGCTGGAGAGGTTTTGAAAGGGCATTAATAGAAAAAGAAATTGCAGAAAATCGTCATTTTGTAATTAAAGAAAATAGTGAAATTGCCTGCACATTTGTTGTCACTTTTGATGATTTGATTATTTGGAAAGACGCCAGTTTAGAACCTGCTATATATCTTCATCGCATTGCAACCAATCCGAAATTCAGAGGTCAATCCTACGTTAAAAAAATTGTAGAATGGGCACAAGTATATGCCAAAGAAAACAACAAAGAATACATTCGGCTTGACACACACAGCGGCAACGAAAGAATAAATAAATACTACATAAGCTGCGGTTTCGATTATAAAGGAATCAGCACTATCGAATGGACAAACGAATTGCCGGAGCATTATAAAGAAGGCTCTTTCAGTTTGTTTGAGATTAAGGTTTAAATTTCAAAAGACAATACCCTTATGAATAGAACTTCATAAGGGTTTTTACTTCGCAGAGAGGAAGGGATTCGAACCCTCGATACAGTTACCCATATACTAGCTTTCCAGGCTAGCTCCTTCAACCACTCGGACACCTCTCTTTATTGGTTTGCAAAGAACACAAAAAAAATTGAGTTAGAAAAACAAAATCAACTATTACTTTCCATGCTTTTTCTGAACTCTTCTATGAATAATTTTACGGCCTTTTTTTGGTAAGCACCTTCAATAGTCAATATAAACGAATCACGCTGTGTTCCTACACCTGTAATCTGGATCGCTTTCAAATTATCCCAGCCTTTTAGCGCTTTTTCGGTTACAATTGTCGCCCAATCACTGTCGCCTACCAAGCGTAATAATGCATGAACAGCATTTAATTCAATAGAAACCTTTGGCTTCATGTTGTTTTTTAAAAATAATTCATCTAGAAATTCTCTAGAATTAAATCCTCTTACCGGCAAAATAAGGGCAACATCTTCTATTTTTTTAAATGCAATTTTATCTAAAACAGCCAAAGGATGCGATTTCGAAACGGCCATAACTAACTTTGATCGAAACAGCGGAATTTTTTGAAAAGGTTGCTTAATTTCATTTGACGAAATAACCAAAACCAAATCTAGTTCGTTATTTAACAGCTTTTGTTCTAACGGTTCTGTTGTACCGTATTCAACAACAATTTTTAAATTTGGATATGTTTTTGCAAATGAATTAACGATTGGCAAAACCAAAAGTCCAAAAATATAAGTAACGCCAATTCGCAATTCACCGCCAATCATTTCATTCAAATCATCAATCGCCTGCTTGCCGTTTTGAACATTTTCGATGACTTGTTTGGCGTGAATCAAAAAAACAGAACCCGCTTCCGTAAGCTGAACTTTTTTGCCAATTCTAACAAACAAAGGCATTCCAAGCTCTTCTTCCAGTTTTTTTATCTGCTGAGACAAACCAGATTGTGTAACAAAACACAATTCTGCTGCTTTTGTAAAATGCAGCACTTCGGCAGTTTTAATAAAATATTCTAATTGATAGATTTCCATTTTGATAAGTTTTACTACTTATTATCAGTAAAATTATTAATTTTTCTAATGAAATCATAATCGCGAACTTTGTAAAAAAATATCAAAGGTTATGTTTAAAGCGTTAAAATCAAAAAACTTCAAATTGTTCTTTTACGGGCAATCTGTTTCTGTTATTGGAACCTGGCTTCAAAAAACAGCTGTAAGTTGGATGGTTTACAGCGTAACTGGTTCTGTTTTTCTTTTGGGATTAACCACTTTTTTAAGCATGATTCCGTCTTTATTTCTCGCACCATTGGCCGGAAGTATTATTGGCCGTTACGACAGACATAAAAGTATGATCGTATTGCAGTCATTGGCAATGTTTCAAGCGGGAGCTTTGGCTTTATTGATTTATCTAAAAATATACAACATCAATTTTATTCTGGCTTTAAGTCTTTTTCAGGGCATTATAAATTCTTTCGACATGACCTGCAGACAAACCATGATGATTGATATTGTGAATGACAAAGAAGATCTTCCAAACGCAGTTGCCTTAAACTCTACTTTAAATAATTTTGCCCGTATTGCTGGTCCAGCTTTGGCCGGAATTATTCTGCATAATTATGGTGAAGACATTTGTTTTATCGGAAATTTTTTGAGTTATATCCCGGTTTTGATTTCATTATTGATGATGAAAATCACGCCACACATAAAAGCAACTGACAAAATGAAAATGCTGGACGATTTTTTTGAAGGCTTAGACTATGTAAAAAAAGAAACCGAAATGGCAAAAATGCTTTTAATGTTAATGTGCAGCAGTTTGTTTGTTATATCTTTTAATACGTTGATGCCCGTTTTTGCCAAAGATATCTTTAACGGCAATGCACAAACTTTCAGCTGGTTCGAGAGTGCTGCCGGAATTGGCTCAATTTTATCTGCTATTTATTTGGCTAATCTTAAAAGAGCAGACAATATGAGTAAAATAATGATCGCTGCCAGCTTATTATTAGGTTTCAGCATAATTATACTTGCTTATTCAAATAGTTTAACTATCGCGCTTATTTGCATGGCATTGAGCGGTGTTGGCATGATGGCACAGACCTCAGCAATAAACATTTACGTTCAAACGCAAAGTCCTATAAATATGCGCTCTAGAAGTATCAGTTATTATTTAATGGCGTATCAGGGAATGATTCCGGTTGGAAGTTTAATTATCGGATACGTTTCTCACATTATCGGAACACGAAATACGGTTGCCATTCAGGGAATAATCTGTATTCTATCAGTAATTGTGTATGTGTATTATAAAAATCGCAGCTCTGAAGAGGAGCTAGAGACTTGTCAGGTTCGTTATAAAGATTAAAATTTAAATTTCAATTAGCGCAAAGTTGTCATTTCGATCCTGAGGCCTCGGGATCGAAATGACAAACGGAATCGGTTTAACTTAATTAAATGAACTTAAATAACTTATATGGTGAAAAAAAATTAAAGTGAAATCTCCCCACGCAAAGCGGTTTCAAAAACATCTTTAAATTCTTTTTGAGCAATATTTTGTCCCAGCAAATACATCAATTTTGTAATTGCGGCTTCTGTAGTAATATCTTTTCCTGAAATAACGCCAAGAGATTTTAAGGCTGTACTTGTTTCATATTGTCCCATATTGACACTTCCGCCAGAACATTGCGTTACATTTACAATGTGCATTCCGGAGTTGATTGCTTTCTCAATTAAATTTAAAAACCAAACTTCTGTCGGAGCATTTCCTGAGCCATACGTTTCTAAAACTATTCCGCGCAAATCTTTAATAGCCAAAATAGAAGAAAGAACAACTTCGCTCATTCCGGGAAACATTTTTATAATGGCTACATGATTGTCTAAGTTTTTATGCACAATCAACTTTGCATTTTCTTTTACGGGAAGAAATAAATGAGTGTTTAATTTTAAGTGCACCCCAGATTCTACCAATTCAGGGTAATTTGGCGCAGTAAAAGCTCTAAAATGTTCTGCATTTACTTTTGAAGTTCTATTTCCTCGGTACAATTTATATTCAAAATACAGGCAAACTTCAGTAATAACCGGTTTCCCGTTTTCTTGAAGAGAAGCAATTTGAATTGCAGTAATTAAATTTTCTTTTGCATCGGTACGAAGATCTCCTATTGGCAGTTGAGATCCTGTAAATACAACTGGTTTGGCTAAATTCTCCAGCATAAAGCTCAATGCTGAAGCCGAATATGACATGGTATCAGATCCGTGCAATACAACGAATCCGTCGTATTTAAGATAATTTTCTTCGATAATGACTGCAATTTTCGTCCACATTTCAGGATTCATGTTCGATGAATCTATTGGATTTTCGAAAGAGACGGTTTCAATCTCACAATCTAATTGTTTGATTTCAGGAATTTTTTGCAATAATTTACCAAAGTTGAATGCTTTAAGCGCACCCGTTTCAAAATCCTTGCTCATACCGATGGTTCCACCAGTATAAATCAGCAATATTTTAGGTTTAGATGACATCTTGGTATTTTAATTTATTGACAACCGGATTTGCATACATTGACAAAAATCCTTGTCTAGTAACAGGATTGTCACTGCCAATACGCATTTCTAAACGACGCTCAAAAAGTGATTTTTCATTTTCTTTATATAAATGAGAAAATTTATCAGTGTTGTTTAAAATATCGTAAGCAATAAAATTAGTTGGCCACAATTGGTAATTTTTCAAAATAGAATCATCAATAACTTGTGCCAAGGCCTGAATTTGTTTGTTGGCGTTATCGTTTTCAGCTACAATCTGATCGATTTCAGTATCTAAAACATCTCCAACAGAAATATGTATTCTTTTTTTAGTTCCCATAATACCACTTAAAATGGTCATGAAATCTTCATTTTTATCTTTAACGTAAACTTCGTTATTTGCTTCTGCCATTAATTGCGGCATTTTTAAAACATCTGTCGGATCATATTCGTACGAAATTGAAACTGGAACTATTCTTAATTTCTTGAAATAATCCATTAAATTGGCTTCATCAGAGCCCATTCCGATCATTTTTAAAACGCCTGGATTGGTTTCGTCATTTCCATCTTTTGTACGTCCTTCTCTTTGCGCAATCCAAACCGAACGATTTTCGCGAAGCAATAACTGCCCCATATATTCTGCCAATAATTTAGAACTTTGCAACATTTCTCTTGGTGTCAAACCTCTTAAAACCAAGAAGTTTCTATTTAATTTAGCCAAAGTTGCCAAGAAAGCTTTTTTTACCAAATTATCTCCAATTGCAGACGCGGTCATGACCAAACCATGTTCGAACAAACAAACATTCAGCAATGTTGTGTCTAAAAGAATATCTCTGTGATTTGAGATAAATAAATAGGATGTGTTTTTTTCAAGTTTATCAAAACCTGAAGTTGTAAGACCTTCAGAGCTTTTTTCAAGCACTTTTTGAATAGTATTATAAATAAAGTTGCATTGAAAATCACGAATCGAATGTGTTTTCTTCAGCTGATCCTTCCAAACCTCATCTTCTACTTCCGGAAAAGTAAAGTTCATCATGGTTTTCATCATCGGGTGATTTACAACATCATGAAGTGCTTCATTTATTTCAGAATCATAAAACGGTCGAATGGCATCAAATTTCTGCATTATTTATTGGTTTTAAGTCGGCAAAAGAACAAAAAAAAAATTAAAGTATTGTAAGGTGCATATTAAATACCAAAAACGTCTTTAGAATTTTGTGTTGTTGTCGCTGCAATCTCTTCTTCAGATACATCATAAATAGCGGCCAGCTTCGAAATTACATTCACTAAATAACTGCTTTCATTTCGTTTTCCTCTATAAGGAATTGGCGCTAGATAAGGCGAATCTGTTTCTAACACAATATGTTTTAAATCGATTTGATTTAAAAACTGATCAATTTTTCCGTTCTTGAATGTCACTACGCCTCCAATTCCTAATTTCATTTTATAAGAAATGGCCTGTTGTGCTTGTAATAAAGTTCCGGAAAAACAATGAAATATCCCAAATAAATCTTCAGATTTTTCTTCTTCTAAGATTTCGAAGATTTCATCAAAAGCTTCACGGCAATGAATTACAATAGGAAGTTTGTATCTTTTTGCCAGCTGAATTTGTCTTCTAAAAGCGATTTGCTGTTCTTTTAAATGTGTTTTATCCCAATACAAATCGATCCCAATTTCGCCTACTGCATAGAATTTTCGTTTTGATAATTCGGTTTCAACATGCTGAAGCTCTTCTTCGTAATTCTCTTTCACGTAAGTGGGATGCAAACCCATCATTAAAAAGACATTATCCGGATAATTCTGTTCTAAATCGTACATAGACTGTGTTGCAGCGGCATCGATAGCAGGAATAAAAAAACGGGTTACTCCGGCATCTATAGCTCTTTGAATCATTTCGTCACGATCTTGATCGAACTCTTCAGAATATAAATGAGTATGTGTATCGGTAATAATTGGTGTTGAATTCAATTGTATATTTTTTTTAAAGTTGTCAAAATTACGACAATATTAAAAGAATAGCAATTGTGGTTAAATGGAACACAGATTTTAAGACAATAAGAAAAAATAAAATATTTTTTCTTATTCAGTTAAAGCCGTTATGGTTAATTTTTTTTGTTGATTTTTTATAAAAAATAAATCGAATTTCTATTACGCCTTTACGTAAAGGGTAAAAAAAATCCGCAAAGCATTTTACCTCTTTGCGAATCTCTGTGAAATTCTTTGTGTATTTTGTGAAATCAAAACCTTTAATCCAATTCATCTAAAAGAAGCTGTACCTCATCATAATTTTCATAATCCTCAGATATGGTCTGTAGAACTGCTTTACAGGCTTTATAATCTTTTTGTTTTAATTTAGACAATGCAAGACTCCATTTTGCTTTTTCTTTATAAACTGAAGTTCCTGATATTACTTTATTAAATTCTGTTTCGGCTTTTTGATATTGACTTTCTTCTAATAAAGAAACGCCATAATAATATTGAATTTCTGGTGTTTTGTTTTGTTTTAGAATTGTTTCAAAAAGTGGAATTGCATCGTTGTATTTTCCTTTATTAAAAGCTGTTTCTGCAGCTTTTAAAGTTTGATTGGCAGTACTTCGTTCTGTAAACGAAGCTTGTTCTGGATGATTATAATCTGCAAAAGTTGGATTTTGATTGTAATTAAAAAAGAACAACCCGAATAAAACCGCTACAGATGCCGCTGCTGCAAGATACCAAGATTTTAATCCTATAACTTTGGGTTTGCTTACATTGAAATGCTTGTCTGAAATTTGAGTCAGATTTTCTTTGAACGCTTCTCTTTCTTCTTCATATTTAAATTTATTTTCTAATTGAAGCTGAACAGATTTAAACGTTTTAAATGCTGAAGAAAATTCTGGATCTTCAGATATTTGTCTTTCAAAATCATTTTTTTCATCAACATTCAGTTCGTCTTGAAGATATTGATCAAATAATATGTAGCGCTCTTCATTCATGACTAATTATTTTTTAGAGAATTAAAATTTTTGGCTTCCTGAATCCACTGGGTTAATTGGCCTACACATAACGATTTCTTTTTACGAACGTAACCATACGTAACATTGAGTTTTTCGGCAACTTCTTCCATCGATTTAATACTGAAGCTAAGTTTTAATAATTCTTGGCATTTTTCGCCAAGCTTAGCAAACATGGTATCAAAAAGCTGTTGTTTTTCGTCAAATTCTTCGGTTTGTCCAATCAATTCGAGTGCAGATTCATTCATAGATACTGCGTCTTCGTTAATTGTTACCCCTTTATTTGATGTTTTTTTAAATTCATTCAGCCATTTTCTTTTGCATAACAAGAAAAAATACGCATCAAAAGGGCAAGTCAATTTTAAGGTATTGGCTTTAGCCTGATTAAAAAGTAAAATCATAACCTCTTGCACAACATCCTGCGCATGCTCTTTATCGCCAGAATTGTTCATAACAAACATTACGACTTTAGGAACGAACTTTTTATAAATAGACTGAATAATTGCCGAATCGTTTGCAGCAAGTCCTTCAATATATATTTGGTCAGGATGAATCTTAGTTTGGCCCATAAAAAACTTTTTGTAGCTAATTTAGAAAACAATTGTAAATAAATTTCACATAATAAGGTAACAATTAACAAATCAAGTTGATATAAGGATACAAAAGTCTTTTAAAACAGTTAAAAAATTAAGAGAAATGGAAACCTATCAATTTATAAACGAAAAAAATCTGGATCAATTTCACGAAATGATTTCTGCTAAAAAGCGAAACGGTTTTGTAATTGTCGAGCATAACGAAAAACTGCCTTATGTAGTTTTATCTAAAGAAAAAAAAGCCATCAACCATTCTTTGCATCTCTTCCTTACTTGCCTTACTGTAGGCGTTTGGTCAATTGTATGGCTGTATTTAATAGTTACGCTTTCGCGGAAGAAAAACATTCTGGTCGCTGTAGATGAAGACGGAAATCTGTTTGAAGACAAATGTCTTTCAGTGTAAATTAAAAAAAATAAAAAACAGGGTAACAAATTTATAAGACTGTTGATATAACAATAAAACAAGAGTTGAAATTCATTATTTAAAGTTTGGAATTTATTTTTAAAAAAAAGGGTAACAATATCAAACCCAAATTGATATTAGAATATAAAAACTATAATTAATAACCAGAATCTGAAAACCGCTTGAAAAATTCAAGTCAGATTTATAAAATTAGAAATCATGAACACAAATTTTAAAACTATCAGTCTATTATTTTTAGTACTAATCTCTTTTGTAAGCTGCGACAACAGCGATGGCGACGATATTGTTCTTTCGCCTCCAACTGCAGCTGCATTTAAGGGAATTACCGAAAAAGGAATCAAAAAAAATACGCAAAATTTCACGCTTACGGCCGGAGCCGGAATGGTAACATTAACTTCTGCAAAAGGTGTAAAACTAAACATCAACGGAAACTGTTTGACTAAAAACGGAAATCCGGTAACTGGGACTGTAGATATCGAGTATATCGAACTTTTTGACAAAGGAAACATGTTAATAACCAACAAACCAACAATGGGAGTTACAGCAGACGGAAAGAAAAACTTGCTGATTTCTGGCGGAGAGTTCTTCATCAAAGCAACTCAAGGCGGTGTTGAACTTCAAAATTCTTGTACTATGAGCTTAATCATTCCGACTGCCTTAACAGATGGTCTTGACAACACTATGACTTTATGGAATGGGACAATTGATGAAGCTGGAGAATTGGCTTGGAGAGAAAACAAACCAAACGCTGATGGAACAGGCGGAGGAAAAGGCGGTGTTCAAGGTGAAGGAACAAACTATTATGTAACTTTTGGAAACTTTGGATGGACAAACGTAGATCGTTTTTACAGCGATCCTAGACCAAAAACTACTATTTTGGCTGATGCTCCTGATGGTTACGACAATAACAACAGTGCGGTTTATTTATCTTACGACGGCGAAGGAACAAATGCGCTTGCGAAATTAGATACGTATACAGCTGCAGGATTATTCAGCGAACATTACGGTCAAATTCCGATTGGTTTAAAATGTCATGTGATTTTTGCTACAGAAGATAATGGTCAATGGCGCTATGCAATCAAAGCGGTAACCGTTGCTGCAAACGATGTTTACACTTTTACTTTAGCCGAAACAACAGTCGGTACAGAAGCTCAACTGGTGGCTGCAATCAATGCTATTCAGTAACTTACAAAATACTTTTTAAGAAAAAGTGGTGATTTGCTCATCACTTTTTTTTACATTTAATCCTGTTTTAAAATTGATTCTTAAGATTTTAGAACCCAAAACTATCTCGTTATGAAACCACAACTGTCTGTTTTCTTTATCCTTTTCTCTATTTTTTCAATAGGACAAACCAAAGTAAAAGACACCATAACCCGAAGAGCTAATATTGTTTTTATTCAAAACGGCAATGCGGTTTCTTATAAAACCGAAACCCCGCCTTTAATTCCGATTGCGGGTGCACCAAAACCAAGCTATTCGTATTTATGGGAACTCGGCGACGGACATTACAGTAAAGAAGCAACGCCAAAGCACGTTTATAAAAATAAAGGCACCTATACTACAAGACTTGCCGTAACGAACAATTACGACAACGGAAAACCGCCGGCAACACGACCAAAAAAAGTAGCTGTTAATGATATTACAGATACTGATTATAAAGACATTGCTTCAATTGCAGATCAAAACGGATTTGCGATTATCAAAAACTGCGACCCAATTCCAGAACAAGAAATGGTAGTCGTGGTAAGTTATCAAAATCTGGAAAATTATGTTGTAAGCGGCAAGCTTTATCTTTTCTATAATGAAAAACAATTTAAAAGCAATAATTTCGAATTGATCGATTTTAGAACGTATGCAAACGAGCGCGAGGTAAAGGAAAACAGTATTGCTTCTGCAGATGATCTTGAGGATTCTAAAAATTATCTGGCTTCCGCCGAAAATCCAATGCAGTTTAAAAAATACCGAAACACAACTTCTGAAGAAGATCTTGATGCTTCATTATTAGATGCTAATAAAACCTATCATAATGTTTCGATTTTAGAATTTGATGATCAGAATCCGAGTGAAACGCGCAATGTTTTTTATACCTTTAAAACCACTCCGGAAATGATCAAAGACACCAGCGCAACGGTTACGATGCGCGGGATTTTTGTTCCGAATCGGAGTTATAAAAATCACAAAATAAAAAACCTGGAAATGGAAATTGTAACTTCTCACGATCCTAACAAAATGGGTTCGAACGGAAGTTTTATGAATTATAGATTAGTCCGTTTTAAAAGAGTGAATTTTAAAACCCGTTTTCAAAATAACGGCGAAGGGCCGGCTAGAATGATTCGGCTAGAAACGGATGTTCCGGATATGTTCGATAAAAAGACTTTTCAGATTGAAGATATGTATCCAAAATGTCCGATTTGCCCAAAAGGCGAAGAACCAACCGTAAGTTGTCTGGATACGATTATCAAACAAAAACAGATTTTCTTTACTTTCAAAAACATTTATTTGCCGGGAAGCGAACAAAAAAACGTACAGGAAAAAGATTCTACAAAAGGTTTTGTAAAATATTCTATGAAGTTTGCAGAAGATTTTCATAAAGTAAAAACCAAAAGCAGAACTGCTATTATTTTCGATAAAAACGAGCCAATAATTACCAATTACGCCACTACTCGATTCCTGCCCGGAATTTCGATTGGCGCAAAAGCAGGTTATAATTTCTATCCAGATTTAGAAAAATCTACGAGCTATTTTGTTGGCGCGACCATTTCGCCATTTAAATCGTATCGCTTTTATTGGCAGGCAGAATGGGTTAACGCTTTGAATAAATATGAAAGCGCTGCAACTGTAGTTGATGGAAGTGTGGTAAGCCCAAATGGCGTAAAACAATTTCAGCGCACAACGACCACAACCGAAAATAAAAATGTAAACTGGGAAATTCCGGTTTTAATTCGCTATAACATTAATAATTACATTGGAGTTGGTGCAGGAATTCAAGCTAATTTTGATGTTTCATCAGAACAAAATCTAACTAGAAAAATCGAAACTTTTGAAGGCGGAACAGATCAGTTTTTAATGGATACAAGGACAGAATCAAGTTCAGTCAAAAACTCGTTTGTCAATTTAAAAACAGGTCTTTTATTTGATTTAACGGCCGGTTTTGCTAGAATTGGACCAAGCTTAGGCGCGCGCTACGTAATTAATTTCGAACAGAATTTTAATTATTTTCAGTTTTATGGGATATGGAAGTTTTAAGCTTATTTCACAAAGATACACAGAGGTTTTGCACAGAGATGCACAAAGTTTTAATCTATGAAAAAACAATATTGCTATATTTTTTATTTCTCAACACTCATTCTATTCTCACAGAATCAGGAAGATAAAATATACAATGCAATTGATGTTTTTGTGGCTCATCCTTCCGCGAAAGCGTTACAAAATTTAACGAATACAGAAGTTGCTTTTTGGAAAAATTCAAAACCAAAAACTAATGATGAATTGCTGGCGATTGTAGTTTTAAATTGCAATAAAGCGTATTATGAAAATCAATTTGGGCAAACTCAAAAAGCAATTTCAAGTTATGAAAAAGCGTGGCAGATTTATCAAAAAAAGAAACTTTCTAATTACGATATTATTGAATATTGCTTAAAACCTTTAGGGAATTTATATACCGTTTTAGGCGATTATGATAGTGCCGAAAATACCATTAAACAATACTTTTTTATTGTAAATACTGCTAAAAATTATCCTGATGCACAAAAACAAAAGTTTGCTGGGATTTTGAATTTATCGAACGTTTACCAGAATTCTGGAAAGATTGCTTTGGCAATTGAATTGTTAGAAAACACTTTAAAAACAGAGAATTTATCCAATTCTCAGAAAGGCATTTTATTGAATAATTTGGGAAATAGCTATTGGGTGAATTCAAAACAATTTGTGTTTATTAAAAATTCTCCTGATAATGCCGAAAAAGCATTTTTATCTTCCATAAAATATCTTAAAAACGAAAAAGATCAGCTAGAAACATTATCCAATTCTTATCGAAATTTAGCTTCGATGAACCGACAATGGCAACGATTTGAAATTGCCAAATCTTATATGGAAAAAGCAGAAAAGCTATTTCTGGAAATGCCAAAACCTCAGCCTCGAAAATTAGCAAAACTGTATTATGAAAAAGCTTTGTTGCTTTTTGATGAACGAAAAGCGGAAGAAAGCCAAAAGCAGATTACTTCTGTTTTTAAAATTTTAATTCCGAATTACAATTCAAAAAACATACTTCCAAATCAAAATCAATTGTATGCTGAAACGGTTTTGATTGATGCGCTGGATTTGCAGGCAGAAATTTTTCAAATTAAACAGCCAAAAAAAGCACTTCAGGCTTTCGAACTTTCATTTTATATTGAAGATTTATTGATGAATTCTTTGGTTTATGAAAATTCAAAAATCATTTCTCAATTGCGGTCTCGAAATCGAACAGAAAAATGCATTACTATTTACGATCAATTGTACCAAAAAGAAAATAAAATTGAATATTTAGAAAATGCCTTTCAGTTATCTGAAAAAACAAAATCAGGCATTCTAAAAAGTTATCGTTCGAATATTAAAAATGCTTCCGCAGAAGAAAAACAGCTTTTACAGCAACTTCAAAACTTAAATAATGCAATTTCAAAAGAACAGCAAAAAGGAGATTCGGCAGATATTTCTAAAATAAATCAGATTATAAAAAAGCAAAATGAATTGATGCTTTCGCTGAAGAAAATTCAATCTGAAAACGTTAATTTTTCTGAACAGTTTGATTTAAAAGCTTTATTTTCAAAATTAGAAAAAGACAAAGCCGCGATGGTTTATTATTTTATGGGTTCTGAAATTTTATATTATTTCACTTTACAAAATAAGCGAATTACTTTAAACCATATTTATATTACTGATACTGCAATTCCTAAAATTGCACAATTTATAGATTATTTTAATTCTGCTGATGCCATTACAAACGATATTTCGGGTTATAATAAATACGGAAAAGTTCTTTATGACATGCTGAAATTACCTTCAAATGTAATCTACAAAAACCTCATCATTGTTCCAGACGGAATTTTAAATTTTCTTCCTTTTGAAGCTTTAATTACAAAAGAATCAAACACAACGAATTTTGCTAAAATGCATTATTTATTAAATGATTTTAAGATTGGGTACAATACTTCGGCCAGCATTTATCTAAATTCTAAACCGGTTTCTAATTCGGATAAAACAGTACTAGGCGTTTTTCCAGTTTTCGAAAAAACGGCTTATGAATTGAGTTATTCCAAGAAAGAATTAGAATTTATCAGAAGTAATTTTAAAGGAAAATATTTAGAAAACGCTGAGGCTTCATTTGCCAATTTCAAAAAGTATGCAAACCAATATTCGATTTTACATTTAAGTACACACGCATCCTCTGGAGATATTGAAACTCCAGCAAGCATTAAGTTTTACGATCAGGAGATATTGTATTCTGAATTATATAATTTGAATATTACTCCAGATTTGGTTGTTTTAAGTGCGTGCGAAACCGGAATTGGCAAACTCTATAAAGCGGAAGGCGCAATGAGTGTTGCGAGAGGTTTTCAGTTTGCAGGTGCACAAAATTTAATGTTTTCTTTATGGAAAGTAAACGATTATACCACTTCTGTTTTTATGTCTGATTTCTATAAAAACATAAAAAACGATGTTCCGTATTTTGAAGCGAACACCAATGCTAAGATTGCTTTTTTGAATGACAAAACTATTTCAAATGCAAAAAAATCTCCCTATTACTGGAGCTCATTTGTGTATTACGGGTCAATTTCAAGCGAAGAGAATTCAACAAATTATATCTTTTACATCATTAGTTTATTGGCTTTAATTGGTTTATTTTTGATATTCAATCAGTATCGAAAATGGAAAATCTTCACCAAGTTCTCAAAAAAGAGAAATACAAAAAAATAAAATTCAAAGTTACCAAAACGCAACATCTTTCGATAAAAGCCAAAATTAACGGCGTTTCTGGAAATTTTATTTTAGATACGGGCGCATCAAATACCTGCGTTGGATTTGAAAGCATTGAACGTTTTGAATTGAATGCAAAAAAATCGAAAACAAAAGCCTCTGGAGCAGGAGGAACAGGAATGAAGACACAAATTTCAGCTAGCAATCATTTACAGCTCGGAAGCTGGAAAAGCAAAGATTTCAGTATCGTTATTTTTGATCTTTCTCATGTTAATGAAGCTTTAGAATCTTTTAAAACCAAACCCGTCCACGGTATTATTGGTGCTGATGTTTTGCTGGAAGGAAAAGCAATTATTGATTATTATAATCATTATTTGTATCTTAAATTATAAATTCCAATTCTGTAATTAATAGAAATATAAAAATCCCAAACTCCTTTCGGAATTTGGGATTTTTCAATCTAAAATTAAATCAAAATTAATGCGTATGTTTCGGATTAAAACCGTCTTCGCTTAATTCAGTATGCTCATAATCGGCAACCATTTCAGCTTCGTAATCGATTTTTTCTCCTTTAGATAATCTGCGAATAATACCTTCCATTATTTGGTAAATTACAGGAACTACAATCAAGGTTAAGAATAACGAAGAAATTAATCCTCCGATAATTACCCAAGCCAAACCATTTTTCCATTCAGCTCCTGCTCCAGATGCTAATGCAATTGGGAACATACCAAATACCATCGCAATTGTAGTCATCAAAATCGGACGTAAACGAGCGTGGTTTGCTTGAATTAATGCCGTTCTGATTGATTCTCCAGCCGCTCTTCTTTGGTTTGTATAATCTACAAGCATGATCGCATTCTTACATACCAGACCAATCAACATAATAATACCTAAAATCGTAAAGATATTCAATGAGTTATTTGTCAAGGCTAATGCCAGTAAAGCTCCAATAAACGAAAGCGGAATAGCAAATAATACGACAAACGGGTGAACGAAACTGTCATACAAACTCACCATTACCAAGTAAACCAAAATAATTGCAGCAAGTAAAGCGATTCCTAAAGTACCAAATCCTTCAGATTGGTTTTCTTGATCACCACCCCAAATATAGTTTACACCAGCTGGTTTTTTAATTTTATCTAACTTAGCCTGCCATTGCGTTACAATTGTTCCTGATGGAACCCCAACGTTTTGTCCTTTTACAGTTACCGACGCCGATTTGTCTCTACGCTCTAACTGGCTAGGTCCAGAACCTTCTGTCACAGAAGCAAATTGAGATAATTTAATTTGTTGTCCTGCAGCATTGATGAAAATCAAATTACTTACATCAGTAATACTTTTTCTATCAAATGCATTGTATCTGATGTTGATGTCATATTCGTATTCTCCAGCTCTATATTTACCGTCAGTGTTTCCGCTAAAAGCAGTTTGCATAGTTAAACCGACAGTTTGAAGTGTCAATCCTAATGCCGCCATTTTATCACGGTCAACTTTTACGTTAATTTCAGGGTTTCCGTCTTCAACAGTTAATTTAATCTCAGTTGTTCCAGGAATAGTGCGTAATGCAGCTTCAGCTTGTTTAGCATATGCCATTGCCGCTTCAGTAGAAGGACCAGTTACGATCAATCCTAACGTAGCATCTTCAGCAGTTCCTAAGATACCTACAGGAACAGTTTTTACTTTTGCCCCAACCAATACTTTCTCTAGCTTACGTTTAATTTTTGCAGCGTAAACATTTGCATTGTCAGTACGATCTTTTTGCTCGATCATTTTTACGTCAATCTCCGCTTTATAAGCAGTTGCTTGCGATGCTCCAAAACCTTCACTGGTTTGTCCTACCGTTGTAATTTGACTGTGAACGTACTCTTGTCCTTTTAGGTATGCTTCGGCTTTTTGTGTCATGAAGTTGGTTTGTTCTAACGAAGCATCTTTTGGCATTTCGATCTGAACTAAAAACTCTCCACTATCAGATGATGCAAAAAACTCTCCTCCAATGAAACCACCTAAGCCAAAAATTGATCCAAAGAACAATATTAAAACAAGAACAATTGTTTTACCGTAATTATCTAAACACCAAGTCAATAATCCAGAAATCCAGTTAGTAAAACGTGTTAAATAATTTTCGAAACCAAGAATAACTCTTCCAAAGAAATTTTTCCCTTCAATATGCTCTAATTTACCATAACGAGATGATAACCAAGGAATAATTGTAAATGAAGCTAAAAGTGATAGTAATGTTGAAATAATTACAGTAACACAAAATTGTGTAATAATATTAGATACTAAACCAGAACTCATTGCGATTGGCAAGAACACTACGACAATTACCAAAGTAATAGAAGTTACGGTTCCGCCAATTTCTGCAGTTCCATCATATGAGGCACGGATTCGGTTTTTACCCATTTCCATATGTCGGTAAATATTCTCGAGGACCACAATCGCATCATCGACCAGAATACCTACAACAAGAGATAACCCTAATAAACTCATTAAGTTTAACGTATATCCCATTAAATAAATTCCGATGAACGTTGCAATTAACGATGCAGGAATAGAAACCATTACAATTAATGAGTTTCTAATACTGTGCAAGAAAAATAACATTACTAATGCTACCAGAACTACCGCAATTAACAAATCATGAACTACAGAGTCTGCAGCTTCAAGAGTAAAAATTGTACTGTCTTTTGCAACTTCTAATTTTAAATGGCTTTTTTCATAATCTTTTTCAAGAACAGCAATTGTTTTCAATAAGCTCTCACTTACAGCAACCGCATTGGCATCTGATTGTTTTACTATTTGTAAAACGATTGCGCTTTTTTGATCTACACGAGATATTTTTTCTGCAATTTTCTGCGTATCCTGAACATCGGCAATATCACTTAAACGAACTTGAATTCCGTTTTGAGATGAAACTACTAAGTTTCTCAATTCTTCAACACTTTTATATTTACCCGCTAAACGAATTAATATTTTTTGATTACGAGTCTGAATGTTTCCTGTTGGGAAATCTAAGTTCGATGTCAAAATATTTTGTTGTACCTGCGGAACAGATAATCCGTAACCCTGCATTTTTAATGCATCAAGGTTTACCTGAATTTCTCGTTCTTCACCACCAATAATATTTACTTGAGCAACACCTTGTACACGAGATAAAATAGGCGCAACTTTTTTATCAATCAAGTCATAAAACTGTGCTTCGTCCATTTTTCCGTTGGCACCAAGTGTCATAATCGGTAAATCACTCAGCGAGAATTTAGTTAGTGCCGGTGTTTTCACATCTTCTGGCAAATCACTGATGATGGCATTAATTTTTCGCTGTGCATCATTCAGAGAAAAGTCGACTTTTGCATTTGATGTTAAGGTAATCGAAACAATAGACAAACTTTCGTACGATTTTGAGTCAATTTTCTTAACATTCTCTAAGGATGCGATCGCGTCCTCAATTTTCTTAGTTACCGTGTTTTCAACCTCACTAGGAGAAGCTCCAGGATAAATAGTAGAAATTGTAATAACGTTTTGTTCAAACTTCGGTATCAGCTCATAGCCTAATTGGCTGTAGCTGAACAATCCACCAAGTATCAGAATTGTAAACAATACAATTACTAACGACGGACGTTTTATGGATATTTCGGCTAATTTCATATATTTTGCTTTATGCTTTAGGCTATAAGCAATAGGCTTTAGGCTTTTAGATTGCTTAAAGCTTATTGCTTACGGCTTACAGCCTGTAAATTATTTAATAATCTCTACTGTATTTCCGTCTTGTAAGTTAATCTGACCTGTAACAATAACTTTTTCTCCGTCAGTTAATCCGCTGATAATTTCAACTTGATCTCCTAAAATTCTTCCAGCAGTTACTTTTCTTAATTTTGCAATACCATTTTCTGCTACGAAAATTTCGTTGCTGCTTACACTTCCTACAAAAGCATTTCTAGGCACAACCATTAAGTGTTGTTTTTGCTGATTTGAAGCAAAGTTTGCAGTTCCGTACATACCTGCTTTAAGGTCGTTGTTTACATTATTTGCAATTTCAATTTCTACAGGAAAGTTTAAACTCTCATCTGCTTTTGCAGCAATAAAAGTAATTTTTCCAGAAAAAGTTTTATCAGGATAAACACTAGCAGTAACATTAATGTTGTTTCCTACTTTCAAACTAGCCACTTGATTTTCATTTACTGTAACAACTAATTTTAATTTAGAAACATTTACAATATCAAATAACGCTGTTGCCGGCATACCTGTTAAGATAGATCCTGGCTCAATGTATTTTTTATTGATGAAACCGCTAATTGGAGCTTTTACTTTAGTATCACCCACATTAATGTTAGCTTGTTTTAAGCTAGACTCAGCATTTGTCAATGCTAATTTCGCCTGATCTACTTGTTGTTTTGTAACACCTCCAGTTTTAAATGCATTTTCATATCTGCTGTAATCAGATTTTGCATTTTGATAAACTGCCTGAGCTTGCTGCGCACTTACATTGATTACATCGCCTCTCATTGTCAATAAAGTTTGACCAACTCTAACGTAATCTCCTTCTTTAGCTAAAACGCTGATTACTTTTCCAGATTTTTCAGCAGAAAAAGTCAATTGTTGAATAGGCTGAAAGTTTCCGTTTGCCACGAAATCCAATGAAATTTCTTCTGTTTTTACAGGTGTTACTTTTACTGAAACTGCAGCATTTTTTTCTGCAACAATATCTGTTTTTTCTTTATTCTTCTTCTTATTATTATTTAAGACATATCCAATCACACCTAAAGCTGCGATTATGATTACGATAGTTATAATAGTTTTCTTCATTTTGTTTAGTTATTTAATAAGAGTTTTAAGTTCGCCTTTTGATTTGATTAGTGATATTTCGGCAATTTTATAATTTAAAACTGCTCTGGTATAATTATTTTGAGCTTCAAGTTGTGCATTTTCAGCATCTAATAAATCTGTTAATGATGCTAACCCCTGAAGGTAATTATTTTTTGTATTGCTTAAGATTTCAGTTGCAAGCTGCATGTTTTCTTTTTGATTTTGAATTGTAATAAGATTGTTTTCAATATCAGCCATTGCATTTCTGTAATCTAAATCAAGTGAAAGTTTTGTGTCTTTGATATCTTCCTGAAGCGATCTGATTTCTACATCTGCTTGTCTTACTTTAGCACGAGTACCGAATCCTGTAAAAATTGGCACATGCAGATTCAATCCAATTGCAGAGTAATCTGACCAATAGACGCCGTCTTTAGGTTTTGCGAACCATGGCATTTGAGGACCTTGACCAATATAATTGTATCCTGCAGTTAATGAAAGTGTCGGATAATATCCAGCTTCAACTGCTTTCTTATTAAATACTAAAAGCTCTTCTTGTTTTTTCAAAAGCAAGTATTCCGTTCTGTTTTCTATATTAGGTTCTTCTGTTAATGCAGCTGGGATAACTTCAAATTCTTCTTTCGGAATCTCGATTACCGTTTCAATAGGCATTCCCATATAAAACTTCAAAGCATTTTCCTGTAAAATAATTTGATTTTTAATTTGCTGACGTTCTGTGTCAATGTTTGACATTTTTACAACAATACGGTCTAAATCAATTTTTTTAGCTAAACCATTATCAAATTGTCCTTTTACGATATCACGAACTTTAGTAGTATTCACATAATTACTATCTAATAAAGTTAGTCTTTCGCGTTGAACGTATACAGAATAGTAGTTATTTGCAACTCTTTCAATTACTTGTTCTTCTGTCAATTGATCGTTTATTTGATAAAATTCACGAGTAGATTTAGCTGCTCTTAATCCGGTAAAAACAGATTGATCAAATAAAGCCTGAGTTAACGAAAGTCCAGCTCCAGAAGTCCATTTTTGGCCAAATGCTGCCTGAATTGTAGTTCCTGGCTGACCAAATCCTGCTCCATCAATAACTGTAGTTTGTATAACTGGATTATAAGTTAAACTTCCGTTTGCAGAAATTTGTGGCAACGCTCTTGAACGTATTTCCTGAATTTTGTACTCGCTGTTTTCAACCTGCAGTTTCGATTTCTTAGCGTCAGATTTGTTCTGAAGCGCATATGTAAGAGCATCTCTTAAGGTTAAAGTTGTGACTTGCGCATTGGCTGAAAGACCAATTGAACACAAAAATATAAGAATTATTCTTTTCATAGATTGATGATTAAATAGTAAATTTTTTAAGTTGTTTTTCTAATTCTATTATTCCTTTTTCGGTCGCCATAGCTCTAGTATGATATTCCAAAGCTTCCAATTCTATTTTTTGAGCTTCTCTTTCTGAAATTGTTGTTTCATTAATATGAAAAATCAGCGTATAGTAAAATTTCACATAAATGTCTATATTCAAATCTGATCGATATAAACCTTCTCGAATTCCTTTTAAAATATTATCTCTAAAATAATGGTTGCACTGATCAATTTCATGTGTCATTACATTTTGATAAATTTCCGGATAATGCTTTTTAAGCTGATAAAGAGGTGAAGTATCTGTTGCGTTTTTAAACATATCACGAAACATCTCTCTAATCTCAAAATTCTCGTGAATTGCATTGTAATTTTTCGCTACAATAGTGTCGATTACTTCATGTACTTGTTTATGAACTGTCGAAGTACTCTCTTCAATCAATACTTCTTTATTGCAAAAATATTTGTAGATCGTTTTTTTCGAAATACACATTTCTCCCGCAATATCATCCATTGTAACACTTTTAAAACCGAGTCTTAAAAACAATTCACTCGCTTTTGATATGATTTTCTCTTTCATTTTAATTTCAAATTGTATTACAAATATAATTAGGAAACTAAAATATGAAAAATAGTTTCCGTTATTTTTGTAATAATTTTACATTAATTTATTCAACAAGTAAGATTTATATGCTAAATTCTAGATTAGCAATTAGCTTAATATCTCTTCCAAGTGCTAAACCTCCATTGTGGTTAAATGAATTATAATCTAAACCAAAATCTTGGCGTTTAATATCTCCTTTAATTTCAAAAGCAACTTTTTTCTCTCCATTATAAGTATTAATACCAATAAATTCAGCATCAAGTTCAACAACTTTAGTTACATCTTTTATGGTTAAATCACCTTTAAAGAAATTGATGTTATGATTTACTTTTTGAAATGAAGTCGATTTAAAACTAATAATAGGATGTTCATCTACATCAAAAAAATCTTGCAGCTGCAAATAAGTATCAACTTGCTGAAAACTGTCATTTTTGTTATTGATGTCTAAAGAAAACTCAACCGAAGCATCTTCAATTTCATTGTCTTCAATGTTTACATAACCATCAAATTTATTTGTATTGCCACCCATATAAGCAATTATCGAGTGTCTCATTTTAATTAAAACATCCGATTGGCTAGAATTTAAGGTCCATGTTGTTTTCATAAATATTTGGTTTTGTTTAGTTTATAAATTATCTAAACTGCTTACGGAAACTTTTTCAGTGTTTCGAGTTTCCAATTAAAAGTGCAAATATAGACAGGAAACTGTAAACACCAAAAAAGTTTCCAAGTTTTTTTAAAAAATATTTGGTTTGAAAAAAATTAGGGCAGTTATTCCAAAAATTGTTAATAAAAAATAAGTAATATTTTATTAAAAAAATAATACAAATTCACCTTTTTGATAATTTTAAAACGATCAAATACTAATTAAAAACCCAACAAAAAAATGAAAATCGGAAAATTACTATTACTTGCCGGAATACTATTTTTTAGCTCAACATTAAATGCCCAAATCCTCAAAGGAAACTGGATGATGGGTGGTGATGCAACTTTTTATACAAATAAAGATACATATCAAGAATTAACTTTTAAAGCAACTGGCTTTGGTGTTTCACCAAATGTAGGTTATTTCATAATTGATAAATTAGCGATTGGGTCATCAGCTACATTATCATATATAATAGAAGATAACAGCAATACAGAACGAACAAATAATTTTAATTATGGTATTGGACCATTTGTTAGATATTATTTTTTAAAGCCAGAAAACACTATTAATGTTTTTTCAGAAGTAAGCTATTATTTTGAAAAAGTCAATCAAACAGATTCAAAACTAAATAGTATCAAAATAAAAGCCGGAGCCGTATATTTCTTAAACAGTAGTGTTGGACTAGAAGTAGCTCTAAACTATCTAAATCAAAAAGCTAATAATGATATGACAAACAATGCATTCTTTCTAGGAGTTGGATTTCAGATACATTTAGAAAAAGAATAATCATTTTGAAGTAAATTTTACAACAATCTGATAATTCATATTTGAGTTGTATCTTTGAGCCTCGCAAATCAGAATTTAATTTTATGCACAATATTAGTCAATACCAAGATTTTTTTATTAGTTATCTAAAAAACCAAAGCATACAAAAAGAGCCAAAAAACCTTTATGAGCCTATTGAATATATTTTAGGACTTGGTGGCAAACGAATGCGTCCGGTTCTAACATTAATGGCTTCAGAGGTATTTGACGCTGATTATAAAATGGCGCTTCCGGCGGCAATGGCGGTAGAAGTTTTTCATAATTTCTCACTTGTACATGATGATATTATGGATGATGCTCCTTTGAGAAGAGGAGAGGAAACGGTGCATGAAAAATGGAATATCAATACCGGAATTTTATCTGGCGACGCTATGCTGATCTTGGCTTATCAGTATTTTGAGCAATATGAACCAACCATTTTTAGAGATTTAGCAAAACTATTCAGCAAAACTGCACTTGAAGTTTGCGAAGGCCAGCAATGGGATGTCGATTTTGAAGAAAGAAATGACGTTACGATTCCTGAATATTTAAAAATGATCGAATATAAAACAGCTGTTTTGGTTGCTGCGGCGATGAAAATGGGTGCAATTGTAGCAAAAACTTCTGAAAAGGAAGCCGATTTAATTTATGATTTCGGATTGAATCTAGGATTAGCTTTTCAGCTTCAAGACGATTATTTAGATGCGTTTGGAGATCCTAAAACTTTTGGAAAACAAGTTGGCGGCGACATTATCGAAAATAAGAAAACCTATTTATATCTAAAAGCAATAGAATTTTCATCAGATGAAAAAGCAACAGAATTAAAACAATTATTCGGTTTGCAATTAGATGATAATTCAGAAAAAATAGAAACTGCCAAAGCGATTTTTAATGATTCTGGAGCATCAAAAGCAACACAGGAAGCTATAGAAAAGTATACTTTTAAAGCTTTTGAAACTTTACAAAAAATGGAAATTAATGCTGAAAAGAAAAATGTTTTGAGAACTTTCGGCGAAAATTTAATGGGACGTAAGGTTTAGTAATCAATTTTCAGTGCCAGTTTTCAGTAAAAAAATCTACAATCATAAATCAGCAATCTAAAATCTAAAATAAATATGTTTGTAGCACCAATAAGTACAGAAGCACTTCTAGATCAAGCGCAAGCCGAGACTTTATATTTAAGTTTGATTGAGCAAATCAACAAAGATTTTAATTTAGCTAATGAAGGAATCGACTTTCCGTTAAGCATTTCTCCCGACGAATTAAAAATTCAGCTGCACGAAAAAATATACCGAATGATTCAGTACAAATTCGCTGAATATTTAAACCTATTATATATTATTGATGTTTCTGAAATCGAAATCAAAAAACTTGACGGATCAGATTTAGTCATTCTTGCAGAACAAGTTGCTTTTTTAATTTTAAAAAGAGAATGGCAAAAAGTTTGGTTTCGAAATTATTATAAATAAGGTTCTGAGGTTCTAAGATCCTAAGGCTCTAAGTTTTTTTCTCAGTAGGACGAACGATATCGTGCAATTTCTCTAATTCGTCAAAAAGTCCAAAATACTGTGTATCAATTTTACTTCCAACAATTTGGAAACGACCACATTTAAAACAAATCTTTGCTACTCCAATCGTCTTTTCTTTCTTTTTAAAAATAAAAATGTCGCGGTATTCGGGAACACACGCATATGCACTCATTTGCAGAGAATCTTTTTCGCTGAATACATTTTCAATTTCCTTTTGCTGTTTAATTGTAAGATTGGATTTCTTATAATTATGACTTAACAAAATTTCTTCAAAACTCTTTTTAGGAATACTATCCGGAAAATATCCCATAAATATATCTTCAAACTCCTTCTCTTTTTTTGATTTTTTACTTTCTCCTCCAGAAATAATTATACTATCAAGAGTGTAATTCACAAAATAATGATCGATTTTATCCGCATCAAAAAAAGGTCGTAAATCTTTTTTTACAACCTTTTCATTAGTGTTTTTTGACTTCTCCCAGTTATTACAACTAAAAGTAATAACTCCAATGATTATAAAAATATATTTTTTCAAATTCCTGCATTTAAAATTTAGAATCTTAGCATCTCAGTCCCGAGACTTCGGGATAGCAACTTTAAAAATAAACTCTCACAAAAGGCATAAATCCAGATCCGTAAAGGCTTTTATCAGGATTATACAAAACATCGTAACGTGCGCCAATGGTGACACTTCCGGTTCTGTAACCTGCTCCGAGATATAAGGCGGTATTCCAATAATTATCAGAGAATCCTGGTCTATTAACATTAGATTCATATCTAGTATCAACTCTTACTTGCTCCAATTCTGCAGATAGTTGAATTTCTGGAATTGGATTTACAAGTCCGATCAAACTTCCTCCATAAACAAAAGATTCGTAATAATTTTTTGAGGATAAATAGCCAAATTGCAAACCAACTCCAACCGCAACTATTTCATTTACATTATAGATTGCACTTGGCATAACAGAGATATCTGTATATCCAGATCCAATTCCTAAACCAAGTCCGCCCCCAAATTGAACTCTGTCCCAAAAGTTATCACGCTGATCTATAGTATAATTTTGCTGTGCGATTGCAAAACTGGAAAATAAGACTGCCAAAATCACAAAAAAAGATTTGAAAACGATTGAAATTTGATTATTATTCATAGTTGAGTCTATTTTTAACAAATTTTTACGTAAAAGTACGTAAAAAAAAGGTTTAAATAAAGTCGATTGTTGTACTTTTGCCATTCTATTTAACAAAAAGTATATTCACTAATATTATGGATAGGTTTTCATTTTTAAATGCAGCGCATACCGAGTTTTTCGCACAATTATATGATCAGTATTTAGTAAATCCAGATAGCGTTGAGCCAAGCTGGAGAAGTTTTTTTCAAGGTTTCGACTTTGGACAAACGACTTATAATGACGAAAATCCAGTTCAACAGATTGTTGAATATGTGACTAGCCCCAACACAGATTACAATCAAGTTTCAGAAAAACTGCAAAAAGAATTTAACGTTCTTAAATTAATTGATGGATACCGTACTCGCGGACATTTATTTACAAAAACGAATCCAGTTCGTGATCGTAGAACATCTTCTCCAACTTTAGACATTGAAAATTTCGGATTAACAACTGCTGATCTTTCTACAGTTTTTGATGCCGCTCAAACTATTGGAGTTGGACCATCTACTTTACAAGACATTGTAACGCGACTGAAATCTATTTATTGCCAGCATATTGGTATTGAATATATGTATATCAGAAATCCTGGTGTTGTAAAATGGATTCAGGAAAAACTTGCTGTAAATGTTAATCAGCCAAATTTCTCTTCTGAAGAAAAGAAAACTATTTTAAATAAATTAAATCAAGCGGTTTCTTTCGAGAACTTCTTGCATACTAAATATGTAGGTCAAAAAAGATTTTCGTTAGAAGGTGGAGAATCTATCATTCCAGCCTTAGATGCTTTGATCGAACAAGCTGCTGAAAAAGGTGTTGAACAATTCGTAATGGGAATGGCTCACCGTGGCCGTTTGAACGTTTTGGCTAACATTTTCGGAAAATCAACTCAAGATATTTTTGGTGAATTTGACGGTAAAGATTACGATCAAGAATATTTTGATGGTGACGTAAAATACCACTTAGGCCTTACAGCTGACAAAAAAACAAGAACAGGAAAAAATATCAATATCAATTTAGCACCAAATCCTTCTCACTTAGAAACGGTTGGAGCAGTTATTGAAGGAATTACCAGAGCTAAGCAAGATAAATATTATGCTGACGATTTCTCTAAAGTATTGCCGATCGCAGTACACGGAGACGCTGCAATCGCGGGTCAGGGTATTTTATATGAAATCATCCAAATGGCGCAGCTTGACGGTTACAAAACCGGAGGAACAATTCATATTGTAATCAACAACCAAGTTGGTTTTACAACTAATTATTTAGACGCTCGTTCCTCTACTTATTGTACAGATGTTGCCAAAGTAACGCTTTCGCCTGTATTACACGTAAATGCTGATGATGCTGAAGCTGTTGTACATGCAGTATCTTTTGCATTAGATTACAGAATGCAATTTGGTCGTGACGTATTTATCGACTTATTAGGATACAGAAAATACGGTCATAACGAAGGTGATGAGCCTCGTTTTACACAGCCGGTTTTATATAAAATAATCGCAAAACATAAAAACCCAAGAGATATTTATGCTGAGAAATTATTGTCTGACGGCGTAATCGATGCAACTTATGTAAATGCTTTAGAAAAAGAATACAAATCTTTAATGGAGGAGAATTTAGAAGCTTCTCGTAAAAAAGATTTGACTATTATAACGCCATTCATGAAAAATGAATGGGACGGATTTGTTCAAGTAACAGATACGCAAATGCTTGAAAAAGTAAATACTACTTTTGACAAAAAAGGATTGGATTCTATCATAAATACAATCTCAACTTTACCGGCAGACAAAAAGTTCATCAACAAAATAACTAAAATTGTTACGGACAGAAAAGCAGGATACGACAATAATACTATTGATTGGGGAACTGCAGAAGCGTTGGCTTACGGTTCACTTTTAACTGAAGGATTCGATATTCGTATTTCAGGCCAGGATGTAGAGCGTGGTACATTCTCTCACCGTCATGCAGTAGTTAAAGTTGAAGATTCTGAAGAAGAAGTAATTCTTTTAGATGCTATCGAAAACAAAAAAGGAAAATTTGGCGTATTCAATTCTCTTTTATCAGAATATGGAGTTCTTGGTTTTGATTATGGATATGCATTAGCTAATCCAAAAGCATTAACGATTTGGGAAGCACAATTTGGAGATTTCTCTAATGGAGCTCAAATTATGATTGACCAATATATTTCATGTGGTGAAGATAAATGGAACAACCAAAATGGTATTGTTTTATTATTGCCTCACGGATATGAAGGACAAGGTGCAGAACACTCTTCTGCGAGAATGGAGCGTTATTTACAACTATGTGCAAGACAAAATATGTATGTTGCAGATTGTACAACGCCAGCTAACTTCTTTCACTTGTTAAGAAGACAAATGAAAACAAATTTCCGTAAACCTTTGGTAGTTTTCTCTCCAAAAAGTTTATTGCGTGATCCAAGATGTGTGTCAACAGTTGAAGAACTAGCTAACGGAAGTTTCCAAGAAACAATTGACGATAATACAGTAGATAAAAAAGCAGTAAAAACTTTAGTTTTTGTTACTGGTAAATTCTACTACGATATTGTTGCCGAAAGAGAAAACAACGGAAGAAAAGATGTAGCTGTTGTTCGTATCGAGCAATTATTTCCATTACCAGTTGAGCAGTTAAAAGCCATTATCGCACAATATCCAAATGCTGATGATTATGTTTGGGCTCAAGAAGAACCTAAAAACATGGGAGCTTACAGCTTTATGTTAATGAACTTTGATCTTGTAAAATGGAGATTGGCTTCGTTAAAAGCTTATGCTGCACCAGCATCAGGAAGTTATACACGTGCTAAACGCCGTCATGCAGATGCAATTAGAATGGTATTCGATAAAGATTTATTCAGATAAAAAAGAATGTTTCAAGTTTCAGGTTTCAAGTTTAACGACATGATCCTGAAACCATAAAAACCTTAAACAAAAAATAAGATGATTTTAGAAATGAAAGTCCCATCACCAGGGGAATCAATAAAAGAAGTTGAAATTGCAACTTGGTTAGTAAAAGACGGAGATTATGTAGAAAAAGATCAAGCTATTGCTGAAGTTGATTCAGACAAAGCAACTCTTGAATTGCCAGCTGAAGCTAGCGGAACAATTACGCTTAAAGCAGAAGAAGGTGATGCAGTTGCAGTAGGAGCTGTAGTTTGTTTAATTGATACGAGTGCAGCAAAACCATCTGGTTCAGCACCTGCTGCTCCTGCAGCGGAAGCTCCTAAGGCTGAAGCGCCAAAAGCAGAAGTTAAAGCGGAGGCACCAAAAGCAGCACCTGCTCCGGCAGCAGCACCAGCACCAACAAGTTACGCAGCAGGAACTCCATCTCCAGCAGCAAGAAAAATACTAGACGAAAAAAATATAGCGCCAGCAACTATTTCAGGAACTGGGAAAGACGGAAGAATTACTAAAGAAGATGCTGTAAATGCAGTACCATCAATGGGAACTCCAACTGGAGGAAATCGTGGATCTGAGCGTACCAAATTATCAATGTTGCGTCGTAAAGTAGCTGAGAGATTAGTTGCTGCTAAAAACGAAACAGCAATGTTAACTACTTTTAATGAAGTTAACATGACGCCAATCAACTTGATTCGTAATGAATACAAAGATGCCTTCAAAGCAAAACATGGCGGTCTTGGTTTAGGCTACATGTCTTTCTTTACAAAAGCAGTAACAAGAGCTTTAGAATTATATCCAGATGTTAACTCTATGATGGATGGTGATTATAAAGTAGCTTACGATTTTGCTGATATTTCTATCGCAGTTTCTGGACCAAAAGGTTTAATGGTTCCTGTAGTTCGTAACGCTGAAAATTTATCTTTCCGAGGAATCGAAGCTGAAATTAAAAGATTAGCACTTAGAGCTCGTGATGGTCAAATTACTGTTGACGATATGACAGGAGGAACTTTTACTATTACTAATGGTGGTGTTTTTGGAAGTATGTTGAGTACTCCAATTATAAACCCTCCTCAATCAGGAATTTTAGGAATGCACAACATTATTGAGCGTCCGATTGCTGTAAATGGTAAAGTTGAAATTCACCCAATGATGTACGTTGCGCTGTCTTACGATCACAGAATTATCGACGGACGTGAGTCAGTTGGTTTCTTAGTTGCTGTAAAAGAAGCTTTAGAAAATCCGTTAGAATTATTAATGAATGGCGATGCTAAACGTGCTTTAGAATTGTAATTTAATAATTTCTTCAATAATTTAAAACCTGTTCATTCATTTGAGCAGGTTTTTTTTCTTAATATTAGCTTAAGATGTTAATTTTTTAAACAAATGTAAATTTTACCCTTTAAAAAATATTTTATTTAGAATAAATAAAAATAGCTTGTGTAGTTGGTACTCAACAATTAAATTTGCACTATTAAAATCAATTCTAAATAAGATGAAATATAAATTTACAATTTCTTTTTTAAGTATTTGTTTTTTTCTTTTAGCAAGTATCTCAATTTCTGCACAAGAAAAAGCAACACTTAAAGGTCAAATAACTTTAAATAATAATGAATCTCCAGAAGGTGTATCAATTATTTTAAAAGGAACCAGATTTGGAACTATTACAGACCAAGAAGGTAATTACAAAATAAAAAATATTAAACCTGGAACATATACTTTAAAAGTTTCTGCTGTTGGCTATACAACTAGTGAGAAAAAAATAACTATTAATGAAGGTCAGGAATTAACTGAAAATTTACGCCTTACTTCAAATTCTGAAGAATTAACTGAAATTGTTGTTAATGCCGGCAAAAATCATTTTGTTCGTAAAGAAACTCGACAAGTAGCAAGATTACCTCTTAAAAATCTCGAAAACCCACAATCATATACTACCATTACTGGAGAATTACTAAAAGAACAAGTAGTTACTAATTTTGATGATGCGTTGAAAAATGCATCTGGTATTACACCGCTTTGGGCTGCAACAGGACGTGCAGGAGATGGAGCCGCTTATTATTCTTTAAGAGGATTTCCAGTGCAGCCAACCATGGTTAATGGTTTGCCAGGTTTAACAAACGGAAGTCTGGATCCTGCAAATATCGACAGAATTGAAATTATTAAAGGTCCGTCTGGAACTTTATTCGGAAGCAGTTTAATCTCTTATGGAGGATTAATCAACACAACTACAAAAAAACCGTACAAAACATTTGGCGGCGAAGTAAACTACACTGTTGGAAGCTACGGATTAAATCGCGTAACCGCAGACATTAATACACCTCTGAACGATAAAAAAACTTTAAATTTTAGAATTAATTCCGCATACAACAAACAAGAGAGTTTTCAGGATGCTGGTTTTAGAGAATCCTTTTTTGTTGCCCCATCATTATCTTATGAGGTGAATGACAGATTATCATTCTTAATTAATACTGAGTTTATGAGCAACGAATCTACAAACCCAACAATGCTGTTTTTAGATAGAGGTGCTCCATTAAGAGTTCACAACATTAACGAGCTGAAATATGATAACGAACGTTCTTACACTAGTAATGAACTTACTATGAAGACACCTTCTTACAATATTCAGGCTCAAATGTTTTATAAGCTTTCAGAGCAATGGACTTCACAAACTATATTTTCTACAAGTTCAGCAAAATCTAAAGGAAATTATACTTACTTGTACGAAGGAACACAATTTACACCTATTACAGATGGGATCGTATTGGCTCGCTATTTTACCGATCAGGACAATCAAAATATAACAACTGATATTCAGCAAAATTTTAATGGTGATTTTAAAATTGGCAGTTTAAGGAATAGAATTGTTGTAGGTTTTGATTATTTTAAAAGAACTGCTACTGATCATAGTACTGGATATTTTGGAAATGGATACGTTTATATAGGAGATAATTTGGCATCTTTTAATGCATTTGTTGGACAACCTACCAATGGTGATACCGGAAATTTGACAAAAACTGGAGCTGATGCAATAATTGCAAATGAGCCAAGAAACGACAACAGAACAAAGCAAGAGGTTTATAGTACTTATGTTTCAGATGTAATCAATTTTACGCCTGCATTGTCTGCTATGTTAAGTTTACGTGTTGACCGTTTTATGAATGCTAAAAACGACGGATATAACCAAACTGCTTTTTCTCCAAAATTTGGATTAGTATACCAGCCAATTCTGGATAAAGTTTCAGTATTTGCAAATTATATGAACGGATTCGTAAACGTAGCTCCAGGGCAAAATCGTACTGCCACTATTGTAACACCAGTAATACTAAATCCTGAACATGCAGATCAGTTTGAAATTGGAACAAAATTGAATCTTTTTAAAGATAAACTTTACGCTACTTTCAGCTATTATGATATTAAGGTTACAGATCAGACTTATATTGTAGAAACTCCTTATGTAGATCCTGCAGACCCAACAACTCCACAACCAAATAATCAGACTACATATCAGGACGGAGCGCAGCAAAACAAAGGTTTTGAAGCAGAATTTGTTGCAAACCCAATTAACGGTTTAAACATTGTTTTAGGATATAGTTATAATGATGCCGTTTTAACAAAAGGAGATCCTGATTTTGTAAACCGCAGATCTGAAAATTCAGGACCTAGAAACCTAGCAAACCTTTGGGCTAGTTATAAAATTACAAACGGCTTACTGAGAGGTTTTGGTTTAGGTTTTGGAGGAAATTATGTTGGAGACAACATGATCATGAATAGAAAAACTACTGGCGTATTTACAATTCCTGAATACACAGTTCTAAACTCATCTTTGTTTTACAGTGCTGAAAAATTTACCATTACAGCTAAATTAAACAACATTGCAAACAAGGAAATTTATGATGGCTGGTCAACGATTCATCCTAAAGATCCAAGAGCTATAATAGGAAGCTTTACTTATAGATTCTAATAAAAACATATAAAAATACCTTTTTATTGAACCAGAAAGGTATTTTTAAAATTTTAAAATTATGATTACAACAGCCAGCCTTATCGTTTTTTTAGCTTTTTATACGTTGTACTATACATCAAAAAGAGCTGCATTATCTTATGATTTAGGATTTGAAAAATGGATGAAGAAAAATCCAAAGCAAACTAAAATTACAGGATTAGCACTTTTATTATTGGCTTACAGTTTATGGCTTTTTACTAAGTCATTGTGCTGTGGAACTTTGATGTTTTTTATTCAGCTTATGATGATTGGAAGTTTAATTGTCATTTTAACTCCACTAAAAAAAGTAAACAGCAAAGCTATTTTATTGCTTTTTGTGATCGTAGCATTATTAGAATTTTATTACTACTAAACTATTCCTAACCACTATATGCCAGCAAATCCAAAATATCTAACCCAATCTAAATGGCAACGATTTGCCAAAATAACAGCTGCTATTTTAGGCGGTTATTTTGTTTCAGTTACTTTTCACCTGGTTCTAGCGGCTTGGTTTAACCGTCCAGACGTTCTTATGACAATGGCTTTTACCGGTTTTATTCTTTGGGTAGCATTAATGATTGTAGCCTTTTTAGCAAAAAGCGGATGGAAAATTTGGGGTATTTATATCCTTATTTCATTACTTTTTTCTCTTCTAATTTATCTAGGTCAAACCTATAATCCTGCGCAATAACATGAGTAATCGTAATTATAATATTTATTTTCATACACACACTGTCAGCGGGATTGTCATTAGTGTGGTTCTTTTTGTAATTTTCTTTGCAGGATCTTTTTCTTTTTTTAGAGATGAAATCATCAATTGGGAAAGAAATGAATCTGTTGCTCCAACTAAAGAAATGCAGCTCGACTACAGCACGGCATTAAAAAAGCTTGACAAAGAATATATTTTACACGGAAGAAACCTTACCATTTCTAAACCTACTAACGAAAGAAGAGTTGCCATTTATTTACAAGGCACCAAAGATACTTTGGCTCCAGCCAAACAAAAAGAAGGAACATTTTTTTATCTTGACACTAAAACTTTTAAATCATATACTTACGAAGAATCTTATTCGCTGGGGGAATTTTTATACCGTCTGCATTTCTTAGCGCAGATTCCTTATCCTGTTGGATATTATCTTTCTGGTTTTACCGCTTTATTTTTCTTGTTTGCAATCGTAACCGGGCTTTTATTGCATTGGAAAAAAATTGTTTCTAATTTTTATGTTTTCCGGCCTAAGGAAAAATTAAAAACATTGTGGACAGATGCACACACTGCATTAGGAATGATTGGTTTGCCTTTTCAGTTTGTTTATGCAGTAACCGGAGCATTTTTTATGATCAAACTCTTGATTGTAGCTCCTGCAGTAATGGCATTATATAAAGGCGATCAGGATAAACTTTACAAAGAATTAGAATATACAGATCCTGATTACAAATTTGAAAACAAAAAATTAGCCACTCCTTTTAATATCGATCAGCTGATTGCAAAAGCAAAAAGCAATTGGTCAGATATTGAAATTACTCGCGTTTTTATTCAAAACTATGGTGATGCAAACATGCATGTTTTGGTGGAAGGTGAAATGCCAAGTCACAAAAAATTTACAGGAATTGGAAAAGTAGTGTATCGCATTTCTGACGGAAAAGAAATTGCTAAGAAAAACCCAATTACACAAAATAATTACTTAGATATAGTAAAAAATGTTTTGTACAGAATTCATTTTGGTGATTATGGAGGCTACGCTCTAAAAATCGTGAGTTTTATTTTAGGAATAATAACTTGTTTTGTTATTATTTCTGGTGTAATGATCTGGCTTGTCGCGAGACAAAAAAATAATCTGCCTGAAAAGAAAAGACGTTTCAACGCCACAGTTGTTCGTATTTATTTGGCAATTTGTTTGAGTATGTATCCTATTACAGCGCTTGCTTTTATCGGAACTAAACTATTTCATCCGTTAAGTCAATCTAATTTGTTTTTGCTTTATTTTGGAGGATGGTTAGTGCTGACAGTATTTTTTATTATCAAAAAGAATGATGCTTTCACCAATAAATTTTGCCTGATTTCAGGAAGTATTTTAGGATTTTTAATTCCGATTGCAAACGGAATTGTTTCTGGAAATTGGTTTTGGAATTCCTTTATGCAAAATAAAATTCAAGTTTTCTTTATTGATGTTTTTTGGATACTTCTTGCTTCAGTATCACTTTATGTCGCTTATTCTTTAAAAGCTAAAAAAGTAATTGTTTCTGAAAAATAACTAAAATAACTTGTCCCCAATTGATTTAGCGCATACTTTTACGCTTTTATTAAAAAATGGGATTCAAAAAACAAGTACGTTTTATACATAAATGGCTCGGATTAATTTCCGGGCTTATTGTTTTTATTGTAAGTATTACAGGCTGTATATTTTGTTTTCATGATGAGATAAAAGATATTACCAGAAAAGAATGGCGTTTTGTTCAAGATCATAATAAACCTTTTTTAATGCCTTCTGCTCTGCAGGAAAGAGCAAAAGAAATTGTTCCGAAAAACAAAGCAAGCATGGTTTCCTATTATGGAAGAAACCGTTCTGCAATTGTTTATACGTATTCAGGTAACGAAAATCTATACCTATATTTCAATCCATATACCGGAAAATATCTAAAATCTGAAAATCCGGAAACCGATTTTTTTATTATTGTTGAATATATCCATTTGTATTTACTTCTGCCTGATTATATTGGCAAACATCTTGTTGGCGGTGCTACTATAATCTTCATTATTTTATTGATTTCGGGAATTATACAATGGTGGCCTAAACGAAAAAGCGATATTAAAAGAAGTTTTTCGATAAAATGGTCTGCCAAATGGCGTCGTATAAATTACGATTGGCACAATGCCTCAGGATTTTATATTTCTATTATGGCTGCAATTATTGCAATTACAGGTTTAACTTTTACTTATGAATGGGTTGGTGACGGCATTTATAAAACTTTCAATTTTGGAGGAGATAAAGCTCTAGAAACAAAAGCGCCCATAATTGACACTACAAAGTTTAAAGCTAACACTCTAAATGCTGTTGACCTTGCTTTTGTTAAAACAGTGAAATTTCAGCCAGAATCAGAAATGTATTTTGTTACTTTTCCGCATCAAAAAGGCGATATAATTAATACAGGTGCATATCCGAACACGCTGCGATTCGATCATCAAAGCAATTACTATTTTCATCCGCTTGACGGAAAATTAATTAAGAGCGCTCCTTATCATAAAAAAAGTTTAGGCTTGCAGGTTGTCGAATTGAATTACGGAATTCATACAGGACAAATTTTAGATTTACCTGGAAAAATTATTGCTTTTACAGCAAGCTTACTTGCAAGCGCTTTGCCGGTTACAGGCTTTGTAATTTGGTATGGTAGAAGAAAAAAATCTAAAAATAAAAAGCAAAAAAAAACCGCTAATTAAAGCGATTTAGTATTTATTTTAAATTTCTTAGTTTCTATTAGCTAAAGCATTTTTTTGTAAATTTTTAACTGAACTGATTTTGCTGTTATCGTAAGCAACCTCACAAAGATTTTTTTCGTTAAAAAATACCCATTTCCCAGTTTTCAAACCATTTGTATACTCTCCTACTGCAACTTTATTTCCTTTTTCATCATATGATACCCAAACGCCATCTAACTTACCGTCCTTAAAAAAACCTTGTTGCTGGATATTACCATTCTCATAATAATAAGTAGCTTTTACTGTGTTTCCAACAGCTTCTAACTCAGGTTTTGTCTCTTGTGCAACTAAAATTCCAGAGAACAATATTGCAACTAAAATTACACACTTTTTCATATTTTTGGGTTTTAATGTTATCAAATCGTTATCAAATATAATTAAATGTTTACATTAAACAAACTTTTACTTAACAATTTGGTAACATTGAATAAAAACTTAACATTGGAAATCAGTGAAAACAAAAAAAACCAGCGCTCAAGCACTGGTTTTACTGGTGTTTTAGAAAAAATCTAAAATTACTATATCGTTATAAATTTTATACTAAATTACTTTAATAATGTATCTAATTGTACCTGAAGCTCAGGAGAAGAAGGTCTAGAAGCATTAGCCTCCAATACATTACCTTTAGGATCAATCAAAATAAATCTAGGAATTCCTGTTACATTATAACTGGTTACAAAAGCAGATTTCCACTCATTATCAGAAAATAACTGAATTCCGCCTAATTGTTTATCATTTACAAATTTTTGCCATTTGTCATGATCTTTTAATGCATCTATAGAAACACTTACAAACTCAATATTTTTTCCGTGATATTTTTCTTCAATTTTTTGCAGATAAGGAATTTCAGCCCTGCAAGGTCCACACCAAGTAGCCCAAAGATCAATATAAACGTATTTTCCTTTTAGGTCAGAAAGTTTAGTTTTTCCACCTTTATGATTTTCATAATCAAAATCTGGAGAAGGAGAATTATTTAATTTTGCCATTTGCTGCGCCTGCTGGCGATATTCAGAAATTTCAGCAACAGCATTTATTCCATTTTCTGTTTCGATTTTTACAAATTCAGGATCTAGTTTTTTATTTTTTAATCGAGCTAAATCAGCAGTTTTTTTAGCTTCTATTAGTTTATTAAATGCGGCATCGTCTAAAGTTAAAATGCTGTTATCATACAGTTTTTCATCGGCTAAAATACGTTGCGCCAAAATATTGTTTTCTAAACTTCCCTTACCGCTGTAAACAATAGATTCATCAAATTGCTTAGCGTCCATTTTTAGTTTTAGGTCGTCGCCGTTTTTCAAAAATAATTCTGTTGTTTCTACTCCATCAGATAACCTGCTTCTTCCTCCATCAACCACTAGAGTATCTTTAAAAATACCTTTTTCATTAACGGTAATCGTCTTTATTATTTTTCCGTTATTGATAATCTTTATTACGTCGCCATTTCTATTGGCAATATTAGCTTCAAAAGTGACATATTTTTTAGATTGTCCAATAACATTCAAAGTGCTGAAAAGCACTAAACCGGCAATAAAAAGTTTCTTCATAGATCTTTAAAGTTTGTTTTTAGTACTTCAAATCTAAAGAAATAACTGTCTTGAAATTAACAATTAACAAAATATTTAAAATTAACACACATCAAGTTATCACTTTACTATATTAATTTGAATTTTGTGTTTACTTTTGCAGTCTAAAATTTTGATCATGTATAGAAGTCATAATTGTGGCGAATTAAACGCCTCAAATATTAATACCGAAGTTACACTAGCGGGTTGGGTACAAAAATCACGCGATAAAGGATTTATGAACTGGGTTGATTTGCGCGACCGTTACGGAATAACACAGCTTATTTTCGACGAAAGCCGTACTGATAAAACTGTTTTTGAACTGGCTAAAACTCTTGGAAGAGAATTTGTAATTCAGGTAAAGGGAACTGTTATTGAGCGAGAAGCAAAAAACAAAAACATTCCGACTGGTGAAATCGAAATTTTAGTTACTGAATTGACTATTTTAAATGCAGCTTTAACTCCTCCATTTACTATAGAAGATGAAACGGATGGCGGTGAAGATATTCGAATGAAATATCGTTATTTGGACATCAGAAGAAATCCTGTAAAAAACAGTTTGCTTTTCCGTCACAAAGTAGCGATGGAAGTTCGTAAATATTTATCTGATTTAGATTTCTGTGAAGTGGAAACTCCTTACTTAATCAAATCGACTCCAGAAGGAGCGAGAGATTTCGTTGTACCAAGCCGTATGAACGAAGGTCAGTTTTATGCTTTGCCACAATCTCCTCAAACTTTCAAACAATTGCTGATGGTAGGTGGCATGGATAAATATTTTCAAATCGTGAAATGTTTCCGCGACGAAGATCTACGTGCAGACCGTCAGCCTGAATTTACACAAATCGACTGCGAAATGGCGTTTGTAGAACAAGAAGACATTTTGAATGTTTTTGAAGGTTTGACAAGACACTTACTTAAAGAAATTAAAGGTATTGAAGTAGAGAAATTCCCAAGAATTACCTATGATTATGCCATGAAAACATACGGAAATGACAAACCAGACATTCGTTTCGGAATGAAGTTTGGTGAGTTGAACGAATTTGCACAACATAAAGATTTTCCAGTTTTTAATACTGCAGAATTAGTTGTGGGAATTGCCGTTCCCGGAGCCGGAAATTATACTCGTAAAGAAATTGACGGTTTAATTGACTGGGTAAAACGCCCTCAAGTTGGTGCGTCTGGAATGGTGTATGCAAAATATAATGATGACGGAACGATTAAATCATCTGTAGATAAATTCTACGATCAAGATGATTTGGCAAAATGGGCAAAAGCAACAGAAGCAAATCCTGGAGACATGATTTTTGTGCTTTCTGGTCCAGCAAATAAAACGCGTGCACAGCTTTCTGCGCTTCGAATGGAATTAGCGACTCGATTAGGATTGCGCAAACCAGAAGAATTTGCACCATTATGGGTTGTAGATTTCCCATTATTGGAGCTTGATGAAGAAAGTGGTCGTTACCACGCGATGCACCACCCGTTTACATCTCCAAAACCAGAAGATATGGCATTGTTAGAAACAGAACCAGGAAAAGTACGCGCAAACGCCTATGATATGGTTTTAAACGGAAATGAAATTGGCGGAGGATCTATTCGTATTCACGATAAGGCCACACAGCAATTAATGTTCAAATATTTAGGTTTTACCGAAGAAGAAGCAAAAGCACAATTTGGTTTCTTAATGGACGCTTTTCAATTTGGAGCACCGCCTCACGGTGGATTAGCTTTTGGTCTGGATAGATTAGTCGCTATTTTAGGAGGTCAGGAAACTATTAGAGATTTTATTGCATTCCCTAAAAACAATTCTGGACGCGATGTAATGATCGACGCGCCAGCTGCAATTGATGATTCTCAATTAAAAGAACTTTCAATTAAATTGGATTTAAATTAATTAGTTCAATTTTATAAATACATACAAAACTGCCACTAAAAAAAGTGGCAGTTTTTTTATTTTGAAGTAAAAATTTAAAAAAATAGCAAAAAATGGCATTTATCATAAAGTAGTCCATTTATTACAAAGATTTGACTTCAATCTATGTTTGAAGTATCATTAATGATTCGTTATTTTAGGCAGCGTGATATGATATTAGATGCAATATAAATAGCGAAAACACTGTGAATCAATAATTTTTACAAAAAATTAACAGCTTATTGTCTTTTGTATGAATTTATATGTTACATTTGCTACATTATAAATTATTATTACAATTACAATGCGTACAGGTACAGTAAAATTTTTCAATGAATCTAAAGGTTATGGATTCATTACAGACGAAGAAACAGGAAAAGATATCTTCGTTCACGCTTCAGGAATTAACGCGGAAGAATTACGCGAAGGTGACCGTGTAAGCTATGAAGAAGAAGAAGGAAGAAAAGGGAAAGTTGCTGCTAAAGTAGCAGTAATCTAAGAAAAATATAGCAATTTATTTTTTTTGCCTCTGAATGGTTTTAAAAACGTTTCGATTTATTTCGAAACGTTTTTTTTTGTTCATTTCTTAAAAATATATTAAAAATCCTTCATCTTATTTATAATCAATAAAAATTAGATGTAAACGCCGTTTTAGAGTTCACTTAAATCATTTTTTAGCTTGTGATTTACAGAGTTGAAAGTTATCTTTGTGGCTTATTCTTTAAGTAAAAAACCTAAGTTTATGCAATCTGATCAATACAGTTACATTCCTATTTTAATGCAGTTCATTTTGGCTGTTGGTTTTGTGGTAGGAACAATCATTATTTCTGGAAAATTAGGACCAAAAAGAACCTCAGAAGTTAAAGACAAAAACTTCGAGTGCGGTATCGAATCTGTTGGTAATGCTCGTATTCCTTTTTCAGTAAAATATTTCCTAGTTGCAATTTTGTTCGTATTGTTTGATGTAGAGGTAATTTTCCTTTATCCTTGGGCAGTAAACTTCAAAGAATTAGGAATTGAAGGAATGTTAAAGATGATTGTTTTCATGGCGCTTCTTTTGGTTGGTTTTTTCTATATCATCAAAAAGAAAGCATTAGACTGGGAATAAGAAATTTTAGATCTCAGTCCCGAAGTCTCGGGATAGATTTCTCAAATTAAAAGATTTAATGATAATAAATTGATTTTGATTTATATGATTTACCCAAATCTAAAATCTGAAATCTAAAATCTGAAATAAAATGAGCGATTCAAATGTAAATATGGTTGCACCGCCAGAAGGAGTTGTAGGAGAAGGTTTCTTCGCTACAAAACTAAATGATGTTGTAGGTTTAGCAAGAGCCAATTCATTATGGCCATTGCCTTTTGCCACTTCATGCTGTGGTATCGAATTCATGGCGACTATGGCTTCACATTATGATTTAGCACGATTTGGTTCTGAGCGTGTGAGTTTTTCTCCTCGTCAGGCTGATATGTTAATGGTAATGGGAACTATTTCTAAAAAAATGGCACCTATTTTAAGACAAGTTTACGAACAAATGTCTGAACCTCGCTGGGTAATTGCAGTTGGAGCCTGTGCATCGTCAGGAGGAATTTTCGATACTTATTCCGTTTTACAAGGAATTGACAAAGTAATTCCAGTTGACGTTTACGTACCAGGATGCCCGCCAAGACCAGAACAAATTGTTGATGGCGTAATGAAACTTCAAGAATTGGTAAGAAGCGAATCTGTAAGACGCAGAAGCTCTCCAGAATACCAAGAATTATTAGCTTCTTATAACATTTCATAAAATGGCTTTAGAAAATACCCTGATTCAAGATAAACTTACAGAAACATTTGACGCAAGTGTTTTTAACTTTCAACAGGAAAGAGATATTTTTTCACTAGAAACAACTGCTGACAAAATCACTGCTTTGATTCTTTTTTTGAAAAACGATTCTGATTTACGTTTTCATTTTTTAACCGATTTATGCGGTATTCATTATCCAGACAACGAAACAGATCGTCAGTTTGCGATCGTTTACCATTTGCACAACTGGTATGAAAACACAAGAATAAAAATCAAAGTATTTCTTAACGGTGAAAAACCAGAAATTAAAACCATTTCAAATATTTTCCTAAGTGCAAACTGGATGGAAAGAGAAACTTACGATTTCTTTGGCGTTAACTTTATTGGTCACCCACAATTGAAACGTATTTTAAATATGGATGAAATGATATCTTTCCCAATGCGAAAAGAATTTCCAATGGAAGATAGTGGAAGAACTGATAAAGACGACAGATTCTTTGGAAGAACAACAACAAATTGCTAAAAAATAAATAATTCAACATTATAAAATGTCAGAACTATTATTACCCCCAGAGCATCGTTATGCTAAAATAATTAAGGAGAAACTAAACGAAGACGGAAGCGAGCTTTCAGTACTGAATTTAGGGCCAACCCACCCAGCAACTCACGGTATTTTTCAGAATATCCTTTTGATGGATGGAGAAAGAATTCTAGAAGCTGAACCAACTATTGGCTACATCCACAGAGCTTTCGAAAAAATTGCCGAAAATCGTCCTTTTTATCAAATTACGCCACTTACTGATCGTATGAACTATTGCTCCTCTCCTATTAATAATATGGGATGGTGGATGACTTTAGAAAAACTTCTAGGAATTGAGGTTCCAAAAAGAGCGCAGTATTTAAGAGTAATCGTAATGGAGCTGGCTCGTATTACAGATCACTTAATCTGTAACTCGATTTTAGGAGTAGATACTGGTGCATATACTGGTTTCTTATACGTTTTTCAATTTAGAGAAAAAATCTACGAAATCTACGAAGAAATTTGTGGAGCTCGTTTGACTACAAATATGGGAAGAATTGGTGGTTTTGAAAGAGACTGGTCTCCAGCTGCTTTTGCAAAACTAGATAAATTCCTAGAAGACTTTCCTGTTGCATGGAAAGAATTCGAAAACTTATTCGAAAGAAATAGAATTTTCCTTGATAGAACCGTAAACGTAGGTGCAATTACAGCTGAACAAGCAATGGCTTACGGATTTACAGGTCCGAACTTACGTGCTGCAGGGGTTGACTACGATGTTCGTGTTGCACAGCCTTACTCATCATACGAAGATTTCGATTTTATTGTTCCTGTTGGAAAATCAGGTGACACTTATGATCGCTTCTGTGTACGTAATGCTGAAGTTTGGGAAAGTTTAAGCATTATTCGTCAAGCATTAGATAAAATGCCTGCCGGAAATGAGTATCATGCAGAAGTTCCTGATTATTACCTTCCTCCAAAAGAAGATGTTTATACTTCGATGGAATCTCTAATTTATCACTTTAAGATCGTAATGGGAGAAGTTCCTGTACCAGTTGCAGAAATTTATCACCCAGTTGAAGGAGGAAATGGAGAATTAGGATTTTATTTAGTTACTGACGGAAGCAGAACTCCATACAGATTACATTTCAGAAGACCTTGCTTTATTTATTACCAAGCATATCCAGAAATGATTAAAGGTGCTTTACTATCAGATGCAATTGTTATTCTATCAAGTTTAAACGTAATTGCAGGAGAATTAGACGCATAAAATATTGTAGATTTTAGATTGCTGATTAATAATGCAGATTTTAGTCCCGATCCCGAAGCCTCGGGACGGGATTAGATTTAAAAATTATAATTAAGAATTGAAAAAATCAGATTGAAGAATCTAAAACTTAAACAATGGTTGAAGAATCATAGATTGTAGACAAAGATTGAAAAAATCTAAAATCTAATCCCGTCCCGAGGCTTCGGGATCGGGAGTAAAATCCAAAATTAAAAATGGAACGTAAACATTACAAACAAGAAATAAACATGACTGAAGCATTGATGACTCGCATCAATGAATTAATCAGTCATTATCCTGAAGATAAAAGAAAATCAGCTTTGTTGCCTGTTTTGCACGAAGTGCAGGATGCTCATGATAACTGGCTAAGTATTGAGCTGCAGGATAAAGTTGCTGAAATTTTGCACATTAAACCAATTGAGGTTTATGAAGTGGTTACTTTTTATACCATGTACAACCAAAAACCAATTGGAAAATACATGTTCGAATTTTGCCAGACTTCTTGTTGTTGTTTAAATGGGGCCGAAAATTTAATGGATTATACTTCTGAAAAATTAGGCATTAAAATGGGCGAAACAACTCCAGACGGGATGTTTACCATTGCCGGAGTAGAATGTTTAGGTGCTTGTGGATACGCTCCGATGATGCAGTTAGGTGATTTCTACAAAGAGAAACTGACAGAAGAAAAAATCGATCAGTTAATCGCTGATTGCAGAGATGATAAAATAATATTACACGATAAATAATATGTCACAAAAAATATTATTAGATAAAATCAATGTTCCTGGTATTAAAACCTATGAAGTTTATCGCCAAAATGGCGGATACGCTTCTGTAGAAAAAGCTTTAAAAACACTTACACCAGACGAAGTTGTTGAAGAGGTAAAAAAATCAGGACTTCGTGGGCGTGGTGGAGCAGGTTTCCCTGCAGGAATGAAATGGAGTTTTATTGATAAAAAATCAGGAAAACCTAGACATTTAGTTTGCAACGCTGACGAATCTGAACCGGGAACTTTTAAAGATCGTTATTTGATGGAATTTATTCCTCACTTATTGATCGAAGGGATGATTACTTCAAGTTTTGCTTTGGGGGCTAACTTATCCTATATCTATATTCGTGGAGAATATATGTGGGTTTTCAAAATTTTAGAAAGAGCAATCAACGAAGCAAGAGCTGCCGGTTGGTTAGGAAAAAATATATTAGGAACAGGTTACGATTTAGAGTTACATGTTCACTGTGGAGCTGGAGCTTATATTTGTGGAGAAGAAACTGCACTTATTGAGTCTTTAGAAGGTAAAAGAGGAAATCCTCGTATTAAGCCACCTTTTCCAGCGGTTTCAGGACTTTGGGCAAATCCTACAGTAGTAAACAATGTTGAAACTATCGCCACTGTGCCATGGATCATCAACAATTCTGGTGATGATTACGCTAAAATAGGAATTGGACGTTCTACAGGAACTAAGTTAATTTCTGCTTCTGGACACATCAAAAACCCTGGAGTTTACGAAATTGAATTAGGTTTGAGCGTTGACGAATTCATGAATTCTGATGAATATTTAGGAGGAATGTCTTCAAGCCGACCATTAAAAGCATTTGTTCCTGGAGGATCTTCTGTGCCAATTCTACCAGCTGAATTGATTTTCAAAACAGCAAACGGCGAAGATCGTTTAATGACTTACGAATCTTTGAGTGATGGTGGTTTTGCTACTGGATCTATGTTGGGTTCTGGAGGATTTATCGTTTACAACGACACTGCCTGTGTGGTAAGAAATACTTGGAACTTTGCTCGTTTTTACCACCACGAATCTTGCGGACAATGTACACCTTGCCGTGAAGGAACAGGATGGTTAGAAAAAATATTATGGAGAATCGAAAACGGTCAAGGCCGTGAAGAAGATATCGAATTACTGTGGAGTATTCAGAGTAAAATTGAAGGAAACACAATTTGTCCGCTTGGTGACGCCGCTTCTTGGCCAGTAGCAGCTGCGATTCGTCACTTTAGAGATGAATTTGAATATCACGTTCGCTTCCCAGAAAAAATTAAAAATAGAGATCACTTTGTTGCTGAACCTTTTTCACAAGTGAAGCATTTAGTAGGCAGACAAACAGTTTAAAAATAGTTTAAAGTTTCAAGTTTTTTTAGTTTCAAGTGAAAACCTGAAACGTGAAACCTGAAACTAAAAAAACAAAATATAGAGATGAAAGTAACCATAGACGGTCAAAGTATAGACGTAGAGCCAGGAACAACGATCCTGCAGGCTGCACGTATGATTGGTGGAGATTTGGTACCGCCAGCCATGTGCTATTACTCAAAATTAAAAGGCAGTGGCGGAAAATGCCGCTGTTGTTTAGTTGAAGTTTCGAAAGGAAGTGAAGCTGACCCAAGACCAATGCCAAAATTAATGGCATCTTGCGTAACAGGATGTATGGACGGAATGGAAGTAAACAGTAAATCTTCTGACAGAGTTACTGAAGCTCGTAAATCTGTAACTGAATTTTTATTGATCAATCACCCTCTTGACTGTCCAGTTTGTGACCAAGCTGGAGAATGTGATCTTCAAAATTTAAGTTTCGAGCACGGAAATCCGAAATCACGTTTTATCGAAGAAAAAAGAACATTCGAACCAGAAGATATTGGTCCGCATATTCAACTGCACATGAACCGTTGTATTTTATGCCAAAGATGTGTACAGGTTGCAGATCAATTGACAGACAATAGAGTTCATGGAGTATTAGATCGTGGTGACCACGCTAATATTTCAACTGGAATTTCAAAAGCTATCGACAATGAGTTTTCTGGAAACATGATTGACGTTTGTCCGGTTGGAGCTTTAACAGACAAAACTTTCCGTTTCAAATCAAGAGTTTGGTTTAACAAACCTTACAATGCACACAGAGAATGTACAACTCCGGGATGTTGCGGTAAAACAACCGTTTGGATGTTTGGTGGAGAAATTCAACGTGTTACTGGCCGTAAAGATGAGTATCATGAAGTAGAAGAATTCATTTGCAACTCTTGTCGTTTCGACCACAAAAATGTTAATGACTGGGTTATTGAAGGACCAAGAGAATTTGAAAAAGATTCTGTTATCAATCAAAATAACTACACTCAAAAATTAGAGAAAGTAGAAATCGCTACAGAAAAAAATATTCTTCTAGGCAGAGATGTTGACCGTAAAAAAATTAGTATGGCTGAAATTCCATTAAACACTAACAACAAAAATTCTTAACAATGGTAGATGGTGCATTTATTATAGAAAAAAGTGTTGTAATTGTTGTGGTTTTTGCCGTAACAATGATTATGGCGATGTATTCTACTTGGGCTGAACGTAAAGTTGCGGCTTTCCTTCAGGATCGTGTAGGGCCTAACCGTGCTGGATGGGGAGGATTATTACAGCCTCTTGCTGATGGTATGAAATTATTTTCAAAAGAAGAATTTTTTCCAAATACCCCTAACAAATTTTTATTCATTGTTGGACCGGCAATCGCCATGAGTACAGCTTTGATGACAAGTGCTGTTATTCCGTGGGGAGACAGACTGCATATTTTTGGACGCGATGTTCTTTTGCAGGCTACTGATGTAAACATTGCTTTATTATATGTTTTCGGAGTTATCTCTGTTGGAGTTTACGGAATCATGATTGGAGGATGGGCTTCAAATAATAAATTCTCATTGATGGGAGCTGTTCGTGCAGCTTCGCAAATGGTTTCTTATGAAGTTGCCATGGGATTATCAATGATTGCTTTATTAATGATGACTGGAACTTTAAGCTTAAAAGAAATTTCTGAACAGCAAGCAGGAATGAACTGGAATATATTTTACCAGCCATTATCATTCTTAATTTTCTTGATTTGCGCATTTGCAGAAACAAATAGAACTCCTTTTGACTTAGCAGAATGTGAATCTGAGTTAATTGGTGGTTATCATACAGAATATTCATCTATGAAAATGGGATTTTATTTATTTGCTGAATATGCAAATATGTTTATCTCTGCTACTATTATTTCAGTATTGTTTTTTGGAGGATACAATTATCCAGGAATGCAATGGATGGTAGAAAATGTAGGTGTAAATACAGCTAATATTTTAGGAATTGTGGTATTGTTTGCTAAAATATGTTTCTTCATATTTTTCTATATGTGGGTACGTTGGACAATTCCGAGATTTAGATATGACCAATTAATGAATTTAGGCTGGAGAATTTTAATTCCGCTTTCGATTATTAATATTATGATTACCGGAGTAGTTATTCTAAGACATGAAATCGCAGTATTTTTAGGATTATAATAAAAGCTTGAAATTAAAACTAAAATAGATTTGGAATTTGATTTACCTTCAAATTAAAAATCGTAACATATATTATAAAATGTCAATAGAAACTATATCATTATCGGGTAGAAAAAAGATGGTCTCTAATAAAGAGATGACCTTTTGGGAACGATTGTATCTTGTGGCGATTGTAAAAGGATTGATTATTACTTTTAAACACTTATTCAGAAAAAAAGTAACGATTCATTATCCTGAACAAGTGCGAGAAATGAGTCCGGTTTATCGTGGTCAGCACCAGTTGAAACGCGATGAACAAGGCCGTGAAAATTGTACTGCTTGCGGATTATGTGCTTTATCATGTCCTGCAGAAGCAATTACAATGAAAGCAGCTGAGCGTAAAGCAGATGAGAAACACTTATACAGAGAAGAAAAATATGCTTCGATCTATGAAATCAATATGCTGCGTTGTATTTTTTGCGGTTTATGTGAAGAAGCTTGTCCAAAAGACGCTATTTATTTGACAACATCAAAAGTATTGGTTCCTTCTAGCTATGAAAGAGAAGATTTTATTTTTGGAAAAGACAGATTAGTGATGCCTCTTGACGTGGCAATCAAAAATGCTCAACTTAATAATGCTAACTAAATGATACATATTCCTGATTTTGCACACGCAACTACTGTACAAATTATATTTTGTTTCTTAGCGTTTATTACGGTAATTACCGCATTTTTGACCATTTTTAGCAGAAATCCAATTCACAGTGCTATCTATTTAGTAATTTGTTTCTTTTCGATTGCTGGACATTATTTACTATTAAATGCTCAATTTTTGGCTGTCGTACATATTATAGTCTACTCGGGGGCGATTATGATTTTGTTCCTGTTTACGATCATGTTAATGAACCTAAATGAGCGTCATCAAGTTCACAGGCCAAGAATTACACGTTTAGGAGCAATTGTTTCTTTCTGTTTGATTTGCATTGTACTAATTACAATTTTCATTAATTCTAAACCAATTGTTGGAGAATATGATTCAACTGGCGAAGATTTTCAATCAATTAAAGTATTAGGGAAAATATTACTAAACGAATATATGGTTCCGTTTGAATTTGCTTCGATTTTGCTTTTGGTTGCAATGATCGGAACTGTATTATTGTCTAAAAAAGAAAAATTAAATAAATAATGGGTAATATATTAAATCAAATAGGTATTGAAAATTACATCTTTTTAAGTGTTGTACTTTTTTGTATTGGTATTTTTGGTGTATTGTACAGACGAAATGCGATTATCGTTTTCATGTCTATCGAAATCATGTTGAATGCGGTTAACCTTTTATTTGTTGCTTTTTCAACGTATCATCAAGATGCACAAGGACAAGTTTTTGTGTTCTTCTCGATGGCAGTTGCTGCGGCAGAAGTTGCGGTAGGATTGGCCATTTTGGTTTCTGTTTTTAGAAATTTAGGCTCAATTAGTATCGATAATTTAAAAAATTTAAAAGGATAAATGGAAATGGATACCAATTTAGCTTTAGTTTTAGTTTTAGCTCCTTTTTTAGGATTTTTAATCAATGTTTTCTTTGGAAAAAGCTTAGGAAAAACAGTTTCTGGAATCATCGGAACTGTTGCAGTAGCGATTTCATTTGGAGTTACACTTTTTCTTTTCAATCAAATTACTACAACTGGAAAAGCCATTCAAGTAACTTTATTTGATTGGATTCAGATCAGTAATCTTCATATCAACCTTGGATTTTTATTAGATCAATTATCAATTCTTTGGCTGCTTTTTGTAACCGGAATTGGATCTTTGATTCACTTATACTCTATCAGTTACATGCACGACGATCAAAATATGCATAAGTTTTTTGCGTATTTGAATCTGTTCGTATTCTTCATGATTACACTTGTAATTGGAAGCAACTTATTAGTTTTATTTATTGGCTGGGAAGGCGTTGGTCTTTGCTCTTATTTACTTATCGGATTTTGGTATAAAAACCAAGATTATAATGATGCGGCAAAAAAGGCATTCATTATGAACAGAATTGGAGATTTAGGTCTTTTAATTGGAATGTTTATTATTGGTTCAATGTTCTCAACTTTAGATTACGCAACTTTAAAAACTGCAATTGCGGGAGCAACAAATTTAAATTTACCATTGCTTTCATTAGCTGCTTTATGCTTATTTATTGGAGCTTGTGGTAAATCAGCACAAATACCTTTATATACTTGGTTACCAGACGCAATGGCTGGACCAACTCCAGTTTCGGCTTTGATTCACGCTGCAACCATGGTTACTGCTGGTATCTTTATGGTAACTAGATTAAACTTTGTTTTTGATTTAGCGCAAGATGTTCAAACCGTTATTGCAATTATTGGAGGTGTAACTTCATTGGTAGCGGCAACAATAGGCTTAGTTCAAACTGATATTAAAAAAGTATTAGCATATTCTACAGTTTCACAATTAGGATTAATGTTTTTAGCATTAGGTTTTGGAGCTTACGAAGTAGCTGTTTTTCATGTAATTACTCACGCTTTCTTTAAAGCTTGTTTATTCTTGGGTTCAGGTTCTGTAATTCACGGTTTACATGGAGAACAAGATATGCGAAAAATGGGAGGCTTGCGTAAAGCAATGCCCGTTACTTTCTGGACCATGTTAATTTCATCATTGGCTATTTCTGGTGTTCCATTATTTTCCGGTTTTTTCTCTAAAGATGAAATCTTAATGACCGCTTTTCACCATAGTGTCCCACTTTATGTTATTGGGTCTATTGCTTCTATTATGACAGCTTTCTATATGTTTAGATTAATGTTTTTAACTTTCTTTAAAGATTTTAGAGGAACTGAAGAGCAAAAACATCATTTACATGAAAGTGACGGATTAATAACGTTTCCCTTAATGATTTTAGCTGTTCTAGCAACTTTTGGCGGACTTATCAGTTTACCTGGAAACAGTTGGTTAAATGAATATCTGGCACCTATTTTTACGAAAGTGGCTGGCGAAGAACATCATTTAGGCACAACAGAATATACCTTAATGGGAGTTGCCGTTTTAGGCGGATTTATTGGAATTTTAATTGCTTATATTAAATACTTCAAACAAGACAATGTTCCTGAAGCTGATGAAAACATTAGCGGCTTAACCAAAGTTTTATATAACAAATATTATGTAGATGAAATCTATGATGTAATATTTGTACGTTCTATAAACGGATTATCAAGATTCTTTAGAGATCGTATTGAAACAGGCTTATCAGCACTTGTTTTCGGATTAGGAAAAGTAACCAATGAAATAGGTTTTCAAGGTAAAAAATTACAAAATGGAAGTGTGGGATTATATCTTTTTGCTTTTGTTTTGGGTCTTTGTGCCATTGTTTCCTATATATTTTTAGCTCAATAATTTTATAACTATGAACGTTTCTCTTATATTAATTATTCTTTTAATTGGTGCATTTGTCACTTATTTTGCAGGCGATAAACTAGCATCAAAAGTAGCTTTGTTCTTTAGTTTGGCAGCTTTAGGCTGTTCGGTTGTATTGCTAAATCATTTTTGTGCTGGCGAAAACATCAGCTTAATCAATGCTTGGATTACACAGCCCAAAATTTCATTTGCGCTAAATGCTGACGGATTGGCCATTGCTATGGTTTTATTAACTGTATCCTTAACACCAATTATTATATTCTCTTCTTTCGGAAATGAATATAAAAATGCTAAAGCTTTCTATTCTTTAATTTTATTTATGGCTTTTGCTATGACAGGAACTTTCTTGGCAGCAGATGGTCTTTTATATTATATTTTCTGGGAATTAGCTCTTATTCCAATTTATTTTATTGCTCTTATATGGGGTAATGGAGATGCAGAAGAAAGAAGAAAAGCAGTTGTAAAATTCTTTATTTATACACTTGCTGGTTCATTATTCATGCTAATAGCTTTTATTTATTTGTATCAAAAAGCAGGAAGCTTCTTAATTGAAGATTTATACAAATTGAACCTATCAGCCGATGAACAGCTTTGGATATTTTTGGCTTTCTTTTTAGCGTATGCTATTAAAATTCCAATTATTCCTTTCCACACATGGCAGGCAAATGTTTATCAAAAAGCACCAACTGTCGGGACAATGCTTTTATCTGGTATCATGTTAAAAATGGGATTATACAGTGTTATTCGTTGGCAGTTGCCAATTGCTCCCCTTGCAGCAAAAGAATACATGAATATTTTCATCGCTTTAGGAATTGCTGGCGTTATCTACGGATCAATAGTCGCTTTAAGACAAAAAGATCTAAAAAAATTATTAGCTTATTCTTCTTTAGCGCACGTTGGATTAATTGCTGCAGGAACTTATACTTTGACTCTTGATGGTTTGCGTGGAGCTGTTTTGCAGATGATCGCTCATGGTTTTGTTGTAGTAGGGTTATTTTATGCTGCTGAAATCATTTATAGAAGATTCGAAACTAGAGAAATTGGTGCATTAGGAGGTATTCGTGTGCAGTCGCCAAAATTTACTTCTATGTTTTTAATTTTGGTTCTAGCTTCAGTAGCTTTACCAAGTACTTTTAATTTCGTTGGAGAGTTTACCGTTTTATATAGTCTTTCTCAAATAAATATTTGGTTTGCTGTTTTAGGCGGAACAACTATTATATTAGGAGCTTATTATATGCTTAAAATGTTTCAAAATGTAATGCTGGGTGAAACCAATTCGAAAAATTTTGCGGATATTACTGTTAATGAAGGTATTTCATTAGTTATAATTATCGCAGTACTGATCTTCTTCGGATTTTATCCAAAACCAATTACAGATTTGATTACACCAAGTTTAGAAACGATTTTAAACGTTATCAATAAAAATTAATATTTTAAATAAAAATAAATTAGGGCGTCATTAGTTTTAGATTTCCTAAATCAAAAAAACAAAAATGAATACATTAATAGCTATAACAGGATTGGGTATTTTCTGCCTATTGTTTGAAATTCTTAATTTAAGAAAAGCCATTGTTCCTTTTACCATTGTTGGTTTACTAGGTGTTTTGGCTCTTAATTTTTATGAATTTGAAAACGCAACAGCAACACATAGTTACTATAATAACATGATTACAGTGAGTAAATTCTCAACTGCATTTTCATCATTGTTTATTATTTTGACTATTTTCCTTGTAGCTTTAAGTCATAATTTTTACGAAAATCATCAAACTAAGATTTCTGATTTCATCGCAATAAAAATATTTTTATTAGCTGGAGGAGTTGCAATGGTTTCTTTTGGAAACTTAGCTATGTTCTTTTTAGGAATTGAAATTTTGTCAATCGCACTTTATGTTCTTGCAGCAAGCGAACGTTTGAATTTGAAAAGTAACGAAGCTGGTATGAAATATTTCTTAATGGGATCTTTTGCATCAGGTATTATATTATTCGGAATTTGTTTGATTTACGGCGCTATGGGAAGTTTTGATGTTGTTGAAATCAGCGAAAGCTCTTTATCTGCTGAATTGCCAATCTGGTTTCCAATCGGGATGATACTAATGACAATCGGAATGTTATTTAAGGTAGCTGCAGTTCCATTTCATTTCTGGGCTCCAGACGTTTATGAAGGATCTCCTGCTTTAACAACTGCTTTAATGAGTACTTTGGCTAAAGTAATAGCAATAGCAACACTATTTAAATTGGTTGCAGAGCTTAACTTAATTCCATCATTAGAAAATCAAGGTCTTTTAGGAACTTTTGAAAATATCATTGTAATAATTTCAATTGCTTCGATGACTGTTGGAAATATAATGGCATTACGTCAAGTAAATGTAAAACGTATGCTGGCATTTTCTGGAATTTCGCATGCAGGTTTTATGCTGATGACTTTTCTAACAGTTGCATCTTCAGCTGGAGTTTTACTATATTATACAGCAGCTTATGCTTTGGCGGGAATTGCAGCGTTCAGCGTTATTTTATACGTTTGCAAAAACCAAGAAAATGAAGATATTACAAACTTTCACGGTTTAGGAAAAACAAATCCGTTATTGGCAGCAATACTTACAGCTTCATTATTATCAATGGCCGGAATCCCAATTTTTTCTGGATTTTTTGCAAAATTGTTCTTATTTGACCAAACCATCAAGGCCGGATTTATTGCTTTAGTAATTGTAGCTGTTATAAACTCGATCATAAGCGTTGGATATTATTTCAAGCTAATTTTAGCAATGTATTCTAAAGAACCAAATCAAGAACGTACCGGAAAACCATTTCTAATTTACGCTGTAGCAGTTATTTCAATTGTTTTAAATATTGCTTTAGGTTTATTTCCATCCTTAGTTTTAGATTTATTGAAATAAAAAAATCAAAATAAAATACCAATCCATCAAGAGTTTCTTTTGGTGGATTTTTTTATTTAAAAGCAGTTTTTACAGAAGAAAAATTCATGTTAAAAATTTAACGCAAAGAATTGCACTTCAAAAAAACTCCATATATTTGAGTACAATTAAATGTATTAGAAATATGAACTTCAATTCAAAAAATCCGTTTTTAAGTGACAAGCGTTTCTCATCAAATGCTGTTTCAAAAACTCAAGAAGTGCACGAAGCACAAATTATTGATTATAATCAAGAAATGACCTTGTCTGGTACAATCAATAAAACAGCTATTTTATTTTTAATATTAACTGCTTCTGCTATGGTAACGTGGTGGATGGCATTTAACGGAATGAATCCTATTTTACCTGCAATTGGCGGTGCAATAGTTGGATTAATTTTGGTTGTAATCTCTTCTTTCAAACCGCAGGCTTCACCCTATTTAGCTCCAGGTTATGCCTTATTTGAAGGTTTGTTTATTGGAGGAATCTCTGCGATATTTGAATTAAGATATCCAGGAATCGTAATTAACGCTGTAAGCGCAACCTTAGTAACTTTTTTAGTTTGCTTAGGTTTATATAAATTTAAAATCGTAAAAGTTACGGAGCAATTTAAATCTGTTGTTATTGCCGCTACATTGGCAATTGCAACTTATTATTTATTTTCATGGTTAGCTTCTTTGATCTTTAACTTTACTCCAGTTCATTATGGAAACGGAATGATGAGTATAGGAATTAGTATTTTCGTGATTATTATTGCAGCTTTGAATTTATTCTTAGATTTCGATCAAATTGAAAAAGGAGTACAGCAAAGAATGCCAAAATTCATGGAATGGTTTGGAGCAATGGGATTAATGATCACATTGGTTTGGCTGTATGTAGAATTCTTACGATTATTATCAAAACTATCAAGCAAAGATTAATTTTCTCTTTAGATAATGAAAGCCTTTTTGAAATTCAAAAAGGCTTTTTTTTTGCGTTTAAATTTAAAATGAGTCTCTATTAAACATTTAATTCAGAAATTAAAAACACCTATTTTATTTATAAAACCACTTCATTATATTAATTCAAAGAATTACTCTTAATGTTATCTTTTGACCATATTTAAATAAAAAATCATTGCTTAGAGCATTTGTTTAGATGAAAATCTTATATAACCGAGCTTAAAAAGTAATCTATTTCCTATTTTAATTTAATTTCTTTAAATTTTTAAAAAATTCAAAATAAACTGATTTTCTTTAATCAAAATACTCCTGTAATTTTTCAAAATAGTAGTAAAAGTAAGACTTAACAAACAAATCAATCATTATGTAATAAGTTACAATTAATGCAATTTATTACATAATTACAAAATAAGATATAATTATTTTACATTATATGTTTTTTTAAACGTAAATAATTATGAATTTAAAAAAATTATATATTTTTGTGTAATCGATTACAATTAACCACTGTATCTGATATTCAAAACCACTTAATAACTTTTACTAATTATTTAACCAAACCAATTATGAAAAAAAACTTACTTTTATTAGTAGCTATATTTGCGAGTATGCAAATATGGGCACAAACAGTACAAATTAGCGAAGCTTCTGGATGGCTAGAATCAGCTTTTGTAAAATGGCAGCCTGTAAGCGGCGCACAAACGTATAATGTATATTATACTGGAGAAGGAATAACCGACAGAAAAGTAGACGATCAGCTTATTAGAAGTTACGGTAGTTATTTTCGCGCCGATATTCCTGGACTAAAAGCGGGTTCTTATACCGTTAAAGTAAAACCAGTTATTTCAGGAACAGAAGGATCTGGATCTACGACAAGCAGCCTCACTGTTTTAGCTCAGGATCGAAACGGATTCGCTTTTGAAGGCGGACGTGTTCCAGGAGGTTATAAAGAAGACGGAACACCAAAAGACAACGCTGTAATTCTTTACATTACACAAAATACAAAAAATACCATTTCGATGAATATTACTGGCGCAAGTGCAAATCCTTGTGTTGGCCTTCAAAACATTTTGTATGCCATTAAAAAAGGAAAAGATACTCGCCCTTTTATCTTTAGATTAGTTGGAAACATAACAGACATGACCGTGATGGAAGGCGGCGATGTTGTTATTGAAAATGCAAACAATGCATCGAGCTATGTTACGATAGAAGGTGTTGGAACAGATGCAGTTGCAAATGGCTGGGGTGTTCGTCTTAAAACTGCTTCAAACATCGAAGTAAGCAATCTTGGCTTTATGAATTGCAACAGTACAGCAGGGGATAATGTGGGAATGCAACAAGATAATGATCACATTTGGGTTCATAATTGCGATTTGTTTTATGGAAATGCAGGAAGTGACGCAGACCAAATAAAAGGAGATGGCGCATTAGATAATAAATCTTCTACATACATTACACTGTCTTACAACCACTTTTGGGATAACGGAAAAGCAAGTCTTTTAGGATTAAGCGAAGGAACTACAACAGGTTTATATATTACGTATCACCACAACTGGTTCGACCATTCTGATTCCCGTCATCCTCGTGTTCGTTATTATTCAGCACATATTTACAACAATTATTATGATGGAAATGCAAAATATGGTGCAGGATCAACTTTAGGATCTTCTCTTTTTGTAGAAGGAAATTACTTCCGAAACAGCAAACACCCAATGCTGACTTCATTGCAAGGTTCGGATATTTGGGACGAAGCAAATCAAGTAAATAATGCTGGAACCATGGGAACTTTTTCTGGTGAAGCTGGAGGTTTTATAAAATCATATAACAACACTTTTGATGCTTCAAACGGAACAAACAATATGCGTTTTGTAGCTTATAATGATCCAAATCCTTTATATAATATTTCAGGAAAAATCAGCTCAGCTACAGATTTTGATGCCTATGTTGCTTCAACTAGAGGAGAAACTATAAGCAGTTCTATTAAATCTAAATCGGGTGCAAACACTTATAACAACTTTGACACCGATGCGTCTCTTTATGTAAAAAATTTAGTGATCGACCAGCCGGCAGCTGCAAAAACAAAAGTAACTCAATATTCAGGACGTGTATCTGGAGGAGATTTAAAATGGACATTTAACAATAGTGTAGATGATACTTCATCATTAGTAATTACGGCACTTAAATCTGCCCTTACTAATTACACTGGAACATTAGTTGCTGTTCAGGGAGAAGGAAATCCCCCTGCAAGTTCTCAAACATTAACTTCTACAACAAATAATAACCAGACAGTTGTAAGCGGAACTGCCATTGGAACTATTATTTTTACATGGGGGGGCGACGCTACAGACGCAACCGTAACAGGTCTACCAGCATCTGGATTAACTTTTGTAAAAAATGCTACAGCCAAAACAATCACGATTACAGGAACTCCCACTGCAACTGTGTCCTACTCTATTACTACGACTGGAACCGGAACACCAGCAACAGGATCAGGAACAATTACTGTTACGGCTGCAGGAGCTCAAACTTTAACTTCTACTACAAATAACAATCAAACTGTAGCTAGCGGAACAGCAATAAGCTCAATTGTATTTACCTGGGGAGGAAATGCCACAGATGCAACTGTAACGGGACTGCCAGCATCAGGAATTAGTTTTGTAAAAAATACAACAGCAAAAACTATTACCATAACTGGAACTCCAACTGCAACAATATCCTACTCTATTGCGACTACAGGAACTGGAACGCCAGCAACAGGATCAGGAACAATTACTGTGACCACTGGAACACCAAGTGGAGACCAAAATCATAATTTTACGACATCAGGAAAAACCAGTTCATTTTATACTATTACAGGAAACATGAATTCAACTCCGGGATCTGTAACGTATGCTGGATTAACATTAACAGAGCGCTTAAAAATTGAATCAAGTACATCTATTACTTATACAACAACAGGTGCTTCAACATTAACTTTGGTTTTTGATTCTAACTTTACTGGAACAATAAAAGTTAACAACGTTTCATACACAGCATCAGCTGGTGTCGTAACAGCTTCAATTCCTGCAGGTTCTAATACTATTACTAAAGGATCAGTCGCTAATTTATTCTACATCAGTACACATTATACAGGTGGAACTTTAAAGGCAGCAAAAGCTGAAGCAACGGAAGAAGTGGAAAGTTCAAAAGTGATTTTATACCCTAATCCAGTTTCCGATGTTTTATATTTATCAAAATCAAGCCAAACTGTAGAAAAAGTTTTGATTTACAATATGTCTGGAACCTTAGTTTTAACCACTGGGAAAAATGCTGAAAATATTGATTTAAGTACTCTTATTCCAGGAACTTATTTGGCTAAAGTATATACTTCTGACGGCTCATTCAATCAAACGATTCTTAAAAAATAATTGATTAAAATTTAAAAGAAAAAGGCTTCCAAATTTGGAAGCCTTTTCTATAATATCATTTTTCAAAAATATTTACAAATCAAATTTGATTCCTTGTGCCAAAGGCAAACTAGTCGTATAATTGATTGTGTTCGTTTGACGGCGCATATAGATTTTCCATGCGTCAGATCCTGATTCGCGTCCGCCTCCAGTTTCTTTTTCTCCTCCAAAAGCGCCACCAATTTCTGCTCCAGATGTTCCTATATTTACATTTGCGATACCGCAGTCAGAACCAACAACAGATAAAAATCTTTCAGCTTCACGCAAATTATTTGTCATAATTGCAGATGATAATCCTTGTGCCACACCGTTTTGAATTTCGATAGCATGATCAACATCTCCAGAATATTTAATTAAATATAAAACTGGAGCAAATGTTTCATGCTGCACAATTGCAAATGAATTTTGAGCTTCTGCAATAGCTGGCCTTACATAACAGCCACTTTCATAACCTTCTCCAGAAAGTACACCGCCTTCAACTAAAATTTTTCCGCCTTCAGCCACAACTTTATTTAATGCAATGGCATACATTTCTACAGCATGCGTATCAATCAGCGGTCCAACATGATTGTTTTCGTCAAGCGGATTTCCAATACGTAATTGTTTGTACGCAGCAACAAGAGCATCTTTTACTTTATCATAAATACTTTCGTGAATAATCAATCGACGAGTTGATGTGCAACGCTGTCCTGCAGTTCCAACTGCTCCGAAAACAGCACCGATTACTGTCATTTTTATATCGGCATCTGGAGTTACAATAATTGCATTATTTCCTCCTAATTCTAATAACGATTTACCTAAACGTCCAGCAACTGCCTGCGCTACAATTTTCCCCATTCGGGTTGAACCTGTTGCAGAAATAAGCGGAATTCTAGTATCAGACGTCATTAATTCACCAATTGTATAATCGCCATTGATCAAACAAGAAATTCCTTCCGGAAGATTGTTTTCTTTAATAACCTGCGCAATAATATTTTGGCAAGCAATACCACAAAGAGGTGTTTTTTCAGAAGGTTTCCACACACAAACATCACCAGAAATCCAAGCTAAAGCTGTGTTCCAAGACCAAACAGCAACTGGAAAATTAAATGCAGAAATGATTCCAACAACACCTAACGAATGATATTGCTCGTACATACGGTGTCCAGGTCTTTCAGAATGCATCGTTAATCCGTGCAATTGACGAGATAAACCAACAGCAAAATCACAGATGTCAATCATTTCTTGCACTTCGCCATACCCTTCCTGCAATGATTTTCCCATTTCATAAGAAACTAATTTACCAAGTGCATCTTTATTTTCGCGCAATTTTTGCCCAAACTGACGTACAATTTCTCCACGCTGTGGTGCAGGAATCAAACGAAATGTTTTGAAGGCTTCTGTTGCAGAACGCATTACTTTTTCATAATCTTCAAGAGTAGACATTTTTACCGAAGCAATCAATTTTCCGTCAACTGGTGAGAAACTGTCTAACATTTCTCCAGAAGAAAAATTCTCTATTCCTGTTGATGTACCTTCATTTATCAATTTGATGCCCAATTTATCCAGAGCCTCATTCATTCCAAATTGCGATGCTATTGTTGTCATTGTAACTTTTTTAGTTAAAATTGTTATATTTTTATGTAAAGATATTATTTCGAGTTGAATTTCAATTAAATTGACTTGTTAAAATCAAAGTAAATTTAGCGTTAATTATAATGAATTAGAGAAACAAAAGTCAATTTATTCAGCTTAAATGATGAAATTTGCAACAACAAAATTACCCAAATATGGCCACGTTAAATAAATTTTTAATCTTCTTCGTTTTAATTTCTCTTAATGCATTTTCTCAAAAAGAACAAAAGACTTCTTTTCAAGTTGTTCCGTTAGGAATAAAAGGAGGTATTGATGAAAAAAATCTTTCAGCGTACTTAGTAGCTCCAATAAATACAAATGATTATATCAGTCTCGATGCCGGAACGATAAACGCAGGAATAGAAAAAGCAATTGAGAATAAAGTTTTTAAAGTTTCAACCGAAGAAGTTTTACGTAAATACATTAAAGGTTACTTTATTTCACATGCACATTTAGATCACGTTTCTGGCTTAATTATCAACTCACCAGCAGATTCTTCTAAAACTGTATACGCAACCAATAAATGTATGGAAATGATGGAAAACCATTATTTTAACGATCAAACTTGGGCAAATTTTGGGGATCAAGGACCTGGAAAACAATTAAAAAAATATCATTTTCAGACTTTAACTATCGGTGAAGAAACCCCAATTACTAACACAGCAATGACGGTAAAAGCTTTTCCTTTAAGTCATGTAAATCCGTTTGAGAGTACAGCTTTTTTAATTAAAAATGGAGATTCTTATGTGCTTTACTTAGGAGATACAGGACCTGATACAGTTGAAAAAAGCGACAAATTAAAAGGGCTTTGGACGGTGGTTGCACCACTTATTAAATCCCAACAATTAAAAGGAATTTTTATCGAAGTTTCTTTTCCAAATGAACAGCCAGATCAATTTTTATTTGGGCATCTAACTCCTAATCATATAATGAAAGAACTTCATATTTTAGCAGATTTAGCAGGAAAAGATAGTTTGAAAGGTTTCAATATTATCATTACACACTTGAAACCGCCAGCTAAAAATATAGCAAAATTGAAAGAACAATTGCAAAAGCAAAATGATTTAGGATTTAAAATTATTTATCCTGAACAAGGAAAAAGATTTGAGTTGTAACACATGTATTTAGTCCACAGATCTCCTTATCAATTGACAAGACCCTAATTTATGAATAAAAAAGAACTTTTTAGGCTTTAATACTAATTCATTTTTGTAAGTTTATTTTTATAAATTTGTAGAATGAATATTATTTGGTCAGCTGAAGCAAAATATACCTTTTATAGCAACAGGAATTATTTATTACATAATTGGAGTGTAGTTACAGCTCAAAAATTTGTAAAAAATACTTACACACTCTTAATCTGCTTATAAAAAATCCATATCTTGGTAAATATAAAATGGATTTAAAATGTCATGTAGTGTTAATTTCAAAGCATATTTCGCTACATTATCAAATAAATAATGATTGTATTGTGTTAATTATTTTTTGGGATAATCGTAAAAAACCTCAAAATCAAAACTTATAATCAAATTATGTTCTTGCTTTTTAATTCAAGCAACATTTCTTCATGTGTAATAAAATTACCTTCTTTAAAATCTCGCTTTCCTTTTTCAATCCCTTTTATTAATTCCAGTCTAAAATTCTCTTCTGGCGAAAGTATCTTTGCAATAGAAAGCATTTCATCTGGAGTAAAAGTTTGTGTTTTTAATTTTCTATAAAACGATGGACTTGGTATTCCAACTTTTTCAATAATATAATTCTTTTTAAAAGGAGAATTATTCATTAAATCTTCTATATTATTAACTATATTTTTATATTCGATAATTTCTTGTATCACAACTGATTATTTTTTATATCATTTATGATACAAATATAGATAAAAATCACATATCAATGTAGTAATATAGAGTTTAATCAAATCTACTTCTTCGCCACAAATCTAGGATCAGATTCCATTACAGTCCCGCAATTATCACAGGTTCTTAATTCTTCTGAATTATAAAAATGTTCAAAATGAGGCAAGAAATCTTTTTCGATATTGTGAAGTTCAAAAAACACTTCATACAATTTATGATTGCAATTGTCGCAATGCCAAATCAAACCGTCAGTATAGCCTTTTCCTGCACGTTTACGCTCAATTACCAATCCAATTGAACCTTCAGAACGAACTGGAGAATGCGGAATTTTTGCAGGATGAAGATACATATCACCGGCATTTAATTCCATTTCTTTACGTTCGCCATCTTCCTGAATTACAACTTTTATATTGCCCTCAAGCTGATAAAAAAGCTCTTCGGTTTCGTTGTAATGGTAATCTTTTCGGGCATTTGGCCCCGCAACAATCATTACAATATAATCTCCAGAATCTACATAAAGATTTTTGTTACCAACGGGCGGTTTAAGTAGGTGACGGTTTTCGTCGATCCATTTAGTAAGATTGAAAGGTTTTGCTATTGCCATTTTTAAGGTACTGAGTTTCTATTTAGCTAAGTTAGTGAAAAGTTTTCAGTCGTAACAATTTAGTGTTTAGTCTCAGTATTCAGTCGGAGTATTCAGTCGGAGTTTACTGCTGTAAGTTTACTGCGACTGAATACTGCGACTGCGACTGAATACTGTGACTGAATACTGCGACTGAATACTTAAAACTACTTCATCTCTTTTATCAGGTAAATATAAACTGGAAAGTGATCGCTAAAACCAACTTCATTCTGACTGTGGCGCAAGGGATATCCTTTATATTGCCCAGAAGTTTGAACAAGATAGGATCTGTTGAAAATGCCTGCTTTCCAAAACATAAAAGTCGAAAAATTGGGTTTTATAAGCGATTCTGTAATTATAATCTGGTCGAAAATATCCCAAGAATCTCGAAATGCAATTGTTCCCATTCCTTTGTTCATCATTTCTTCGAAAGGATTAAAAGTACCAAATTCAGGAACTTCAGCCTTTTTTGCTTTTGCACCCAAAGCGACTTTCACACTTTTATTGTACGGGCCGTCGTTTAAATCTCCCATCGTAAAAACTTTTGCATTCGGATTTATTTGTTGCAGCGAATCAATAATTTTCCTGTTTAATCGTCCAGCAGCTTCACGAAATTGACTGCTTGCCTTCTCTCCTCCTGATCTTGACGGCCAATGATTCACTATAATACTAATTTCTTCTCCTTCTAAGAAACCTGTAATTAAAAGCTGGTCGCGCGTAAAAACACGATTTTTATCAATTGTTGTTTCGATTTTGTCTTCAAGTTCATCATCGGCTTCTTCCTTTTTTTCTTCTTTAATTTTTGTTTTATTCTTGTAAATCAATAATGGAATATTTGAAAAGGAAGTAGGCTTAAAATATTTCTTTTGATAAAGCAGCGCCACATCGATGCCTCGTTTGTCAGGCGAATCAAAATGAATAATTCCGTAATCATAATTTGCCAATTTAGGTTCTTTAATTAAATCTTCGAGAACACCGCGATTCTCGATTTCAGAACCTCCGATAATAGTTGGTGCATTTGGATTTTCTGGTCTTCCAATTTCTGAAATAACGCTAGAAAGATTTTTAAGCTTTTGATGGTATTTTTCTTCTGTCCAGTGCTGTGCACCTGTTGGCGTCCATTCATCATCATTTGTATTTACATCGTCATTCGTATCAAACAAATTTTCGAAATTGTAAAATGCTACGGTATGAATGGCATATTTTTTTGATTGCGCGCGAAGTGATAATGAGAAAAGAATAATAAAGTAAAAATGAAACCTAAAGATTTGCATAGTTTTTTATATTTAAAAGTTGCAAATTACAATATTGTAAGAAATTTACAGTATTTATTCTAAAATAATTCTTTGTTTCTACTAAAATGTCTTGTAAATTGCTGACTTAATTTACTGCTCTTCAAAATGAAAAAACTATTTTTTGCTCTTATCATATTTGTTCTTTGCAACAACGCTCACAGTCAAAAAAACAATTCATTTGCTGACAGTATCAGAGTAAAATACAATATTCCTGAACTCGCATACGCAGTAACTTCATCTGATTCTATTTTAGAAATTCAGACTTTGGGTTTTCAGCGTGTTAGTTCAAAATTTAAAGCAAAAATTGATGATCGGTTTCGTTTAGGATCGGTTACAAAAACAGTTACAAGTTATCTTGCTGCCGTCTTAGTCAAAGAAGGAAAAATAAAATGGGAAACTAAGTTTTTTGATTTATATCCGGAATTAAAAGCGCAAAGCAATCCCGCGGCTTATAATTTTACTTTACAAGATTTTATAACTTTTCGTGCCAATATCAATACTTGGTCTTATGGGAATGAAACGCCAGCTCAAAAAGAAATTACAGGGAACAACCAGCAACAGCGATATGAATTTATCTCGTGGTTTTTTAAGCAAAATTCAATTATTTCCGAGAAACAAGCTGTTTATTGGTCCAATCCTAGTTATGTTGCTGCCGGGCTTATGCTGGAAAAAGCAACGGGAAAAACGTATGAAACTTTAGTGCAGGAATTGGGTAAAAACTTAAATATCGATTTTGATTTTGGACAGCCCAATTTAAAAGATATAAAACAGCCTTGGGGACATAATGAAGATTTAAAACCAGAAAAACCAGCTTTAAATTACAAATTAAACTGGCTTTCTTCTGCAGGAAATATAAATGTCAGCTTGCCCGATTATTGCAAATTCACTCAAATGCAGCTTCAAGGTTTACAGGGAAAATCTAAAATATTTAGTTCAGACGAATTTAATAAAATGCACTTTGGCATCGCCGAATTTTCTTTTGGATGGAATTCAGAAATTAATGAAACCAGCAAATTAAAGTATTCTTTTCATAACGGAAATCCAGGCACATTTTTAACCAAAGTCTATATTTGCAAAGACATTAATAAGGCGTTTATAATTTTTGCCAACGTTCAATCTGAAGAAGCAGACAAAGGATTAATGTTGCTTTTAGCCAAATTACAGCAAAATTATGGCGGATAATTTTTTACCTTTAAAATAAAATTCATTTATTGACGATTATTTATATTACACATCAATACACTATGCAAATCATCATGAACACGAAAAACATCAATCAAATCAAGAAACACTTTGTTTTTTATAAATTCGTATTTGTTATTTTTGCCTTACAATCATTCACCTGCCAATCTCAACAAAACATGATAACACCACCTTATTTAAAAAAGGGAGATACAATTGCAATTGTTTCAACTGCCAGAAAAAATATTGACGATAATTTAAAACCAACTTTAGATTTAATTCACAGCTGGGGTTTAGAAGCTGTAATTGGAACAACAATTGGACTTGATGTCAACCAATTGGCTGGAACTGATGAACAGCGCGCGGCCGATTTTCAGCATCAATTAGATAATCCGAATATTAAGGCAATTTGGTGTGTTCGCGGCGGATACGGAACAGTTAGAATGGTAGATTTGCTTGATTTTACCAAATTTAAACAGCATCCAAAATGGATTATTGGCTTTAGCGATGTAACTGTTTTGCACAACCATTTAAACACAATGGGTTATAAATCCATTCACGGTACTATGCCGGTAAGCGTTGCCCGTAATACTCCAGAAGCGATTAGTTCACTAAAAGCCAGTTTATTTGGCGATCCACTATCGTATACAGTTGGTCCAGATAAAATGAATCGTTTTGGAAAGGCAACAGGTGAATTAGTGGGAGGAAATTTATCTATTTTATACAGTTTATTAGGTTCTCAATCTGCGATCGACTGCAAGGACAAAATTTTATTCATTGAAGATTTAGATGAATATTTATATCATATTGATCGTATGATGATGAATTTAAGAAGAAACGGCTGTATCGAAAATTTAAAAGGAATTGTAATTGGCGCCATGACCAGTATGAAAGACAATGAAGTTCCGTGGGGAAAAAATGCACTTGAAATCATTGATGATGTTACTAAAAAATACAATATACCGGTAATTTTTAATTTTCCAGCCGGACATATTAGAGACAACAGAGCCTTAATTATGGGAAATACGGTTACTATTGATGTAAACCAATCTGGAAGTACGCTTACTTTCCAAAAATAATATTCTCTCCAAACTTCTTTATTAAGGAAGTTTAAATACCACATAAAATCTCACAAGACGCAAAGTCGCAAAAGATAAACTTTTGCGACTTTGCGTCTTTGTGTAAATATTCTCAGTCCAACTCAAAACTAATAACTATAATTTACAACTAAAAAATGGCTGAACATAACGAACTCGGAAAAAAAGGAGAAGAACTTGCTGTAGAACATCTTCGGCAAAATGGCTATGAAATTTTAGATCGAAATTGGACTTTTCAGAAGGCAGAAATAGATATTATTGCAAAAAAAGAATCGATTTTAGCCATAATTGAAGTAAAAACGAGGTCAAGTTTAGATTTTGGTTCTCCGCAAGATTTTGTTAAGCCAAAAAAAATTCAATTGCTTATTAAAGCAGTAAATGCCTACATAAACTATAGGGAAAAGGATTTTCAAGATGATTCAGAAATTCGTTTTGATATAATTGCAATTCATAAAAATGGCGAAACATTTGCAATTGAACATCTTACAGACGCTTTTTATCACTTTTAACATAAATTTTTATTGTTATAATTGTAACAAATTGTTTTTTTATTTATATTTGCACAGATTTATAACATCAAATTAACTAAACCAACCCAATTAAGTTACAAAAAAAAAGAAAAAAAATTATGAAAACCGTTTCTTCAATCGTCGAAAATTACATCAAAACAAAACCTTTTTTATTAAATGCGTTGTCGCTTGGAATCATTAATCTTACCTCGCTTTCTCGGAACATAATGACCGAATTGGAAAGCGAATTTGGAAAAGAAGTGAAACAAGGTGCTGTTGTAATGTCGCTAAAACGGCTTACCGAAGAACTGGATTTTAAATTGAATCATAAAATCAATAAAGTAATTAAGAATATTGGTGAAATTACAGTTCGATCTGAATTGACTGATTACACTTTTGCAGCTTCAGAAACTGTTCTAAACAAACAAGCCGATTTAATTTCTGATATTAATGCTTTATCTGATATTTTTTATACCTCATCTCGCGGTGTAAACGAAACAAATATTGTAGTAAGCAGCAGTGTAAATCATTTGGTTGAAAAACACTTTATGCGCGAAAAATTAATTCAGAAATTAGATAACTTAGCTTCGATAACGGTTAAGTTACCAAAAGAAAACATTGTCGTTCCTGGTATTTATTACTTCATTTTCCAGCGTTTGGCCTGGGAAGGAATCATTATAAATGAAGTAATTTCGACTTCAAATGAATTTACTATTTTAGTAGGAGAAGATCAGGTTGATGTGGCTTTTAAAGTAATTAAAGACTTGAAAAACTAGTCAGATTTTAAATTAAAAAAGAGTCATTCAGATTCTTCATATTATATAATTCCTTTGTTTTTTTGCAGAAAAGACAAAGGAATTTTTTTATGCTAAAACATCATTATTAAATTTTCATTCATTTAATACACAAATAAGAATATTCTCAAAAAATCAATTTCATTATTGTAATTTTTAAAATATCAAGCAAAAAGATATTGACTTGATAAAAAGCCATTTACTAAGACGTTTATTGCTATTCAGCATAAATTTAATTAAATAAATCACAATTAAGTTTTTTTGTATACTATTTGTTGCGAATAATATTTTTATATATTTGCTAACCAGACAACAAATTAGAGTACCAATTTTGATAGTATCATAATATAATTAGATTTAAATAAAGACTAATTAAATTAATGTTAGAAGCGAACGATCATAGCGAAAAATTATTGGTGAGTGAACTCAAAAAAGGCAACGAAAAAGCATTTCGCAAGCTTTTTGATTTGTACTATCAGGATATCTATGCTTACAGCATCAGTTTATTAAAATCTAAAGAAGCTGCTGAAGAAAATGTTCAAGATGTTTTTATGAAAGTTTGGCAAAATCGCGAAAACTTAAATCTGGAACAATCTTTTAAAGCTTACATTTTTACCATTGCAAGAAATCAAGCTTTTAATGTTCTTAATAAAGCAGCGAACGATTTAGTACTCAAAGAAGCTGTATTTTATGAAAGTCAAAAATCGCATGAATATGGTGATTATTCTATTCGGGAAGCCGATTGTAAAAAGCTTCGAAAGCAGGCCATGAAACAATTACCACCAAAACGGAAACAAATTTTTAAAATGTCAAGAAAGAAAGGCATGAGTTACGAAGAAATTAGTCAAGAACTCGGCATCTCTATAAATACTGTCAGGAACCAAATGAGCAAAGCATTAGAATCTATGCGAGTCTTTTTTCAAGTTCACGATGAGATTATCTAACCAAAACCATGTTAACCAATTAAATCACTCTTACGGAGTGATTTTTTTTTGTTTGTCATTTCGACCAAAGGGAGAAATCACACTAGAAGCTCTATAGAGTTAATCTTCAATCTTTGTCGAATTTCTGGTGTAATTTCTTCCTTCGTTCGAAATGACAAAAATCTGTTCAACTAAAAAAGCAAAAAATTATTTAACCAGAACCTCAACAAAATCAACACTTAACGTATTCTTTGATAAACTTAAATGTTAAAATTGAAAAATTTACAACGTTTGAGTAGTAGTCAACTTGCTTTCAACTGTATTATATCAGAACCGGATCTTAAAATCAATTCATAATGAATTCAAATTCTGAAATAAAAAATCTTTTGCAAAAGTTTGTTTTAAACCAATGTACGCTCGAAGAAACAAACGAAGTAATTGCTTATTATAAAAAAAATAAACTTACTGACGATTTTCCGACTGTGGAAGATATTCAGCATCTTTTAACGGAAATGCCAAAAATGGAACAGCAAACTGCTGACGATATTTTCTTGAACATTTTATCAGCATCAAAAGAAAATGAAACTACTATTGAATTTGTCCCGAAAAAATCAAATTTCAGAAAGTATATTTCTATTGCAGCTTTAGCAGTTATTTTATTAGGAATTGGTCTTGCGTATCAAAAAGGTGCTTTCAATACTAAATCTGAGCAAAAATTCGATTTTAAAAGTACTGATATTGTCTTGCAGTTAGAAAATGGAAATGTTCAGATTATTTCTGAAAACAATACGGTTCAGGTAAAAGACGCTGAAGGAAATGTTGTGGGAAACCAAAACGGAGACAAAATTGTTTATGAAAACGATTCTGATTTAGATAAACTTACATACAACACAATCAAAATTCCGTACGGCAAAAGGTTTCAATTGCAATTGTCTGACGGAACTGTTGTTCACTTAAATTCTGGGACTACTTTAAAATATCCGATAAAATTTATTGCCGGCGAAAACCGTCAAGTTTTTTTAGATGGAGAAGCTTTTTTTGATGTTGCCAAAGATAAAAAACATCCTTTTATAGTAAATGCAGACAACTTGAACGTTCGCGTTTTAGGAACACATTTTAATGTTTCAAACTATCCTGAAGATGCCTTAACAGATGTAGTTTTAGTCGAAGGTTCTGTTGGAATGTACCGTAAAAACGAAGATTTTGACGCAAACAAAAACACAATTCTAAAACCTGGCTTTAAAGGAAGTTTTAATAAAGCGAACACCTTGATTGCTACAAAACCTGTGATTACAGATATTTATACTTCATGGATTACTGGCGGATTGACTTTTAGAAATATGACTTTCAAAAACATTATTACAAAACTCGAAAGACGTTACAATGTTACAATTATAAATAAAAACGAAAAATTAGCAAACGAAAAATTCAATGCCAGTTTCAGCGACGAATCTATAGAAAAAGTAATGAGCTATTTTAATGACATTCACGGCATTAATTACACGATAAAAAACAATCAAATACTAATTAAATAACCACTAAACCAATGAAGAAAAATGAAGAAGTAAAATTACAAGAATAAAAAAATCGGAAAGAGCTGCGAACAATTTCCGATTTACTAAGTGATTGAATATAACGAATTAACTACAATCAATTAACAAAATTATGAAAAAAAAATCTAAGAATACTGGGTTTCTATACTCATTATTCCAAAATGACCTAAAATTGAAACTAACTACACTACTTATTTTGGTCGCCATGTTTAACATTAGAGGAAATACTTATGCCCAAAAAACTAAAGTAACTCTAGAATTAAACAATTCAACAATCGAAAAGGTTATTGAGACCATAGAACAAAAAACAGATTTCAGATTTATTTACAAACTGAATGATATCGACTTAGATCGCATAATTTCTATTTCCGTAAAAGAGCAGCCAATAAATATTGTTTTGGATAAACTTTTTAAAGGAACTCCAACCGAATTTAAAGTTCGAGACACTCAAATTATCTTAAAAAAACCAGAGCTTAAAACCGAAAATGTGAAAATTCAAAAGCAAACTGTTTCTGGAATTATTACAGATGAAAATGGGAGTCCTCTTCCGGGAGCATCAGTCTTTGAGGAAGGAACAAAAAACGGTGTGGTTACAGATTTTGATGGAAAATATCAAATTACCCTCGAAAGCAGTTCATCTGTAATTGTCGTTTCTTTTGTGGGATATAAAGATAAAAAAGTAGTTGCAAGCGAAAGCAAAATCAACATTCAGCTTTTGCCAGACGCAACTAACTTAAATGAAGTTGTTTTAGTTGGATACGGTTCTTCTGCTAGAAAAGATGTAACGGGCTCTGTATCTTCCATTGCGGCAAAAGACATGAATCAAGGTGCAATTGTAAATCCGTTGCAATTGATTTCAGGAAAAGCTGCCGGTGTCAACATCAACCAAATCGGGAGTGAGCCAGGCAGCGCTCCAAGCGTGCGTATTAGAGGTATTTCTTCTTTAATTGGAGGAAATGATCCGCTTGTAGTTGTAGACGGAATTCAGGGAAACTTAGATTTGTTAAGCCAAATTCCGCCAACTGAAATCGAAAGTATTGATATCTTAAAAGATGCATCGGCTACAGCTATTTACGGTTCTAGAGGTGCGCCGGGTGTAATCATTGTTTCAACTAAAAAAAATAAAGCAGGAAAAACGACAATAGAATATATTGGTTCTACGTCTTTAGATTTTATTCCGAAAAAACTAGATATGCTAAACGCCGACCAATGGTGGGAAACGGCTCAAAGTGTTGGTGTTCCGGCTTCTGCAAATCATGGTTCTGATACAGACTGGTACGGAATTTTAACTAAAACCGGCGTTACTCAAAACCATACTTTAGCATTTGGCGGAGGAGCAGACAAATTTAGTTACAGAGCTTCTATCAGTGCTATTTTGCAAGATGGAGTTGTAATAAATTCAAACAACAAAAAATACATTGCACGCGTTCAGGCAAGTCAAACTGGACTTGACGGAAAATTAAAATTGACTTATAATTTAAACAACGGAACAGATTATACGACATCTAGTATTCAGTCTATTGGCCGTGTAAATTATGTTTCGAATTTAATTACAAATGCATATTTAATGCGTCCAACAGATCCAGTTTACAATACGGACGGAACCTATTTCACAGATCCAAACGTATTTCAATACTTAAATCCTTATGCTGTTGCAGAAACAGTTACTAACGAAAGTCAGGCTGATAATTTATTCGGAAGCTTAAAAGCAGATTTAGATTTATTTGATGGCTTAACGGCAAGCTGGTTTGGAAGCTGGAGAAAAACAAACAAAACAACTGGTTTTTATAATCCGGTAGAATCAACAGATTCTCATGCAATTGATCAAAAAAGTTTTGCTAACATCAGAAACGAAAGACAAAATGAAAGATTAATGGATATTAGTCTTAACTACAAAAAAACATTTGGTGCCCACACTATTAACGTTCTGGCTTTGTATGAGTGGCAAAAACAATTGTACCAAGGAGATTATGCGCAAGCAAGAGGTTTTATCAATGGTCTAGCTACTTATAACAACCTTGAATTGGCTGATATTTCTAAAGCATTATCTGGAGATTTAAAATCATACAAAAATGACAGAACTGTAGTTTCTTTCTTAAATCGTATTAACTACTCGTACTTAGACCGTTATTTATTTACAGGAAGTATTAGAAAAGATGGTGCGTCTGTATTTGGAGCGAACAATAAATGGGGCTATTTTCCATCTGCATCTGTAGCTTGGCAAATTACCAAAGAAAACTTCATGGCAAATCAGACTATTTTCAACGAATTAAAATTACGCGTTGGATATGGTGAAACGGGTAACCAGCAAGGTCTTGGTCCGCAAAGTTCATTATCATTAGTTGGAGGTTCTGGCGTTACTTATTTTGGAGGCTCTCAAATCACCAATTTTAACATTAGTCAAAATGCAAATCCTGATTTAAAATGGGAAACTAAAAAGCAGACCAATATTGGTCTTGATTTCGCTCTTTTAGACAGTCGATTAAGAGGAACAATTGATGTGTACACTTCTACAACAGATAATTTATTATTTGATTACACTGTACCTCAGCCTCCTTATCCTTTTGATAAAATTAAAGCAAATGTTGGAAGTATTTCAAATAAAGGTTTAGAGATTGCTCTTGGATATGATGTCATCAGATCTGAAAATACAACTTTAACATTAGCAGGAAATGTTTCTCTAATGAAAAACGAAGTACTTAATTTAAGTGGAAGTATCAACGGAGTTCCTTTAAATACTGATTATGTAAGCTGGGGAGCTCCAAACTCCTATTTGATAAAAGGACAGCCAGTAGGAACTTTCAATATTTTACAACACACAGGCGTAGATGCGGCTGGAGTAGAAACTGTTTTAGATCGTGACGGAAACGGCATTATCGATCAGGGAGACAGAAGTCCAGACCGATACTTAAAAGGTTCTGCATTGCCAAAATATACATATGCTTTCAACCCAACTTTCGTTCATAAAAACTTTGATGTTTCGATGTTGTGGAGAGGTTCTGGAGGAAATAAAATTTACAATCAAGTACGATCTAACATAAGCAAATTGGAAAATATTGGTAAATCAAACATTTTAGAAAGTGCTGTCGATGAAGGAATTTATACTTCTCCTTATGCCTCAGATATGTATTTAGAAGATGGTTCATTTTTACGTTTAGAAAATGTTACTGCCGGATATAACTTTCGTTTTACTGATGTTAAATACATCGAATCTGTTAGACTTTCGCTTACCGGAAACAACCTTTTACTTTTTACAAATTATTCGGGTATAGACCCAGAAATAACTTTGAGCGGAAGTGGTAAACTTGAGGACAACTTTGGTGTTGATAAAGGGATTTATCCACGTACCAGAAGTATCGCAATCGGTTTGAATGTAAAATTTAAATAGTAAAAGAAATGAAACTTAAAAATATAATATTATTAGGAAGCGTTTGTTTCCTATCTCTTGTTGGTTGTACCAATGTAGATGAAAATGTTTACGATAAATATCGTTCTGAAGACTTTTACGGAACTCCAGAAGGAGCTGATATCGCTCTTGCTAGTGTTTATGCTCAAGTTGGAGGAAACTGGAATGGTGTAGGTTACGCCGGAGCTGATAATGGATGGTACGATTTAAACTGTATGTCTGCTGATGAACAGGTGATTCCGCATAGAAATACAGGTGACTGGCAATTAGATTTTGCGCGTGTATACATGCACCAATGGCTGCCAACTGATTTAATGGTAAGCAACACTTGGAACTGGCTTTACAAATCGATCTTCAATGCAAACTTGGCCATTTCGCAATTAGAAACTGCAAAAGCCGATGCTTCAAAAATTGCAGAAGCTAAAGTATTACGCGCTTTTTTCTATTATTTATTAATGGACGATTACGGAAACATTCCGTTCTATACAGACAATAATATTACAGTAGATAAAATTCCACAAGCTGGCCGAAAAGAAGTTTACGACTTTATTGTAAAAGAATTGACTGAAAACGTAGAATTACTTTCTGGAACAAAAGGCGGTAATTATTACGGAAGATTTAATAAATGGGCTGGTTATACCTTATTGGCAAAAGTGTATTTGAATGCTCAAGTATATACTGGCGAAGCAAAATGGGCTGAATGTTTAGCAGCCTGCAACAAAGTAAGCGAAGGCGGTTTTAGTTTGCATCCTGCAAATGCAAATGCTGCAAGCGCACTTGGGAATACATATTATGAGTTATTTGGAGATGTGCTTCCTGCTGATGAGACTATTTTATCAATCTACACCACTGTTGATATTGTTTCTCGTAACATTTTTACTGTCCGCAGTTTATTTGGCCCTCATGCTCAAGCCTTATTTGGTTACAGCGGCTGGAACGGTACTATTGTTCCTAAAGATTTTTATCAGCAGTACACAGACACCGATGTTCGTAAAAAACAATTTTTAATTGGAGAACAGCCAGGCGGTACAAATTACACTCTTGACATTAGTTCATTAGATAATCCAGGAGCTGGAGCACAAGAAGGTGTTCGTAATGTGAAATTTTATCCTGTAACGCCACGTAACGGCGGAGGCGCATCTAATGATTTCCCTATTTACAGATATGCCGATGTTCTTTTGATGATTGCCGAATGTAACGTTCGCTTAAACAATCCAGCAGCAGCAAAATCTTTTGTAGACGCCGTAAGAACACGTGCGGGAATTGGAGCGTTAGCTGCTAACCCAACTCTGGATGATATTTATACAGAAAGAGGTCTTGAACTAAACTGGGAAGGTCACAGAAGACAAGATATGATTCGTTTTGACAAATTTTTACTGCCAAAACAATTCAAAGAAGCTTCTGCAGCTTATAGAAAAATCTTCCCGATTCCTACTTCTGCCTTAAACGCTAATCCAGGTCTTAAACAAAATCCAGGTTACTAAAAAAATATCACTATGAAAAAATATATAAGTACATTATTTGCATTTGGCACCTTGCTTTTTTTAGGTGCATCTTGCGAAAATGATGCCGAATTGACTTATTTGAAAGAAGTAAATTTTCCGGCAGACATTAAAATAGCACCAAGCAGCAAAATTGTTTTACTAGAAGACAAAGCGGATGATAATGCGATAACTATTTCTTGGGAAGCTGTTACTTTTCCTATTGAAGCACCGGTAACGTATGCTGTACAGTTTGATGTTCCGGCAGATATTACGGGTTCTAGTGCATGGCTGAAAGCTACTCGATTTGAAGTTGGCCAAGATGTCTTAAGCAAATCTTTTTCAGTACGAGATTTAAACAAAATTGCAACAGATCTTGGTCTACAGCCAAACTCAGCCGGTAAACTTATTGTTCGTGTCGAGGCAGCAATGGACAGAAAAGTATTCTCAAACAATGTAGAACTAACTGTTACGCCTTTCGAAAAAAGTATTGTTTTTGGTGAAATTTATATGCCGGGTGCTTATCAAGGCGAATGGGATGTTAATAGTGCATCTGTCTTAACAGCTATTGAAAAAGGTGTTTATCAAGGCTATGTTACTGTTCTTCCAGGTTATGGACCGGTATTTAAGGTAAATACAGCAAGAAACTGGGCGGAGTTTTATGGCGCTGGTACCGGAGAAGGCACAATTCAAAAAATGAGTGATGCCGACTTAAAACTTCCTGGAACTGGTTCTTATCAAGTTAAAGTAAATCTAAATACTTTAAAATGGTCTGCTACTGCTTATGCATGGGGAATTGTAGGAACTGCTCAATCTGGAGGCTGGGATAAAAGCACTCCAATGAACTATGACCATCAAACTAAAACATGGAAAATTACCGCTGATTTAGTTCCTGGAGCCTTAAAATTCAGATTAAATGATAATTGGTCTGTTAATTACGGACCAAAAGATGCCACAACAAACACTATTAATCGTGATGACCAAGGTGCGTACACCATTACCGAAGCTGGAACCTATGAGGTAACATTTACAATCGTTGAAACTGATCCTGCAACTGCAGGTTATCCAGCAACGGCAACTTGTACTATTATAAAAAAATAAAAATATATAAAAGTTGAGTTTGGTTAGTTAATGCCTGTCTTTTAATCCTGAAAAAAGGCAGGTTTTTTCAAAAACTAAACAGATTTAAAAGCCTGACGATCAAAGTCAGGCTTATTAAAAATTAAATTCCTAAAATTATGAAGTCTAATACAAACATCGTTTTTATACTGCTTTTTGCTTTAGCATTTGTTTCCTGCAGCTCTTCTGATGATAATCCTAAACCTGATCCGGGAACAGGAACAGGAAATGAATATCAGCAATACGGAACTGCTTTTGATAAAGTTCCAGCCAATGAAGATGCTGTAATTTATCAAGTAAACCTTCGCTCTTTTAGTCCGGAAGGAACAATAAAAGGAGTTCAAAAACGTCTTGACTCTATTCAGAAATTAGGTGCGAATGTGATTTATTTAATGCCGATTTATCCTGTTGGAAAAATAAAATCTGCCGGAAAACTAGGCTCGCCTTATTCGGTAAAAGATTATAAGGCAGTAAATCCTGATTTTGGATCTTTGGAGGATCTTCGTTCTCTAGTTACAGAAGCGCATAGTAAAAACATGGCGGTTATTTTAGACTGGGTTGCCAATCATACTTCGTGGGACAATCAATGGATCACAGCACATCCAGATTGGTATCAAAAAGACACAAATGGAAATATTACAATTCCGCCTGGAACGAACTGGCAAGATGTTGCACAATTAAACTATACCAATACAGACATGAAAAAAGCCATGATTGATGCTATGTCGTATTGGGTTTATAATGCCAATATTGATGGTTTTAGATGTGATGCTGCTGATTTTGTTCCGATGACATTCTGGTCGCAGGCGATTACTGAAATCCGTAAAATCAAAAACCAAAAAATGATTTTAATGGCCGAAGGTTCCAGAGCAAACCATTATGATGCCGGTTTTGATTATACTTTTGGCTTTGCCTATTTTGATGCTTTAAAAAAGGTTTTTTCAGAAGCACAGCCCGCTTCTTATTTGCAAACCGAAAGTTCAAAAGAATATGGACAATTAGAGAGTTCAAAAAGAATTGTACGCTACACTACAAATCATGACGTAAATCTTTCTGACGGAACGCCACTAGAACTTTATGGAGGTAAAAAAGGATCTTTAGCGGCTTTTGTTGTCGCTTCAAGCATGAAATCTGTTCCGATGATTTATGGCGGACAAGAAATTGGCTACTCAAAACGAATTGATTATTTTGATAAAATAGCAATCGATTGGGCTGCAGCAGACTATGAAATGCTGAAAGAATACAAAAAAATTATTGCTTTTAGGAATACAAGCGAAGCTTTAAGAAAAGGAAAACTGACAGGATACAGCAGCAACGAAACTAGTGTTTTTACTATGGAAACCTCTGCTGATAAAGTTTTAATTATAGCAAACCTTAGAAACAAAGCCGTTAAATATACTACTCCTACAACATTAGCAAATACAAACTGGACAGATGCTTTAACTGGAACTGGAATTTCAATTGGTGCCGAAATAAATTTAAATGCGTACCAATATTTAATCCTAAAAAAGTAATAAAAAGCCTTTAATAGAATTAGCTTTGCAAAAAACTAAATAACATGAATTTTCAATCCCAAAAAATGCAGCTTCAAACTTGTTTAAGCAAAAAAATCGCGCTTTTACTTTTTTTATGTGCCAACTCCTTATGGATTCACGCACAGGAAATAACTTCGCCAGACAAAAATCTTTCTTTAAAATTCGAATTGAAAGAAGGCGGTATTCCGTCTTACCAATTATCATATAAACAAAAAGCAGTTATAAAACCAAGTTCTTTGGGATTAGAACTTCAAAATATGCCTTCGTTTTTGGATGGTTTTACCGTTACAAATACAGCACAATCTTCTGTTGATGAAAATTGGAATCCAGTTTTAGGCGAAGAAAAAACGATTCGTAATCATTATAACGAATTGGTTGTCACTTTAGCGCAAGCAAAAAATAATAATAGATACATTCGAATTCGTTTCCGTTTATTCAACGACGGATTAGGTTTCAGATATGAATTTCCAAAGCAAAATGATTTAAGTTATTTTGTAATTAAAGAAGAGCGTTCTGAATTTAATTTAGCCGGAAATCATAAAATTTTCTGGATTCCGGGAGATTATGATACCAACGAATATGCGTATACAACCTCAAAAATTTCAGAGATTCCTTCGCTGATGAAAAAAGCAACGATCGAAATCAATTCACAATGGCCAATAAAAGAACTTTCTGTTCAAACGCCGTCAATGATGAAATCTGATGACGGTTTGTATATCAACATTCACGAAGCCGGATTAATTAATTATCCAGCAATGTATCTTGAAGTTGATGCTGCAACAAACAAAATGCGCAGCCATCTAGCGCCAGATGCTGTTGGCGCAAAAGGATATATGCAGACTGATACACAATCGCCTTGGAGAACTATTGTGGTGAGTGATAAAGCAACAGATATTTTAGCTTCAAAATTAATTTTGAATCTTAACGAACCAACAAGTTACAAAGATGTTTCATGGATTAAACCGGTAAAATACATCGGAATTTGGTGGGAATATTTTGTAGCTGGAAAAAGTACTTGGGCTTTCGGAAAAGAAAACAATGTGAAATTAACAGATGATTTCACAAAACTTACTCCAAACGGAAAACACGGAGCTACAACAGAACGTGCAAAAGAATATATTGACTTTGCCTCTAAAAATGGTTTCGATGCGATTCTTATCGAAGGCTGGAACATTGGCTGGGAAGACTGGATTGGAAACTGGAAAGAAGAAGTTTTTGATTATGTAACGGCTTATCCTGATTTTGATGTAAAAGCTGTTCACGCCTATGCTGCTTCAAAAGGAGTAAAAATTATTATGCACCACGAAACTTCAGGATCGGCAACCAATTACGAAAGACGTTTAGATCGTGCTTTTCAGTTTATGAATGACAACGGTTATGACGCTGTAAAAACAGGTTATGTAGGTAAAATTATTCCGCGTGGCGAACACCATGACGGACAATGGATGGTAAATCATTACATTAACGTAGCTAAACGTGCAGCTGATTATAAAATTATGATTGACAGTCACGAAGCAGTTCGCCCGACTGGTTTGAACAGAACTTTCCCAAACTGGATTGCTCAGGAGTCTGCACGCGGAACAGAGTTTGAATCTATGGGAGGTTTAGCTCCGGATCATACAACTATTCTGCCTTTTACAAGATTAATGGGAGGACCAATGGATTATACGCCAGGGATTTTTCAAACGGATCTTTCGTACTACGGAACAGGAAGTTCACAGCGTGTCAATACGACTTTGGTAAAACAATTGGCTTATTATGTAACCATGTACAGTCCGTTGCAAATGGCGGCTGATATTCCTGGGAATTATGAGCGTTTTCCAGATGCATTTCAGTTCATTAAAGATGTCGCTGTAGATTGGGATAACAGTTATATTTTGGAAGCTGAACCGGGAGATTACATTACTATTGCCCGTAAAGCTAAAGGAAAAGACGCTTGGTTTATTGGTGGAATTACAGATGAAAATGCTAGAACTGCAAATATCACTTTTGATTATTTACCTGCCGGAAAAAAATTCATTGCCACCATTTATGCCGATGCTAAAGAAGCAAATTGGAAAGAAAATCCACAAAAATATACTGTGACAAAAGTTGTTGTAACCTCAAAAACAATTTTAAAACAGTATTTAGCTCCAGGCGGTGGTGTTGCCATCAGCATTAAAGAAGGAAATGCCGCAGAACTAAGGGATTGAAAAAATTGTAATTTAAGACACAAAGGTTCTGAGATACTAAGCTTCTAAGTTTTTTGCCACAAATTTCACGAATTGACACGAATTAAAGCTGCAGATTAAAATTTGTGCTAATTCGTGAAATTCGTGGCAATCCCTATGTCTTATGGACAAAAATTAAAAATTTTACTACTTGAAAACTATTAACCACAAATGTTTGTCGAATTTAAAAACAATGCGAGTGAGAATGAATTTTAGTTAGAAATGCCGACAAGCATTCAAAAAACTATTATTATGAAAATCAAAATTACCACTAGATTATTTCATATCATGAAAACACTAGTTTGTTTTCTATTATTATTTGCAAGTTCAGTTTATGCACAAGATCCGCCTCAGTACGGCACGCCATTCGCTAGTGTTCCAGATACTCGAGATGTAAACATGTATCAGGTACATATTCGTCCGTTTAGTGCTAACGGAGATTTAGCCGGAGTAACCGCCCGATTAGACAATATAAAAGCACTCGGTACCAATGTTATTTATTTAATGCCAATTTACCCGCACGGTACTGATTCTCGAAGCTCAGCTTCACCTTATTGCATTAAAGATTTTAAAGCCGTTGGATCAGAATACGGTTCGCTTTCAGATCTACGAACTTTAGTGGATGGCGCTCACAGCCGCGGAATGGCCGTGATTTTAGACATTGCCATTAATGGAACTTCTTGGGATAATGCTTGGACAACCACGCATCCTGAGTATTATATGAGAAGCGGTACAACGATTCAGCAATTAGGCAACTTTTCAGATATTGCAGCGCTTGACCTTAATAGCTCAGCTACACGTGGCGCTATAAAAGATGCTATGCGTTATTGGATCTTGGCAGCAAATGTTGATGGATACCGTTGCGATTATGCAAATAATCCTCCGCTTGATTTTTGGTCAGAAGTTATTTCAAATATCAGAGGAATTTCTTCTCATAAATTATTAATGTTAGCCGAAGGAGACAGACAAGCCAACTTTACAGCTGGTTTTGACATGAATTTTGGCGACAGATGGTTTTGGAATGCTTTAAAAGATGTTGCTGCCGGTGGTCCGGTTTCAACACGTTTTCAAACCATAAACGATTACGAATATGCAAATGCAACGGGTTCAAATCAAGCTGTTCGATATACAGGAAATCATGATACGTATACGAACGATAATGGTGTACAAAGACCTTTTGTAATCTTTAATAATCATAACGGAATTGTGGCCAACTTCTTAGTTTCAGCTTATATGAAAGGTGTTCCTTTTTTAATGAGCGGACAAGAAATTGATTATGAACCAAAAACCGATTGGCCTTGGACAAATTTTAAATTCAATTGGTCACAAAACCCAACTGCAGCTGCTGATTTTGCTAAAATCTTAAATTTTAGAACTTCGAGTGCTGCTGTAAGACGCGGTGATTTAACGATGTATGCAAATGATGACATTAGTATTTTCACCAAAACTTTAGGTACAGAAAAAGTTATTGTAATGTCGAATTTAAGAAATGCTTCTAAATCATATGTTATTCCGGCTGCCTTAGCAGGAACCTATGTAAATCCGTACAATAACAATGCTTCTGTAACTTTAACAACAGGCACAATAAGAACGTTTGCTGCTTATGAATATTTAGTTTTAACCAATACTAATGCTCCTGTTGTTGCAGTAACTGGAGTTTCTGTAAATCCGACAACTGCAACTGTTGGTTTAGGATCTACGCAACAATTAAATGCAATTATTGCACCAGCAAATGCTACCAATCAGAATCTTACTTGGACATCAAGTAATACAGCCGTTGCTACTGTAAATACTTCTGGATTAGTTACGGCAGTTGCTACAGGAACAACTACTATTACTGTTAAAACTGCTGATGGAAATAAAACAGCAACATCAGCAATAACCGTTGCTGCGATTCCGGTTGCGTCAGTTAGTGTTTCACCAACTATAGATAGTTTATATGCTGGAAATACGCAACAGCTCTCTGCAACAATTGCTCCGGCAAACGCAACAAACAAAAATATAACTTGGAGTTCTAGCAATACAGCGATTGCAGCGGTAAATTCTAGCGGACTTGTAACAGCTGTTGCAGCTGGAACAGCAAATATTACTGCAACAACACAAGACGGAAATAAGACCGCAGTTGCAACAATTACCGTAAATCCAAATACTAATTTTACGGTTTATTTCTATAAGCCATCAAACTGGGGAACTGCAATTAAAATCTATTATTGGAGTGCTCTGCCTGCGGGAGTTTTAGCAAATGCAACTTGGCCAGGTGTAAACATGATCAATGCAGGAAATGGCTGGTACAGTTATACCTTTACAAATGTAACTTCAACTAATTTAATTTTTAACGACGGAACGAACCAAACTGCCGACTTAAGCCGAAATAAAACAGGCTGGTACATGAATAATACTTGGTACGATTCTAATCCCGGAACTGGCGTTGTTGCTGTTACAAGCGTAACTTTAGCTCCAACAACTGCAACTCTATCAGTTGGCGCAACACAGCAATTAACACCAACAGTTAATCCTTCAACAGCAACAAATAAATCAGTAACGTACAGTTCAAATAATACTGCCGTTGCCACTGTAAATACATCAGGATTAATAACTGCTGTCGCTTCGGGCGCTGCAACGATTACAGTTACAACTCAAGATGGAGCAAAAACAGCAACTTGTGCCATAACCGTTTCTTCTTCAACAGGAACATATTTCACAATCAAAAACAGATGGACTGGAGCTTATTTATCTGATGCCGGAACAAACGTTGGTTATGGAGCAACAGTTTCAGGCAACAGCTACAAATGGCAAAAAATCGCTATTGATGCCACTTATTTTGTACTTAAAAATGTAGCAACTGGAGAGTTAATTAATATTGAAGGTCAGACTGGAAGTGTTCAATGTAACATAACAGATACTACTTTCTGGAGTGCACAATGGTCAAGCGACTATATTGATGGAACTTGGGTAAGACTAAGAAACAGATGGCAATCAGGAAATATTATTCATGTTGAAAACCAAACAGGATCTGCTCAATACGGAAATTCACAAGATGGATGGTTCAGTGCGCAATGGCAATTGGAACCAACAACTATTGGAACAGGAAAAGCATCTATAAAAATTGATGATGTTTCTGAAACTGAAAAAGTAATCGGCATTTATCCGAACCCAGCAACAGACAATGAATTTCATGTTTTACTGCCAGAATTACAAAATGGAGATGCAGCTTCAATTACGGTTTCTGACATGAATGGGAGAACGGTTTTAACAGACAAACTTTCTGCTTCAGGACAAATCAATCATCATTTGGCATCCGGCATGTATATTGTAAATATTGCTTCTAAAGATTTTAATGTTACTAAAAAACTGATCGTTAAATAGTCATTTTTAGTTTAAAAGAAAATGGCGTATGGAAATCTCATACGCCATTTTTTAATTTTATTTTTGCCACGAATTTTAAGAAATTTCACTCTCAATAATTGGTGAATTCGTGGCTTTTTTAAAAAACTTATTCCTCAAACAATTCCATCAATTCCAAAGCTCGTTTAATTGACTTCACATTTTCAAAAGTCAATAATAAACGTAATCCGTTTACGGTTTGTTTTTCTTTCATTTTGCAAAGATTACTATGCTTCTGAACAAAATTTAAAACATTTCTAAACTTCACCGACTGATAATAATCAGATTGCTGGTCTGAAACAAAATAACCAATCATTTTGCCTTGTTTCAATACTAATTTCTCGATTCCGACTTTTGTAGCAATCCATTTTATTCGAATGCTGTTTAGTAATGAAATCGCTTGTTTCGGAAGTGGTCCAAAGCGGTCAATTAGTTTTCTTTCAAATTCCTGTAAACCAGCTTCATCTTTTATAGCGCCTAATTCGTTATATAAAACCAAACGTTCCGAAACGTTATTGATATATTCATCTGGAAATAATAACTCAAAATCGGCATCGATTTGAATGTCTTTTACGTATTCTTTTGTATCGATATTATTTTCTTCTGGATATAAATCTTTGAATTCGTTTTCCTTCAATTCTTCAATGGCTTCATTCATGATCTTTTGGTAGGTATCAAAACCTATTTCGTTTATGAAACCACTTTGTTCTCCACCTAATAAATCTCCAGCGCCACGAATCTCCAAATCTTTCATCGCAATGTTAAAACCGCTTCCCAATTCACTGAATTGTTCCAATGCCTGAATACGTTTTCTTGCATCTTCCGTCATAGATGAATACGGCGGACAGATGAAATAACAGAATGCTTTTTTGTTGCTTCGGCCAACACGCCCGCGCATTTGGTGCAGATCAGACAATCCGAAATTATTGGCGTTGTTGATGAAAATCGTATTGGCATTTGGTACATCTAAACCACTTTCAATAATCGTTGTAGCTACCAAAACGTCAAAATCTCCGTTCATAAAAGCCAGCATCAATTCCTCTAATTTTGCTCCGTCCATTTGTCCGTGCCCAATTCCGACTCTTGCATTTGGAACCAAACGCTGAATCATTCCGGCAACTTCTTTTATATTTTCTATTCGGTTATTGATGAAAAAAACTTGTCCGTTTCGCTGAATTTCATACGAAATTGCATCACGAATTATTTCTTCATTAAAACCAACAACATTCGTTTCAATCGGATAACGATTTGGCGGAGGCGTTGTAATTACAGACAAATCTCTCGCTGCCATTAATGAGAATTGTAAAGTTCTCGGAATTGGCGTTGCTGTTAATGTAAGCGTATCAACATTAGCTGCAATGGTTTTCAGTTTGTCTTTTACGTTAACTCCAAACTTTTGTTCCTCGTCGACAATTAATAAACCTAAATCTTTAAAAACAACATTTTTATTGACTAATTGATGCGTTCCAATTACGATATCTAGTTTTCCATCAGCCAAATCTTTTAAAGTCTGTGCTTTTTGTTTTGCCGTTCTAAATCGGTTTAAATAACCAATAGAAACTGGCATATCTTTTAAACGCTCCGAGAAAGTTCTATAATGCTGATAAGCCAAAATAGTCGTGGGAACCAAAACAGCAACTTGTTTGCTATTGTCAACGGCTTTAAAAGCAGCACGAATCGCAACTTCTGTTTTTCCAAAACCAACATCTCCACAAACCAAACGATCCATTGGGCGATCGCTTTCCATGTCGGCTTTTACTTCTGCCGTTGATTTGGTTTGATCGGGCGTATCTTCATAAATAAACGAACTTTCTAATTCGTTTTGCAAATAACTGTCCGGCGCAAATTGAAAACCTTTTTCTAAACGACGCTTTGCATACAGCTGAATCAAATTGAACGCAATATGTTTGACGCGCGCTTTGGTTTTTTGTTTTAAAACTTTCCAAGCGTTCGATCCTAATTTGTAGATTTTCGGAGGCGTGCCGTCTTTTCCGTTGTATTTTGAAATTTTATGAAGCGAGTGAATGCTCACATACACAATATCATTATCAGCGTAAACCAATTTTATGGCTTCCTGCGTTTTCCCTTCCACTTGAATTTTCTGTAAACCGCCAAATTTTCCAATTCCGTGATCGATGTGCGTTACATAATCACCAACTGAAAGTGCTGTTAATTCCTTAAGCGTAATATTCTGCTTTTTCGAATAACCGTTTTTGATGTTGAATTTATGATAACGTTCAAAGATCTGGTGATCGGTATAAGCCGTTATCTGATTTTCTTCATCGACAAACCCTTGATATAAAGGCAATACAATAGTGTGGTATTGTTTTCTTATGTTCTCAGAATTCGCTTCATCAAGACTTTCAAAAATATCATGAAAACGTTTGGCCTGCGTTTCATTCGAACAGAACAAATAATTTTTGTATCCGTTAAAATGATTATCGCTCAGGTTATTCAGCAATAAATCAAATTGTTTGTTGAAAGAAGGCTGAGGCTGAATATGGAATTCGAATTTTTTAGTGGTTTTGAAGATTGGTTTTGAAGCCAATTCCACAATTGAAAAATCTAAAGCGCGTTTGATGAACGAAGCCTGATTTAAAAATAATTGTTCTGGTTTAGCATGTTTTATTTCTCCCGAAAGTTTCGAAAAAGCTTCTTCTGCCCTTGCAAATTGTTTGTCTAACTGACTGAAAAGTCCATCAGTATTTTGAATAAAAATGACCGTTTTCTCTGCAATATAATCTAAAAAGCTTTCTCGATTTTCCTGAAATACCTTGTTTTCGACATTCGGGATAATCGTGATTTTTTTATGTGTTTCTACAGAAAGCTGTGTTTCTACATCAAAACTTCTGATGCTGTCTACTTCATTTCCGAAAAATTCAATTCTGTACGGATGATCATTTGAAAAAGAAAATACATCGACAATTCCCCCTCGAACTGAAAATTCTCCCGGTTCTGTGATGAAATCTACCCTTTTGAATTCATATTCAAACAAAACTTCATTGATAAAATCAATTGAAATTTTATCGTTTAGAGAAACTTTTAAAGTGTTTTTATCCAATTGCTGGCGCGTAACGACTTTCTCAAAAAGCGCTTCCGGATACGTAACAATTATGGCTGGTTTTTTTCTGGAATTTATTCTGTTTAAAACCTCTGCTCGAAGCAGAACATTCGCATTATCTGTTTCATCAACCTGATAAGGACGACGGAATGACGCGGGATAAAATAATACATCCTGCTCGCCAATCATTTGTTCGAGATCATTCAAGTAATAAGCCGCCTCTTCTTTATTGTCTAAAACAACTAAAAATGGCAATTCGGCTTTCTTGAAAACGGCACGTATTACAAATGAAACTGCAGAACCCAACAAACCGCTGAGATGCATTTTCACTTGATTTTGTTCTAGTAATTGTGTGGCAATCTGCTGTGTTTTAGGCAGATTGTCATACATTGTATATAAGGCGTTTTTACTCAACTTGTAAATTTTTATCTAAAGGCGTATTCGGAATCGCGCGCGTTGTATCTAACATTTTAAGAAAATCAGCTTCTCCTTCTTCTTTCGGAATTTTAGCTTTTTCGACAATTTTATCCATTTGTCTTTCTAATGAAACCAGTTCTTTGTTGATATCTCCAATTAAAAAAGTCACTTTTTCATCTGGAATTTTATTCAAATTAATAAACAAATCCAACATTCTGACTTTGGTAATCAAAATGGAAATCCGGCTTTTGATTACAGGCTGGTTAAATTCTGGAGGAATATTATTGTTTAAAGCCATTGCTTTTTTTGAAATCGCTTTTGACTTTTTTTGAAAAGCTCCGATTGTCTTTCTTGGTTTATCTCCGATTTCTTTTAAAAAATCGCGCCATTCAGTCCACGAACTTATTTTTTGTTGTGCGATATCGTTAATTGGCTCGTCGATGAAAACCCAGCCTTTATTGATATTATTAAAAATGATTTCCTTTTTTTTAGCTTCTTTTTCGTTTTCAGCACGACGTTTTTCATCTTCATTTTGACATGAATTCAGTACAAAAATCAAAAGCAGAAAAAGAGATATTTTATATTTCATTTGGTAAAACATTAAGCTACAAAGTTACAAAGTAAATTTACAATTACGAATTCTGATTTTTGCTAAAGATTCTATAAATCATTGTTATTATTTGCTTGTGAATTTAACTGCAAAGCACGCAAAGTTTCCTGTCTTATAGAAAGTTTAGAAAAGATAAAGTTCGCAGAGCTAGTTCAACATTTAGCTTTGCGAACTTTTTGTTTTAAAAAAAACTTATTGATTAAAAATTTTGCGTGCTTTGCGGTTAAATTTCATTTCGAGAATAATCCAAAAAACAAACTTTATCTTTGTTAAATTTATAATTTCATCTCCTAAAAAGTAAAATTATTTGCGAAAACGTTATATTTGCCATACTAAAATCTTCATAAATGAATCCAAAAATATTGATCATTGGCGCTTGCGGTCAGATTGGGACAGAGCTGACTCAAAAGCTGCGTAAGTTATACGGAACAGAAAATGTAATTGCTTCTGATATTCGAAAATTAAATACTGACGTTGTAAATTCTGGACCTTTTGAAGTGGTCAATGCTTTAGATTTTAATCAAATTGAACATCTTGTTGAGGTGCATCAAATTACCGATATTTATTTGATGGCAGCACTTTTGTCTGCTACAGCCGAAAAAAATCCTGCATTTGCCTGGGATCTAAATATGAATTCATTATTTCACGTTTTGAATTTGGCGAAAGCAAAAAAAATAAAAAAGATTTTCTGGCCATCCAGTATTGCTGTTTTTGGACCAACGACTCCAAAAGAAAATACACCGCAGTACACTATTATGGAACCTTCTACAGTTTACGGAATCAGTAAACAATCTGGCGAAAGATGGTGCGAATACTATCATAATATTTATGGTGTTGATGTTCGCAGTATTCGTTATCCAGGTTTAATCAGCTGGTCGACACCTCCAGGCGGCGGCACTACAGATTATGCGGTTGATATATTTTATAAAGCGATCGCCGATAAAAAATACGAATGCTTTTTGTCATCTGAAACCAAAATGCCGATGATGTATATGGATGATGCTATTGAAGCCACCATCAATATTATGAAAGCTCCGGCTGAAAAAATCAAAATACATTCTTCATACAATTTGGCTGCAATGAGTTTTACTCCGACCGAAATTGCTGCAGAAATTAAAAAACATATTCCTGAATTTGAAATTACCTATAATCCAGATTTCCGTCAGAAAATTGCGGACAGCTGGCCGGCAAGTATCGATGACTCTTCTGCAAGAGAAGATTGGGATTGGAAACATACTTTTGATCTTGAGTCAATGACAAAAGATATGCTGGAACATTTAGGAGCATAAAAAATCCGTTTTTGGTTTGAAAATTTGCTATTTTTGATTGTTATTTATTGAATTTCAATTATTTAATTAACCTATTTTCAAACCAAAAACATTATGAAAAATATTTTCATTCTATCTTCCATTTTATTTTTTTCGATTTTTAGCTGTAATAAAAAACAGGACGATTCTTCAGGATCTGGCGACGAAGCTTTTCTAAAATTATCTGAAGAATACATTACCCAAAATCTAGAATGGAACCCGCAAATGGGTGTTTATTTAGGACTTCACGAATACGACGGAAAAGTAGGCCACTTTAATAAAAAAACTATTGCTGCCCGAATTGCTGCACTTAAAAAATTCGACAGCCAATTCGCTGCTATTGATTCTTCTGCTTTAAACAAAAAAAACTACTACGATTGGAAAATCATTAAATCGAATGTCAAAAACGAATTATTTTCTTTTGAAGATTTAAAACCTTTAAACAAAAACCCCATGACATATGCGGGCGCAATTGATGTCAACATTTATATTCAACGAAATTTTGCTCCGTTAGAACAACAAATAAAATCGATTATTGCCATTGAAAAAGAAGCGCCGAGAATTTATAAAGATGCTAAAGAAAACTTGCAGGATTCACTTGCCCTGCCTCACATTCAATTAGCGATCGATATTGCAAAAGGTTCTGCTTCATTTTTGGGAAATGATTTATTAGTTGCTTTAAAAAGTGTTAAAAACGACAGTTTAATGAAGGCTTTTACAGAAGCCAATAAAAATGCGATTGCGGCCATTAATGATTATGCCACATTTTTAGAAAAAGAAAAACTGCCAAAAGCGACTAACAAATATGCAATTGGTGTAGACAACTACAAAAAAATGCTGTTGTATCAGGAAGAAATTAAATTGTCTCCAGATGAAATTTTGGCAATTGGTTTAAAGGAATTAAAAAAAGAACAGGCTTCTTTTAATGCTGCAGCAAAAATCATCAACCCAAATAAAAAACCGATTGACGTTTATAATGACATGCAGAAAGAGCATCCAACGGCTCAAAACCTGATTCCGGATGCCAAAAAGAATATCGAAGCAATTCGTCAATATTTAATTGATCATAAAATCGTAACGATGCCTTCGGAAGTTCGTGTCAAAATTCAGGAAACTCCTGCTTATGCACGTGCTACAAGCACTGCTTCTATGGATTCTCCTGGTCCTTTTGAGACAAAAGCTACTCAGGCTTTTTACTACATCACTCCCGTAGATCCTAAATGGACACCAAAACAGCAAGAAGATTGGCTGGCACAATTTAATTATTATACAACTGATATTGTTTCTATTCACGAAGCATATCCTGGACATTATACACAATTTTTACATTCGAATGCTTCTAAAACATCTAAAATTCAAAAGGTTTTTATGAGTTATGCTTATGTTGAAGGCTGGGCGCATTATACTGAAAAAATGATGATTGACGAAGGATACGGCAATAATGGAGATCCGATTAAAGCCGCAAAATATCGTTTGGCGCAATCTGGCGATGCACTTTTGAGAATTTGTCGTTTATGTGTTTCTATTAATACTCATTGTCACGGAATGAATGTTGATGATGCCACTAAGTTTTTCATGAATAACTGGTATCAAGGCGATAAACCATCACGTCAGGAAGCTTTAAGAGGAACTTACGATCCAGGTTATTTGTTTTATACTTTAGGAAAATTACAAATTTTAAAACTTCGTGAAGACTATAAAAAGCAAGAAGGCAGTAATTACAGCCTGCAAAAATTTAACGACGCCATGCTGGATAACGGCATGCCTCCAGTTCAGATTTTAAGAGAATTATTATTGAAGGACGAAAAAAGCTGGGGAGAAATTTTATAGAAAAACTAAAAAAATGCTCATTTTAAGAAATGCATCATTATAAAAGCCTGTCTTTTATGATGATGCATTTTTTTATTAAAATAAATTAAGATAAAATTTGCCAATTACATAATTTTCTTACTTTTGGTTGCTTTAAAATAATTTCAAGTTTATCTTAAATCATCAATCAAATCACAAACAAAAATGTTAATCAAATGACAAATTCTTATCATCCGATCGAACAAAGCAAAAGAACTGCTATTGTCGATATCCTTAGAGGCTGGGCAATTTTAGGTGTTGCTATTGGCAATTACTCTGATTTTTTATACATCGGTGTGCCTCACAAAATCAACAACAGTATTTTATCTGAAGTACTTATTTATTTTAACCGGTATTTTTTTGCCGCAAAGTCTTGGACTTTATTAACGCTCTTATTTGGCTATGGCTTCGCTATCTTAATTAATAATGTAGCTGCGAAAGGCAAAAACCCAGTCACATTTTTTGCCTGGAGAATGATTTTGCTTTTTGTATTGGCTTTTATTAATTCGGCTTTTTGGCTTGGAGACATCTTAAAAGATTATGCTTTTTTAGGACTTGTAATGTTGCTTTTTTACAAATGTTCTGCTAAAACATTGGCCATAATTTCCGGCGTTCTTGTTCTTACTATTCCGTTTGTAATGGCTTATGTTAATGGTTTGAAAATTGAACATCCTGAAATTGCCACTAATCCTGAATATTTAAAACTATATCATTCCGGAAACTGGATTGACTTTTTTAGATTTAATTTATTGGCTTCATTTTACGAACAAATTATTATTCCAGGATACGCCATTACTGCACATATTGTAATGTTTGCGTGCATGCTTTTTGGCTTCTTGCTTCAAAAATTAGATTTCTTTAATCGTTTAAACGAATTGAAAAAAGTATTAAAACGCACACTTTGGATTAGTTTAGCCATAGCCCTTATTATTGGTGTAGGTTTTAATTTGATCATTTTTTATAAACAAGTTGCCATTTTCAAGATCTTTCATCCAATTTATTGGTTGTTTTTAAGTACAATGATTTTTATCGCAACCGGGATTTCTTTATTGTATACGAATGGGAAACTAAAAACGATTTTCAGTTATTTTAGTGCCGGCGGAAAAATGACTTTAACCAATTATATGACACAAAATATATTGGGTGCTTTTATCTTTTCTGGAATTGGTTTTGGGATTGCAGACTCAATGCCGTATTGGTTTTACTTTACCTTGGCTGTTTTTGTTTTTATTCTTCAATTGTTTATCAGCAAATGGTGGCTTTCAAAATTCAATTACGGACCAATCGAATGGTTATGGAGATCGGCAAGTTACCGAAAATTATTTCCTTTTAAGAAAACACAGACAGCAGTTGTTACAGAAATAAAAACAACATAAAATCTTAGATAAATTTGAAAAAGAAAAAGCCCTTAAAATTAGTTTTAAGGGCTTTTTTTATTTGATTTCTTTTTGAAATTACTTCACTTCAAAAACATTATTTGCAGCTTTTACATCAGCCATTAATCCGCTTGGATCGATCGTGATTTTTTTGATTGCTGTTTTGTTTTTGTCGATTGTAAAACTGTAGTTTGACTGTGCCCAAGCCCAATCAGCTAAAACAGTTCTTTTTTCGTTCGGGTTTGGATTTGGCTTAATGAAATTCATCATTCTTAACGGAATGTAGAAAGCTTCAGAAGTTCCGTCTGTATACTCTACTTTTAAATCTATTGGCATTGGCATTCTTCCAATTCTTTCTAGACTAACTGTAGTTTTCCCTGAATTATCTTCTACATTTTTAATTCCATAATCAATTGTGTTAGTCGTTTCAGCCCAGTCAATTAAATACCAATCTAACTCTGCTCCAGAAACTCTTTCCGCAGATCTTTTGATATCGTTTGGCGTTGGGTGCTTGAATTTAAAATCATTAAAATATCTTTTTAAAGTAGCATCTAAATTCTCTTGTCCGATAACATAAACTAATTGCGACAAGAAAATACTTCCTTTTATATAAGATGAAACACTGTAAGGTCTGTTTTCGTCATAACGGTCACCGTGAGTAGTTTGCGGCTGTTCTTTTCCTGATTGAACTAATTGATAGTAAGAGGTATAATTTCCTTTAAAAGGATTTACTTCTTTTTTATCTCCTTTTAATTCATTCAAAGCGCTGTCTTCAATATAGGTTGTAAAACCTTCATCCATCCATGGGTGTTTAGACTCGTTTGAAGCTAAAATATGCTGAAACCAAGAATGTCCTAATTCATGTGTTGCAGTCCCTAAAATTCCTTCAAGAGTACCGCTTCCTAGCATCAAAGTACACATTGCATACTCCATTCCGCCGTCTCCACCTTGAATAAATGAGTATTGTTTGTACGGATAAGCGCCTACTTTATGATTGTAGTAATCCATTACTTTTACCATTAAAGGCTCTAATTGTTTCCAATTTCCAGTTGTTTTTGGATCGTTTTTGTAGAAGAAGTGCAAATCGACATCGTTTGGTCCTTTTACAATATCATGTGTATAATCTTTATCAGCGGCCCAGGTAAAATCATGAACGTTTGGCGCGATAAAATGCCAAGTCAGCGTTTTTGCTTTTTTTGGATAAGTAACTGTTACGCCAGCATCTTCATAACCATGACCAATTTGATTTTTATCTTGTAAATATCCAGAACCTCCAATTGTGTATGTTGCGTCGATTGTAATTTTTACATCAAAATCTCCCCAAACCCCGTGAAATTCTCTTGCAATATAAGGATCTGCGTGCCAGCCTTCAAAATCGAATTCAGCTAATTTAGGATACCATTGCGACATCGAAAGTTCAACTCCTTCTTTATTATTTCTACCAGAACGACGAACTTGGACCGGAACCTGACCGTCAAAATCTAACGTAAAAGTTGTTTTAGAATTTGGTAAAATAGGCTTAGCCAAAGTTACTTCTAAAATAGTATTTGAAGTTCTTGTCTGTGCTGTTACGCCATCTTGCTTAAAATTGCTAATTTTTAAAAATCCTATTTCGTTTGGTTTTAAAGTTTCAATTCGACTTTGCTTAATATCTTTGCCGTCAGCGTCTTTTATTTTATTTACCATTCTTGCATCCGGATCTTTTATAGAATGCAAACGAGCATCCATTTCGCTTCCTGGCTGAAAAGCGTTTGGGTATAAATGGTAGAAAACTTTTCTTAAAGTATCAGGAGAATTATTGGTATAAACCAATTCTTGTTTCCCTTTATATTGGTAGGTTTTTACATCCATTGATACTTCCATTTTGTAATCAACATGTTGTTGCCAATAGGGAGCACTTTGTGCAAATGCAGTGTTTAAACCTAAACTCAGAAAGGATAATAGTATAATTTTTCGCATGGTTGTTTTAATAAAAATGGAAGAGTTGCCACTCTTCCATCGGATTAGTATTTTATCTTAATTAGTTTTTAGACATTTTTTCAGCCATCAATAAGGCATTGTATGCATTAACTATTTTACCTGTTGTAGAAGTTTCCGCAGCTGGTTTCGGTGCTCCGTCTTCACCTAAATTTACGGTTGCAGGAAGTAAAATCCCTGAATCCATCAAGATGTGTTTTACTTGAGAGGCCGTTAATTTTGGATAATAAGAACGAATTAATGCTGCTACTCCAGCAACATTAGGAGATGCCATTGATGTTCCTTCTAAATATTGGTATTTGTTGTTTGGTACACTTGCATAAATTTTTACACCCGGCGCAAAAACATCAACATTTATTTTTCCAAAATTAGAAAAATCTGCGATAACATTTTCTCCGTAAGCATTGTTTATTGCTCCAACTGTTATTACGTTGTCTACAAACTCTTTAACATTATCTTGAGCGTCATTTGGATAACTGATGTTTTTTACATCATCAATATCATAACCGTCGTTTCCTGCTGCATGAACAATTAAAACATCTTTATCGGCTGCATATTTTAAAGCATCGAAAACCCATTGTTTATGCGGAGAAAATCCTTTTCCAAAACTTCCGTTAATTACTTTTGCTCCATTATCTACTGCATAACGAATTCCGAGTGCAATATCTTTATCGTATTCATCACCATCAGAAACAGATCGAACTGGTAAAATTTCAACATTCTCTGCAACACCGTCTCCTCCCAAATTGTTGCCGCGAAGCTGTGCTATTATTCCGGCTACGTGAGTCCCGTGAAGTGCTTTTTCTTTATTTGGACCAAAAACAGTATTGTTTCCGTAATGATTATCATTGATATCATCTGGATTATCTCCCACTATTTTTCTTCCGTCAAAATCTTTGTTTAAATTGAAATTCAATTCATTGTAAACCTGTTCTCTGTATTCTTCAAGCTCAGCTTCTGGATCAAAATCATCGTCAGAGTTAGCAAAAACCTGATTCATCACCATTTTGCTTTGCGCCAACTTGGGATCAACAGAAGTAAGTGATTTTAAATCTTCGGCTTTATAAGTTGATTTGTTCAACGCTTTTTTTATCGTGTTATGAACATCTAATAAAAAATCTACTTGTTTTTTACTTTCTAATGCCTTGCTCATTTTTTCGTTGTACTGAGCCAGAGCATTTTTATATTCTGCAGATCCGTCGTCTCCTTTTTTAATGATACGAGTCATTTCAAGATTTTCGTCTACAGCATCTCCCAGAAAATTCCATCCGTGAATATCATCTATAAAACCATTTTTATCATCATCGATTCCGTTTCCTGGAATTTCTTTTGTATTGGTCCAGATTTTTCCTTTTAGATCTTCGTGGTCAATATCTATACCTGAATCAACAACACCTACAATTACTTTCTGGCCTGTTTTTCCTTTTAATATTTCGGCGTAAGCCCTGTCAACGCTCATTCCCGGAATAGTATCTTTCACCAAATCTAAATGGCTCCATCTTTTTAAATCATTCTCAGAAACTGGTGCTTTTTTTACGGTTGTTACCGGAATTGCAATTGGTGTCAATGTTTGTGCAGCAACAGTAATTGATGCTTGTTTTCCTGCTCCACAGCTTGCTAAAACAAGCATTGCAAATGCAGAAATACAAATAGGTTTTATGTGACTCATGTATCTTATTTTTAATAAAAGTTAAAAGATGCGCCTAAATTATGGTTTTTTGTTACAAAAAGCTAACCGTTAACACTGTCTTATGACTTTTTGATTAAAATTTAAGAAAAACCAAAAAAGAATTCAAAGTCTTTTATACCAAACAGTTATGTATATTCTTATAAAAAAAGTTATAGTGTAAAAAAAAAGCTTCAAAAAATCATAACTCTAAAAAAAACCAAAAAAATAGCAACTCGATTACGTTTTCCCGTAAGGAAACTTGGTTTAATATGAGTACACTTGCGCGACCAATCATAAAATCATTCTATGAAAACAAAACTACTCTTATTGCTTTTATTGGCAAATTTTTCAATTTATGCACAAGTTAACTTAGTTCCGAATGGAGGACTGGAAAGTTGGACAGGCAATGTACTTCAAAATTGGAACGTTACAAACTCTGTTGCTTCCAGCACTGATAGAGTGTTAGGAAATTATAGTGCAAAACTATCGTTTACAACAGTATCTCCAAAAATTCTTGCTCAAGTTCCTATGAAAGCTGGCGTAACTTATACTGTTAAATTCAGGTATAAATATGTGAGTGCAAATTATAGCGGAGATCATCCTATTGCTTTAAACATATCAAAAGCCGGAAGTTCAAGTACTTTATCAAGCAGTACTTTTGCGACTAATAATTTATGGACTGAAAAAGCAACTACTTTTACTGCAGATCAAGACCTTTCGTACGATTTGTCTATCTCTACTTTTAGTTTTGACAGCAAAACTTTTGATGTTTTGATTGATGATGTTCAAGTTTATGTTCAAGGTACAGAACAATATACCCTTATTCCTGATGTAGAATTTGAAAAAACATTAATATCGATGAGAATTGACTCTGGTGTACCCGATGGAAAAGTACCCACTTCGAATATCAATGCTTTAAAATCCCTTGATATTGCATCGATAGGAAATAATATTACCAATTTGACAGGTATTCAGGATTTTGCAGCTTTGACTACTTTAAATTGTAATTTTAGTCAAATATCAACTTTAGATGTTTCTAAAAACACCTTATTAACGAGTTTATCTCTTCGCTTTAATAAATTAACCTCGATTGATTTATCAAAAAACACTTTGCTGACAAATGTTGATTTATATTCTAATAGCCTGACTACTTTAGACGTATCAAGCAATACAGCGCTAACTTCTTTAGTATGCGGTTCGAATAAGCTCACTGTGCTAGATGTTTCATCTAATCTAAATTTAATTGGCTTAGATTGCTCTGGCAATAAACTTAAAACCTTAAATGTTTCTAAAAATACTTTATTACAAACATTGATTTGTCCTTTGATTGAGGCAACAAGTTTAGATTTGAGCAACAACCTAGCTTTAACTGATTTAGATTGTAGCGGTAACGCTTTAAAAACTTTAGATGTAAGTAAAAATACTGCTTTAATTAAATTAGCTTTTGGATCGAATAACTTAACAACTATAGACTTAAGCAAAAACACTAATTTAACCTTCTTGGACGCAAGTTCTAATTTATTAGAAACCTTCGATGTGACTTTAAACACAAATCTTGAATATTTAGTTGGTGGTAATAATGGAGGCAATAATAAGTACACCACTTTAGATGTTTCTAAAAACACTAAATTAATTGAATTAAATCTTAGCAGACTTCCTTTAAAAACACTTGACGTAACAAAAAATATTGCTCTTAAGCAATTAGACTGCAACGTTAATAACCTGACGACATTAGATGTTTCGGCCAATACAGCACTAGAAACATTATTGCTTGATGGCAATAAACTGACAAGTTTAGATGTAAGTAAAAATAAACTGTTAAAAGACTTATCATGCAGTTCTAATCAATTAACCTCATTAGACGTCAGCAAAAATAATTCTTTAGTTTTGTTAAGTGCAGGCTATAATAAATTAACCAGCCTTAATGTAAAAAATGGAAACAATTCTAATTTATTAAAAAATCATGGAATTTATTTTAGATATTTTTACGGAAACGCAGGTTTAGACTATACTTTTAATTTTAAAGGAAATATTGGTTTATCATGTATTCAAGTTGATAATGTTGATTATTCTAGAACAAATTGGGCAACAATAAAAGATGCTGAAGCATATTATTCTTCGTTAGATTGTAATATTTCTACAAATATTGCTGATCCGAAATTTGAAGATAAATTAATTGCTCTTGGAATTGATACAGATGGAAAAAATGGAGGTGTTTTAAATTCAAGCATTAACACAATAACTTCATTAGATGTCTCAGGAACTTCTATTTCTGATTTAACAGGAATTCAAGGCTTTACTGCCTTGACGAATTTAAATGCATCTGCTAATTCATTACAGAAATTAGATCTTTCTAAAAATGCTGTTTTAAACACATTAAATACTTCAAGTAATGCGGCTTTGACTTGCATTAAAGTTTCAGATTTGGCAGTCACTTCAAATTGGAATGTTACTAAAGATGCCGGCGCAAGCTTTAGTTTAGACTGTAATGTTTATACGCTTATTCCTGATTCAAAATTTGAAGACAAACTTATTGCTCTTCAAATTGACAGAGATGGTAAAAATGGAAAAGTTAAAACCGAAAGTATTGCAAATATTCTCTACTTAGACTTATCACTCAGTAATATTTCTGATTTAACTGGAATTCAAGATTTTACCTCTTTGTTACAACTTACAGTTAACAATAATAATTTAACTTCGATAGATATTTCAAAAAATTTAGGTTTGAATTATTTAAATGCTAGATCAAATCAACTGACAAGCGTCGATGTTTCTAAAAATGTTGCTTTATTCTCTTTAACTTTAGGTTCAAATTTTATTTCAAATATTGATATAACAAAGAATATAAATTTAACTTCATTACAAGTCGACAATAACAAACTTTCATCTTTAGATTTAAGTTCAAATACAAAATTGGCTGTTATTTCTGCATATAATAATAGTTTAGTTACTATTGATGTTTCAAAAAACACAGAGTTAGCTCAATTATCTTGTGGAGATAATCAAATTAGAACATTAGATTTATCAAAAAACACAAAACTGTATTCTTTGTATGCCTCTAACAGCAAGCTGGTAAACGTGAATGTTAAAAACGGAACGAATGTTACTCTAAAATTAGATGCTTATTTTACAGGAAATCCTGATTTAACATGTATTCAAGTTGATGATGTTTCTTATTCAAATACAAATTGGGCGACTAAAAAAGATGCCACAGCAACTTTTTCAGCAGTTGCTTGTCCTGTAGTTGTGCCTTATACTTTAATTCCTGACTCGAATTTTGAAGATAAGTTAATTGCTCTTGGAATCGATAAAGACGGAAAAAACGGAAAAGTTGCAACAATGAGTATTACTTCTCTAACAAGTTTAAATGTATCGAACAGCAATATTGCAGACTTAGCAGGAATTGAAGACTTTACTTTGCTTACTTCGTTAGAATGTAATAACAACCTATTAACAACGATTAACATTTCGAAAAACCTTTCGCTGACGAAATTAAACATTAGCAATAATAAAATAAGTGTATTAAATGTTGCATCTCACACGTTACTAAGTAATTTAAACTGCAGTAATAATGAGATCATAGTTTTAGATGTTTCTAAAAATACTAAACTTACTAATCTTAGTGCAAGCTTTAATAAATTGAAAGATTTAGATGTTTCTAAAAATACTATTTTGAAAGAATTTGATTGTGCGGGCAATGACTTGTACAATTTGAATTTGAAAAACGGAAACAACGCAAATATGCAAAATGTAATTTTTGGAAATTTCACAAAAAATCCAAACTTGCTTTGTATTGAAGTTGATGATGCCGCTTTCTCTACCGATAAATGGATTGCAAAAGATGCAATTGCAACATACTCGACAGCAGCTTGCGAAAAAAATTATCAGTATACTTTAATTCCTGATGCTAATTTTGAAAGAAGATTAATTAGCAGCGGACTAGATTCTGGTGTAGTTGATGGAAAAGTTTTAACCTCAAATATTGTAAACGTAAAATCTTTATCTGCTTTTGGTACTCCTGATAAAATCACAGATTTAACTGGTATTGAAGATTTTGCTTCACTAGAAAATTTAAGTTCTTACCATGAGGCGATTACAAAAATTGATCTTTCAAAAAACGTAAAACTTAAAACACTAGATATTGCAGACAATAAAATTGCTGTTTTAGACTTATCTAAAAATACAGCTCTAGAAAGCGTTAATTGTGGTACAAATAGTTTGACAGAATTGAATGTTTCTAACAATTTAGCCTTAAAGACTTTAATTGCTTCAAGCAATAAACTAACAAGTATTGATCTTTCTAAAAACAAAGTATTGACTAGGCTGGATGTTAGCTCAAATCAAATATCAAATTTAGATGTTGCTGCAAATACAGCCTTAACTTATTTAGATTCATACAATAATAAGATAGCTGTGTTAGATATTTCAAAAAACTTGGCTCTGACTAGTTTAAGTACAGGTTTGAATGCATTATTGACAAGTGTAGACGTTTCTAAACAAACGGCTTTAACTTATTTAAATGTTAAAAGCAGTCAGTTAACTTCGATAGATGTATCTAACAATAAAGCTTTAACAGGCCTAGATGTTTCTAGCAACAAAATCACAGCGATAGATCTGTCAAACAACACGGCATTGACATCCTTGAAAGTAAATTCTAATCAATTGACGAGTTTAAATTTAAAGAATGGTAAAAATAATTTACTGACAAATGTAAATGTATCCTTTTCAGGAAATTCAAAATTATACTGCATACTTGTTGATGATGTAACTTATGCAAATACAAACTGGACGAATGCTAAAGATGCTATTGCAACTTTCAACACAGAATGTTCTGGAGAATTAGTTTTACCAGCAAACAATTTTACTGTTGAAACTAAAGGAGAGTCTTGTCTTGGTGAAAACAATGGTGAAATCAGTATCGTAGGAAAAACTGCATTGGCTTATACAGCAACTATAAACGATAAAGCATATACTTTTACTAATAATAGCCTAAAAGTTACCGCTCTAGCTCCGGGAATTTACAACATTATGATTAGTGTTCCAGGCGTGATTTTCGAACAAAACTTTACAGTTACAATTGTAAAAGGCGGCACTATCGCTGGAAAATCTACTGTAACTTCTAAAAAAGTTGATGTTGAGATTACTGAAGGAACTGCTCCTTTTACAGTTTATATTGATGGAGCTGAGCAATTTCAAACTTCTGAATCAGCTTTTACTTTGGATCTTAGTCAAAATGTATTATTAGAAGTTGCGACATCAAAAGCATGCGAAGGTGTTTATGCTAAAAAAATTGACAACATTTCAAGTTTAAGTGGTGTCTTGACTGCATATCCAAATCCCACTTCTGGAAGTTTTGAAATCGAAATTCCAACTGGAAAAACTGAGGTTGCTATAGAATTGTACAATTTCGGTGGTCAATTAGTTTCTAAAGGAATTTATACAATCGAAAGCGGAAAAGTAACATTAAATCTTGAAGGTCAGCCATCAGGAATTTATGCTGCAAAAATCTATTTAGAGACTCCAGAATATATCAAAATTATAAAAAAATAAAAATGAAGAATTTTATATACCTATCAATTATCGGTTTGTTATTTGCATCTTGTGGCAGTGGCGGAGATGATCCTGTAACTCCACCAGTTGTAAACAAAGCACCATCTGTTCCGGTTTTAACAGCTCCGGCTGACAATAAATTGTGTTTAGACAATGTTGTTTCTTTTCAATGGAATGAATCTACGGATACTGAAAAAGATGCTATTGTTTATCAGATTCAAGTTGCAAAAGACAATGCATTTTCACAAATCATCACAACTTTAGATAATACATCAAATCCGACTAATATTTCATTAGAGAAAAATACATCTTATTATTGGAGAGTAAAAGCTACTGATGCTAAAGGCTTAGCAAGTGCCTATACTGCAACGTACAAATTTTATACAGCGGGAACAGCAGTGGTAAATCATTTACCATTTTTACCAACATTAGGATTGCCAGCTATAAATAGTGTTTTGACTGCTTCGACTGCCACTTTAAGCTGGACAGCTTCTGATGTAGATACTGGAGATGTTTTGACGTATGATGTTTATTTTGGAACTGCTAATCCGCCAACAGTTAAAATTGGTGAGAATATATCGGCAGTTAATGTTACCACTGCAGTTGAACCTACGAAACAATATTTCTGGAAAGTTGTTGTAAAAGACAATAAAGGCGGAGAAACCATTGGCCAGGTTTGGAAGTTTAAAACCAATTAAAATTTGATTTTAAAATCTATATAATACTAAATCCCATTTTCAACGCAATGAAAATGGGATTTTTTTTGCATCTGGTTTGACACTATATATTATTAGCCAATGTGTAATAAAACAACTTTTATTTCCAATTGAAACTAATTTCTTTAAGAATGTATTACAGTCGAATCTTTAATTTTATTTAATAATACTTGCTTAAAACACAATTTCACATTCTTATATCTACAATAAAAGGGCTGTCGTTAGACAGCCCTTTTATTAAATTATACTTGAAATCAAGATTATGAATTACCACAAAATTTACTGTAATCATCATACATTTTGATATACGTTTCTTTGTTTTCAAAGTCATAAGCACCCTTGTCGATACTTTCTATCATTTGAGGACAATCAGAGAAATATTCTTTTAATGCTTTTCTTCTTCCAAGGAAAATTGGCGGAGAAAAGAACTCATCCTCGATTGATTTTTTCAAAGTATACGCATCTTGTGGGAAGAACTCATGATATAAAGAAACTTTTCCGCCTTTTTTAACTTCTTCAAACATTGAATATCTTTTTGAGCTTGTTGCCGGCTTGTCTCCAAATGAAATTGCAGGAACTCCTCTTCCAGTTTTACCTACAATGTAGATTCTGCCTTCTTCATCTTTAATATTAACTACTTTTTTCAAGTTTGTTCTTTCCGGTTTTTTCTGTCCGTCGATATAGATGTAAACACTGCTTTTTTCAGAACCAATTCCGTCCATCATCGATCTTAAACCCGATACAGTTTCTTGTGTTCTTAAATCTACCAACTCAGGATAATCACTGATAACTCTAACTTTACCTTTCCAAACTTTAGAATCTGTATCTAAAACTTCACCTGGAAATTCTGCATATCTAAACGCTGTTGCTGCTTTTTTGTATGAAGGTAAAACTGGTTCTTGAGGAATTGCCTCAATAGTAAATGCTTTTTCAGTAAGTTTTTTGTATTTTTCAATATCCTCAACTACACTTGTCATATATGGAAAATCTTTTCTAATACCCAAAAAGCTTTTTTCATTCTCTTTTATTCCCGGTAAATACTTCGAAGCTTCCTCTGGATTTCCTAAAAGAATATAAGTTGCCGCTAAATTATAGTTGGCACTGAATCTGATTTGTTTGGCTAAATCTTCATCATCTTTATCTTGAAAATTCACAAGCTCTTTCCAGAATTTTTGAGCTTCTCCAAATAAATCTGCCCAGTTTTCTCTGTCTACATCAACTAAAGTTGGCATAACCTGAAGCGACTGATTGTATTCTTCAATGTTAAATGTTGATTTTGATTTTTTCTTTTTTTCAAGATCAGAATATCTCATGTTTGTAATCTTTGGCCCGTACAAGTAAAAACCTTCAAATTCTTCAATCATGCTGTAGAAATTGTCAGTCAATATTTTATACGTTAAATTATCATAAGTCTCTGACGGATTTATCACATACATACAAACCTTAGGAGTAGTATATCTTTTGTAAATCACTTTTCCTGTTTTGTCTGTTATTTCAAGATTAGACTCTAAACCAATGTAATATGCTGGAGCTTTTTGATATGTATTTTGCACATAATCCTCATCATTTACAAGTTCAAAACGAGTTAAATTGTATTTTACTTTAAAATCGCCTTCCTTTTGTTTTTTCAAACCAGAAATTGCAAAAGCTTCATAATATTTTTCTGCAGAATAAGGAATTTTTCTATTATTCATACTGTTTTCTAATCCAGGTGCAAGATCCAGAATCATCTCGTATGATTTATATTTTCCGTATTCTAAGTTTGTTGGGGGTACAGGACCACGTAAATTAAGCGAGTTTGATACTACTGCTTTACCAAACCAACCTGTAGATTGAGCACTGACAGTCTGATTCATTCCTGCTAGTACAACAAGTAAAATAATCTTTGTAATTTTTTTCATGAATTTCTATTTTAAAGCTGGGTTATGTGTCGTATTCAATTTTGATGCCTTAAAGCTTGCAATTAAATTATTTGCTCTTTCTATCAATGCTTTTCCATCACTTTTATCATAATCATTTGCGATTAATTTCTCAGATTCGGCAATAGTTTTTTCCGGCTGATCTAACATAAGGTAAATAACAGCTAAATTATAATAAGCTGAATATCTCATTTTACGCGAAGGTTTATTATCCTCAGTATATTTTGTTTTCAATGACTCAAAATACTCGATAAGAGGTTGCATATTTGTTTTTAATTCATCTATTGGCTCGTCAGCTTTCATGGTAGCAAATAAAGCTTTAACTGCCTGAATTGCCTCAATTTGAGTTTTTCCTTCATCACTTTTGGCATCCAAAATCCATAGAATTTCGTTATCGCTTTTAGGTTTAAAACCATAAACTCTATCAATATTATTACCGAAAGCAGACAACGAATTATTAGCAAAATCTCTTAATGTTTGATCTTTGATAGCAGTTCTGTTCATGTTAAACTCCTTCAAAGGCAATGACGGATCTAAAGATTCTTTTGAAGTGTATTTTAGTTCACCATTGAAGCTAACATTAAAACCTTCGTTTGATGCAGTAGAATCTTTTTTCACAACTGCATTTTTCAAAAATCTGTTGCTTGCAGCTGCAACTTGTTTTGCTTTTTCGGCTTCGATTTGTTTATCTGAAACTGGCACCGCAGTAACGGGACCTTTTACTTTAGCATAACCTCTAGTCGCATAGGTTGCAACTACATAATAATATACTTTTCGAGGTGTTGTAACTTTGCCGTCTTTATCTCTTTTCTCATCTTCAATTCTTGTCTGGGTTGAAACACCTCTTTCAACAAAATCTTCTAAATTAAGTTCGATATCAACAGTACCATTCGATTCAACTTTTTTCCAGCCTGTTATATAAACTTTTTCATTTGCAGTTTCTGGATTTACATAACTGTATAAAGCTGAGCCTAATTTTACTCTTGATGAGAATGTTCTTTTTTCGAACGGAACGTATTCTTTTGGAAGAATTTGATAATTTACACCAAAATAAAAACGATCAAGGTCTACTTTCTGAGCTTTGGAGCTAAAAACAGACATTAATAAGGTAAAAATAATGATTTTTTTCATAGGTTAATTATTAATAATTTTGAGTTGCAAACCTATCTAAAAAAATTTTAAAAAACAACATTAAAACCCTGTAAATGAAAGAAGTTTTGAATTTATATTAACAAATATAAAGCCTCTCTAATCAGCTGGTTATAAAAAAATATGTGTTAAAAAAAAGCAATAAAATTAACGAATAAAATCTCACTGAAAATACACCAAAAGTGATTCAAATTCGTGTTAAAATCAGAAAAAACCTCTCACTTTTTATATTAAAATGAGAGGTTTTTTTGTTTTTTTAACAAGTATTAAAAAATAGCTTCGCAAGAAAATACTTCTTTTAATCGAACGCCCTTCTCGGTATGTTCGACAGTGATGATTTGGTTATGAGCATCATGCTCTAAAAATAAATAATAATTTAGATCAGCAGCACTGTTTAACAATTTTGCTTTTTCGGGCATTGTCAAAAGTGGTCGAGTATCATACCCCATAACATACGGCAACGGAATATGGCCGGCAGTAGCAAGCAAATCGGCACAAAAAACGATTGTTTTATCCTTATATTGAATATGCGGAATCATTTGTTTTTCGGTATGACCGTCGGCATAAAAAATTCCGAAACCTAATTCTTTTGAAAATCCGAAATCGCTATCAGGTTTTTCAACAAAATGCAATTGTCCACTTTCCTTCATTGGCAAAATATTCTCCGATAAAAAAGAAGCTTTTTCTCTCGGATTGGGTTTCGTAGCCCATTGCCAGTGCTTTTCGTTGCTCCAATATTTAGCATTTTTAAAAGCGGGCTCGTATCCGGTTTTATCGGAATTCCATTTTACGCTTCCGCCACAATGGTCAAAATGCAGATGCGTCATAAAAACATCGGTAATATCATCCCGGTGAAAACCATATTTTGCGAGAGATTTATCAATAGAATGCGATCCCCAAAGCGAGTAGTAGCCAAAAAATTTCTCTGATTGCTTATCGCCCATTCCAGTGTCAATCAAAATCAAACGATTTTCATCTTCAATAAGCAAACATCGCGCTGCAATGTCTATTAAATTGTTGCTGTCGGCAGGATTTGTTTTGTTCCAGATTGTTTTTGGTACAACTCCAAACATAGCGCCGCCATCTAACTTAAAATTTCCAGATTCTATAGGGTAAAGTTTCATGTAGCTATATTTCTAATAAGAAAACAAAACTAGGAAATCCAATTTCCTTACGCTACAATTTTCAAGTTAAAAATTCGGATTCCGTTATTCTAATGTTATCGAAGTGCTTCCCATTATTTCTTGTTTGTCGAAGAAATTGACAAAATAAGTTCCTTTTTTAAACTGGCTTTCATCAGCATTTAAAACGCCATATACATTTGCAGTTTTGCCCTGAAAATCAAGAGCTACTAAAAAACTATAAACTAAAGCCTTATCATTATCAAATTCAATCAGTTTATTTTCTCCCAAAACTGTGTTTTTCTGATCTAGAACCTGTACATAATATACTCTCTTACCGGTTTTTGCTACAGCATTTCCATTAACAGAGAAACTTATTTTTAGTTTTTTTGTGTTTTTTGCCTTTTCTGTTTCTAATTCTTTCCCGGAACTTTTTTCGCGAAGCGCTATTGCTTTAAAATTACTAAGAGATAATTTTGAAGCATCTTTTAGCGTCGATTCTAATCTTTGCTGTTTAGAAATTAACGTGTCATTTTCAGCTTTTTGCTTGTACATGACCACATTTTGAGTTTCAATTTCCGTTAGCAGATTTTTATTTTGAGACTTTAATTTTTTAATTTCTACAACTTTTTCATCCAATGAAGTTTTTAAATCTGAAAGCTGCTTTCGATAAATTTTAATTTGTTGAATGGAGGGATTTTTAGATGCTTTTATGATTTCCATCAAATTTTCGATATTCCTTTTTTGGAGTTCTAATTCTTGTGAAAGTGCTGTTTTTTCAAAAATAGCCACGTCATAAGCCAGCTTTAAGTTATTTAAGGAATCTAATATATTCTCCTGAGCAACTGACTCATAATTTGATCCCATAATTTCCAGTCTGTCATCATCAGACTGTTCTATCATTTGTTTTGGTTCATTGCTAAAAATCAAGTATGTAGCACCTATTCCAAAAACAAAAACTACCGCAAACAGCGCTTTGATCCAGCTATCTTTGTAATGTTTTTTCATAATTACTCATAATTTTCTGCAAAAATAACCTTATTTCATCATCTGTAACAGGTAAAAATACGGTATTTTAACCCTTTTAAGCCATTATTATTAATTTATCAACAACGGAAAAGCAATTTTGTAAGTTTTTATTTTATTTTTCTTCAAAAAATTGAAAACAATCTAATTTCTTGGAAGCAAAATAACTTCTATCTATTTTAACATTTGTTATAATAATGTGAACCGTTATGGAAAAAGGTTTTTAAGTCGTATCTTTGCAGACAATTTCATTTGAACATTGTAACAGCATTAAAAATTGTAATCCTTTAATTACTATTTATATGCGAATTAAAATGAATGAAAACAAATACCATAAACAATGATAAAAGTTTCTGATACAGCCAAAAAGAAAATCATCGATTTGATGCATGATGATGGTTTTGATGCCGCTAGCGACTACGTACGTGTGGGCGTGAAAAGTGGCGGATGCTCTGGTTTGTCTTATGATTTAAAATTTGATAAAACCAAGGGTGACGACGATAAAATATTTGTAGACAACGACATAACAATTGCAGTTGAAAAAAAATCATTCCTATATTTAGCCGGAACAATTCTTGAATTCTCAGGCGGATTAAACGGAAAAGGATTTGTATTCAATAATCCAAATGCAAGCAGAACTTGTGGTTGCGGAGAATCATTCTCTCTTTAAAATAATTAAATGATTGCAAAATTTAAAGATTTAAAAATTACAGAAGTGATTGTATTTAAATCCTTCAATTTTTAAATCTTTCAATAAAAAAAAAATGAGCAAATACACAGAAGACGATTTAAAAATCGAACTCGAAACTAAAGAATACGAATACGGATTTTACACCGATATTGAATCGGAGACGTTTCCTATTGGTCTAAACGAAGAAATTGTAAGAGCTATTTCTCTTAAAAAAGGAGAACCAGAATGGATGACCGATTGGCGTATAGAAGCTTTTCGTGCATGGAAAGAAATGATCGAGCCAGAATGGGCAAATGTTCATTATCAAAAGCCAGATTTTCAGGCAATTTCATACTATTCAGCTCCAAAACAAGTTGATCCGAACAAAACTTTAGACGATGTAGATCCTGAACTTTTAGAGATGTACAAAAAGCTTGGAATTTCTGTAGATGAACAAAAAATGATGAACAATGTCGCTATGGATATTGTGGTCGATTCTGTTTCTGTTGCTACAACTTTCAAGAAAACGTTGGGAGAAAAAGGAATTATTTTCTGTCCGATTTCTGAAGCAATCAAAGAACATCCAGAATTAGTTCGTAAATATTTAGGAACTGTTGTACCTCAAAAAGATAACTTTTATGCAGCATTAAACTCAGCTGTTTTCTCTGACGGAAGTTTCTGTTATATTCCAAAAGGCGTTCGTTGTCCAATGGAACTTTCTACTTATTTCAGAATCAATCAGGCAGGAACAGGACAATTCGAAAGAACTCTTGTTATTGCAGATGAAGGAAGTTATGTTTCATATCTTGAAGGATGTACAGCTCCAAGCCGTGACGAAAACCAATTGCACGCTGCTGTAGTTGAATTAATCGCTCTAGACGATGCTGAAATTAAATATTCTACCGTTCAAAACTGGTTTCCTGGAAACAAAGAAGGGAAAGGTGGAGTTTATAACTTCGTAACCAAAAGAGGTTTATGCGAAACAAACGCTAAAATTTCATGGACACAAGTAGAAACTGGTTCTGCAGTTACGTGGAAATATCCTTCTTGTGTACTTAAAGGAGATAATTCGGTAGGAGAATTTTATTCAATTGCCGTTACCAATAATTACCAACAAGCAGATACGGGAACTAAAATGATCCATTTAGGAAAAAACACTAAATCGACTATTATTTCTAAAGGTATTTCGGCTGGTAAATCACAAAACAGTTACCGTGGATTAGTGCAAATTAGCCCTAGAGCTGAAAACGCAAGAAACTTTTCGCAATGTGATTCTCTTTTAATGGGAAACAATTGTGGAGCGCATACTTTTCCTTATATCGAAAGTAAAAATCCATCGGCTAAAATAGAACACGAAGCAACTACAAGTAAAATTGGAGAAGATCAGGTTTTTTATTGCAACCAAAGAGGTATTCCGACTGAAAAAGCGATTGCCTTAATTGTAAACGGTTTCAGTAAAGATGTATTGAACAAATTACCAATGGAATTTGCTGTTGAAGCTCAAAAATTATTAGAGATTTCTTTGGAAGGATCTGTTGGGTAAAAATTTGTTTCAAGTTTAAAGTTTCAATTTGTTGACTTAAACAAAAAAGAAAATTTTAAACTAAAAAAGAAAATATGGATTTAATGCTGAAAAATGTAAAGAAAAAAGATTTGCCTCTTCTAAAAGCATTAGCAAAACGTCTTGATTTTGAGATTGAAGTGCAAGAAAAGCCATATAATCCCGAATTTGTGAAAGAGATTTTACAAGGACAAAAAGATATAAAGGAAGGCAGAGGTATAAAAATGAATATTGAAGATATAGACAATTTGCGGAAATAATCATTTTCATTAAAAGGACATTACGAATAAGTATTAATGGAAAATAGAAAAGTAATCATTTTAGGTTCTTCAAGAAAAAACGGAAACACAACAAAAATTGTTGATGAGATTTCTAAAGAACACGGAATAGAAGTAATTAATTTAAGCGATTTTAATATTTCTTATTACGATTACGAAAGCAAAAACAGAGAAGACGATTTTTTCCCTTTGATAAAAGGAATTATCGAAAATTACGACACTTTAATTTTTGCAACGCCTGTATATTGGTATAACATGAGTGGAATATTGAAGGTCTTTTTTGATCGTTTTTCAGATTTAATCCGAATTGAAAAAGAGACTGGAAGAAAACTTAGAGGAAAGAAAATTGGTGTGATATCAAATTCGCACGATAATGAAATCGAAGAAAGCTTTTATATCCCGTTCAAAAAAACAGCCGATTATTTAGGTATGGAATATTTAGGTCACGCGCATTTTAATGCCAACATCCTAAACCAACAAACAAAAATAGAATTGACATTTATATAAAATAAAAAAAAACAATGTTATCAATAAAAAACCTTCACGCCTCAATTGGTGATAAAGAAATCCTGAAAGGAATTAATATAGAAGTTAAAGCTGGCGAAGTACACGCTATCATGGGACCAAACGGTTCTGGAAAAAGTACACTTTCGGCTGTAATTGCCGGAAACGAAAATTATGAAGTTACAGACGGAGAGGTAATTCTTGACGGAGAAGATCTTGCTGATTTAGCTCCTGAAGAAAGAGCTCACAAAGGAGTTTTCCTTTCTTTTCAATATCCTGTAGAAATTCCTGGAGTTAGTGTAACTAACTTTATGAAAACTGCTATCAACGAAACTCGCAAAGCAAACGGTCAGGAAGAAATGCCGGCAAACGAAATGTTGAAAGTTATTCGTGAGAAATCTGAATTATTAGAAATCGACCGTAAATTTTTATCTCGTTCCTTAAACGAAGGTTTTTCTGGAGGAGAGAAAAAAAGAAACGAAATTTTTCAAATGGCAATGTTAGAGCCAAAATTAGCCATCCTTGACGAAACCGATTCTGGTCTTGATATCGATGCTTTGAGAATTGTAGCTAACGGAGTTAACAAATTAAAAAGCGACAAAAACGCAATTATCGTTATCACGCACTACCAACGTTTGTTAGATTATATCGTTCCGGATTTCGTTCACGTTCTTTACAACGGAAGAATCGTAAAATCTGGCGGAAAAGAATTAGCTTACGAATTGGAAGAAAAAGGATACGACTGGATTAAGGCAGAGAACTAGATTTTTGTTTCAGGTTTCATGTTTTTTTAGTTTCAAGTTACAAACTATATTTGTAAGTTTTAACTTAAAATAACAAAAGCAGAAATGGCAACAATTAATAGATTTGAGGATTTAGAAATTTGGAAAGAGGCTCGACGATTAGCAAAAGAAATACATTTTATTTCTGTTGAAACAGAGCTAAGATCTGATCTCAGATTTAAAAATCAAATCAAAAGTTCTTCTGGCTCAGTAATGGATAATATTGCTGAAGGATTTGAAAGAGATGGAAATTTAGAATTTCGACAATTTTTATCAATTGCAAAAGGTTCGGCCGGAGAAACAAGATCTCAATTATATCGGGTTTTTGATTTTGAGTATATTTCAGAAGAAAAATTCGAAGCTTTAAAAAAGGATTATGAAAATTTAAGCGGTAAAATAAAAAACTTTATCACTTACCTAAATAAAAAAGATTTCAAGGGGAATAAGTTTCAATAGGCAACCTGAAACTTGAAACCTGAAACACCGAAGGAAACAAAAGAACAATGGATTTAAAAGAAAAATTAGTATCGTCTTTTATGGCTTTTGAAGAGCGTGTCGATGTACATTCAGATTTACATGACATACGCACAAATGCTTTAAAAAACTTCGAAAATAAAGGTTTCCCAACCAAAAAAGAAGAAGCTTGGAAATATACATCGCTAAACGCCATCTTAAAAAATGACTTTACGGTTTTTCCAAAAGAAGAAAATGCAATCGAATTTAATCAGGTAAAAAAATATTTTTTACACGAAATTGATACTTATAAATTAGTATTTATTGATGGGGTTTTTAGTTCGCATTTGTCTTCTACAACTCACGACGGAATCGATGTTTGTTTAATGTCATCGGCATTGACCAAACCAAAATATAAAATGGTTATTGATACCTACTTCAATCAAATTGCAAGCAAAGACGAAAGTTTAACTTCGTTAAATACTGCTTTTGCATCTGAAGGAGCATTTATCAATATTCCGAAAAAGAAAGTTGCTGACAAACCTATCGAGATCATGTATTTCTCAACAGGAAATGAAGCCGCATTAATGGTTCAGCCAAGAAATTTGATTATTGTTGGAGAGAATTCACATGTTCAAATTATCGAGCGTCACCAAAGTTTGAATGAAAACCCTGTTTTGACCAATTCGGTTACAGAGATTTTTGCTCAAAAACGTGCAATTGTAGATCACTACAAAATTCAAAACGACAATCTTGAAGCGAATTTAATTGACAACACTTATGTTTCGCAACAACAAGAAAGTCACGTTTACGTACATACATTCTCGTTTGGAGGAAATCTAACGCGTAACAATTTGAACTTTTATCATTTTGGAGAAAGATTGACAAGCACCTTAAACGGAATCACTATTATTGGCGAAAAACAACACGTTGATCATTATACTTTGGTAAACCACGCGACACCAAATTGCGAAAGTTTCCAGGATTATAAGGGAATTTTCTCTGATCGTTCGACTGGAGTTTTCAACGGAAAAGTTTTGGTAGAAAAAGAAGCTCAAAAAACAAATGCTTTCCAAAAAAGCAACAATATTTTATTGAGCGATAAAGCAACTATCAATGCAAAACCACAATTAGAGATTTTTGCAGATGACGTAAAATGTTCTCACGGTTGTACAGTTGGACAGTTGGATGAAACAGCAATGTTCTACATGCAGTCTCGCGGAATCCCGAAAAAAGAAGCTAAAGCTTTATTGATGTACGCATTCTCAAATGCCGTTATCGAAAGCATCAAAATACCGGAATTAAAACAAAGAATTACTAAAATCATTGCCATGAAATTGGGCGTGAATTTAGGGTTTGATTTGTAGTTTTAGTTTTACCGCAAAGACACAAAGTTTACGCAAAGTTCGCAAAGGTTTATTACAAAACTTTGCGAACTTTGCGCTTTTTACCTTTTGCTTTACGGTAAAACTTTAGTTATTTTTTACTCTTAAAATAAACAATATAAATCCTAAAAAGATTAATCCTAATCCCAAATAAAAACAAATAGTACTTATTGGATGTCCAAGCTTTGTAGTAAAACCAAAGCCTCCAATAAACCAACCAATTATCACAATGAAAACTGGAAACAAAACATTACTTCTTTTCATTTTACATTATTTCTTCACACTATCAATTACCTCCTTCAAAAACCCATTAAAGTCAAAACTTTTATCACCTTCTCTTACTCCCATTCTCACAATTACCATATCCAGAGACGGAATAATTGCCACCATTTGACCTTGATATCCGCTGCAATAAAACATATCACGAGGAACATCTGGGAATTTCCCGCCTGCGTTTAACCAAAATTGGGCTCCGTATTTACCCTCAGAAGTATTGGTTGGTGTTGCGGTGTATTTTACCCAGCTTTCGTCAAGGATTTGCTCTCCATTCCAGTTTCCTTTATGTAGATATAACAATCCAAATTTTGACCAATCGCGCGGGGTTGCCCATCCATATGATGAACCTACGAAAGTTCCGCTCATATCCTGCTCTACAATCATCGAGTTCATTCCAATTTTGTCGATTACGGCACTGTACCAAAAATCTAGATATTCTTGCTGTGTTTTAAACTGAGATCTCAGAATTCTAGATAATAGATTTGTCGTTCCAGAAGAATAATTCCAATGTGTATTGGGTTTAAATTGTGCCGGTTTATCCATTTGTACTTTTCCCATATCTTCAGCTTCAAAAAGCATTTTTGTCGCATCGCAGATTGTACTGTAATTCTCTTCCCATTCTAAACCAGAATTCATGTGAAGCAAATCGTTAAGCGTAATATTTTTGCGTTCGTCATTTTTCCACTCGGCAACTGGAGCAGGTTTATAAATGTCGATTTTACCTTGTTTGGCTAAAACTCCAAAAGCAGAACTTGTAATGCTTTTCGTCATCGACCAGCCTAAAATTTTACTGTCTTTATTAAATCCTGTATCGTATTTCTCAGCTATTAATTTGTCTTTATATAAAACTACAACGGCACGGGTTCTTTTTGTTCCTCCGCTAGATTTATCAAAGACATTATCGACAGCTTTTTTTAATTTAGAGTAATCTACATTCGCAAACACAGTATCTTTTGGTTCATTATTCCCATAAGGAAAAGGAAGATTATTAACCAATTTGGTTCTCTTTGGAAGTAAATAAGGTTTTGAAACATCAAAATCGTCATTAATTAAAACTGCTCCTAAACCTTCTCTGTAAATCGCTTTTCTTCCTTTTAACCCGTAAAAATTTGAAGTTGCAAATTTTCCCGCATCATCAATTGCATTCGTTGCCAAATCAATCATATCGATATCATTGTCGGTTTTTTCAATTAATTCTTTCGAACGATTATCTATAAAATGTCCTGATGCAATGCTTTTTGCAGAGAAACCCGAAATTAAATCGAGTTTTGGATACGTTGTAAATCCGAAATATAAAAAGGCAAGAATTAAAGCAAGTGCAACTACTTTGAGAAATTTTTTCATAATGTTTACAGGTATTTTTATTGCAATATAATTAATTTATGATCACGTTTTTAGAACTCAATTTAGATTTCTAATTGGGATAATTTATAAAATAGAAATAAATTTTACGGAATTGCTATTTAGGCCTCTCACTAATGGCGCTATAAAAGGAAATTATAGTTTTCATGGGTAAACCAATTTAGTTTTAGTACTTTTGTAAATAGATTTTTTCTAAATAAGACATGCTAGATATTCAAAAAATAAGAGCTGATTTTCCGATACTTTCACAAACTGTAAACGGAAAACCATTAGTATATTTCGATAACGGTGCTACTTCGCAAAAACCACAAGTTGTAATTGATGCTGAAGTAAAATATTATCAGGAAATCAATGCCAATATTCATCGTGGCGTTCACACTTTAAGCCAGTTAGCGACTGATGCTTATGAGGTTTCTCGTGGAAAAGTAAAAGAACACATAAATGCAAAATTCGCGCACGAAGTACTTTTTACTTCTGGAACAACATTCGGAATCAATTTAGTAGCCAACGGTTTTGCTTCTATCTTAAAACAAGGCGATGAAGTACTTGTTTCCTCATTAGAACATCATAGTAATATAGTGCCTTGGCAAATGTTATGCGAAAAAACAGGAGCAGTTTTAAAAGTTATTCCGATAAACGAAAACGGAGAATTAATTTTAGAAGCTTTTGATGGTTTACTATCAGAAAAAACTAAAGTTGTAACTGTAAATCATATTTCCAATGCTCTCGGAATCATCAATCCGATTAAATATATTATTGACAAAGCTCACACGGTTGGTGCTGCCGTTTTAATTGATGGCGCTCAGGCTGTTCCGCATTTAAAACCAGATGTTCAGGATTTAGATTGTGACTTTTATGCTTTTTCAGGACATAAAATGTGCGGTCCTACCGGAACTGGAATTTTATACGGAAAAGAAGAATGGTTAAACAAACTTCCACCTTATCAAGGCGGAGGCGAAATGATTAAAGAAGTTACTTTCGAGAAAACAACTTACGCAGATCTTCCACATAAATTTGAAGCGGGGACTCCAAATATCGCTGGCGGAATTGTTTTAGGAACTGCTATTGATTATCTTAACAATATTGGATTTGAAAACATTCAGCAGTACGAAAATGAACTTTTGGAACATGCTACAAAACGTTTGCTGGAAATCGAAGGTTTAAAAATTTACGGAACTGGGAAAAAAGCTTCTGTAGTTTCATTCAATATTGATGGAATTCACCCGTATGATATCGGTTCAATTATTGATAAATTAGGAATTGCCGTTAGAACCGGACATCATTGCGCGCAACCTATTATGAATTTCTTCTGCATTCCGGGAACTATCCGTGCTTCATTTTCTTTTTACAACACAAAAGAAGAAATTGATACAATGGTCGAAGCTGTGAAAAAAGCACAAACAATGTTAAGCTAAAAAAACTTTTATGAAAATAGTATCTTTATTGCTCTTAACGATTATTATCGGAACGAGCTGTTCAAGTCAAAAAACCGCAGATATGACAGCAACACAAATCGAATACACTGCAGTTTCAAGAGGACTCTTTAAAAAGATACTTGTTCATGACAAAACTGTTTCAGTTACAAATGGCAGAAATACAGAAGCAGTAGAAACGAAAATTGACGATGCAAAGTGGAATCAGATTGCAGAGGCATTTTCAAAGATAAATTTAGACACTGTTCCAACTTTAAAAGCACCTACAGAAAAACGATTTTATGATGGTGCCGCAATTGGAAATTTAACCATAACACACAATCAAAAAACATATCAGACTAAAGGTTTCGACAATGGTTTCCCTCCAAAGGAAATAGAGAAATTGGTAAATTTGTTAGTCGATTTTGCTAAAGAATAATTATGACAATAAAAGAAATACAAAACGAAATAATAGACGAATTTTCGATGTTCGATGATTGGATGCAGCGTTATGAATACATCATCGAGTTAGGAAAAACGCTTCCGTTAATTAAAGAAGAATATAAAACTGACGAGAATTTAATTAAGGGATGTCAATCTAAAGTTTGGCTTCAGGGCGAACAAAAAGACGATAAAATTGTCTTTACAGCAGATAGTGATGCGATTTTGACAAAAGGAATAATTGCGATTTTAATTCGTGCTTTTTCTAATCAAAAAGCAGAAGATATTATAAATGCCGATACTCAATTTATTGATGATATTGGTTTAAAAGAACACTTATCGGCAACCCGCGCAAACGGCTTGGTATCGATGATAAAAAATATCAAAATGTACGCTTTGGCTTTTGATGCAAAAAACAAATAAAAATATTTAAACAGTAATGTTTTTAATTTTGAACCATTAAGTAATTAAATTAAGCTTAATAAAGCAAGCATGAAAACTTAATTCACTTTATATATTAATGGTAAAAAACAAAACACTTAGTGGTAAAAAAACAATAACAATGGAACAAGAAATAGACACAAACGAATTAGGAGAATCAATCGTAAAAGTTTTAAAAGGAATTTACGATCCAGAGATTCCTGTAGATATTTATGAATTAGGATTAATTTATGACGTAATGGTAAACACAGATTACGAAGTAAAAATCCTGATGACACTAACATCTCCAAACTGCCCAGTTGCAGAAAGTTTGCCAAGAGAAGTGGAAGAAAAAGTAAAAACAATCGAAAACATTAAAGATGTTGATGTAGAAATTACTTTCGATCCGCCTTGGAGCAAAGATTTAATGAGCGAAGAAGCAAAATTAGAATTAGGAATGCTTTAAAAATATTTGTTTCAGGTTTCAGGGTTTAAAGTTTTAGGTTGCTCAACTTGAAACTTGAAACCTCAAACTTGAAACTAACTTTTCATATGGAAGAAATCATCAATAAAGTAGCCAACAGCGCTTTAGAAGTTTTTGATCTTGAAGATTATTATCCGAAAGGCCCGCGCGTGCAGATTGACATTTCGCAATGGCTTTTGGAAGGTTTTTTATTGAGAGAAAAAGACTTTAGAGAACATCTCAAAAACCACGATTGGTCACAATACCAAGATCAGTATGTCGCTGTACACTGCAGTACAGATGCTATTGTTCCGGCATGGGCACTAATTTTAGTTAGTGTTCATTTGGCTCCTTATGCTAAAAAAGTAGTCAACGGAAATATTGAAGATCTGGATTCTAGCTTATATGAAGAAATTCTGACTAAGATCGATTACAGTGCATACAAAAACAAACCTGTAATTGTAAAAGGCTGCTCTAAAAAACCAGTTCCGATGCGTGCTTACATTTTGGCAACAACTTACTTGCAGCCTTTTGCAAGAAGTATAATGTACGGCGAAGCTTGTTCTGCAGTACCCCTGTATAAAGAATCTAAGAAATAACTTTCTTTTCGTGACAATAATCCCTGAACGTTTTCACGGTTTTTAGTATATTTGTTAATACACTTAAACTAAACAACCATGAGAAAGATAGCGTTATTACTCTTCATTTTAGCGAACTTTACTTTTGTTCAGGCCCAAAATACCGAAAAGGAATTAATTCAAAATACTGAAAAAGCAGTTAAAAAAATCAACGATACTATAGAAGGCGAAGGCTGGAAAACTAAAGGGACTGTTTCTCTTTTATTAAATCAGTCCAGCTTTAATAATTGGATTGCCGGAGGTGAAGACAGCTTTTCAGGAACGCTGGGAATCAACTACGATTTCAATTATAAAAAAGACGATGTAACTTGGGACAACAAACTTTTAGCATCTTATGGTCTTTTACAAACTAAAAACTCAGACTTCGGAAAAAAGACAGATGACCGTCTTGAATTTAATTCAATTTATGGAAAAAAGGCTTTTGGTCAATGGTATTACTCTTATTTTGTAAATTTCAGAACGCAGTTTTCTACCGGATATATTTATGGTCAAGATGTAAACGGAAAAGAAATCAGGACAGAACAAACTAAATTTATGTCTCCCGGATATCTTACCACTGGTCCTGGTATTTTTTGGACAAAAGATGACAATCTTAAAATAAATTTTGCACCTCTAACGTCAAAATTCACTTTTGTAGACAGCGCTTATACCACCGGAATCGATAGATTTACTGGTTTGCCTTATGTAGATGGCGATTATTTTGGCGTAGATGCCAATAAAAGCATGCGTTACGAATTAGGTTTTTATGCGTCCGTTTATTACAAATTGGCAATTATGACCAATGTAACGGCTGAAAATACCTTAAATCTTTATTCTAATTATCTTGAAGATCCTCAAAACGTCGATATCAACTACTCGCTGAATATTATAATGAAAGTAAACAAGTTTTTATCTGCGAACTTATCATTTCAGGCAATTTACGACGACAATGCATTTCAAGGTTTACAAACCAGAGAAGTTTTTGGTTTAGGAGTTAACTTCGGATTTTAATTAGAAACTGAAAACCGCTTATATTTTACCGCAAAGAGCTAATATTTTTATAAAATAGGCTTTTGAATAAAAAAAAAGTTCGCAAAGCTAAATCTATATATAGCTTTTGCGAACTTTGTGCTTTATAAAAATAATTTAATATAATTTAGCGCTCTTTGCGTAAAATTTATTTTTATTCTTCATCTTGTTCATCCTCTTTCTCGATTGCATCTTTATAATCTGGATACAAGAATTTATTATATGGGAATCGAGTAATATGAATCTGACGAACAGCCTCATAAACTCTTTCTCTAAATTCCTCAAAATTTTCTTTATTTGTAGCCGAAATAAACAAAGCATTGTCTTCACCTAAACGATGCATCCAAGTTGCTTTCCACTCGTCAAGCGTATAATATCTAGGTGTTTTTTCAGTCATTAAATCATCTTCATCAATCGTCAAATGTTTGTAGGCATCAATCTTATTGAAAACCATGATTACTGGCTTTTCATGCGCTTTAATGTCCTGCAAAGTCTGATTTACAGATTCAATATGATCTTCAAAATCTGGATGCGAAATATCAACAATATGCAATAGCAAATCGGCTTCACGAACCTCATCAAGTGTACTTTTAAAAGAATCAACCAATTGAGTTGGCAATTTTCTAATAAAACCTACTGTATCAGAAAGTAAAAATGGCAAGTTTTTAATTACTACTTTTCGAACTGTTGTATCTAAAGTTGCGAATAATTTATTCTCAACAAAAACATCACTTTTACCAATAGCATTCATCAAAGTCGATTTTCCAACATTCGTATATCCAACCAACGCTACACGAACCATCGCGCCGCGATTGCTGCGCTGTACTCCCATTTGCTTATCAATCGTTTTGATTTTATCTTTCAACAACGAAATTCGGTCACGAACAATACGTCTGTCTGTTTCGATCTCTGTTTCTCCAGGACCACGCATACCAATACCACCTTTTTGGCGTTCAAGGTGTGTCCATAAACCAGAAAGTCTTGGTAATAAATAGATACATTGTGCTAATTCAACCTGTGTTCTTGCATACGAACTTTCAGCTCTTTGCGCAAAGATATCCAGAATCAAATTCGTTCTGTCTAAGATTTTACAATCAATAATTTTAGAGATATTTTTTTGTTGAGAAGGCGATAATTCATCATCAAAAATTAATGTTGATATATCGTTTTCTTTTACAAAAAGATTGATCTCCTCAATTTTTCCCGTTCCCATAAAAGTTTTAGGATTCGGGCGTTCCATTTTTTGCGAAAAGCGCTTAATCACTTCACCACCAGCGGTAAAAGTCAAAAACTCTAATTCGTCTAAATATTCGTTAAGTTTTTCTTCACTTTGATTTTGAGTCACAATACCTACGATGGCAGTTCTCTCAAAATTTATAACTTCTTTATCTAACATAGCTTTGAATAAGTTGCAAATTTAATGATTTGTAAGACACTAAACCTTATAGAATTTTGATTTTAAGTTCTATTTAGGAAATTAGTATATTCTTAAAAAAACAAACCATTTAAAAATCAAGCAAGACTCGATTTCTAAATGGTTTGTTTTAATAATCTGGAAAGAGAATTTATTCGTAAATAAAGGTCTTTTCCGTTTTTACAATTCCGTTTTCCTCAATCTGCGAACAGAAGATGGGAAAGTTTAATTTATTGTATTTGTATTTTCTGCTTACAGCAACCAATGCCGTAGACGACGGGCTAAAGTTTACTTCATTATTATACGAGATTGACTCAAAACTAAACTCATCTTCATGATACGAAATCATCGGTACAATAATTTTATAATTATCACCAAATAAACTCTGAACAATTAATTGATCAACAGATTTTTTATCGTCAAAAGTGTAGGTTTTAGAGATTTTATCTCCAACCAAACCTTTATGCTTGACAACATTATCATTGGTATAAACATATTCAATTTTACCATTAATCTGTTTGTTTTTGTCGCGCGAAGTACGTCTTACTATAATGCCGTTTTCGACGATATATTCAAGATCTTCAACTAAATTCTGATGGTTTGTACTCTTTTTAGTGGTTACCTTTATTCTTGCGCCTTCGTAAGCAAAAGTCACCACTTTTGTAATGTAATCAGGACCGTCCTGATATTTTTTTACAAATTTAATAATGTTATTATCTGCGTCATAAGTATAATTTACAACTTCTTTCCAGTCGCTGCCTACTTTGTCTTTTACAGTCATATCCAACAATCCGGCTTTGTTGTAAAAGAAGTGCTGCACAACATCAGAGGTAGTAATAGTTTGTATTTTTCCTTCCTTAAACACAAAAGTTTTGTTTACAATCTCACCATCCTTAGAGTTTTGATAGTTTGTTTTTACAATATTGATTTGCTTTAATCGAACAGGAGCGTCTTGATCCTGGCTGTGCAGTAAGCATGGAAATACCATCATCAAGATGGCGATAAAGTAGGTTCTCATAGTTTTTGTATCGATTTGGGATGACCAAAATACAAAATCCAATTAAATTTTAACAATTTTAAGGTAAGAAACTGTGTATTATTAGGTTATTGTCTAAAAATCAATACTTTAATTATATTTTTAAAAAAGCAGAACTTATTTTTCTCCAAAAATTTTAACGTCGTCAACCATAAAAGCACCGTTTAATGTTTTGTCTTTTCCAGATCCAATATATTTAAATCCAATATTAATATTTCCAGAATAAGCTGATAAATCTATCCCGCCAGAGCTTATAAATTGACGGGAAGGAGTTGAAATGTTTGGAAATTTAGCTTCTAGTTTTGTCCATTTTGCTTTCGTAACGTTCGAGCCGTCAAAATTTGTTGAAACATAGACTTCGAGAGAATTTAAAGGTGAATCTACTTTTAAATCATGCTGTGCGCTTCTAAAAGACAACACTGCATTTTTATAATTTGTCATATTAATTTTAGGAGAAATCAGCCAAGCAACATTTTCTGCGGCGGTTGTGCTTGTGGTATTAAACTCTGCGTAACCATTTCCGCTATAAACCATGCTTTTCCATAATTTGGTAGCTTTTTCTACAACATTGCTCCAGCCAGGCAACGTAAAATTCACGTTATTTTTTACGGATTGAAAATCTTCTGCAAAGAAAGGAACATTTCTTTTTCCATTCATCACAACATCTTTTTCCGAACGTATCATCATTTGATAATCAGAGCCGAATTTTGTCAAAATACCACGAACAGTACCACTGCCTTCTGGAACTAAATGATCTGAAAAATTCGCATAACTGCTTGTCCTAAAAATAATTTGATTTCCTGTTTTATCACGCAGATTCCAGTTAGTTGAACCTCCAACATTATTTGTTTCTTCAAAATAATGACGGCCTAGCGCCGCTTCTGTAAACTCAACATCTGTAAGTTCTATTAATGTATTTAATTTCCTGTCATATAATGCTTCTTCTATAGAAAGCTTTTCTACCAATTGATTTTCGTTTATGACGGTGCAAGAGGCATTCAAGACATTTTTATATTCATTTTGGGAAATTCTGCCAATAGTTGGATCTCCAGCATTACTTACATATAAACTCCCAATTCGCAATCCGCCATAATATAAATCTGTAAACTGATTTTTTAATTTCACATAGACTTTATTCCCAACACGATAATCTATATACGTATTTGATGCATCAACAGGCACGCTGAAACCGATGGCAGACATTTTCTCTGTTGCCAAAGTCTGAAATGAAATACTCTTAAAAAAATTACCGTCTTCATCACTTGACACTACATAAGCTTCTACGATATCATCATATACATATTGTTTGGCGACATTTCCTGAAAGTTCATACACTTTCTCTACTGTTTTATTTACAGTAAAATTGGGTTGTGTGCATTCTAATTTAGGAGTTTCAATTTCATTATTACAACTCCAAAATAGTATTGCTGACAATGCAAAAAATGAGTTCAAAAATATATTCTTCATGATAATTCTGTTTTAAATTTATAAGCCGATCGTAAGATTTAAGAAATAAGTTCGGCCGTATCCGTAATAATATTTTGGTCCAAAAGAGGGAGTTCCGCTGGAAACATCTTGATTTAAAGCTCTAAAATTGGCGTTTCTAGCCTGCTCGAAACCACCAGTTTTATAAGTCAGATTCAACACATTATTTACACTTGTAAAAAGTCCAACATACTTACCGTAAATACGCCAAGATTTTCCTCCTGAAATATTCAGCAATGAAATTGGATCGAATTTTTCCTGTTTTAGCAATTGATCTCCACGTTCTTTTGTGGCTTCCGGAAACGGAAAACCATTTGCTGGATTGATATAAAATTGCGCCGTTCTTGCAATTGGAGAAACATCAATATAACTTTCTGCCAGATAATTAATATTTGCCCCCAGCCACCAAAATTTTGGATCTCGATATTCTAGTCCTACAGAATAAGCTTGCTGAGGCATTCCGGCTTGCTTGTAATTTTTAAGGTAAGCTTTTCCAAAATCAAAAGTGGTCTGTGCACCTGGCTTTGCTGCATTTGCATCATTCGTTATTGCAATATCTGGATTGCTGTCATAAGTGTAATTACCATACGCTGCAGATAAAGTAGTTTTTAATGTTGATGAAATCTGATATTCAAAACTCAGCTCGGTTCCAATATTTTTCTTGTTCATGTGCGTTAATGTCTGGCTTACAAAAGCATCTGTAGCATCATTACCTGCTCCATTATCAAAAATTCCTTCAGCATAAAAAAAGGAAGTTTTTGTACTGTTTTTAATCAAAGCATAATACGCCGTCAAACGCATTTTAAGCTTAGGCGAACGATACGCATAATTTACTTCGGCACTGCTTATGTTTTCACTTTCAATTCCGGAAACAATAGAATTATTCAGACGGGAATTCGAAAAAGTATTTCGGAGGGAAGGTGCTCTTGTAAGGTGCGATCCGTTAAAAAACAGTGATTGTTTTCCTGAAATTTTATAGGTAAATCCACCTTTGAAACCAAAATTTTCAAAATTTACCTTATCGCTTTTTCCTAAAGAATTTGAAGAGTAAATTCCGTTTTGATACAATCCTTCTCTCTGATAATTCGACATCGAATATGATTGCGCGAGATAGAAATCTGTCTTTTTGTAGGAGAATCTAAACTGCGTAAAAGCATCAATTGTGTTGGCTAAAAAATTGTAATTGTATCCGTAAACCTCTCCTTCTTTTACTTGACGATTTGGATTTTGCAGATCTGATTGCGACTGATTTCCTTTATAAAATGGATCAATATCTTCAAAATATGATCCTCCAAGCAAGTCTAATAAATATTGAAAATTATGCGATTTTAAATTTCGAAAAGTCACTCCTGCATCAAAAAAGATATTTGAAGTAAGCTGTGCATTTAAATTTGAGTTTGCCGCAAAAGTTTTGTCATCAGTGCGATCTTCGTATAAAACATAATGACTTTGTGCTGGTTCAAATCCTGAAATATCACCTTCAGAATTTACCATTATAGTTTGATTTCCTCTGTAAATCGACTCCCAATCGATTTGGGAATTCTCCAAAAAAGTCATTTTACTTTTTTCGGCACTTTCATAATCGGGCGTAAATTCTCCTGAGAATTCTCCGTGATCCTTTGCGTAAAGTGAAGTAAAGTAGCTTGGCATTTTTTTATAATAAACCGGATCTGGACTGTCGCCTTTTTGATAATCAATATTGCTGTTGCCCACTTTTCCAAATTGGTACATTACAGCTGAATTCAAATTTGTCTTATCATCAATTTTTAAATAATGATTGAGCATTAATAATGGTTCTTCTACATTTTTTGCTTTCGCATTTCGCTTTTTACCGCTTTGCCAGCCCCAGTACGAATTGTATTTTTCATTCGTCAATTGTGTAACTTCATTGGTATTAGCCGAATTTTTTCCGCGTGAATTTGGTGTGTAGAATCCTGTAAAATTCAAAGATTGTTTAGCATTTAATTTTTTTTCGACACATATAAAAAATGAGTCTGCATTAAAATTTGTCCCTTCAAAAAAACCTTCTTCAGACCAGCGTTTTCCTGCAGAAATGGCATACGCCCAACCTGACGCATTTATTCCAGAAGCGTAAGATCCGACAGCTCGCCAATTGTATGTAGTATTGCTTCCTGAAAAGGTAAGGTTTCCGCCTTTTCTATACATCGATGCTCGTGTAAATATCTGCTGTGTTCCTAAAATGCCTCCAAAAGTATAATTTGAAGTTGCCGCACCAACAGAAAATTCCTGATTCCGAAGTACATTATTCAAACCTCCCCAATTGCTCCATTGTGGTCTTCCGTCATAAATTTTGTTCATGATCATGCCGTTTAGCATCATGGTTCCGTTTTCGCTGTCGAGGCCACGAACTCTAAATCGGGCTTGACCCCAATTAAAAGCGGAAGCCTGCATAAAAGCATCTTTTGAAGATTGAAGCAATCCAGAAGTCATTTCGGATGAACTGTTATCTTCTGAAAAATCGCTGTCTAATAATGTGATTAATGCGGCCGGAGTTTCATCAGAAAAAGTATCTTCTAGCTGTAATATTCCTAGATTAACCTTAAATCCAAAATTGGATTCTATTTTTAAAAGTAAATCTTTGTAACCCTGACTGTGAATTAAAAGTAGCTGCTGTCCTTTTATTTGAGAATGCAGTTCAAATCTTCCATCTGCTGATGTAAGTTGTGTTAGAGAAGAATTTTGAATAGAAACCACAACATTCTCTATTGCATTTTGAGTTTTGGCATCAATGACGAATCCAAAAAAAGTCGTTTCTTCTTGTGCAAAAACAAAATTAAGAGGCAGTAAAAATAAAAAGACCAAGTATTTTTTTCTCATGAAAAATCCCAATTTACTTTGAAAATAGATTTTGGATATTAATCCTATTCAAAAGATAAAATTGGTTTTTGGAAAAAAATCGAATTCAGGTTTTGGCTCTGAATTGAAATTCAAATGTACAAGAAATATTTAAAAATATACAAAATTTCCTACTAATGTTTTGGTTGAAATTTGAAATTAATTTAATAGATTTGTGGATTTTTTGTTTTTTTTAAATAAAAAACTTAAGCTGAAGTTCTAATTTTAGAAACCATAAAAGCAATCAGCACGCCAAATATTCCGATAAAAGCAAAAGAAAATTGAAGTCCAAAATTTTGCGCGATGTGCCCAATTACAGGAGGTCCCATTAAAAAACCAAGAAAACTTACACTCGAAACAATCGTTAAGGCTTCTCCAGGCGGTACTGTTGGATTTTTACCTGCCATACTGTAAACCGTTGGAACAATTGTAGCGACTCCTAAACCAACAGCCATAAAAGCAATTGTACACGGAATGATGTAGGGAAGAAAAACTGCTGTAAAAAGTCCGGCAGAGATCATGACACCGCTAATCTGCATGACGCGTTCACGCCCGAATCTATTGATCAAGCCGTCGCCTAAAAAGCGCCCGCTGGCCATCATAATCATAAATGAAGTATATCCTAAAACTACCAATGGTCCTGGCGCTTGCAGAATATCTTTAAAATAAACTCCGCTCCAGTCAAACATCACACCCTCGCTGGCCATACTGCAAAAACCGATTACGCCAAGCCAAATTAAAGCTGTATCTGGTTTTGTGAATAATTTTTTCTTCTCGCTATTTTTATGCTGGAGTTTTTCTTTGGCTTTGACCAAAAATTTAAAATTAAAAACCACCATCAGTACGACTACGAGACCAACAATTAAAAAATGATGTAATGGTGAAAGATTCAAAGCCAGCATTCCTAATCCGACTAATGCTCCAGTAAAACCAGCAAAACTCCACATACCGTGAAATGATGACATGATCGTTTTTCTAAAAAGCACTTCGGTATAAACCCCTTGAGTATTTACTGCGATGTTGGCAAGATTTCCAAATAATCCAAACAAAAACAAGCCTAAAGATAATTGCAAGGCCGTTGTTGCCAAACCTAAATTAGCCAAACACAAAACATACATTATTAAGGAGAAAATCAAAATACGGTGGCTCCCAAATTTAGTTACCATTTTTCCTGAAAAAGGCATAATTACCAATTGCCCCATTGGGAGTGCAAAAAGTATAGAGCCTAAATCGCCTTCGGTTAAATGCAAGGCAGTTTTAATATCTGGAATTCGGCTTGCCCATGTCGCAAAACTTAATCCCATTCCGAAATAAAACATTCCCACGGCAAAACGAATTCGGTTTAGATAAGAAGCTTTTGCCTCTCTATAGACTTTCTTGATTTTACCTTTGGTCTGAAAAAGTGATAATGGATTAAAATCGATCAAAATATTGCATTTTAGGTTGATACTATAAAAGTACTAAAATCTTGCTTTATGACCTATGGATAGCTTTCAGATCCTGAATTTATAACGTTATATGTTTATAAATTCTTTAAGAAACTAAGGTTCTGAGGGGCAAAGGGACAAAGTTTTTCTATATGTTCGCATAAAAAAAGACGCACTATTGGTGCGTCTTTACTTTTCAATTTAAAAGATAAAAATCTCTAAAAATCTGTTTAACTCCTAAATCAGTAGGCCAATTTTATTTATAAATTAATCACCTTTTGCTTTGCATTGCTCGCAATTGCAGCTTCAATAATCTGCATTACTTTTATGCCATCTTGTGCCGTAACCGGTTCTGTTTTGTCGTTTGCGATTGCGTCGTAAACCCCATCAAAAAATGAAAAATAATTTCCTTGAAGCGTTGGCACTTTTTCACGAATTTGTTTTCCGTCAATTTCAGTATTCAAAAGTCCTTGCAAATCTTCAGATTCTGTTCCCCAAGTTTCTAAATTTGGTTTTTTACCTACTTTTAGATCATCTTCCTGAACGTCACCGCGAGGTTTTAAGAAAGAGCCTTTTTTACCGTGAATGGTATAGGCAGGATTTGCTTCTTTCACAAAAAAACTGGCTTTTAAGCGTACTCTAAAATCATCATAAATCAATAACAAATCGATCCAATCGTCGACCAAAGAATGTTCTCTTGTATAACGAATATCTCCAAAAACTCCTTTTGGCGAACCAAATAAGCAAATCGCCTGATCAATTAAATGCGGCCCTAAATCTTTCAGTATTCCGGCGCCGTCATTAACGGTTTCTTTATGTGCTTTCGGGCTCAATAACGGATTGTATCTGTCAAAATGAAATTCTGCTTCGACCAAATCTCCTAAAGTTCCTTCTTTAATTATTTTTTGAATAGTCTTAAAATCGCTGTCCCATCTTCTGTTTTGGAAAACCGCTAATTTCAATCCTTTTTCTTTCACAATTTTAGCTAGTTCCTCAGCTTCAGCCACAGTTGTTGTAAATGCCTTTTCGACTACGGCGTGTTTTCCGGCCAAAAGCACTTTTTTAGCATATTCATAATGCGTTCCTACAGGTGTATTTACGATTACCAAATCAACCTCATCTGCTAGTAAGTCATCGATTGAAGGATAACTTTTTACATAGGGATAATCTTCCTGAATTAGTTTTTTGCTTCTTTCCCAAGAACCTAATAATTCAAATCCCGGATGAATATCTAAAAAGGGCGCATGAAAAACTTTCCCAGACATGCCGTATGATAATAGTGCTGTTTTTATTTTTTGCATGGTGTATGTTTTTTTCTTGACACAGATTATTATGACTATAAGAATTTTTTTGTTGCTATGACTTTCACTTAGTTACATTTATTATAAAGTTCAAAAACTTAAATAAATTCGTTAAAATTTGTGTAATTAGTGGCGAAAAACATTAAAAAGAAATCACTTTAATCTGTGACTAATAAAATTTAGATTTTAGCTCTCTCGTATTGTTTTGGCCACTGAATATCGCTATCTAATTCTTTAGCAAAATCTAAAGGTAAATTCGGATTTCTTAATGATTCTCTGGCAAATAAAATTAAATCGGCTTGACCATTATTTAAAATTTCTTCGGCTTGTTTGGCTTCAGTAATTAAACCCACTGCCCCGGTTGAAATATTGGCTTCTTTTTTTACTTTTTCTGCAAAAGGAACTTGATAACCCGGACCAAGTGTAATTTTTTGATGCGAAACCAATCCGCCAGACGAAACATCAATTAAATCTACTCCTTTTTCTTTTAAAATTGCGGCAAGTTTTACCGATTCTTCCGGATTCCATCCGCCCTCTGCCCAATCTGTAGCTGAGATTCGAACAAATAAAGGCAAATCCGATGGCCATTCTGATTGAACAGCGCCTACAATTTCTAATGTAAATCGGATTCGGTTTTCAAAACTTCCTCCGTATTCATCAGTTCTTTCGTTTGTTAGAGGCGATAAAAATTGGTGCAGTAAATAACCGTGTGCGCCGTGAATTTCTACAACCTGAAAACCTGCTTCGAGCGCTCTTTTTGTGGCTGCTTTAAAATCTGCAACTACTTTTTGAATTCCGTTTTTATCCAAAGCTGTTGGAAGAAATGGTTCCCCTTCATGATATGGAATCGTGCTCGAAGAAACCGTTTGCCATCCGCCTTGAGCGAAATCTAATTTTTTATTTCCTTCCCACGGAACTGAAACACTTGCTTTTCTGCCGGCATGCGCCAACTGAATTCCGGGAATTGAATTTTGAGAAACGATAAATTCGTTGATCGTTTTTAATTTTTGAACGTGTTCGTCTTTCCAGATTCCTAAATCGGCTGGCGAAATTCGGGCTTCGGGAGAAACGGCTGTTGCTTCCTGAATAATCAAGCCAACACCTCCGCTCGCACGACTGCCTAAATGAACCAAATGCCAATCGTTTGCAAATCCGTCAACTGCGGAATATTGACACATTGGAGAAATTACGATTCTATTTTTTAAAGTGATTTTTTTGATGGAAAGTGGAGAAAATAATATCGAAGCCATAAATATGTAACTTTTAATGGTTTTAGGCTACCAATGAATAGGATTGCCTTTAAGAAAGTAAAGTTAAACCATCTTGTTAAAAGTAAAAATCTAATTTTTATTAATTAACAAACATTTAAAACCTTATGTCTTATATTGCACTATCAAATTAAAATAGAAACGTTACTTTTGTGCGTTAAATACGAATTAAAAATACAAAATGGATATAGTTATCAAACTCTCTCAATTTCTATTGAGTTTATCTTTACTTATTATTCTTCACGAATTAGGACATTTTATTCCTGCTAAATTATTTAAAACCAGAGTCGAAAAATTTTACTTGTTTTTTGATGTTAAATATTCTCTATTAAAAAAGAAAATCGGTGAAACAGAATACGGAATTGGATGGCTTCCATTAGGAGGTTATGTGAAAATTTCTGGAATGATCGATGAAAGTATGGACAAGGAGCAAATGGCGCTTCCGCCTCAGCCTTGGGAATTTCGTTCTAAGCCAGCTTGGCAGCGTCTTATTATTATGTTGGGCGGTGTTACCGTAAACTTTATTTTGGCGTTTATTATTTATATCGGAATGGCGTTTGCTTATGGCGAAACTTATGTAGCAAATGGCGATTTGAAAGATGGCGTGTATGTAACAAATCCAGCACTTGAAAAAGCAGGGATTCATACAGGTGATAAAATAATTTCGATCGACGGCAAGAAAATTGAAAATTTTGATGATGACACGAACATGAAAGTGGTCATGGCAAAAGAAATTTTGATCGAAAGAAACGGACAACAGCAGACCGTTAAATTCCCTACGGATTTTGTTGATCAAATGTCAAAATACGAGAAAGGCTTATTGATTACACCAAGAATACCTTTTGTTGTTGGAGCGGTTGCTGAGGACTCTCAGAATAAGTCATTAAAAGCAAAAGATTTGTTTGTGACACTAAACGGTCAGCAAGCGAAATACTTTGATCAGGTGAAAGCAATTTTGAGTGCTAATAAAGGCAAAACGATTCCTGCAGTAGTTTTGCGTGATTTAAAACAAACTACAATTACGGTAAAAGTTTCTAAAGAAGGAAAACTTGGAGTTGCTCCTGGAGGTTTAGATATTAAATCTTTAGAAAAATTGGGTTACTACAAAATCAGCACAAAAGAATATAGTTTTGCAGAATCGATTCCGGTTGGACTTGAAAAAGGAAAAAATCAATTGATTGGTTACGGAAAACAATTGAAAATGATTTTTAATCCAGAAACAAAAGCATACAAGCAAGTGGGTGGATTTGCAGCGATTTTTAACATTTTCCCGAGTTCTTGGAGCTGGGAAACGTTCTGGTCGATCACTGCTTTATTGTCAATTATGCTTGGAGTTATGAATTTATTGCCAATTCCGGCACTTGACGGAGGCCATGTGATGTTTTTATTATACGAAATTATCAGCGGTAAAAAACCGAGTGATAAATTCCTTGAAAACGCCCAAATGGTTGGTTTCGTTCTACTTATCGCACTGCTTTTGTTCGCCAACGGAAACGATATTTATAAGGCGATTGTCAAGTAGAAAAAATATTTTTTAAAAAGAGTTAAAATATTTTTGGGAAATTAAAAAATCAACTATATTTGCACTCGCTAAAAAGAGCAACAACTTCCTCCTTAGCTCAGTTGGTTAGAGCATCTGACTGTTAATCAGAGGGTCCTTGGTTCGAGCCCAAGAGGGGGAGCAACTTTTTTTAGCAAACATATTTACCTTTAAGGTGATTCCTCCTTAGCTCAGTTGGTTAGAGCATCTGACTGTTAATCAGAGGGTCCTTGGTTCGAGCCCAAGAGGGGGAGCTTAAAAAAAAGACTATCATTTTCATGATAGTCTTTTTTTTGTTTTATAGTAAAGATTAATTCCTCACAACTTTATTATGCCTCACCACATTATTCCCAATATTTTTACTTTCAAATAAAAGCATGGCTTCGTTTGCTTTTTCTGTCTGGTCGATTCCTTTTAGGGACTGTGCGTAACGATAATAATACATATCGTCTAATTGCACATCCATAGCCAGTAATTCTTCGTAGTATTTAGCTGCTGTTGCCAGATCGCCTTCAAAATAAGCTCGATCTGCCACTTTCTTGAGCATCTCTGCCGATTTATAACCTTTGTCTAAAACTTTTCCGTACGTATCAGCAACATCGATCTTTACGTACGGCGTAGGCGCTATTACTTCAACTTTTATGGGCTGAATAGCAGCAGACATTGTATCGACTATTTTTTTTGATTGGAGGCTGGCTTCGACTGCTTTTACTTTGGGTTTTCTGTAAATGGGCATTACAACCCTAGTATTGTTTGGGCCCAGGTCATTTGTATAGACCATGTCTAGTTTTGAAACTTCATATTTAGTAACCCTTTTCCCAAAAGTCATATTTATCGTTTCTTCTACATAATATCCCACTATAACAAGATCATTATTTGATTTGTTCTCGGACGGTGAATGTGTATTTCCTGTTGTCGCAATTATGGGTGCATTAGAAACATTATGCTGTGCAAAACAGTAAAAAGGAAAAACACATACAATTGCTACAAAAAGCACTGCATTTGTTTTCATGTCGATCTCATTTTGTGGTTGGTGATATAAATTTACATAATTTTCTGATTTATAGCACTATAACATCTTTGAAGTACTTATAAACACGTTTAAGTGGTGATTTTCATTTCGATTTCAATAAAAAAAATTATAAAAAAAAGCTTCACTACTATTAGTGAAGCTTTTTTTAAAACTAGTAATGTTTAGAATAAATTCTTAAACCCCTAACTTCTTAGCAATCTCAGTTGGAATTCCTCCTTTATTTACTAACAAAGCAGTAGTTTTATATTTTACGAAATTTTTGGTTACAAACAAGAAACCTTTGTAGTCGTTTGTTTCTCCCCAAGAATTTTTTACGATATAATATTCTCTTCCGGTTTGATCTTTGGCTAGACCAATAATATGCATTCCGTGATCGTCTGTTGTTGTATAATTATCAAACGCAGCTTGGCGCATTTCTGGCGTTATTTCTGGTTCTGGTTTTGGTCCGTTAAACATATCTGCTTTTTCTTCAGCGGTCATGTCATCGAATTTTTTCATCGGAACATAAGCTACACCGTTTTTCCAGCTAAAGCTTTTCTCACTTACATCAGTTGCCCAAGCTACAGTATATCCTTTTTTCAATGCGTTGTCGATAACATCAGTCATGTCATTAACTTTTACATTATACACCTGATCAAATGACCAGTTGTCCGGCACCATCATTGTTGTTTTTTGGTAGTATGGAGAAGTTGTAAACGATGACATTTCGATATATTCGTCAGGATTAATTCCAACTACTTCTTTAGCGAAAGATTGCGGCGTATAACTTTTTCCTTTATACGTAAAATTATCCGGTACTTTTCCTAAATAAGAATCGATTACAGCAGCGTATGCTTTTTGCCAGTTTGGTGTTAATTCACCATTTGGGTTTTTAACAACAGCACCTAAAACACCTTCGATAAGTGCAGCCATTTCGCCAAATTTATTTTTATCAGTTCCATAGTTTAAGCCTGTGTAAACTTCTCTTGGCACCGTTCCGTATTTTTTATACATGTTAATTACATCATGCAAAGCGCCTCCGTCACCTAAAGTAACTGCTCCATGCATACGCACATAATTAATTCCTTTTTCAACATACACATTTCTCGCTGCGTAAATTTGAGATAATTCTACCGGCTGTTTTCCTAAACGAATCATTTCTGACTCTAAAAAAGAGTTTGTCGAATAACTCCAGCAAGTTCCTGAAGAACCTTGTGTTTTTACCGAAGTTGTTCCTAAATTAATCTGCTCTGTGAATTTAAAGTTCTCTTTACTTTTATCACTTGCATTTAGCTTTAGCGAATTCACCAAAACATCCTGCGCAAAACAGCTGCTCACACCAACTAAAAAAGCCGATGCAACGAAAACTGATTTCATCGTAATTTTATACATAATCAATGATTTAAATAGTTAACTTATTAGTAACCTTTAATTAATTTTTGTTACAAATCAATTAAATAATAAGTAAAAAAACTAACACTTTCGCGTTAATGTTTACACAATGTTTTTATTAAGCTATAAAACCTTACAAAATATGCAAAAGACAATTTTCTAATTAGAGAATGTGTCAATTTGATAATTGGATAATTTTGAAATGAATTGAAACTTAACTTTAAAAAACATAAACAGTAAATTTATATGTAAATAAAGTGGTATTTTGGCTCTTGATTCTGCCTGCAATAAACTGAATATGTACGAACTCGAAAAAGAGAAATACTTAGGAAATACCAAAAACATATTCAACAATATGCAAGGAATTGCAGTGGTCGAAACCGAGTATCAAAATAAGGTTTACGATGGCTGGCATTCGCACAATAATGCACATATTACTCTTTTTTTGCGAGGTGGTACCTCTGAAAAACGAAAAAATTACAGCGAAGCAGTTGGTCCGGGTTCTTTACTTTTTTATCATAGTGATGAACTTCATCTCAATCACAATACGCTTTTTCCATCTAAAAATATTAATATTGAAATTGAAGAAAATCTGCTGAAAGAACTTCAAATAAGCGAAGCTATTATTGAGAAATCGCTTCAAAATGCATCACTTGCCAAATTCTTAATTTTAAAGATTTTTAAAGAATCTCTTGTTGCCGATGCTTTTTCTGGCGACACCATTAATATGTTGTTTGCGCAATTATCAAACTCAGTAAATCATTTAGAAAAATTTGAAAAAAGTCCGTTTTGGGTTAAAAGCTTAACCGAGTTGCTAAACGACTGCTGGAATGAAAATCCCAATCTGCAAGATTTAGCGCAAGTTTTACAATTGAATCCGATTACGATTTCAAAACATTTTCCGAAATATTTTGGCTGTACTTTGGGCGAATACATGCGCAGAATAAAAATTGACCGTTCGCTTTCGCTGATAGCATCTAACCAAAGTAATTTGACTGAAATAAGTTTTCAATGCGGTTTTGCAGATCAAAGTCATTTTATCAGAACTTTTAAAAATCAAACCGGATTTTTACCCAAACAATTCCAAAAATTATAAGAGGCAAATTTCATTCTATTTTTTGGTTTAGGTGTAATATACCTTTGTTTCAAATTAAAACCTAAACCAAATCAAAATGGAAACTTTAACTGCAAAACAAAAAATCTTTAATTTCCCTTTAACCAAAATTGTATTAGCCTTAATCGTTTGTCTTCTCTTTATAAATATTGGTCAGGCTATTGCTGGAAAATTATTGCTCTTAACACCAATTAACCGCGATTTAAGAAATCTTATAAAAGGAATTATTGTTTCTGCTTTAGCTTTAACAAGCTATATTATTTTCTTTAAAAAATATGAAAAAAGAGAAATAACAGAATTCGCTTTAAAAGGACTTGGGCGAAATTTAATCATCGGAATTTTAATTGGAGTTGTTTTGCAATCACTGACCATTTGGATTATTTATATAAATGGCGATTATATGGTTACTGCTCTAAATCCTGTTTCGTTTATTGTTATTCCGCTTACGGTGGCTTTTACTGCTGCAATCATTGAAGAGATTTTAGTTCGCGGAATCCTTTTTAGAGTTATGGAAGAAAAACTCGGAAGTTATGCAGCGCTGTTTATTTCGGCATTGATTTTTGGCGCACTGCATTTAGTAAATCTGCATGCTACTTTACTTTCTGGATTATCTGTTGCTATTGAGGCGGGTTTATTATTAGGTGCAGCTTATATTTACAGCCGCAATTTATGGTTTCCGATCGCTTTGCACTTTGCGTGGAATTTTATGCAATCTGGAATTTTTGGAGCCATAACATCGGGAAATGAAAAAGGAACAAGTCTTCTGGTTTCAAAAATAGAAGGTTCTGCATGGATTACCGGCGGTGAATTTGGTCCTGAAGGATCAATTCAGGCATTATTATTCTGCTCTGTTGGTACGATTATATTATTGGCTTTAAGCCATAAAGAAAACAAAATTATTAAACCGTATTGGAAGAAATAAAGTTTTTTTACTGCCAACATCAATTCAAATTCCGGTAGCAATTATCGCGAATTTGAATTTTTAATTAAACATTTATCTCAGCCAATTACTTCCAAAAACAATATAATACGCCCAATCTTCCGGTCCTTTTGCAACATCAACTCCCATTCTTAGTTTGAATTTTCGCGCTAATAAATACCTGAAACCGGTTCCGTAACTGTATTCTAAAGGTTTATCAAAGGCTTGATCCCAGTCATCAAAAGCGTTTGCACCACCAGCGTAGCCCATTATACTCCATCGCTTGTAAAAATCCCATCGGAATTCGGCTTCAGCCACTAAACTTGTTTTTCCTTGATATCTTCCCATCGGAATTCCTCTTAAATTAATTCCTGGCAATAAATAAAACGGTGGATTTCCAAAAGCCTGTTCACCTTCAAACCGAAGTCCGAGAATTAATTTTTCGGTTATCGGCGTATAACCAATGGCAGAAAAATTCAATCGCCAAGCATCATAATCACTTCCAATTGCATTATCTGACCAAAAGAAATCAGACTGAATTCTGACTCCTTTATCAGGTGTAAAAATATTATCCCGACCGTCAAACTGAATCGCACCTCCTAATTGGCTTACCAAACTATTGACATCTTTTGGCTGTACAAAAGGCGGTGGGAGGTTTATGTCGGGCAATTTGATATTAGAATTCAAGAAGAGGTATTGAGGACCAGCACTCCATTTTGCATTCCTGAATTGTTTTAGCCATTGTGTATAAAAAACAGTAGATTTAAAATTGAGCTTAAATTCCTGATCCTTTTGGTTTGGCAAATTGTTGGCATAAAAAGATAAATTCATATCGCCATAACCGGCCATAACACGATATAATATTCTGGATTTTATAAGACTTCCTGAACGAAAACCGCCTACCATCCAGCTTTTATTTCCGGTATACATTCCGATTCCACCCGTGATATCTGGATTTATAAATCGTTTTTTGCCGTTTTCATCAATAACTGGCGCGTGTTTTTTAAGAAAAACTGGCACAATTGCACCGCCAATTCCGCCTAAAGCAGGCTCTGTTATGACAGTTGGCACGACTATAAAACCGTGTGCATAAATAATATAATCGCTTAAATCGATAGCATGATCAAGAGAATCTCTAACACTGATTTTATATTTTTGTCCTACCATTGAAAATGATAAAATAAAAAAGAGATTTGCGAGAATGATTTTCTGAAAGGATTTTGTTTTTTTCATAGTAGTAGAATCTGACTATTTATTTCTCATTTTACTCGCTTTAGAATTCCTCTTATTCTCTAAATTCTGTTAGAGCATTATTCTTTTTTAAAGCTGAATACATGGGCCAAAGTAAGAAAGAAGGTATTTCCTTGAAATCTGTTTATAGCATCGACCTCGCCTATCCAGCGTAATCCAGCAGAAGTTTTACAGCCAATATGAAAATAATTGATCTCAGCACCAATACCGCCAACTCTGTCTTTTTCACCTTCTACAACACCAACAATCGGCAGTGGAATTTTATCGCTGGTTACTTTGTATTGCAGATAGTAAATTAAACCTGCATTTAATATTCCGGTTGGAGCCGTTTTTTCAGCATTCATCATATAAAATGTTTTTCCCAAACCGCCTTCAACACTTAAAATATCTCCGGTTTTTATATCAGTATCTTTCTTTTTTCCATTTATTTCGTAAGATGCTAAAGCTGAAAAATGAAACGTTTTTTTATCGTTAAAAAACAAAGTTGTTCCTGCTGAAAATTCATTCATAAACATGCCCAGACCGCTGTTGTCTGAAGCTCCAGCTTCAAATTTTCCGGTTGGCAAATACATTTGATAACTAAAGACAAAATCAGCCCTTTTATGATGCCAGCCCAGTTGAAGCGGCTGTACATACATATCTGTAAAAGCTAAAGAGTTATTTACATTTGTATTATTTCCTTGAATTGTATTGGCGGCAAAAGCAAGCAAAATAGTCGCTCCGTAATTAGCTCCTAAAATTTTAAAATCACTTACATACGATGCACCCGCGCCTGTAATCGTCATGGTTAAATCTGGATTTACAATTGCTTTGTCTCCGTTGGCATCTCTTAAAGACGAGGCTGTATAAAAATATCCTGGAATATAAACACTAAGTGTATTTGCTGGGGTTTGCGTTCCGGACTGCAGTCCCATGGCGCCAAGAATATGACCGCCTTTTAGCTGCGCATTGGCGGAAAAACAAACCAATATGAAGAGTAAAAAAACTGAATTTATTGCTTGTCGCTGTTGATTTAATTTCGTTTTCATTGCATTCGTATTAAAAATTAATGAGCCTTGACAACCAATCTCTGCAAACATTGTTTCTCAGTTTGAAGATTGTTTTAAATAAAAAGTATTTGTTTTATCAGGATTTATTCGAATAACCTTGAAGTATTCTGAAGGCGATTTCCCGGTATGTTTTATAAAAGCTCTAAAACATGTTGTTCTCGATTTAAAACCAGAACCCCAGGCCATGCCTTCAAGAGATAGATCTTTCCATTCTGGGTCGTTTATTTTTTCTTTGAAATATTCAATTCTCTTTAAATTCACATAATCCTGAAAGTGCAGGTTGAACTCTGAATTAATTAAATTAGAAATATGATGTACTGAGATTCCTGTAGCATCTGAAATATCTCGAATTACTAAATCTTTCTTTAAAAAGAGCTCTTCTGAGGCAAAAATGCTTTCTAATTTGTCCAGATATATTTGTTTTTTTTCATCTGTTAATTCCTTTATCAAGGGCAAGACGTTTTTATTTGCAGATGATTTTATCAGAATCAGATGATTTTCTTTCAAATCAAAATTTTCAGCACTATCTTCTATCTCATTTTCTTCATTCGGATCATAAAAAATCTGTGGCTTAAAATAGAGCCATCCAACAGTAAAAACAAGTACAGATGAAATAAGAATGTAACAGGAGAAATCGATACTGTCGATCTTATTAGTCAAGAAATAATGAACAAAAAGTGTAGAGAACAAAAATAATATCATTAAATTATATAGCCTGATCCAGCTTAAAACTTTGATACGATTAAAATGATTTTCTTTGAATTTTTTTAAATCATAACTCAAAATCATCATTGTCTGACAAAATGCGTACATAAGCCAAATCGTTAAACTCAGCATCGAGAAAGGACTTTTTATTTTAGCCGAAAGGTGTTCTGCAATATGAAGGTCAATAACATTTCCTATCCAGACAAAAACCGTTAAGCTGAAATATAAAAGGAAAGGCAAAAAATGAAGCCAGTCGTGTTTTTTAAATATTCGATCTGAAAATAAAACACTTCTCACATATAAAAAAGCAGAAGGAGCTACTAAAAAGATAAAGGATTTTGTGATCATAAAAAGATCAGGGAAGTGCTTAAAAATATTGGCCGATAAATAAAAATTATAGATACTTACAACTGCTAGACTGAACAGGAATAGGCCTAAGAAAAAACTTTTTGAATAATTTTTTTTCGAAAACAAGACCATAAACGATGTTGCAAAGCCAACCAATGTAGCTATAAAAAAGAAAAGTGAAAGTACTATATCGAGCATATATTTAAGCTTAGGTTATGGAATATCTTTATCTTATTAAAAAGAATAACTAAGAAAGTGATGCGTACTTTGCTTAAGTTATACTTATCCTGCTACAGATAAGCATAACTTTTATAGAACAAGCCTTAAGCTATTTTTTTGCTGCTCCTGGAGGAAAACCTGCTAATATTTTTTTGATAGCACCAGCAATAAATTCTTCTGGATTATCTGGTTTACTGTCAATTTGAGCATTTCCGATGCCTTGCCAAACCAGTTTTTGTGTTTTGGTTGATACAATATCAATTACCAGTGATCCGTCAACATAATCGTAGGTATTAAATGTGGTAGAACCGCCACCCATCATGGCGCCTCCTCCCCAATATCCGTACGGACGATACATACCGCCGTAACCATAGAAATTGCTGTCGGCTGTAACTTGTGTTTTGTTTTTTAGGATAGAAACAGCATTTACTTTTAAATCTGGGTTACTGCTGGTTTCTGTAAATCCTTTGGCTATCATCTCTGCGCGAATTGCCTTTGTAACCCGATCAACATTTAGCTGATTTACCTGTCCTTCCTGTGCTCTTAAATCATAAACCGCAAATGTTTTATATTCGCCAAAATTGGCAGCATGATCATAATCTGTAGTAACACTTACTGTTGGTGAACAGCTGTAAATTAAACCCAAAAAAAGTATTGGGATTATTATTCGAAGATTCTTTCTTTTAATATTCATTTTGTAATTTTTTAAATTAGCAATTAAATTTTGTTTAACTTGAAATTATTAAAATTCAAAAAATCTTAAAATGAGCGTAAAATCGTATTAAACAAGTGTAATTTTTACACAAAGTGTTATAATACAATACATTAACATAATCTCAAAGATATATTATTTTCTTTAATTAACATAGCACAATCGTAAAATTCTTACTTATTTTGCTAGACATAATTAGACATAACTTATAATAGAAACAAGCTCACAGTTTTTGTTTTATTTTCCTTGAACAACAACATAACTGTCTTGCCCATCTTTTGATATGGGCTGGTAATAAACATTATTGTAAATCATATATTTTTGCCCGTCTATTGTTTTCTCTTCAGAACCTTCGGGAAGATGCGTAACGACAGCGCCTACAGGTGCATTTATCACTTTATATTTACTGGAGTCTTTAGTATAATAAGTTCCTCCATAATAATAATAGTCTTTTCCCGAGACATTGATCGTGACATAGCCTTTTGGCAGTTCTGAAATTGTCGCTCCAATTGGCGCCGGAACCACTTTGTATCCGCCAGAATCTTTTACATAATAAACTCCTTCATCATAGTTATACTGATTATTCTCTATTGTAATTACAATTGCAGCCGTCGTTAATGTCGCCGCAAAGAACCCGATTGGATACCAAGTTGGTCCCCAATAATACGGAACAAACGGATGATAAATATAGGGATATGGCACCGGATACGGGTGAAACGGCGGTGGAGGCAATGGCCTAGGATATGGATGTGGCGGTATTGGTCTTGGTGCGGGTGGAATAGGTCTTGGCCCTGGTGGAATAGGTCGAGGTCCCGGAGGAATCGGTCTTGGCTCCGGCGGATGAAATGGCATTGGCCTTGGCATTACGGCATGTGGAGTAAAATGCCCGAAACGCTGTGCATTTGCAGATTCTGGTAATAGCATTATTACAAATACTCCAGCAAGAATCAAGGATTTTATATGTTTTAATAGATCTAATTTCATGATTGTAGAATTTATTATGATTATTTTTTTATCTCTCTCGGTAAAATTTTCACCTTTGAAGCTTTTGGAGGTGCTATAAATTCAAACATATACTCAGGAAAATCGGGATTTATAATCCAATCTTTATAAACAGCTTCGTACTGTGGCTTATCTTTATCGCTAGTATAAATTATCACCATTTTTAGAGGCAGAAAAAAATCATCATTCGAAATCCAGAATTGAAAACTTTTGTTTTTATCTGTTCCTGCAATATGATAACACTCTTTGTCATCGATGATTGTTTTTCCTAAATAGATCAAATTTCCTTGTTCTGATCTCAGATCATCTAGAAACGATTCATAGAAAAAATCAGCAGCAGGAAACTCGATTCCAAATTTCTTGCTGGTTTCATCAATGGTTTCAATAACTGATTTGGGTGCTGGCGTATCGGCATACGTATTATTATCAAAAGAGTAATAACTCAATGTTTTGCCATTGTACCACAAGCTTCGATTTCCTTTATCACCTGACGAAATGATTTTCATTTTATCTGGAAATTTAATCGATACTTTTTCATTTACAGAATGCTTGATTAAACCCAGGCTTTCATTAAAAACATCATAAGTCAATGTCGATTTGAAGCTGCATGATTTTATATACTGCAATGATTCAGTAGTTCTGTTTAATATAAAAACAGCAGTAGAATCAATACGTTGCGTTTGCCCTTTAGCTGTGATTGTTATAATCAACAAGCCTATTAAAAATAAAAACTTTTTACTCATACTTACCTTTTTTAATTAATGCAAAAGTTAGATTTCAGCAGAAACTGGCAATCTTCCTTCTTTTATAGCTTCTAACATTTTATTATAATCGGCTTCATTTTGATCGGCGTAAGCCATAGAAAATCTAGAAATGGCATTGGCAAATTCGTTACTGTTACCAATATATCCTGATAATTCTGAGGGATCTCCTGTACGGGCATGTGCTCGCGCCAGTGCCCAACCGCAGGCTTTAGCATAATCAACCATATTTCTTGCTTTCATGATTTCGAGAATAGGTTTTACTTTAGCATCTCGAAGCTGCCTTATATAGAAAAACTTATTGTGATCATCATTTGTCCATCCTAAAAACATATCTGAAGCAGACTGCATCAGCTTTTGCCCCATTACGATTCGTTCGCCCTGATGGGTGTATTTGCTTTTTGCATTTACATTTTCTTCTAAAACACTTTTTCTAGCTTCTTTAAATTGTAAAAAAATAGGTTCTCCCGTAGCCGACATCAATAAACTGATCCCGCAAAGTGTTCCTACACTTCCTACGCCTACCACTTTTATTGCCAAGTCATGCAAACTGTACCTACTTAAAAGCACTTTTTTTTCATCAGATAAAGTTTGTATATAGCGTTTATGAACGATTTCGGCTTCTTTTAAAATTCGCTTTCCTTCTTCTCCTGAAGGATGAAAAATTAAGGGCGGATCATCTTTTATCCGAGCTCGAGAACCATCTTGATACGTCATTTTTGCAAACTCTTTTTCATGAGCTGTATATTCTGCTGCTTTTTTTATTCGCTTTTGCTGAAATTCCTTAAGTTCTTCATCTTCTCCTCTTTCAATAAGTTCCGCTAAATCAATATCAGCATACCAAATTTGAAGTGCCGATAATTTACTGTAATCCAGCATATGCCTTTTATAACTGTCGGCAACATTCCATGCAAATTCTTTACAGGTTTTATTAGAAAATTTTCTCCATTTTCCGGCAATGGCAAAACTTGCTGCAAGTCTTTTTACATCCCATTCCCATGGGCCGGGAAATGTCTCGTCAAAATCATTTATATCAAAAACCAATTTGCGCTCTGGTGTTGCAAATCCTCCAAAGTTCATTAAATGACAATCGCCGCAAAGCTGTAAATTTATTCCGGTATTAGGTGTGTGTCTCAAATCAGCAGCCATAATTGCTGCAGCTCCTCTAAAAAATGAAAAAGGCGATTCCATCATGCGGCTGTAGCGAATTGGCAATAAACTTTCCATCCTTCCTATACTTGTTTTTATCAAAATTTCGACAGGGTCTTCTCGATTTTCTGATGGATTCCATTCTTGCTGCGACGAACGAGGCGTAATTTTTCTGATAGCCACGCCTTTTTCAAAACGTGTCGCTTTTGATGCTGCTGGATCAAATAGATTTTCGATATTTTCTAATTTTTCAGCCATAATACCCGTTTTACTCCTGATCACTTTGTCTGTAAAGCTTACATGTTTACACCTAATTTGTTTTTTCTGGTAATGGTATTTTCCACTCTCCGCTTGTAACATTTTTGGCTGGTCCATAAAGCCTGACAATAATGTTATAACCTCCTTTTTGAGGCGATGGCAGCCAATTATTTTCTTTGTCTTTTCCTGGCGAATCCGCTTGCAGATAGATAATTAAATCTCCATTTGCTTCATATTTAATTCCTTTTGTACGGTCGCCTATAGAATATCTGTTAATTGGATTTTTTACCAAATTACGTTGTGGCAAATTGTACATCGTTATACTCCAAAAATAATCTACAGCCGGTAATTGTTCTTTCTTGAAATGAAGGACATACTTATTGGCACCGTCTAATGGTTTTCCATCTTTATCATTCATGGAGCCCACATAAACTGCTTCTTCTTTTGTATTGCCATATATTCCCATTGCAGCGGCAGTAGCTCGTGAAACATAGTTGTTTTTTAAATCAGCACGGCTACCAAAAAGATTAAGAGAACTTGTAGTTTTACTAATACTTTCTTCTAAAACTTTTCCTCCCTCTGCAATACCTTCTCCAATGGCTTTAAGAATCTCGGGAGAGAATTTAGATTTATCGAAAGGAACGCCCGGAACAATTCCGATTTTGGCAAAACGTGCCAAAAGTTCTTTTTCACTTTTATCAGTAACGGTGTATTGCAGTAAAGAATTAAGAACATTGATAAATTCAAGTGATTTATAGTCGGCTTCTTTCCACTCTGGCAAAGGCATAGCATATTTTACTGCTTCCGGAGCCGTGGTTTTGGTATACTCTTGCAACGGAATTAAGCGATAACCGCTTTGAATTTTTTTGATAACGTTTGTTTCACCCACATTATCCATTTCGGTACGTCCCAAAATCGTTACTAAATTAGTCTCAGAAGTAAAAACTTTATCGATGCCTTTAGGCGTTTCTCCTTTCCATTTAGGCCCTGCAATAAGATATTTACCCGCTTTATTTCCTGTTGCTCTTGAACCTACATAGGCAAAATTATAGGTGTACGCATCTATAAGCTGCATAACATAATATCGCTTGTTTGTAATTTCAGGAACTTCTAGTACGATAGGCTCATCTGAAAGGTTCAGTATTGCCCAGGAATATGGTGTATCATTATTCGGCGTTACGATGGTAGTATCTGATGCCGTAAAACTGTTAGAATAATTTTTAAAAGTATTAAAGTTCTTCGCACCATTTGGATTGTTTTTGTCTAAAGCATAAGAATATACCGTTTTGTAATTGTAAAATATAGGGAAACCATAAATCCAGGCTTCTTTTGCAATTGCTCTGGCAGAATCAACTGAAATAGACGCATCTGAATTGACAACAGTTTCGTCTTTTTTATCTTTTTTACACGAAACAACTATCAATATCAGGATCGAGAGAAATAAAGTTATTTGCTTTTTCATTTTAATTGATTTGTCGGTTACTATTTATTTCACTTCTTTAATATCATCCATTTTCCAGCTTTTATCAAAATAAGCCGAAGTTGGTCCATAAAAACGCATATAAGTAAACCAGTGTTTTCCGGGTAAAGTCTGCACCCAGTTTTTCTCTTTTCCTGCCGGAGCTTTTGGCCCAAAATACAAATCAACAGAGCCATCTGCATTTTTTATCAGATCCTTGCGAGAAGATAAATCGGCATTCTTTTGCGGATTATCAATCAAACAGCGCGTTGCTGTATCGTAAACCGTAATCGACCAGAAATTAACTGCCGGCGGATTTGCAGGAACTTTCAGCGTGTAATTTTTACCGCCGTCTAACCAGTTTCCTTCACTGTCATAATACGAGCCTAAATACGCCTGACCCACATTTGGAATTTTGGTAATCATCGCTTTTGAATACGTAACGGCTTCATAGAAATAAGAAGTTCTTTCGAAGAATTCATCGTAATTATCGGCATGTTGCGACGGGTCTTTAATAATCATTACATAATCCCATTTTTTATCTGGCCAGTGTTTTACAGCTGCGAATCTTTTGTTGAAAGAATTTGCCATGGCCATTTGTTGTCCTTTCGCAGCAGCGGCAATTAAAATTTTCTTCTGACGTTCGTCTGGCGTAAAAGGTTTTCCTTTTTCGATTCCGAGATTTCTAAGCCAAGCCATAAAAAACCGATCACGTTCTTCTACAGGTTCATTTTGTAAAATGGAATGAAGACGTTCCCAATAGGCGATTCCTGTTGGCTGAATTCCGTACCATTTTTTCCCTGCCGGCGGACTTACTACTTTTGTCGGCGTTGGATTCGCTCGTTTATCATAAGGATAAATTTTTACTTGTTTTACCAATGTTTCAGTTGCTTTTGGATCTGGATCTAGTGCTCTAAATCCGAAAAACATATTTACTGTTGTACAAGGAACTATAAAATATCCTGCTGGCTTGAAATCTTTCATTGTTGGCGGCACTAAAATATATTTTCCTCCTTTTCCTTTATCGGGCCCCATTTCTCCAATTACTGCCTGCTCACGTTGCCAGAAATCGCCAAGACCGCCTGCAGTATGTCCAGCTGGCATTTCAATAACCGTTGGTCCGTTTGCAGCAAGATCAATAAATGACATGATATAAGGCGTTGTAGCATTTCCTGTTAGAATTCCTAAACGGTCATTGTAAGTATTATAAAAAACAAGGTCATTACTGGTTGCATTAAATGTTTTGTAATGAATCTGCTGCCATTCGGCGAAAGCCACAATCGGAAGCCCCCATAAATAACATTGCGTTGCCTGTTGAAAATCCATTTCATCAAATAATGCCGGAATTGATTCTTTTGAAGGCAATTCACCATCCATCTTTATTGAAGTTCCAAACTCAGACGCTACAACTGTTGTAGTATCTGATGGAGATTTTTCATTTATGATAGTTTTTTTTTCACATCCGCTTATTACAATCAAGCACCAGGATGCCAAAATAATGAGAAAATTATTTTTCATAGTTTTTGTATTTGGATTAACTGGATAATACAATGACTCTTATTCGATAATAAATGTCAGGAAAACTTTTAAGAGCCTGGAAATACAAAAGCGACTACAGCTCTTAATCCCCAATCGGGTTTAATTTCATGAGGTCCAACAATTGGTATCAGGGGCATAACAGCAAACTGAACGACTTGATCTCCTAATTTGGTAACGGCTCCAATGGATGGATTTAAGGAAATTAAGGTTGTATTGGCTTCCCAGTTTTGAGTAATTTCGGCATTTACGCCTAAACTCGCCCCACTTTTGTAACTGTGCGAAAGAAAGATTTGTGTATAAAAACTATTAAAATCGGCACGGTCTTCATTGCCCGCAACTGACCAAATTTGATTGGCTATAAAACCAACAGAAAGTCCTTTACCCTGATGCATAACTAACATACTGGGTCCAACTCCAAATTTTTCTGTCCCTAAAAAATCATCTGTAGCTGTCGGAATCAAAAATGCAGGTCCGAACCCGAAAATAAGTCCTTTTGTTTTGGGTGCAAAAAATGCCGTTACAGTCGCGTCACTTAATCCAAATTGATGCGTATTTTCTCCTGTAATATCTCTTTGGTCTACAACCGGAAGAATATAACGTGTAATTAAATTAAGATTATCACTTAATTTAAAAGGAATTACGGGCTGTATATTTATCGTATATTTTGATCCGTTAAATGGTCCAATACCATAACTAAGATTGTTTTGTAATGGAACACTAATTAAACTTGCAACGGGATTTGCTAATTTATCTGCCAATTCTTGAGCACTTGCTCCGCCTTTTGGTTCATCCTGGGCAAAAGTGGCAAAATATGGCAAAAGAAAAATGGTGGTGCATAACAATTTTTTGAAAATATGAGATCTTATGCCTTTCATAATAATTCATTTAAAGATTCTTAATCATTTAAAACCAAAACGAAACAACTAAATGTAAAAAGTCGTTTCATTTTGATTTCTAACTAAATTCAAATTATTTATCTGCAAAAACTTTTTTCCAATCATCCTTAATACTGATTACATGATATTTGTATTTTGCAGCAGTATTTAATGACAGGTTGTCTTTTTCTTGGTAATTGTATTCTCTTATAGAATCATTATGATTTACAATTAATTGAAAAGAAGGATATTTACTTCCTTGAGAATATCTAAGCATTGCAAGGTCGCCTGCTCCGCCTTCGTTGCCACAGGCAAAAACAGGTCGTTGACCAATATGCAATTGAATGCCTATAGGTTTTCCTTCTTTATCATTAAATTGATCTAAAGCAGGCTCTCTTTTTATGGTATTTGCAACATCATCAAATTTGTATTTGAAGGAAGTTCCTACCACTTGCTCTTTTGGAATTCCGTAGAAATCTGCAGCTATTGCACGAACCAATTCAATAGTTCCGCCAGTAACAATAAAAGTTTTAAATCCGTTTGCACGCAGGTAATGCAGCAGTTCTAATTGTGGCTGATACCTTATTTGTTTCAGAGAAACGTTTTTGCCTGGATATTTCGCTCCAGCAAAAAACTCTTTGGCAGAAGCTTCAAACTGGTCTTCGGTCATGCCGGTATGAGTTGCTGCAACAAGTTCAATTAGTGCTTTGTCTCCGCCTTTTTCAAAAAATGCTTTATCTTTTTCAACAACTGCTTTAAAAGGCTGTTTTTTAGCCAAATCCGGATTTGCTTCTACCATTTTTTTTACTCTGTAAAAAGCAAATAGTTCCTGGACATATGGTTTTTCAGCCCATAATGTTCCGTCATTATCAAAAGTGGCAATTCTGTTTTCGATCGGAATAAAATCAGCACTTCCTTTTGTAGTTACTTTTTTTACATAAGAAAGAATATCACTTTTTAATGTTCCGTCGTTCCAGCTTGGCAGCGGATCATCACTATTTGCAACAACTGCTGTACTGTCTTTTGGGTTTACGGTTACAGCATTATCAGACTTTTTACATGAAGTAAGTAAAAATAAAAATAGGGACACTATATATATTTTTCTATACATGATGTTGATTTTTTTAAATAATAGAGCTTGAACTATAGGAACTCAAGCTCTATTTTGATATCTATTTTTTCTTTGAAGCTGACTGATTTATTGCTTTTTCCAATTTAATTTGATCAAGAGTTTCTTCCATAATAGTTACAGGAGAAAAACTTGGCGGTATTGAGCGAGGAGGATATTCTTTAAAAGTTGATGCAAATTTCATTACTTCTACATTCATTCCATATACACTACCTATATGGTTAATTATCCAATCCCAATAGGTATTAGAAGTAAAGTCTGCTCTTTCATAAGGATCAAGATATAAATTAAATATTTTTTGCAAACGCAGTTTTGTAAAAGGTTCTGCCCACAATCCCATAGTTCCCTGCATACGCTGCTCTGCAAAAACATATTTATAATCTCCTAAGCGCATGCCTACAAGTAACCCATCATCATCAGAATAAAAGAAACGGTCCCTTGCACTTGTTGGTGTTTTTCCCTCTAAAAATGCAGATTGATCATATCCGTCTAAATGTACTTTGTATGTGTTTCCATTGGCTTTATAACCTTTCAACATTTTATTTACAATATCAGGTTCTCCTGCTATAGACACTAAAGTTGGAAACCAATCATTGTGACTCATCATTTCAGTAGTTACCTGACCTGGCTTGATAACGCCTGGCCAACGTACCATACAAGGAACTCTAAATGCGCCTTCCCAGTTGGTGTTTTTTTCAGAACGGAAAGAAGTATAACCACCATCAGGCCATGTATTCATATGAGGACCGTTATCTGTAGAATACACTACTAATGTATTGTCTGCAATTCCTAAATCATCTAAAACTTTTAAAAGTTCTCCAACAGTTAAATCATGCTCGATCATACCATCCATATATTCACTGTCTCCGTGTGTGAATCTTCCACGATGTTCTGCTCGTACGTGTGTACGCAAGTGCATACGTGTACCATTCCACCAAACGAAGAAAGGTTTTCCAGCAGCATTTTGTCTTTTAATAAAATCAATAGCGGCGGCAACAGTTTCATCGTCTATAGTTTCCATTCTCTTTTTAGTAAGAGCTCCGGTATCTTCAATTTTTTGCTTCCCAATTTTTCCAAAACGTGGATCCGTAATTGTCGGATCATCAACATTTGTGGCGGTACATTTTAGTACACCTCTAGGTCCATATTGTTTTAAATATGCTGGATCTTTAGGATAATCTGGTAATTCTGGTTCTTCTTCTGCATTTAAGTGATACAGATTTCCAAAGAATTCATCAAAACCATTAACAGTTGGAAGACTCTCGTTACGATCTCCTAAGTGGTTTTTTCCAAATTGTCCTGTAGCATATCCTAACTGCTTAAGTACGCCTGCAATTGTTGGGTCTAATTGACTCATTCCCATTGGTGCTCCTGGGAAACCAACTTTAGTCAATCCGGTACGTATACCATGCTGTCCTGTTATTAAAGCGGCACGACCTGCTGTACAGCTTTGTTCTGCATAATAATCTAAAAACCGTATTCCTTCATTACCTACGCGATCAATATTAGGAGTCATATATCCCATTAATCCATCACTGTAGGCACTAACATTTGTAGTTCCAATGTCATCACCCCAAATTATCAAAATATTGGGTTTCTTTGTATTTTGAGCTTCCATTTGAAAACCTGTGAAGCACACTAATGCAAAAAGTAATATCGCATTTTTTAATCCACTTGTAAGTCTACTTTGTTTCATGGTAATAAAATTTGTTAATAATTCTTTGTATAAATGGCATTTATAAAATCGAATAGGAAAACTGATGTTTCAAATTTTACTGTATAAGTTGAGTATTTTTGAAACAGGAAAATTCTTAACATTTTTTTAAGTCTCTCAAAATTAGTTAATAAAAAATCTAACAACTGCATTTATAAGGCTTGACATTGTTTCATTTTATAAAATGAAACATCAAAAATGTTTTATTTTGCTCCATGATGTTGCATTTTATAAAATGCAACACTTAAAAATCATTTAATTAGGGATTTAGATATTTTTACCTGAATGGCAAAAAATATAAAGCGCAGAAAAACTCTTAAACTAAAATGTGGTTTTTTTAACCAATTTTGTAAAAAGCAGTTCTTTATTTTGCTAAAAGTTTATTTTTTGACTGTCGTGAATACTATTTTTGAAGAAGAAATTTATCTTTTACCTTAAATTATAAAGGAATTTAATGATTTAAAAAGGTACTTAAATGACTATATTTTTTAAAATAAGTCCAAAAAAAAAAGCCATTCGACGCATATCGAATGGCTTTTAAAATATCTCTAAAAGAATTATTCTATTTCAGAAACTCTCATGGTATTAACCATTCCTTTATCTTTAATTGGCATAGCTGCAAGGTTAATTAAGTAATCTCCTTTAACAGCATATCCTTTTTGAACTGCAATTTCATTAACATCAGTTACAGTATCATCTGTACTTTCATCTTTATCATAGAAGTATGATCTTACTCCCCATAATAAATTTAATTGTGTCAAGATTCTTCTGTTTGATGTAAATACTAAAATATGTGCTGCCGGTCTCCAAGCTGAAATTTGAAAAGCTGTATAACCGCTGTTTGTTAAAGTACAAATTGCTTTAGCTTTGATTTCATTTGCCAATAAAGCCGCTTGGTGACAAACCGTTTTAGTAACAAAACGTTTTGTTTTGATTTGAGGTGTATTTTGCGGTACTTGAATAAGTGGTGAATCTTCAACAGCTTCGCAAATTTGTGTCATTTTTTGAATAACTTGAACTGGATAATTTCCTGTAGCAGTTTCTCCAGACAACATTACTGCATCTGCTCCATCCATTACTGAGTTAGCAACGTCATTAACTTCTGCTCTTGTTGGAGTTAAACTTGTAATCATTGTTTCCATCATTTGAGTAGCAACGATAACCGGAATTCTAGCTGTTTTTGCTCTGCGGATCAAATCTTTTTGAACCAATGGTACTTCGTGTGCAGGAAGTTCAACTCCTAAATCTCCACGAGCAACCATTAAAGCGTCGCAATATGCTACAATTTTATCCATGTTCTCAAGAGCTTCTGGCATTTCAATTTTAGCAACAATCGGAATTTTATATTCTGAATGCTTCGCGATTAATTCTTGAAGATCTTGTAAATCGCGTGGTGTTTTCACGAATGAAAGAGCGATCCAGTCTACTTTTTGCTCAATAGCAAAAATAGCATCTGCAATATCTTTTTCAGTTAAAGCTGGCAAAGAAATTTTAGTGTTTGGAAGATTAACTCCTTTTTTAGATTTTAATTCTCCACCTTGAATAACTACCGCAGTAACTTCTGTCTTTTTATCAGTTGTAAGGATTTCAAAGATTAATTTACCATCGTCAAGCAAAATACGCTCACCTGGATTAACATCATTTGGAAAGTTTTGATATTTCATGAACACTTTTTGAGCTGTTCCAATAATATCTTCAGCAGTTGTAAAAGTAATAACATCACCATCATTTACTACTGTTCCTTCTTCCATTACCCCAACTCTAAGTTTTGGTCCCTGCAAATCACCCAGGATCGCAGTTGTGTAACCAAACTCTTCGTTAAGGCCTCTAATAATACTAATTTTATCTTTTACTCCTTCGTAATCAGCATGCGAAAAATTGATTCTAAACACGTTAACCCCTGCCTCGATCATATCTTTGATAATCTCTCTCGTACTACATGCAGGCCCAAGTGTAGCAACAATTTTGGTTTTTTTGTTTGTTTTTATCATTTCTTTTAAAAAATTAGATTGTTTTTTGATTTTATTTTATCAGTATCTACAGCATATATAGCCGCAATACTTTCTATAGTCTTTAATTGTTTTTGGATTTCTGAAAAATCTAAAGCCTCTTCGCTATTTTCTATTTTCAGGAAAAAATCTACTTTTTTGAATTCAGGAAGTAAATGAATTGTTGTTGAAACCTCACTTGTTTCATTAGAAAACAAATTCTGAAAATCATTTGTACTCACTGAAATGATCTCATTTTTATTCTGAATCAAATTCCATGAAACTGCTTTTTCGGAATCATAATAATAGAATCTTGAAAAATTTGCCTCTCCTTCCTTAGTTTGAGCATGGATCTCGTTTTTGCTCTTACTTAAGTTTATAGGAAGAATTTTATTGATAAAATAGGCCAGTCTATAATCTTCTAGTGAAGTATGAATTGCCATTAAATAATAATCAATCTCGTCAAATTCGTCTAAATCCAATCTATGAATAGCCATGTCATGAAAAATCAAGGTGTAAATATACTATTTCTAACGGAGCATCAATAGTTATGATGTGCTTGTTTTTGTTAATTTATAAACGAAAACGTTATAGCTTTAAGATAGTTACAGCTATTTTGTAGCTATTTCTTGTCTATTTTCTCCTGAAATGCAAAATAAGCTCTTTGTGATGCTTTTTCTTCTGCCTTCTTTTTTGAAGTTGCTCGCGCTCTTGCGATTACTTTATCGTCTATACTTAATTTAACACCAAATAAACGCTGACCGTCTATACCGTTATCTTCAAAAATATCGTAGTGAAAGATTCTCTTTTCTTTCTGACACCATTCGATAACCAAACTTTTATAGCTAATTACTTTTCCTTCTAATCGAGCAATATCGACATAAGGCGTAATAACTCTTTTTTGAATAAATCGCTCACAAGACGAATATCCTCTGTCTAAATAAATCGCTCCAATAAGTGATTCGAAAATATTACCATGAATATTTTCTCCAAAATGCTGAATTGGCACTTTGCTTTCTACAAAGCGAACTAAATTTAAATCTTTCCCCAATTCATTCAAATGCTCTCGACTGACAATTTTTGAGCGCATCTTGGTTAGATAACCTTCATCTCCGTTAGGTGCCTTATTAAATAGGTGTGCTGCAATTACAGCACTTAACATGGCATCTCCCAGAAATTCTAATCGTTCATAATTAATTGGATGTCCTGACTGATCTAATTTATTAGAAGATCTATGCGTAAAAGCTTTCTTATAAAAATCGATATTAACAGGCTGAAAACCAAGTATTTTCTGAATAGTGTCAAAAAAAATCCCGTCTTCTAGAGAACGGGATTTTGAAAATATTTTTTTGATAATATTCATATACAGAAATTAATCAACTAATTTTTTAAACAATACACATGCATTGTGTCCACCAAAACCAAACGTGTTACTCATGGCAACATTTACTACTCTCTCTTGAGGTTTGTTTAAAGTAAGGTTTAATGCTGGATCAATATTTTCATCTACAACCTTGTGATTAATCGTTGGAGGAACAATACTGTGCTGCATTGCCAATATAGAAGCAATTGCTTCGATAGCTCCAGCTGCACCAAGTAAATGCCCTGTCATTGATTTAGTAGAATTGATATTGATATTTTTTGCATGATCACCAAATACAGCGCTTATTGCTTTTAATTCGGCAACGTCTCCTAATGGAGTAGAAGTTCCGTGTGTGTTGATATGATCAACATCTTCCGGATTCATTCCAGCATCTCTTAATGTATTTTTCATTACAGCAATAACTCCAATTCCTTCTGGGTGTGGTGCTGTTAAGTGGTAAGCATCAGATGACATTCCGCCTCCGCCAATTTCGCAATAAATTTTTGCGCCTCTGGCTTTAGCATGTTCATAATCTTCTAGAACTAGAGCTCCTGCTCCTTCTCCTAATACGAAACCATCTCTGGTTGCATCAAAAGGTCTTGAAGCTGTTTCTGGACTTTCGTTTCTTGTAGACAAAGCGTGCATAGAGTTAAAACCTCCCATACCTGCAATCGTAATTGCAGCTTCTGAACCACCTGAAATAATAACATCACACATTCCTAAACGAATGTAGTTGAAAGCGTCAATTAATGCATTTGCAGATGATGCACATGCAGAAACAGTCGTATAATTTGGACCCATATACCCATTACGCATCGAAATGTGCGCAGGAGCAATATCGGCAATCATTTTAGGAATAAAAAACGGATTGAATTTTGGAGTTCCGTCACCTTTAGCGTAATAAATTACTTCTTCTTGAAACGTTTCTAAACCTCCAATTCCAGCTCCCCAGATAACACCAACTCTTGTTTTATCGATATTATCATTTGTAAGTCCAGCATCTTTGATAGCTTCATCACTGGCTGCAATTGCATATTGAGCAAATTTATCTAATCTTCGAGATTCCTTGCGATCCATGTAATCTTCAATATTGAAGTTTTTTACTTCGCAGGCAAATTTCGTTTTATGCTTCTCTGTATCATAATATGTTATAGGAGCCGCTCCGCTAACCCCATTCACAAGTGCATTCCAATAATCCTGGATATTATTCCCGATAGGAGTAAGTGCACCTAATCCTGTTACAACAACTCGCCTTAATGCCATAAATATGTTTTTTGTGCTTTAAACAAATAAAACCCACGCTTTCTTAACTGTATTGTTACTTAAGAGCCATGGGCATTACAATATAAATATATCTTTTTGATTGAAAATCAATCGAAATTTAAATTTTAAAAAAATAATAACACCCGACCTTTAAAAATTTCATTTTTTTAAAAAACAAACTCCAATTTTGGAATTTGGTCCCGAAACTTCGGGATTAAAATTTGGAATTTTTAAAATTCGGGTGCGGTATTATTATTTTTTAGCTTCCTCGATATAAGAAATAGCTTGACCTACAGTAGCAATGTTTTCTGCTTGATCGTCTGGAATTTGAATATCAAATTCTTTTTCGAATTCCATAATAAGCTCAACAGTGTCTAATGAGTCAGCTCCTAAATCATTAGTGAAGCTTGCTTCTGTTACAACTTCGTTTTCGTCAACACCTAATTTGTCTACGATAATCGCTTTTACTCTTGATGCAATGTCTGACATAATCTTTAATTTTAGAATTTAATTTGTTGGCAAAAATAAAAAACTTTATTTTAAAACCACGATTTAGTTTATAAATGTAACACTAATTTATAAAATTAATTTCAAGAAAGCCCTTTTAATACTATTTATTTTCGATTTTTATTCCGTTTTTTGCATTCTCAAAATAAATTCGATTATGAAAAAAATTATTGTTTTTGCCTCAGGATCAGGGACTAATGCTGAAAACATCATAAAATATTTTGCAAAAACTGAAAACGCGAAAGTTGTTTCTGTTTTTACGAATAATCCTTCTGCAAAAGTCATCGAAAGAGCAAAAAATCATCAAATTCCTGTCGAAATCTTCTCAAAAACCGAACTTTTAGAACGAAATGTATTACAAAAAATACAAGAAATCGACCCAGATCTGATAGTTCTTGCAGGTTTTTTATTGAAGTTTCCAGAAAATATAATCGAGAAATATCCTAACAAAATAATCAATATCCATCCGGCACTTTTGCCTAATTATGGAGGCAAGGGAATGTATGGAATGCACATACACAGAGCTATAGTTAATAATAAGGAGAAAGAAACCGGAATATCTATTCATTATGTAAATGAAAATTATGACGAAGGCGGGATTATTTTTCAGAAAAATATAGCCCTGACAGATGAGGATACGCCTGAAACGGTAGCCGAAAAGATTCACGAACTGGAGCAAAAGTATTTTCCAGAAATAATTCAGACTATCTTAGAACAATAAATTGTTTATATCGTTAGACTTCTTAGACATCTCATTAGAAAAATCTAAAAGTCTAAAAATCCAAATGATCTAAGAAGTCTAACAATCTAATAATCTAAGAAGTCTAAAAAAAATGACTCACGAAGTACATATATATACTGATGGCGCGGCAAAAGGAAATCCTGGAAACGGCGGTTACGGCGTCGTAATGGAATTGGTTGGAACACCACACAAAAAAGAATTCTATGAAGGTTTTCGCCTTACTACAAATAACAGAATGGAACTTTTAGCTGTGATTGTTGGTTTAGAGAAATTAAAAAACCCGAACATGAAAGTCCTTGTAATTTCTGATTCTAAATATGTCGTTGATTCCGTGGAAAAAAAATGGGTTTTGGGCTGGGAAAAAAAGAAATTTGCAGGAAGAAAAAATCCAGATTTATGGAAACGTTTTTTAATTGTCTACCGCAAACATCAAGTCGATTTTAAATGGATTAAAGGGCACAACAATCATCCGCAAAACGAACGCTGCGATCAGCTTGCCGTTATGGCTTCAATGCAGCCCAAACTTTCTGTTGATGAATATTACGAAACCATCGGCTCAAAAATGGATTAAAAAAATAACGTATCAAGCATATTCTCGATACGTTATTAAAATAATACTTTTAAAAAAATCTTATTCTTCTTTATCTAAATCTTTAGCGGTTCTAAATCCTGCTAATAAACCTACTCCAGCCATGATTAAAATAATTGACGGATAAACAGCACCGTCTTCTAAAGATGTATAAGTTGTAATCAGCAAGGCCAGAAAAATTCCAACACCGCTTCCTATTAATAAGAAAGCCAGATTGACTACAAACACTTTCCAGACCGAAACACCCTTTGTTGTTCCTTTTAAAAAGATACTGGCATCAACACCTTTTTCTATAAGTGCTAAACGTTCTCTGTTTCTAGTTGAATAAATAAGATAGACAATCCCGAAGATCATCAAAAAAAGACTAAGTGGTACTAAAATTTCTGGTCCCATAATTTTTGTGTTTTTATAATTGATTGATACTCCATATGACGACACCTTTTAAATTGAGGTTACAAGAAATTCGAAATAAATTCGAAATTTTAAATACCAAATCGCAAAAACTACTGATTATCAGTTAATTTTAAACTCTAAAATTCTTTTAGAAAATAGATCCTAAAATATTAGTCCCGTTTTTGTCATCTCGACGAAGGAGAGACCAAACTATCCCGAAGCTTCGGGACGCAAAGTAAACAGTTAATCGTTATCGAGTTTCGAGTGTGATCTCTCCTTCGTCGAGATGACAATAGTGTGGTAAAGCCTGCTTTACAAAGTTGGGATTTGAATTTTAAAAATTGAAATTTATTTTCAATTCATTGTAACCTAAACAAACAACCTGTCGTCCTATATAATATGAGTACAATAAGTGATCAACATTATATCGATAAAATCCTGCTGGGCGAAACCAATGCGTTTGCCGTGCTGGTAGATCGTTATAAGGATATGATTTTTACATTGGCACTCAAAATGATTAAAAACAGAGAAGAAGCTGAAGAAGTTGCACAAGACACTTTTATTAAAACATATAATTCTCTAAGCAAATTTAAAGGCGATTCTAAATTTTCGACTTGGATTTATAAGGTTGCCTATAATACCTGTTTAGACAGGTTGAAGAAAAACAAAAAGGAAGAAAATAATATTTCGATAGATGAGTTTTCGTCTCATCTAATTAAAACAATGGACAATGCATTAAGTGCATTAGAAGATAAAGAACGAAAACAGACGATTCAGAATTGTTTAAATTTATTGCCAAGTGATGAGAATTTCTTGCTGACTTTGTTTTATTTCGAAGATCAGAGTTTAGAAGAAATCGGTAAAATCATGAATATTAATGCTAATAATGTCAAGGTAAAATTATTTAGAAGCCGACAAAAATTAGCCGTAATTTTGAAAAAGCAATTAGAACCAGAAATAGTAGCGTGTTATGAAAGAGAGCGATAAAAATATAGAAAATCTTATTGATAAAATGATGGCAGAAAATACTTTGGAGTCGCCATCTTTTGACTTTACTTCAAAAGTAATGACTCAGGTTTTAGCCGCTGAAAAAAGTAAAATTAAAACATATAAACCTTTGATTTCTAAAACAACTTGGGTTCTGCTTTTTGGCGGTCTGATCGCTCTTGCTATCTATGCATCTCTTTTTTCTGGAAGCAATAATATGGAAATCGGAAAATTATATTCTAACAAATTCTCAGCCTTATTTTCAGGAATTCATTTTTCTAAAAATATAATGTACGCTATTTTGATTGTTCCTTTTATGATTTTAGTTCAGGTTGGAGTATTGAAGAATTATTTTGATAAGAAATTCGACTTTTAAATTCTGGTTTAGTATAACTATTCAATCCAAAACATTCATAGCATTTTTCAAAAATAATTATTGCTTTTTAAATACAAAAACCCTATTTTAATCCTTCAAAAGATTCAAATATAATTCTCTCATTTACAACAGTTTTAGTCCCGCAAACGATATTGTTTTTTTATGAAAATTTTGAGAACTTAAACCGTTGCAATATTGCAACTTATGAAGTATCTTTGCACCCTAATTCGAAATTCATAAAATGAATAAATTATTGATTGTTGGAACGGTTGCTTTCGACGCGATTGAAACTCCTTTCGGAAAAACAGATAAAATTTTAGGTGGTGCTGCAACGTACATTGGTTTATCAGCATCCTTTTTTAACTTGCAATCGGCCATCGTTTCTGTAGTTGGCGACGATTTTCCACAAGAACATTTAGATCTTTTAACTTCAAAAAATATTGATATTTCTGGTATCGAAATTGTAAAAGGAGGAAAAACCTTTTTCTGGAGCGGTTTATACCACAACGATTTAAATTCAAGAGATACTCTTGTAACGGAACTAAACGTTTTGGCAGATTTTCAGCCAAAAGTTCCTCAAAACTTCAAAGATGCTGATGTTGTGATGTTAGGAAACTTACATCCGTTAGTACAAAGCAGTGTTTTAGATCAAATGGAGAAAAAACCAAAATTAGTTGTTTTAGATACAATGAACTTTTGGATGGACTGCGCTCTTCCTGAATTATTAGACGTTATTAAACGTGTAGATGTTATTACAATCAATGACGAAGAAGCAAGACAACTTTCTGGTGAATATTCATTAGTTAAAGCAGCAAACAAAATTCAAGAAATGGGACCAAAATACGTGGTGATCAAAAAAGGAGAACACGGCGCACTTTTATTCCACAACAGAGAAGTATTTTTTGCACCAGCTTTACCATTAGAAGAGGTTTTTGACCCAACTGGAGCTGGAGATACATTTGCAGGCGGATTTTCAGGATTTATTGCGCAAAGCGAAAACATTTCGTTTGGCAATATGAAAAATGCAATAATTTACGGTTCGAACTTAGCTTCATTTTGTGTGGAGAAATTTGGAACTGAAAGGATGGAAACATTAAGCAAAGCAGAAGTAGCGATTCGATTACAGCAATTTAAGTCGTTAACTCAGTTTGACATAGAAATATAATGCCCAAAAGCCTCGATAAAACGGGGCTTTTTTATTACGTTAATACACACAACTTACAACAACACAAAATACAAAAACAATGAGCGACGCTTTAAAACACGAATGTGGTATAGCCTTAGTTAGACTTCTTAAACCGCTTGAATATTACAAAGAAAAATACGGAACTGCATTTTACGGGATACAAAAAATGTATCTTATGATGGAAAAACAGCACAACCGCGGTCAAGATGGCGCCGGATTTGCAAGCATCAAACTAGATGTTGAGCCAGGACAACGCTACATCAGTAGAGTTCGTTCGAATCACGCACAGCCAATTCAGGATGTTTTTAAACAAATCAATGATCGTATCAATGAAGAGTTGACTTCAAAGCCAGAAATTGCTGATGATGTAAATAAAATAAAATCAGAAATTCCATATGTTGGCGAATTGTTTTTAGGACACGTTCGTTACGGAACTTTTGGAAAAAACAGCATCGAAAGTGTACATCCATTTTTACGTCAAAGCAACTGGATGCATCGTAATTTGATTTTAGCTGGAAACTTTAACATGACAAATGTTAAAGAGCTTTTCGAAAATTTAGTTGAATTAGGACAGCATCCAAAAGAAATGGCTGACACTGTTACGGTAATGGAAAAAATTGGCCATTTCTTAGACAAAGAAGTAATGCAATTATACCAAGATTGCAAGACAGAAGGTTACTCAAAAAGAGAAGCTTCTCCTGTAATTGCAGACCGATTGGATATTGCGAAAATATTAGCACGTTCTGCCAAAAATTTAGATGGAGGTTACGCAATGGCCGGATTGTTAGGTCATGGTGATGCTTTCGTTTTTAGAGATCCTGCAGGAATTCGTCCGGCTTACTTCTACCAAGATGACGAAGTAGTTGTTGTGGCTTCAGAAAGACCTGTTATTCAAACTGTATTTAACGTACCTTTTGAAAGCGTGCAGGAAATCGAACCAGGAAATGCGTTGATCATTAAGAAAAGTGGTAAGGTTTCGATGGAACAAATATTGGAGCCAACTGTGAAGAAAGCTTGTTCTTTTGAAAGAATTTATTTCTCAAGAGGAAGTGATGCTGAAATTTATCAAGAACGTAAAAATTTAGGGAAATTAATTTTGCCTGCCGTTCTTGAATCAATTGACAGTGATACAGACAACACTGTTTTTTCTTATATCCCGAACACGGCTGAAACTTCATTTTATGGTTTAGTCGAAGCAGCCCAGGATTTTCTAAATCAAAGAAAAAACAATTATATCCTAGAAAACAGAAGCACACTTACTGCTGAAACGTTGCAAGAATTATTGGCGGTAAAAATCCGCACAGAGAAAGTTGCTATTAAAGATGCTAAACTTAGAACGTTTATTACGGAAGACAGCAGCCGTGATGATCTAGTGGCTCACGTTTATGATGTAACGTACGGAGTTATTAAACCAACCGATAATTTAGTTATTATTGACGATAGTATTGTTCGTGGTACTACTCTAAAAATGAGTATCATTAAGATGATGGATCGTTTAAAACCAAAACGCATCGTAATTGTTTCTTCGGCACCGCAAATTCGCTATCCTGATTGTTACGGAATTGACATGGCGAAATTAGAAGGTCTTGTTGCTTTTAGAGCAGCATTGGCTTTATTAAAAGAAAGAAACTTATACCATATAGTAGACGAAGTTTACGCAAAATGCAAAGCACAGGAAAATTATGTAGACAGCGATGTCGTAAATTATGTTACAGCAATTTATGATCAGTTTACGCCTGAGGAGATTTCAGATAAAATTGCTGAAATGTTAAGCTCTCCAGAAATCAATGCCGAAGTAAAAATCATTTTCCAAAAGGTAGAAGATTTACATATTGCATGTCCTAAAAATTTAGGTGACTGGTACTTTACAGGAGACTATCCAACTCCGGGTGGAAATCGAGTTGTAAACAGAGCATTTATGAATTTTTATGAAGGAAAAGACGCTCGAGCGTATTAATAAAATACTAACAAAAGGTTAATTTGTGCATTTCATCGGTTTTTTTTGCCGTTCATCCTGTTTGTTTGGTAAAAATGAAAAGCTATAATACTTTTGGGAAACCATAACATTAGTAGGTTAAGTTTATGGTAGATTTGGGGCAAAAAGGGTGGAAGAAATTCCACCTTTTTTATTGGAATAAACTCAAGTATTTCAATTCTAAATCATTATCCTCATTTTGTCGGATTTATTTGCCATTCATCTAAAAAGTTTTTTTCATAAAAATAGCTGCCATACATTTACTGAACCATAACATTAGTAGGTTAAGTTTATGGTAGATTTGGGGCAAAAAGGGTGGAAGAAATTCCACCTTTTTTATTGGAATAAACTCAGCTATTCATTTAAAAGATTACTGATACTTAATCGGATATATTTGCCATTCATCTAAAAAGTTTTTTTCATAGAAATAGCTGTCATACATTTACTGAACCATAACATAGTAGGTTAAGTTTATGGTAGATTTGGGGCAAAAAGGGTGGAAGAAATTCCACCTTTTTTATTTTTTTTAGAAGAGAAAAAAAGATATGAGAATATAGATTACAGAAATAGACTAAAGAGAAATAAAAAAATATAGACAAAAAAAGACGGATAATCTTTCGATCATCCGTCTTTTTTCTATATTCTATTTTCTTTGAATAGACTATTTGTCTAAAGCAAATCTTCTAGCAACTTCTGTCCAATTAATTACATTAAAAAAAGCTTCAATATAATCTGGTCTTCTGTTTTGGTAGTTTAAGTAGTAAGCATGCTCCCAAACATCCATTCCTAAGATTGGAGTTCCACCGTTTCCAGCAACTTCCGGCATTAATGGATTATCTTGATTTGGAGTACCTACAACTTCTAATTTTCCTCCTTTTTGAACTGTTAACCAAGCCCATCCTGAACCAAATTGTGTTGCACCAGCTTTAGCAAATTTTGCTTTAAATTCTTCAAATGACCCAAAAGAAGACTCAATAGCTGCTAATAAATCACCTGTTGGCAATCCACCGCCGTTCGGAGCCATTACAGTCCAAAATAAATTGTGGTTGTAAAATCCTCCACCATTGTTACGAACTGCAGCGTTTGATTTATCTAAGTTGATTAAAATATTTTCAATTGTTTTTCCTTCCAAATCTGTTCCAGCAATAGCTGCATTCAAGTTTGTTGTATAGGCATTATGATGTTTTGAATGGTGAATTTCCATTGTACGAGCATCAATATGTGGTTCTAATGCATCATATGCATAAGGTAATTGTGGTAATTCAAAAGCCATGATATTATGATTTTATGGTTTATAATAATTTATTCCAAATTTAAACATTTAACTTTGGAATAGAAAATAGTATTTCGTTATTATTCAATTTAATTAATTGATAATTTGATTTTTTAAGACTTAAATACTTGTAAATCTTTATTTTCCGTTAAAAGCAGTCATCGTATTTTCTAATCCGGCTGTTCCAAAAGATTTTATAATTTCACATGCAACCTCCAAACGTTCCGGCAATTTTGCTTTTTCTTCTTCATCCCAATCGCCTAAAACATAATCTACTTGCTGTCCTTTTTTAAACTGATCACTGATACCAAACCTAAAACGAGTGTATTCCTGCGTATTTAAAACCAGATTAATATTTTTCAATCCGTTGTGACCACCGTCGCTTCCTTTTGGCCTGATTCTGATCGTTCCAAATGACAAGTTTAAATCATCTGTAATTACTAGAATATTTTCTAAAGGAATATTTTCTTTATCCATCCAATATTTCACTGCCTTTCCGCTCAGGTTCATATAAGTATTTGGCTTTAAAAGAAAAAAGGTCCTTCCTTTAAATTTATATTCAGCTAAAGCACCAAGCTTTGCCGTTTCGAATGAAAGACTTTCTTTTTTAGCTAAAAAATCAAGAACCTTAAAACCTATATTATGTCTTGTATTTACGTATTCAGCGCCAATATTACCTAATCCTACTATCAAATATTTTTTCATATTGTCTATGTTCTCTTCTTTTTGTGTTGATGAAAACAGTTTTGTTATCCATTTTATCATAATGCAAAAATAAACTTAATTCGGAAATTAACTCTTTACGTTAATGATTTTCTCTGCTAAGTTTCTAGAAAAATTGCTAAATACCTAATTGTGTTTTTAAAAGTAAAAACCTACAAAAATACCTTAATCTATAAAAAGAAAAACCTATAGAGGCAAAACACAACAAGACTTAAAAAGAAATTTGCTAATTCAAAAAAGGGGTTAATTAAATATTTGAATCGCCCATAAATAAAGAATATACTATGAAAAATAAATTACTTCCATTACTTTTTGTATTAGCCAGTTACGGAGCTTATTCGCAAGTAGGCATAGGCACACTTAAGCCAAATGCTTCGACACAATTAGAAGTTGTTGCTTTAGATAAAGGAATATTAATTCCAAGAGTTTCTTTAACAGGAAGCACAGATACTACAACAATTACAAATGGAAATGTAAACAGCTTGCTGGTTTTTAATACAGAAACTATTTCAGATATTATTCCTGGCTACTACTATTGGTATGTTGATAAATGGTATAGAATTGCAGTTTCTGGAGAAGGATCAGGTATAGGAACAGCAGAAGGCAACGGAATTCCTGGTGATAAAGGAGAGCCAGGTTACCCAGGCAAAGATATTAACATTTATACGGACAAAACAGCCGAGATTGTTTATGTACAAAATTCAGATGGTACTTGGACACCCATAAATGGTAAGGATGGAAAAGATGGATTGCCAGGAATACAGGGTGCAACTGGAGCTACTGGTGCAACAGGGCCACAAGGAGAAATAGGGTTAACCGGTGAAACTGGAGCACAGGGACCAATTGGACTAACAGGACCACAAGGGCTACAAGGAATTGATGGCCCAATTGGTTTAACTGGACCAGCAGGACCACAAGGACCACAAGGGTTAACTGGAGCTACTGGCTCAACAGGATTACAAGGACCAATTGGACCAACTGGGCCTCAGGGGCCAATAGGTTTAACTGGGCCAGCAGGGCCACAAGGACCGCAAGGGTTAACTGGAGCTACCGGCTCAATAGGATTACAAGGACCAATTGGACCAACTGGGCCTCAGGGGCCAATAGGTTTAACTGGTCCAGCAGGACCACAAGGACCACAAGGATTAACTGGAGCTACTGGTTCAACAGGATTACAAGGGCCGATAGGACCAACTGGGCCGACCGGAGGTCAGGGACCAATTGGACTAACAGGAGCAACAGGACCTCAAGGTTTGACAGGAACGACAGGCGCACCTGGCCCAACAGGACCACAGGGCCCAATAGGGCCAACCGGACCAACGGGTTCACAAGGACCAATTGGATCAACTGGTCCACAAGGACCAGAAGGCCCACAAGGAGTACCTGGTCCCAAAGGTGATTCTACTCCGCAAACCATAATTAAGGGAGATTTAATTGCTGGTAGTCCTTCTATAACAGTAACAGGAAACGGTAAAGTGTTAGATGCAAATATTATTGTTGATGTTGTAAAAAAAGATCTTACTACTACAACACCTGATAATGGCGGAAAAGTATTTAAAATTATCTCAGGAGGAACTGGGGCAACACTTGTAGATACTCAAATAAACATGGTTCCTGCAGTAAACGCACCAGGAATGCTTACTACAAATAAATCTGGAATAATTGAATGGTCAGATATGCCATGGTTATTAGACGGTAATGGTGATCAAGATGGTGTTGACAGAATTAGATCATTTGGTACAAAATCTGCTTTTGATCTTCCGTTTATTACCAACAATACTGAAAAAATGAGGTTGACGACTTATGGTTTTCTTGGTATAAATACAATTAATCCACAAGCACCATTACACATACTAAAAGACGGATCAGATCTTGATAACAGAAGTATTCTGCGTATAACTAGTTATGATGACAAACCAAGTGCTGCTGCTCCTTCTCTTCTATTTGATAGACAAAGAGGTAATGTAGCTGCTGCAGATAATTTAGTAGCTGGTGATTTATTGGGTTCTATAAGTATGAGGGGAAAAACCAGTACAAGTGCCCTGACTTTCTTTTCAGCAATTACTAGTTATTATAAAGGTGACGGAACTACTGCCTTGAGCGATATTAGATTCAGCACATCAGGAATCTCTGATCAAGTAATAATTGATCAAACTGGTAATATTATTCCAAGAACAACTACTCAAAACTTAGGTTCTTTAAGTAAAAGATGGGGAACTGTCTACGCTGTTGATGGTACGATTCAAACATCAGATATTCGTTTGAAGAAGAATATTACACCTCTTAAATATGGTTTAGCTGATGTTCTTAAAATTGATCCTATTTCTTATAACTGGATAGAAGACAATACTGGAAAAGTAAAAATTGGAGTATCTGCACAACAAGTACAAACCATTTTACCTGAAGTAGTCGATGTGGCAAATGATGCCAATAAAACACTGGGCGTTAACTACGCTGAAATGGTTCCGGTTTTAATTAATGCCATTAAAGAACAGCAAACTCAGATAGAGGAGCTAAAAGCTTTGGTAAAACAATTGTCTAGTAAAAAATAATAAGATTATATTCTAAAAAGAAATAATTAAAAATAAAAATCCGATTGCGTCATGTAATCGGATTTTTTTATGAATACACAAGCGCACAAAGATTACGCAAAATTCACTAAAGCATTATGAAGATTATCCATCTTCAGCAATTTTATTCTCTAGCCTCTTTTAAAACCAGAAACTTAGCACCTAAGCAGCTTCAAAAAAAGTAAAGACAAAAAAAAGCACCAGTTTTGCAACTGATGCTTTTTGTATTGAGTTGAAAAAATTATTTTTTCTTTCCTTTTGCAGGAGCTTTTGCAGCTTTTGCAGCTTCTTGAGCAGCTTTCATAGCAGCACGAGAAATTCTTACTTGAGCAACAACAGTGTTGTCTGGGTGCATAACTTTGTATTCTGGAGCACCAACTTTAGTAACATATAATTTGTTACCCATTTCAAGTGGAGTAATATCAGCTTCAACAAAATCAGGAAGATCTTTAGGTAAAGCTTTTACTTTTAATTTACGAGTGTTCAAACGTAAAACACCACCTGCAAGAACACCTTTAGATGTACCAACAACTTTTACAGGAACTTCCATAGTGATTTCTTTGTCATCAAATAATTGAAAGAAGTCAATGTGTAAGATTTTGTCAGATACAGGGTGAACCTGAATATCTTGTAAAATTGCGTTGAATGATTTTCCTTTTCCAAGTTCGATCACAACTGTGTGAGCGTTTGGAGTGTAAACCAAGTTTTTGAATGCCGCAGCGTCCGCTGAGAAATGTACTGCCTGATTTCCTCCGTATAACACGCAAGGAACCGCTCCAGCATTACGTAAGGCTTTAGTTGACACTTTGCCCACGCTTTCTCTTTCTGATCCTTTAATTGTAATCGATTTCATTGTAAAAAAATATAGTTATTAATAAATATTCTTATTGGCTAAGCTTTAAGCAATACGCTTAAGGCTTTTAAAATGAGTAACAAAGCACGGCCTAAAGCCTAAGCATATTGCTTTCTACATTATAAATTTTCCACTAATGGAATTGTTGTGGTGCACCATGTGCATAACTTCAGCAAAAAGAGGTGCACAACTCACTACTCTAATTTTCTTTGATTCTTTCTTTAACGGAATAGAATCGGTAACAATCAACTCACTTAATTTTGAGTTTTCAATTTTTTCGTAAGCGTCACCTGATAAAATCGCATGCGTACAAATTGCTCTAACACTTAATGCTCCTTTTTCGATCATTAGGTCGGCAGCTTTTGCTAATGTACCCCCAGTATCGATCATGTCGTCTACTAATATTACGTTACGCCCTTTTACTTCACCAATTAGCTCCATAGTGTCGATAACGTTTGCTGCTTTTCTTTGTTTGTAACAGATTACTACATCTGATTCTAAAAACTTAGAGTAAGCATATGCTCTTTTTGAACCTCCCATATCCGGAGATGCAATAGTTAAATTGTCTAATTTTAAACTTTCTACGTATGGTAAAAAGATTGTAGAGGCAAATAAATGATCTACTGGTTTTTCGAAAAACCCCTGAATTTGATCTGCATGCAAATCCATTGTCATTACTCTTGTTGCTCCAGCAGCATCTAATAAATTAGCTACTAATTTAGCTCCAATCGGAACTCTTGGTTTGTCTTTTCTATCCTGTCTTGCCCAACCAAAATAAGGCATAACAGCTGTAATATGTCTTGCAGATGCGCGTTTTGCAGCATCGATCATCAGTAACAATTCCATCAAATTATCAGCAGTTGGAAAAGTCGAACACACGATAAAAACGCGTAATCCTCTAATTGACTCTTCGTAAGATGGCTGAAATTCTCCATCACTATACGTTGACATCGTTACTTTTCCTAACGGAATTCCGTATTGCTCTGCAATTTTTTCTGCAAGATAAACACTTTGTGAACAAGCAAAAATTTTAGCTTCTGGTTCTAGGTGCGACATTATAATTTGTTGTTTTGTAGTTAGTTGTGTGTGCTTCGTTTTAACGAGCTGCAAATTTAGAAAATTTATTGGACACTGAAAGGAAAAATTTAAGTATTTTTAGTAGAACATTTAATTTAATTTTTTACATTTGCACCGTGTTAAAGGAATAAGCACAGTTATGGCAACATAATTACTTATTCTATTGCGTTAAAATAATTGATTTATTCACTTATTTTTTCGTCTGCTAAGCCCGGATGGCGGAATTGGTAGACGCGCTGGTCTCAAACACCTGTGGGAAACCGTGCCGGTTCGACTCCGGCTCCGGGTACAAAAACCTCTTCATAACTGAAGAGGTTTTTTTGGTTTTATACTATTCCTGATTTAACCGCAAAGAGCGCAACGAAAAATGCGCAAAGGTTCGCAAAGATTTAAATAAGACTTTGCGAACCTTTGCGTAAAACCTAGCGTTCTTTGCGGTTAAGCTATCTCACAACTCGCCTCATGCAAAACAGGAAAATTGCACGAATTTGCTATAAAGCATAATTGATTTGCTTTTTGATGTAATTCTAAAGCCAATTTAATTTGATCAGAATTTGAGATTTTAACTTTAGGATATAATTTTACCTTAACAAAACGCCCGCTTCCATCTGCAAAAACTTCGAGTGTTGCTTCGGCGCTGTCTGAGTATTCAAGAACTTCTATTCCGTTTTGAGAACATACATATAAATATGACATCATGTGGCACGAGACCAAACTACTCAATAATAAATCTTCAGGATTATATAATGACGGATCGCCTTTGAAAGCTTTTGCTGCTGATACATTTAAAATTGGCTTTCCTTCGATTTTAACTTGATGACTTTTACTGCAAACTTTTAAAGACAGATCTTGTTCTTTTTTATTTGAAGTCCAATTTAATGCCGCCTTAAACAGATGCTTGAATCCCATACTTTATTTCTTTTTGCAATTAATTATTCTATTTCAAATCACTATTGTTATGGTCTTTGTTCTGAATCTATTTTGCCAATAAACCATTTAGCATTTATTTTTTTTAAAGTATACTTATAATTTACTCCAGATATAGGCAGATAAAACCTAACTTCAGAAGTAAAATCATCTTTTTGAGTAATTAGATATTTACTTTCTTCAATATTTGGGAAAACATCTTCAAGAGATTCCTGAGTAAAAAAGAAGCGGTCATAATCAAATCCATATGGCGGGCCATCATTTTCTGGATTTTTCTTAAAATATTCATCTCCATCAACGAATATTTGCTTTTCATTTTTCAGAAAATTATCCGTTAAAAAACCACTCTTTTTCAATTCGGTTATATATTTATCGACTTCGCTGAAATTTACAAAATAGTTTTGCGGCTCTTTATTTTCTTCTACATATGATCCACCTTCAATTGTATTAAACTTATATAATGCATCTAGATTTTTAATATACCATTTCATGAAGTTTTTGACTAGATCTACTTGTTCTTTATCTACAGAATTAGTTTGTAGCTCTTTATGAATGGAGTCAACTTTAATTATTGATTTATTATCTAATGGACTAGTTTCTTTATTTTGACAACTTTGAAGAAATAAAATTGAAAATAAGATGACGCTTATTTTTCTTTTCATATTAAGGTTTTCAGTTTTCTGATTATTTATCAAATGTAACAAAGAAAGAATTATTAAATAAAAAACCTCGAAAGCATGACTTTCGAGGTTTCTTAAAGAATTACTAAACTAATAAACAAATCCTAAAACTATTTCTTTACTGAGAATTTAAAAGTAGTTTTAGTTTTATAATTTTCTCCCGGGTTTAAAACCGTTGTTGGGAAGTTTTTCTGGTTTGGAGAATCCGGATAATGTTCTGTTTCTAAACAAAGTCCGGTTCTGTGTGCAAAAGTTCCTCCTCCGTTTGGCATTGGCAGAGTTCCGTCTAGGAAATTTCCAGAGTAAAACTGAATTCCAGGTTCATCGGTTGTCATTTCTAAAACCCTTCCGCTGGCAGCGTGATACACTTTTGCGATTATTGTTTTTCCTTTTTCAGGATTGTTCAACACCCAGCAGTGATCGTAACCTTTTCCTCTTTCTAATTGTTCGTTTTTAGCTTCGATGTCTTTTCCAATTAATTTTGGTTTTCTGAAATCGAAAGGCGTATTGTCAACATCTTCTAATTTTCCTGTCGGAATTAAAGTTGCATCTACCGGAACTAATTTATCTGCATTCAAAGTCAATTCATGATCTAAGATTGTTTTGGTAAAATCTCCAGATAAATTAAAGTAAGAATGCTGAGTCAGATTCACAACCGTTTTCTTATCAGTCGTTGCTTCGTAAAGAACATCTAACTGATTATCATTTGTCAATGTATACGTTACAAAAACTTTTAGATTTCCAGGATAACCTTCTTCCATATCTTTACTTAAGTATGATAATTTCAAAGAAGCTGTGTTTCCTGATTTCACCTCATCGGCTTTCCAAACCACATTAAAATATCCTTGCGGTCCACCGTGCAAAGCATTTGGTGCGTTATTGATTGCCAATTGATATTCTTTTCCATCTAAAGTAAATTTCCCTTTAGCAATTCGGTTGCCGTATCTTCCAATCAAAGCTCCAAAAAACGGATTTTCTTTTTCATATTGTGCCAAAGAATTAAATCCTATTACCACATTTTCAGAAACGCCGTCTTTATTAGGCACTTTTAAATCTGTAATTCTGCCACCAAAAGTGATGATGTCTACTTCCATCCCATTTTGGTTTTTCAATTTATAACTGTCTACTTTTTCTCCTTTAGCAGTTGTACCATAAGAAGATTTTTCAATCGTAACTGTAGCTTTTTCATCAGAAGAAACTGTTGTAGTATCCATTTTTTTATCGCTTTTACATTGAACTGAAACTGCAGCCAGACTTAACAGGCTTAAACCGAAAACGCAACGTTTTAATACATTCATAATTTGATAATTTTGTGGTTATTGTGAAATGTTAGATATTGAAAATAATCTGTCAGACGTTAAAAAATGCTATATTTTGACGCGGATTAGACAGATTCGTTTCACGAAGACGCGGATTTACACGGATTTTTTAATATTAAAATCCTTTCATCTGCGCTTTTGCGTTAGCAAATCTGTTTTATCAGCGTTTTATTTTCACAAAGTGATTTATTACCCAGCAAGCTAAAAGTAACAAAAACTTAGAACCTTAGCAACTTAGTATCTCAGACTACAATCCATGTTGAAACAAATGGTAATAGGCTTCGTTGGCATTGATTTTATCTTTGAAATCTCTCACCGTAGTTTTTTCGTCAATTACCAATAATTCGATTCCCGCGATATCGGCAAAATCTTCCATGTATTCTGTTGTTAATGACTGGCTGTAAACTGTATGATGCGCACCGCCAGCTAAAATCCAAACTGTTGCAGCGATATCAAGATTTGGTTTACAATCCCATAGAACTCTTGCAACTGGTAATTTTGGTAATTCTGCCATTGGTTTAATTGCTTCTACTTCATTTACAATTAAACGGAAACGAGTTCCCATGTCTACAAGCGAAACGTTGATTGCATCTCCAGCAGGCGAATTAAATACCAAACGAGCCGGATCTTCTTTTCCGCCAATTCCTAAAGGATGCACTTCGCAAGAAGGTTTTCCATCTGCAATAGATGGACAGATTTCCAACATGTGAGAACCTAAAACATACGATTTTTGAGGTGTGAAGTGGTAGGTGTAATCTTCCATGAAAGAAGTTCCGCCTTCCAAACCAATATTCATTACTTTTAAAGCTCTTACCATTGCAGCTGTTTTCCAGTCGCCTTCGCCACCAAAACCATAACCATCGGCCATTAATCTTTGTGTAGCAATTCCTGGTAATTGTTTCCAAGCTCCAAGGTTTTCAAATGTATCTGTAAAAGCACCAAAACCTCCTTCTTCAAGGAAAGCTCTTAATCCTAATTCGATTTTTGCAGCTTCAACAAGTGAACTTCTTTGCGCTCCGCCTTCTTTTAAAGAATCGGTTAAAGTATACGATTGTTCGTAAACAGCCAATAAATCATTTAGTTCTTTTTCTGTTACTTTCTCGATATGTTTGGTAACATCTGAAGAATCGTATCCGTTTACCGAAACTCCAAAACGAATTTGAGCTTCTACTTTATCGCCTTCTGTAACGGCAACTTCACGCATATTATCTCCAATACGAGCTACTTTTAGGTTTTGAAGTTCGTCCCATCCTAAAACGACTCTTGACCAGATTCCTAATTTTTTCTGCACTCTTTCGTCTTCCCAATGTCCTACAACCACTTTACGTTTTTTGCGCATTCTTGACATGATAAAACCAAACTCACGATCTCCGTGAGCAGATTGGTTCAAGTTCATAAAATCCATGTCGATGCTTCCCCACGGAATTTCAGCATTGTATTGTGTATGCAAATGGCATAATGGTTTTTTCAAAATACTCAAACCGCCAATCCACATTTTTGCTGGAGAGAAAGTGTGCATCCAAGCAATAATTCCGATACAGTTTTTAGCTGAATTTGCCGCCAAACATACATCTAAAATCTGCGAAGGCGATTTTACCACATCTTTGTAAACTACTTTTACAGGAATACTAGACGAAGCGTCTAATCCTTTTGCAATGATCTGAGAATGTTCTGCTACTTTTCTAAGTGTTTCTTCACCGTATAATTCTTGGCTTCCTACTACAAACCATACTTCTTTTTGAGAAATGTCTATCATTTTGTTATTTTGTTTCAAGTTTTCCTTGTTTCAGGTTTCAGGTTCTGAAATGCGGAAAATCTTATTGTTATGTTATTATTTTTATTTTGTTGTGTTTGTTTCGCGTTCCAAGTTTCACTTTCCAACAACTTGAAACTTGAAACAAGGAAAACCTGAAACAAAACTATTACTGTCCGTAGTACGAATCTTTTCCGTGTTTGCGGTTGTAATGTTTCTTTATTAAGGAATCTTTTAATCTTGGTGCGTTTGGGTTGATTTGTAAAGTCAGGTACGCCATTTCGGCAACTACTTCCAGAACTTTACTGTTGTAAACCGCTTTTGCTGCATTTTTACCCCATGCAAACGGACCGTGATTTCCAATTAAAATCATTTCTACTTCTTCATAAGAAAGATTTTTTTCTTTGAAACAATCCAAAATCTGAATTCCGGTATTGTGTTCGTAGTTGCCTTCAATAAGCGAATCTGCCATGGGCGGTGCGCACGGAATATCAGCTGTTAAATGATCGGCATGAGTTGTTCCGAAAATTGGAATATCCTGCTGTGCCTGCGCCCAAGCAACCGAATATGTTGCGTGCGTATGTGCAACGCCTCCAATATTTGGCCAGTTTTTGTACAAATAAGCATGCGTTTTAGTATCTGACGAGGGACGCATTGTTCCTTCGATTATGTTATTATCAAAATCGACAATTACAATATCTTCTGGTTTTAAATCTTCGTAAGGAACACCGCTTGGTTTAATGGCAAAAACACCATTTTCTCTGTCGACAGCGCTTACGTTTCCGAATGTGTAGACTACCAAATTCAATGCATTTAACTGCATATTTGCTTCATAACATTCTTGTTTTAAATCTTTATAAAGAGAGCTCATGCTGTGCTGTTTTAAGGTTTGGATCTGCGAAAGCGCTTAATTGATCGTAAGCAATCAGCAATTTGTTGTACGCTGCTACTTTGTCTAATTGAGGAAAATATTCTCCGTCAAAATCGCTTCCTATTTTTTGGCTTGCTTCGATTACGTTTCCATAAATTCCGGCTGCAACGGCTGCGTAGATTGCGGCACCTAAAGCTGGAGTCTGGTCTGAAGCTGCAATTTTAATTGGCTTGTTTAAAACATTGGCCAAAGTCTGCATGATAAAAGGCGATTTACGGGCAACACCACCGATTCCGATCACGCTGTCGATTTTTACTCCTTCTTCTTCAAAACGATCAACAATTTTCTTCGCACCAAAACAGATTGCATTTACTAAAGCTTTAAAAATATGAGGCGCTTTTGTTCCTAATGATAAATTTGAAATCGCGCTTTTTAATTCCTGATTCGCATCCGGAGTTCTTCTTCCATTAATCCAGTCTAAAGCAATTGGAAGACTTTCTGAAACTGGAATTTTCTCTGCTTCTTTTGTCAATTCAACAATTAATTTATCGCTGAATTCTTCTCTCAATTGTTCTTTTTGAGTTTCATTTAAAAGAGATGACGAACCTAATAAATGTTCCGTCGGCCACATTAATAATTCTTTATACCAAGCCAATAAATCTCCAAAAGCAGATTGTCCTGCTTCTAAACCAATAAATCCAGGAATTACAGAACCATCAACTTGTCCGCAGATGCCACGAACGGTTTTTGTTCCCACTTCATCATAAGAACCAACCAAAATATCACAGGTTGAAGTTCCCATAACGCGGACTAAAGTATTTTCTTCAATTTTAGCTCCAACCGCTCCAGAATGTGCATCAAAAGTTCCAACTGCTACAACTGTTTCTGTTGAAAGCCCTAAACGATCTGCCCATTCTTTGCTTAAATTTCCGGCAACTAAATCTGATGTATAGGTTTCATCATATAAATTACCGCGAAGCTGTGCTAAATATGGATGTAATTTTTCTAAGAATTCAACTGGAGGAAGTCCGTTCCAGTCTTCGTGCCACATTGCTTTATGTCCTGCGGCGCAACGGCTTCTTTTAAATGTTTTTAAATCTTTATCTTCTATTAACAAATATGTCATTAAATCGCAGTGTTCCATCCAAGTGTACGCTGCATTTCTAACCGCTTCGTCTTGTCTTGCAATGTGGAGGATTTTTGCCCAAAACCATTCCGATGAATAAATTCCTCCAACGTATTTGGTAACGTCTTCTCCGCCCCAGCTTACTGCCAGTTCGTTTATTTCGTTTGCTTCATTTATAGAAGTGTGATCTTTCCACAACACCATCATCGCATTTGGATTTTCTTCAAAACCTTTTGTCAATGCCAATGGGATTCCATCTTTTGTAACTGGAACCGGAGAAGATCCCGTTGTATCAATACAAATTCCTCGTACCAATTTTGAATCAACTTTGCTTTCTTTTACAACATTTTGAATCGTAATTTCTAATCCTTCGATATGATCCAAAGGATGTTGGCGAAATTGATTTATCGACGCGTCACAATATTGCTTGTTTTTCCATCTTTTGTAATGAGAAACATTCGATGCCAGCTCCTGTCCATTTTCAGTGTCAATCAGAACCGCGCGAACAGAATCTGTTCCGTAGTCCAATCCTATAACGTAATTTTTCATTCGATTCATTTTATAATAATGACAAATATAATTATAATTCATTTATAAGTGTACAACAAACACTTAATAAAAATTAGCTCTTGAATTTTTACAAATAATGTATCAAAACAAGCGTTTAAGGTCAAAACAGAAAACAAACGTTAGTTTTACATTTATTCTGTTGCGATTATTTCATCTTAATTTTCAAAACGGTAACCGCATACGCAGGAAAATCATATTGAACTTTATTGCCATTTACTTTAAATTCGCTTTCTTTTGGACTAATTTTAGTTGGAGATTCAAATGAATTCTCATCATTTATTCCATCGCCTTTTAAGATTATTGCCGTTCCTTTCGAATCTAATTTTGCTCCTTTTAAATCAATTGAAACATTTTGAGAAGTTCCTGATGTATTCACAATTTTCAGAATTACTTCTTTAGAATTTACATCTTTTACTGCAGATGCAAACAAATCATTCTGACCTGTTACCGCTTTTCCATCTTTCGTAATATTGATCAAATCAGTTCCTTTATTATTTGAAAATAACTTTTGAACATAATAATTTGGTGTTCCATAAGATTGCAAATTGTTAAACCAAATCATATCCGGAGTCCATTGCCAGCCTTCAACGTGTGCTAATAAAGGCGCATAAGAGGTTAATTGAACGACCTCTGCATTACGTTCCATTCCGGTCATAAAGGCTGCTTCAGAAAAAGCACATTCCCAGTTGTTTTTGTTTAATGGGCTTGCGATTCCAACACTTTGCGCTGCATATTCTCCAGCAAAAATCTTTGGTCCTTTTCGGTCGTAATTATCGTAACGCGTTACATTTTTACGAAACCATTCCGGATCTTTATAATAATGTTCGTCAACAATTTCAGCATTTAGCTTTTTAAGTGCTGCCATGCCATAATCGTAAAAATCTCCATCAGGGAAAGGCCCTGTTCCAGAAACAATTGTGATGTTTGGATATTTGGCTTTAATCGCTTTTTGAAACACTTTGAAACGCTCAATATAATCTGGCCCCCATTGTTCATTTCCAACTCCAATGAATTTTAAGTTGAATGGTTTTGGATGTCCCATAGCAGTTCTTACTTTCCCCCAAGCTGTCGTCGCATCACCATTTGCAAATTCAATTAAGTCTAAAGCATCCTGAACGTAAGGATCGATTTGATCCATCGGAACTAATTCTCCTGTATTGAACTGACAAGCCATTCCACAGCTTAAAATGGGAAGCGGAGAAGCGCCAATATCCTCAGAAAGTTGGAAATATTCGAAAAATCCCAAACCAAAACTTTGAAAATAATCTGGTGCAGGACGGTGTGAAAATTCCATGTTCCAACGGTTCACAGCAGTTTCTCTATCTTCAACATTTCCAACTGATTTTTTCCATTGATAACGTTCTGCCAAAGTTCTTCCCTCAACAATACAACCCCCTGGGAAACGTAAAAATCCTGGTTTTAAATCGTATAATAATTGCACTAAATCTTTACGAAGTCCGTTTTTTCTTCCTGCCCAAGTATCTTCTGGAAATAATGAAATATTGTCTAAGTCAATTACACCGTTTCCTTCAAAAGTAATTTTCAATTTTGCTTTGGCTTCAGTTGCTGAAGATGTTAACTGCGCACTGTAGTTTGACCAGTCGCCTGATGTTGGCACGACCGAAGTTTCGCCTAGAACTTTATTGTTTTTGTCAACAAACTGGAATTTAATTTTAGAAATATTTCCTGAAATTTTTGAAGCTTTTAAAGTCAGATTATACTTTAAATCTTTCTTGATTCCCATTCCTCTGAATCCATCATTAATCAATTCGTACCCCGAAGCATCATTAATGGTAATTCGGCAGTAATTATGATTTGTTCCTTTTTGAGAATACTGAATCACATTTGCAATTCCAGATTCGGTGTTTAATTTATGACGGTCGCTTTTAGGCTGATTCCATCCCATTAACGGAAATTGGAATTCGAAAGATCTGTTTTTGATCATTTCGGCATACAATCCGCCATCTGCAGCAAAATTGATATCTTCAAAAAACACTCCATACATTGTTGGCTGAATTTTAGTTACTGTTTTGGCAACATCAACTTGAAGATTATTTTTTTGTGCCGAGGCTAAAAAGCCGTTCAGCAATAAACCGCAAAGGGTAATTTTTGTAATTAAATTGGACTTCATTTTTATTTAAATTTTGTTTTATTTGGTATAGTTATGATGCAAATAAAACGGGTTTTTATTTTCTAAACTTTGAATTTATTTTTAACACATAGAAACATAGAATTTGTTTTCTTAAAAAGGCATTTCATTTATATAAACAAACATAGCTATGTGTGCAAATCTAGATTTGTTTGATTCTCTTTTTTTAATTTATGTTTCTATGTGTTAAAATTTTGTTTCTCGCAGATTTTGCAGATTAGGTAGATTTATTTTCTAATCTTTTCTAATCCTTAATTCAGAGAAAATCTTGATTCTTTCTTCTTGGCTCTATTCTCTTTATTCTATAATCTATTTTCTCAATTCTCATAATCTAACCAAACTTTCATTTTTCCTACACCTCGGTTTGACCAGCTGTAATATGGAATTGCTTTGAATTTTGAGTTCTCAATTACATTTACGCCTTGCAATAAATTGGCTTCTTTTTTTACTTGGAAAGTATCTCCGACGCTTACATTTACTTTATCAAAATTGTTTTTATTATCAATTTCTTCTACTGCGTAAACTATTGGTCCGTATTCTAATGAAACTTTATTTTTATTGGTTTCTACTTTTAAATTTGTTTCCACTTCCTGAACTTCCATTGGAAAATTGAGGTTGATTTTATCTCCTTTTTTCCAATTTCTTTTAATTGTGAAATAGCCATTTTCTGGTTGAATTTCCAATATTTCTCCATTCAAGTTAATAGTTGCTTTTTGAGTCGAAGCTTTTTTATAACTGTATAAATCGCCTGGCAAAACTTCATTTCTTGCCCAGCCCGGAACGCGAAGTTTAATTGTAAATTGACCTTCTTTTTTCGGATCAACAGAGATTACAACTTTTCCATTCCAAGGATATCCAGTTTGCTGCGAAATCTTCAAATCAGTTTTTCCTAAGGTGAAAGAAGCATTGTTTGAAGCATACAAATTCACATATAAAATATATTGAGATTTTGAATAAATAAGCCCCGGAATTGAAGGTACAAATCGAATTAAATTGGTTGGACAACACGAACAGTCAAACCAAGCCTGACGTGTGCAGGATCCTCTATTTGATTTAAAAATGCCATCAGATTCTAACGCATTTGGGTAGAAAAATTCTTTTCCGTCTAATGAAATTCCAGAAATTAATCCGTTGTACATTGTTCTTTCGATGACATCAAAATATTGCGATTTTCCGGTTAAATTGTGCAGTCTGTGATTCCAATACACATCTCCAATGGCAGCACAGGTTTCGTTATATGCGGTTAAATTTGGCAATTCGTAATTATTTCCAAAAGCTTCTCCATCGTGTCTTGATCCGATTCCGCCAGTGATGTACATTTTTTTATTGACCATATTGGTCCACAAATTATTTATGGCATCCGTATAACCTTTATCTTTTGTCATTGCGGCAATATCGGTCATTCCTGCATACATATAAACCGCTCTCACTGCGTGTCCTACAACTTCATTTTGCTGTACGACCGGAATATGATCCTGAGCATATTCGCCATATAATTTATGATTGTTAGGGTTTCCGCGATTGTCTAAATAGTATTTTGCCAGTTTCAAATAATCTTCTTTTCCTGTAATTTGATACAATTTGATCAAGCCTGTTTCTACAATTTGATGTCCCGGAACTCCTTTTACCTGATCTGGACCATCGCCAAAAGTTCTGACTAATAAGTCTGCATTTTTGATCGCGATATCCAAAAAATTTCTTTTTCCCGTAGCTTCATAATGTACAACAGCTGCTTCAATCAAATGTCCAGCATTGTAACATTCATGACTGATTTGTAAAGATTCCCAACGTTTTCCTTCAATAACAGGAACCCACGGCGCTGGTGGTTTCGCCGGATTTATAGTTCGCCAAGTCGTTAAATAGCCGTCTTTTTCCTGACCAATTTTTACAATGGCAATTAACGAATCTAAAACGCGATCCAGTTTAGGATTTGGTGCGCTGATTAAAGTATTCGAAGCGCCTTCGATAATTTTATAAACATCAGTATCATCAAAAGGCATTTGTCCTCTTACTGTTCCTGTTTTTTGTTTTCCGGCAATTAAAAAATTCTCAAAACGGCCTTCTTCATTGCATTTCTGAATGGCATATGCAATCGTAACTTCCTGTACTCTTTTGATAATCGGCAACCAAAAAGAATCTGTCAATTTTACATTTTGAATGTTGACCGGTTCAATTTCGTAACCCGCTTTTAGAGCAGAAGTTTTATCACTCGATTGCACTACATCATTTCTGGTTTCTTTGCAGGAAATCAAAATGAGCAGTGACATGAAAATCGTTAAAATTGGAAAATTATATTTTTTCATTGTATTGATTCTATTTTAAGATTGGCCATAAATTGGCATCCCATTGCATTTCTTTTACTATTAATCTTGGTGTTCCGTTGGTTTTCTTTTCGTAGGCATGGTAAAAAATATAATCTTTTCCATCAAATGTATAAGCACTGTTATGGCCAACGCCAAAGTAATTTTCGTCGCCCTGAACTACGATACTTCCTCCGCCTTCGCTTAATGGTTTTCCTTCCTTATCCACATAAGGTCCAGTTACATTTTTAGATCTACCAACTACTACTTTATAAGTGCTTTTTTCTCCGCGACAGCATAAATCCCAGGAAAGAAATTGATAGTAATAACCGTTTTTCTTAAAAATAAAAGGAGCTTCAAGCGCGCCATCTCCGGGATCAGAATCTGCTAATTCAAAAGTTCTTTTACGTTTCGAGATCGTGTGCCATTCCTGTGGCTGTGCAATTGATTTTAAATCCGGATTTAATTTTACCATTTTTAATCCTTCCCAAAAAGAACCAAAAGACAACCAAGGTGTATTGTTCTCATCGAAAATTAAATTAGGATCTATGGCGTTCCACATATCGCGATTGGGTTGTGACTGAATGACAATTCCCTGATCGACCCATTTGTAATTTTTATCTTTTGAATCTAAAGTTGTGTTTGTCGCTACGCCAATCGCCGATGTATTTTTAGCGAAAGCAGAAACCGAATAATACAGATAATAAGTATTGTTATGAAATGAAATATCTGGTGCCCAAATATGGTTTTTAAAGTCGGCTGCAACGCCATCTGCCCAAACGGGTTTTTCGGTAAAAACCTGTGGTTCCTTATTCCATTTTTTTAAATCTTTTGAACTGAAAACACTGATTCCTTTTCCGGTACAATACAAATAATAAGTGTCTTTTTGTTTGATGACAACGGGGTCGTGCACGACAATTTCTTGCGCAAACGACACTGAATTAATTAGCAATATTAGTACAGAAAGCGCTTGTTGTATGTTTTTTTTGTAAACCATATAAGTGATATAAGTAATTAAAGTTTTGAGCTGACTGAAAACTTTTTTAAATTATATAAGCAAAACTGAAACTGTGACTGAATACTAACTATTGAATTCCTTCAGAAGTCATAATAATTCTTTTCATCGTTCCATCTTTGTTATAATATAATTTATCGACACAAACAGATCTTCTAAAGCTTCCTCCATCTGGAATCGTGGCTCCGTTGTGATAAATGAAATACGACTGTCCTTTAAAATCTATAATCGATTGATGATTGGTGTTGCTGTTGCCGGCAATTTCATTCAAAATTCCTTTAAATTCCCACGGACCTGTAATTGATTTGCTCATTGCGTAGGCAATTTTTTCTGGAAACTCATACGCATACGACAAATAATACCAGCCTTTGTGTTTGTGAATCCAAGGTGCTTCTGTAAAATGCGGTAAATCAATCGTCTGAATTGGGCCGTCTAATTCAAGCATGTTTTCTTTTAATTTGGCATAATGACAAACAGTATTTCCCCAGATTAAATACGCCTGACCATCATCATCAATATAAACTGTTGGGTCAATATCATCCCAGCTTATTTTGGTGTGTGTGGTCATATCATTTGTAATCAAAGCTTTTCCTAATGCATCTTTAAAAGGTCCAGTCGGACTGTCAGAAACTGCAATTCCTATTGATTTTCCATGAATCGTTCCGTGTGAAACTGTTACATACCAGTAGAATTTTCCGTTTCTTTCAATTACCTGCGAAGCCCATGCATCTCCTTTTGCCCATGCAAAATCAGTTGTTTTTAATGGCACCGGATGCGATTCCCATTTTTTCATGTCTGAAGAAGAATACACCACCCATTCGTTCATCTTATAAAAATTAAAATCTTTTGCAGCTTCGTCATGACCGGCATATAAATACACTTTGTCTTTGTAAACCAACGCCGCAGGATCGCCTGTGTATTGATCTTTAATAATTGGATTATTAAATTTTGCTGGGTCAATCTGGCTTTGAACTTTTTGACAAAAGGCAAGCAAAACTAAAAGTGAGAGGCTTGTAATTGTATTTTTCATTGTGATTTATTTTAGAACATAGTTTCTGTGCGTTAAATGTTTTTTTACGCAGATTTTGCTGATTAAGCATATCTTTCTTTTAATCCTTTAATTGATGAATATTACTTAAACCAAAGAATAATCCATTTGAAAAAGGTCTGGAATTTGGAATTTAAAAATTGATATTTCTAATTGACTTTCTTTCCCCAAACTGGCAATCCAGAAGCCGTTAATCCTGAATAACTTAAAGTTACTTTTCTGGTTGCTAATTCCCAATCCCAAGCATCGGTAACATTGCATTTTACGCCATTAACAGTTAAGATTTTTTTTGTACTGTTATACGACCAAGTTCCTGTTGCGTCACCGCTTACTTTTTTATCAGCTGTTAAATAAATAGTGCCGGCTTTTTGAATTATTTTGTATTGATAATTCATTGTAATCTGTTCCCAAGTTCCTATGAAATTTGCTTCGGTAATTGTTGTTGTCGGAACTCCCGCATAACGTTCTGCTTCAACAACCGGCCAGCCATCTTCTGTCCATTGAATACCGCGAACATGTCCCATCATAACTGCGTTTGAAACATTAATTCCCGCCACACCTTCTGGCAAACGAGCCTGCGAAGCATAATACCATTGTTTTGTGTCTGGATTTTGAAAAACTGCACAATGCGAAATTCCAACCCAGCCCGTATGATTTTTAAATCCGTACGGATGTGTCAGCATTGGGTAACAATCTGCTCCAGTTGTTATGCTGCTGCCACTGATTGTCAAATAAGGGCCAAGAATATTTTTTGATCGCGCAACACGAGTATTATACGCAACTGATAATTCATCATAAGCCAAAAACAAATAATAATATTGAGTGTCTGGATTATAGATTATTTCTGGTCCTTCAAGGGCTTGCCAGCGGTTTGTACTTACGTTTCCTCGGCCTGCAATTCGAACTCCGTAATCTTCGATTGTTTTTAATTTATCTGGTTTTCCTGTGGCTGGATTTAGTTTTAAAGCTGCAATTCCAGAATGCCAAGAACCATAAATTAAATATTGATCGCCTTCTGGAGTCTGAATAAAACTAGGATCGATTGCGTTGAATTTAAAATAAGCATCCCAGTCATTTCCTCCATTTCGAACATAACTTTTTACTCCGTCAGGTTCAGAACAAACGACCATTCCTTTATCAACCCAATTATTTGAAGCCAAATCATCTGTTTCGGCCAAGCCAATAAAAGCGCGTTCTGACCAAGAAGTATTGGTATCTGTTCCCACAATCGGATTCGTTACGACAATACTATAATACATTCTGAATTTGTTTCCGACTTTTCGAACACATGGTGCCCAATATCCATAATTTGGATTTGCAATTGGAGGAAGAGCAGGCGACATTCTTGCTCTTTTATTATTCAATGAATCTTTTACCCAAGCCGGAGCCTGCGTCATCGAAGATCCCATAAATTCCCAATTGATTAAATCTTTAGATCTTCTGTAAAAAAAATGTCCATTGCCTTCTGTTGCATTTCCATACGAAGCATCGGTTTGGTACATATAATAATATTCTCCCGATTTTTCTACCGATGGATCATGCACGTTGGCTAAATTCCATTGCGTTCTGTTTCCCCAGCTTGAAATTGAAGTGTAATTATCTGCATAAGTCGGTCCCGGAAAAGCTGGCGTAACCACAGGAGGATCAACCACAACCGGAGGATCTGGATTTACAGGTGTCTCAGGATCATCTTTTGAACAACTGAACGCCATTACTACAACTAAAAAAACTCCGATGTATGAGCCAATTTTCAGAATGGAATTTGATTTTTTCATTTCGCTATATTTTATTTTCCTTCTAAAACAACTACTGAGAAAGGAGGAATCGTAATTTCAAGTTTTCCTTTTTTATTTTCGAAACCTTTAAAAACTGTCGGAACAATTTTATTTGGCGTTTCGAATGAATTGTAATCTTGTAATTTAGCCGATGTTAAAACAATACCTGTGAAGTTTTTAACGCCAAGATCTTTAACATCAATCTCTATTTTATTTTTGTTTTTTGCATCAACATTTACCAATGAAATATGAACTGCTCCACTTTTATCTTTTGAGGCTGAAGCCGAAACTGCAGGAAGTGTTTCTCCGTTAAAAGTATAATTTGGAGAATTAAAACTTACCGGCAATAATTGCGCATCTTGATGAACACTGTACATTTTCATTACATGGTAAGTTGGCGTAGTAATCATTTTAGCTTTGTCTGTAAGAATTACTGCTTGCAAAACATTTACGCACTGCGCCAAATTTGCCATACGAACTCTGTCTGCATGATTGTTGAAAATATTAAGAGTAGCTCCAGCTAAAACAGCATCTCTCATGGTGTTTTGTTGGTACAAAAATCCAGGATTTGTTCCTTTTTCTACTTCGTACCAGCCGCCCCATTCGTCAACCATCATGGCAACTTTTTTATTAGGATCGTATTTGTCCATGATGGCGCTGTGTTTGGTAACGAGTTCTTCCATTATTAAAGCTGATTTCATAGTTTTGAAATAACCTTCTTCTGTAAAATTAACTGCGTCGCCTTTTTTACCCCAGTCAATTACAGCATAATGATGAACCCCAACACCGCCTAACATATTTAGCGGAATATTTTTCATTAAAACTTCTGTCCAATTATAATCGGCACTGTTTGATCCTGAAGCGATACGCGTAATACCTCCAGTATTTTCCCAATCCGACATGAAAGTGGCAAATTTTCTATATTCTCCAGCATAATATTCTGCTGTCATATTTCCTCCACAACCCCAAGCTTCATTTCCAATTCCCCAGAATTTTACTTTCCAAGGTTCTATTCTTCCATTCTTTTTACGCAAGTCACTCATCGGACTTTTACCGCTGAAGTTGGTATATTGAACCCAATCTGATAATTCCTGAACTGTTCCGCTCCCAACATTTCCAGACAAATAAGGTTCTGCACCAAGAAGCTCGCACATGTTCAAGAAATCATGCGTTCCAAAACTATTGTCTTCCGTTACACCGCCCCACCATTTGTTTACAATAGTTGGTCTTTGTTCTTTTGGTCCAATTCCGTCTTTCCAGTGATACGTATCGGCAAAACAGCCGCCTGGCCATCTTAAATTTGGAATTTTTAATTCTTTTAAAGCCGTAATAATATCATTTCTAACTCCGTTTGTGTTTGGTATTTTAGAAGTATCTCCCACAAAAAAACCACCATAAATACAGCGTCCTAAATGTTCAGCAAAATGCCCGTAGATATTTTTATTGATGATTGGAGCGTCTGCATTATTTTTGATGCTAACAACTGTAGTTTCATTTTGAGCGAAACTAACCTGATTACAAAGAGTAATAAGAAATGTAATTAAAAGTGCTTTTTTCATAATGTGTTTATGTTATAATATCATGTGAAGATTCTTAAGCCTTCAAATGATATCTTGTATTCTACTAATTTATAATAAAGTCTCCGTTTTCAGTCAGTTAAAATGGAGACTGAAAACGGAGACTGAAAACTTTTTTAATAACTACTGTTCTGAACTGTTCCTGGATTATTGTCCATTTCCAATTGTGGAATTGGAAAAAATTCTCTTCCTGGCGCATAGGAGTTAAACTCAACATCTCTTGATTTTAACCACGCCAGTTTTGCAGCATCCTGCAGCCATCCCCAACGACGAATATCATCAAAACGGTGTCCTTCAAGAGGAAATTCTAAAAATCTCTCGTGACCAATTTGCTCTCTCATTGTGGTTTGTGTCAATCCTGGTTTTGCCGTTGCTAAATCAGGCAGACCCACTCTGTCTCTTACTTTTTGAATGTAAGTATAGGCTCCCGGAGTATCTCCTGTTTCATTTAAACATTCTGCATACATTAACAAAATGTCTGCATAGCGCAATAAACGCTCGTTAATACCTGAACGCCAATCGTATTCATCTGCAAATTGACCATCGGAATTTTGGTATTTTCTACAAAATATATCATTTAAGTCGGCAGGGCTTGTTGCGTAAAAAGTCGCAAAATCTTTACCGTATAATTGCATACCGCCTGGTTTGTTGTAGAAAATCGTAGCATCTAAACGAGGATCAACAGCTCCAGTTTTTGTTTTTTCCTGCTGAAATTCATTAAACAATGTCCAAGAAGGCTGTACATCTGTCCATCCAAAAGCTCTTGGCGCATAAGTAATGGCACGAGCTGATGTTTTTCCCCATCCAGAAGCGGGAGCACCGCCCCAACCTAAATCAACACCGCCTGCATCTCTGCTGAATTGTACTTCAAAAAGAGACTCAGAATTGTTTTCATTTGCAGTTGTAAAATTATCACGGTAGTTTGATACTAAAGCATAAACTCCTAAATCTATAACTTGCTTAAACGCAGTTTTTGCATTAGCGAAATCTTTAGTAAACAAATAGGCTTTTCCTAAATATCCTAAAGCAGCACCTTTTGTAGCACGGCCTTTTTGACCTTTATCTATGCCTGTAATTCCGTCGTATGAAGTTGGCAACAAATCTGCAGCAGCTTTGAAATCGGCAATAACTTGCGCCCATCCTTCAGCTTCTGTTTTCTGCGGATAATAAACCGCAATATCTGTTGGCAACGGAACATTTTTGAACATGTTTACTGCATGAAACAAATACAATCCTCTTAAAAAATAAGCCTGTCCTAAAATTCTGTTTTTAAGCGCTGCGTCTTCAAATTGAATATTTGGCACATTGGCCAGAACTTGATTGGCACGATAAATTCCTTGGTAATAGGTTTCGTAAGCCCATCCATAAATTGCAGGATCTGTTGGGTTTGAATTAAAACGTCCGACATTATACATTGCACCCCAAGGGCTGTTGCTTCGTGTATCATCTGCTTTTAAATCTAAAAGCAATGGCGTGCTTCTCATGTACGTTCCGTCTGTCAATAAACTTCCATACGCAGCGTTTACACCTTCAATAGCATCTTGATCTGTTTTCCAAAATGAACCCGCAGTTTCTACGTTTGGGTCAACTTGAAGTAAATCTTCATTTTCAACACAGCTTGTCGTTACAACTGCAAGAGAAAAGAAAACGGTTATATAATTAAATATTTTATATTTCATTGTGATTCGTTTTTAATTGTTAGGCTAGTTTAAAAATTCACTTCAACACCCAAAGAAATTGTTCTCGGATTTGGGAATGATCCAGCGTCATACCCTCTAGAAAATAATCCGTCATTGTAATTAAAATCTGGATCGTAACCTTTGTATTTGCTAATGATTAATAAGTTTTGACCATTAACATACAATTTCGCTTTCTGAATAAACAAATCTTTTGGTAACGGAATTTCGTATCCAATTTCCATCGTTTGTAATTTGATGTAATCGCCGCTTTCAATAAATCTGTCAGAATCTCTTGCGTTGCCATTTGGATCTCCAATTATTGGTCGCGGTACATTTGTATTGGTATTTGTCGGAGTCCAATAATTCAAAGCATCAACATGGCTGTTTCCATATTGTTCAGTCATTAAATTGCGGTACAATCCGTTAAATACTTTGTTGCCGCCTGAACCTTGCCAAAACATTGAGAAATCCCAATTTTTATAATTTGCACTAAAATTAAATCCGTAACTGTATTTTGGAATTGCAACTCCCATATACGTTCTGTCTGCATCTGTAATGGCACCATCACCATTAATATCTTTAAACTTAACATCTCCAACTCCCGCATTTGTCTGTGTTGGCGATGAAGCTAAATCAGCTGCATTTTGAAAAATTCCTGCAGTTTGATAAGCATAAATTTCTCCTATAGATCTTCCTACTTCTGTTTTTGAAGCTGCTCCATAAATTGGATTTCCGTTCAAACCAATCTGAAGAACCTCATTTTTCAATGTTCCTAAATTCGCTGAAATACTGTATTTGAATTCGTGGTGATTGTTGTTATATGTTGTTGTAAACTCTAATCCATTGTTTTTTACTGCTCCCGCATTAGTTGTAATACTTGCCGGAAATGCTCCAGTTGAGTAAGGAAGCGGAACTCCAATTAATAAATCGGTTGATTTTTTTTGATAATATTCTGCCGTTAACTGCAAGTCATTATTAAAAAATCCAAGTTCGATCGCAACGTTAGAAGTTGCTGTTTTTTCCCAGTGTACATTTGGATCTATAGCACTTACCACAGTTGTTCCAGGTGCAAGTGTATTATTGAAATTGTATCCTGCAAAGGCATTAATTGTTGGAGAATAGGCGTAAACTCCAATAGTGTTGTTTCCTAATTCTCCGTAACCTCCTCTTATTTTAATGGTATTGAACCAATCTGGTAATTTTAAAAACTTTTCATTGCTCAATTTCCAAGCTCCAGAAAAAGAGTAGAAGTTTCCTGTATTGTTATCTTCGCTGAAAAGTGATGTTTTATCTTGTCTGAAATTTCCAGTAATAAAATAACGATCATCATAAGAATAATTCAAACGGCTCAAGTAAGAAACGTTTGTAACTGTATTTTTATATTCTCCTGCGCTTGTAGCATCAGCATATTGAATTTGGCTGATTTCGCCGGGTGTATATCCAACTCCTCTTGACCAATGTCTGTAGTAATCATTTCGCTCTTGAATCCATCCTGCCAAAGCATCGATTTTATGCTTTCCAAGTGAAAATTCATACGTTAGTAAATTGTTTACGAAAGTTCTTGACTGATTTCCGTTATCAACATCTAAAGAAGCCTCATCATTTGTAGTAATATAATACCATCCTAAATCACTCGGCGGAATAAATTTTCTGTTTTGAAAATCTAATCTGTCAAAGCTTAAATCTATTTTATACTTTAAGCCTTTAACAATTTCTAGTTCTCCCCAGATATCTCCAATAAAACGATTTCTTTTTCCGTTGTTGGTAATCAAATTATTGTACCCGATAACGTTCATCGAAATAGCTCTTTGAGTCAAATTATCTGTACCGCCATATCCTCCAAGTCTGTTCGGATCATAAACCGGCATAGTTGGCACCGCACCTAATAAATCAACAATTGCAGATTGTCCTGCATTGTATTCATTAAAGTTTTCTTTGTCAGATTGTGTATATCCAATTTTTGAACCGTATTTGAATTTTCCTTTTTTTCCATATAAATTTAAACTCGTAGAAAATCTTTCGTAGTCTTGAGGCGAATTTAAATAACTGGTATTTTTAAAATAATCCACATTCATATTGTACCCTAAGCTTTCAGCACCGCCGTTAAAAGTAAGCGACTGGTTCTGTACAATTCCGGTTTGAAAAGCTTCATTCTGCCAATTTGTATTTACATTGTTGATATAAGAAGGACTTGTAGGATCATTTCCTGGTGCAATTCCCAAACCTGCATTTAATTCTGCGGCAGTAGTAATTTTTTGATATCCAACTCGGTCTGTCAAATCCCATTTTCTGGCTCCATTTTGAAAACCTACAAGCGATTTGTATTTAATATCTAATTTACCGCTTTTTCCTTTTTTAGTCGTAATAATTACGACGCCATTTGCTCCCTGAACACCATAAATCGCTGCTGAAGAGGCATCTTTTAAAACCTGCATCGACTCGATATCTCCAGGTGCAAAATCGTTCGGGTTTGCTACAATCATTCCATCAATAACAAAAAGAGGATTGTTGTTTGTAAATGAATTTATACCTCTAATTTTCACGTTTACAAATCCTCCAGGCTCTCCAGATGATTGTACTGTAACTCCCGCAACCTGGCCCTGAAGCATTTTTGCCGGATCATAGGTTACTGTTTTTTTAGCAGCTTCCATATCTACGACACCGATTGAACCTGTAAGATCAGATTTCTTTTGTGTACCGTAACCTACAACAACTACTTCATTTAATTTATTAGTGTCTTCACTTAATGAAATGCTTATTTTTGATTGATCTCCTACTGCGATTTCTTGGTTCTGAAATCCGATAAATGAAAAGACTAAAATATCATTTGGTGATGCTTTAATCGAATACTCTCCGTCAAATCCAGTTACGGCAACTGTTTTGGTTCCTTTAATCATAATATTTACTCCCGGCAAAGGCAAGTTGTCTTGTGCCGAAGTAACTACTCCGCCAATCACTTTGCCTTGAGCCGACATTTGATTAGCAGAAAATAGCAACATTAGTAAGGCTAAAAGCCATTCTTTTTTTGGCAATAAATAATTGCAATAAAAAATTAATTGTTGGTTTGTTATCATAGTGGTTTAAATAGGTTAGTTAGTGTTACAATTATAAGTGTTAATTTTACATTTGTAAATTTAACTAAAAAAAAAGGTGAAAAACAAATTAATATCATAAAAAAAGTGCTGAAAAAAAATACATATCGTAAATTAAGTGTGAAATACACATTAATAAATTGATGTTTTTTTCAAAAAAAAGATTTTTTTGGAGTGTTAATTGTGTAAAAATTACACTTTTGGTCAAAAACCAGCTTTTTAATCAAAAAAATAAGTTTGAGGAAAAAAGTATAAACAGACTGTTTTATAGTTATTTGAAAAGTCAAAATTTGTTATTTTGTAAAAAAAATCCTGTTTAGAATTGTTTTTTTACGGCTCAAATGAATCATTTTTTGAAAAAAAAGAAGATTTTTTACAACGAAAACGTTTGAAAAAGATAAATTGTAATCAAATTTGAAGTTCTCGATCCCATTTTTTAACTTTTCTTTAGTTATAAAATTATTAAGTGTGAAATCTACATTAATAAATTATGAAACCTATTAGGAAGTTTATATATTTACCAATAAAAAATTGAATATGCTAAACAGTTATAGCTCCGCTGATAAAGCTTTATTAGCAGTAGATTGCATTATTTTTGGGTTTGACCATCAAGGTTTGAAAATCCTTTTAATCAAAAGAGATTTTGAACCTGAAAAGGGAAAATGGTCTTTGATTGGAGGTTTCCTAAAACGAGATGAAGTCTTGGACAATGCTGCCATTCGAATTTTAAATACATATACAGGTTTAAACGACATTTATATGGAGCAGTTATATGCTTACAGTGAAATTGATCGTGATCCAGTAGAAAGAACCATTTCGGTTTCCTATTATGCCTTGATTAATATCGAAAATCATAATGCTGAACTAATCAAAAATTACCATGCACAATGGTTTAGCATTACCGATGCGCCAAACTTAATTTTTGATCATAACGAAATGGTGCAGCATGCAATAAGAAGATTACGCTATAGAACTTCAATAAAACCAATTGGGTTTGAATTGCTTCCTGAAAAATTTACAATGCGTCAGTTATTAGAATTGTACGAGGCAATTTTGAGCAAAGAATTAGACAAACGAAACTTTATAAGCAAAATAAATTCGTTAGAAATCTTAAATAAACTTGACGAAAAAGACATGCAGTCTTCTAGAAAAGGATCTTATTTGTACACTTTTAATAAAGAAAAATACGAAGAAAAATTACTGAATGATTTTGTACTGAATTTATAAAAAAATTAACCACGGGGTTGAACTGCTTAAACCCGTGGGCTAAAATTATTTTAAATAGAATTTCGCATAATCAAAGAAGATTTGTTTTCAATTTGTTCATTCTTTCCTTTCAACACCATTTCTGCCAAAATTTTTCCCATCATTTCAAAGTGAGTAGAAATGGTTGTAATACCGTTTGCTACTACTTTTTTTAATGGGGTTTCATTATATGATATGATTCCGAAATCAGCTCCTAATTTAAAATTTTGATTTCGAGCGGTTTCGATTACGCGAACCAAATCGCGATCATTTGGAATAATGTACATGTCGCCTAAAGTTATTTCTCTGTTTGTAAATTCGGTAATAATTTCGTGTTCAAAATTATATTCGTTACAAAATTCTTCAAAGCCTAATTTCATACCGAGAGGTTCTCTAAAACCTGGAAAAATCAAAATCAGTTTTTTATATTTATTCAGTCGCACTTTTCCTTTTACCAATCCTTCAAAAATATCTTTTTTATGATTTTGATAAATCGCAGGATACGATTTTAAATCAGGATTTGTCTGATCTAATATAATTACATCATTTACTGGTAGGGTTTTTATCAAATTAACTATATCGTTTAAGTTAGTTGGCATGATGATGTATTTGGTGTAATTTCCGTTGCTGTCATTTATTAGCTTTTGAAAAACCTGAACATTAAAATGATGAAAGAAAATATCGACCTGAACATTTTTTCCAATGTTTTTTAAAAACGAATTATAGATGTCTTCTTTAAAAATATTCAACTCGTCAAAAAGTAAAAAAATCTTCTGTTTGATACTGATTTCAACGCTTTTCACATAATATCCTTTACCCGGAATGGCATAAATTATTCCTCTTTTTTTAAGTTCATCGTATCCAAGCAATACAGTATCGCGCGATAAAGAAAAAGCCAGACAAACTTTATTTACAGATGGAAGACGATCACCTTTTACCAATTTTTCTTCTTCAATTGCTTTTTCAATTGAAAGAATTATCTGCTTATATTTTGGCAAACCGATATTGTTTTGGATTGAAATGATATTCATGAAAATTGATTTTTTTGGCAATATACAAAAAACTGGTAGGTACTGGTATGGAAACTTAAAGAATGTTTCTATTTTTGAATTTCACTTTTGGTAAAAATAGTATGAAAATAAAACATATATCGCATTTACAAGACCAATCTAATTGCAAATTATTTGGTTTGTTGTCTGATAACGAAGAAATTCATTCTTTCGAATTAACAAATAAAAACGGAATAAAAGTTCAGATTATCAATTATGGAGCGACAGTAACTTCGCTAAAAATTCCGTCCACAAACGGAAAACTGATCGATGTTGTTTTAGGTTTTGATACTTTAGAATCTTACTTACAATCTTATAATTTGCCAAGTCCTCCTTATTTTGGAACCACAATTGGACGTTACGCAGGAAGAATCAATAAAGGAACTTTTACTTTAAACGGCAAAACATTTCAACTGGCAGGAAACAACAACGGAAATACTTTGCACGGCGGCAATGTTGGTTTTGGGAAAAAAGTTTGGAATGTAACGGATCTAGCCGGCGGCGACAATCCATCGATAACTTTTGGACTTTTGAGTGAAAATTTAGACGAAAATTTTCCCGGAGAATTACACGTTTATCTAACGTATACTTTGACAGACGAAAACGAATTAAAACTAGAATATAAAGCAACAACAACTGAAGATACCGTTATCAATTTAACACATCACAGTTATTTTAACCTCAACGGTCACGGTTCGTCTGTTTTAGATCAAGAAATGGTAATTGTTTCTGATAAAATATTAGAAACGGATTCAGATAATATTCCTACCGGAAAATTCACAGATCTTACCGGGCATAATTTCGATTTTAGAAAACCTAAAAACTGTCCGTCTTCAATAGACAATTCATTTGTTATTGAGCCTTCCAAAGAAATTATTGCACAATTATTCAGTTCAGAAACTAATTTAAAAATGAGCGTTTACACAGATCAGCCAAGCGTTCATATTTATGTAGGCGGAAATTGTTTTGATACTCTAAAAGGAAAAGAAAACGCAAATTATAATAAAACAAGCGGCATTTGTTTTGAAACACAAAATTTTCCAGATGCTCCAAATCAGCCGCATTTTCCAAATTCGGTTTTGAAAAAAGGCGAAGAATATCAGCAGACAACGGTTTATAAATTTGAAAATATAAAATAGAATTTATGAAAAAAGTAAATAGCATATTCTTTCTTTTTGCTCTTGCTGTTTTGGTTTCGTGCAGTACTACAAAAGATACTCCGGACTCAAAATCAGACGAAAAAGGTTTTGCAAAAGGAGCTGATGTGGGCTGGCTGCCACAAATGGAAGCAACTGGCTATAAATTTTATGATAGCGACGGTTCTCCAAAAGATTGTCTTCAATTATTAAAAGACCGTGGTATAAACACCATTCGCTTAAGAGTTTGGGTAAACCCGAATAACGATAAAGCGAGCGGTCACTGCAGTCCCGAAGAAACAGTTGTTATGGCGGTTCGAGCTAAAAAAATGGGAATGCGTATTATGATAGATTTTCATTACAGCGACTCTTGGGCCGATCCGGCTAAACAAAAAAAACCTGCAGCTTGGGAAAAACACTCTTTTCCTGAATTGCTGAACGATGTTTACAATCACACTTTCGACGTTTTAACACTTTTGAAAAAAGCTGGAGTTACGCCAGAATGGGTTCAGGTTGGCAACGAAATTCCGGGCGGTATGCTTTGGCCGGAAGGAAGCACCGATAATTTTAGTCAGCTCGCACAATTGCTTAATAAAGGTTATGACGCGACAAAAGCGATTGACCCAAAAATAAAAGTTGTGGTTCATTTGGATGAAGGAAATAAGAGCGAAAAATTTAGATGGTTTTTTGATAAAGCAACGGCAAATAATGTAAAATACGACGTAATTGGTTTGTCCTATTATCCGTACTGGATTAAAACCGATTACCAAAGTACCATTTTAGATTTAGAAAATAATTTAAAAGACATGGCTTCGCGATACAATAAAGAAGTTATGGTTGTAGAAGTTGGCGGTGATTATACTTTAGTGCAAAACACAAAAGAAATGCTCGAAGCTACGATAAAAGCAGTAAAAAGTGTTCCGAATAATAAAGGTTTAGGCGTAATATATTGGGAACCGGAAGGCGAAAAAAGCTGGAGCGGTTATCAATTAAGCGCTTGGCTTTCTGACGGAAAACCTTCACCGGCATTGGATGCTTTTAAAGAATAAATAACAATTAAATTTTACGGTTAAGATTAATGTTTTAATGGTGAAAGAAAAAAAAAGAAAATGAAACTTATTTTTAAATCCATATTCTTCTTATTTCTCCTGAACTTTTCGTTTGGAAGAGCGCAGGCACAATCGCGTACAAAAGTAAATTTTGGTGCCGATTGGGAATTTAAAAGAGAAGAAACTCCAGCTCAAGATTGGGAAAAAGTTACAATTCCGCATACCGCGCGACTTGAGAAATTAGTAGTTATAAAACAATTTCAAGGCATTTCTTGGTATCAGAAAAAATTCAGAACAAACATTTCAAAAGATCAAAAAGCCTTTATTTATTTTGAAGGCGTAATGCAGGAAGCAGATGTTTGGATTAATGATAAAAAAGTAACAAACCATAAAGGCGGTTATTTACCCTTTACGGTTGACGTTACGCCGTATTTGAATGCCAATAATGAAAATATTATTAAAGTAAAAGTCAATAATGAAGACAATCCGGATTTCTTGCCTGGAAAACCTTTAAAAGACTTAGACTTTAATTATTATGGCGGAATTTACAGAAATGTGTATTTAATTACAACATCAAAATTATACATTACAGATGCTGTAAATGCTAATAAAGTGGCCAGCGGAGGAATTTATGTGAACTTTAAAACCATAAACAAAAATGAAGCTTCAGGAACGATTCAGGTTCATTTAAAAAATGAATTTGAAGCAGAACAAAATGCCAGTTTAAAATTTATATTAACCGATAATAAAGGCAAGAAAACAGCATATAAATCAAATAATTTTTCGGTTAAACCGGATTCAGATTTGGTTTTAACTCAAAATATTTCGGTTGCAAATCCAAAATTATGGTCGATTTATAGTCCAAATTTATATCAATTGGAAGTTCAAATTCTTTCGAATAATAAAGTCGTTGATTCTTATTCAGAAAAAATCGGAATTAGAAAATCAGAATTAAAAGCTGATGGTTATTATTTAAACGACGAAAAAATATACATTACAGGAACAAACGAGCATCAGGAATATCCGTATTTGGGATATGCCATTTCTGATGAAGCGCAATATCGCGATGCTGTAAAAATTAAAAATGCAGGTTTTGATTTTGTTCGTATGTCGCATTATCCGCATGCAGAAGCTTTTCTAAATGCCTGCGACGAATTGGGAATTTTAGTTATGAACAGCTTAACGGGCTGGCAGTTTTTTGGCGGCGAAACTTTTCAAAAAAGTGCTTATCAGGACATTCGCGATATGGCGAGAAGAGATCGAAATCATCCGAGTATTGTTTTTTGGGAAGCTTCATTGAATGAAACAGACATGTCTGCTGCATTTATGGCAACAGCAACCAAAACCTTAAAAGAAGAATTGCCTTTTGATCACAACTACAGCGCCAGCTGGATTGATAACGAAAATTACGATTTGTTTATTCCAGCGCGCCAGCACGCAAAAGCACCCGATTATTGGACAAAATACAACAAAGGAAATCGTAAAATTTTCATTGCAGAATATGGCGATTGGGAATACTATGCGCAAAACGCAGGTTTCAATCAAACCGAATTTGCCAATTTAAAAGAAGAGGAAAGAACTTCAAGACAATTAAGAAGCGCTGGCGAAAAAAGACTTTTACAGCAAGCATACAATTTTCAAGAAGCTTCTAATTCTAATAGAAAAGGAAACCAAACTATTGGAGAAGCAAACTGGGTTATGTTCGATTACAACCGTGGTTACAGTCCGGATTTAGAAAGTTCTGGAATCAGTGATATTTTCAGAATTCCAAAATTTGCTTATTACTTTTATCAGAGTCAGAGAGATGCCAGTGTAATTTTAGATAAAAAATTAGTATCTGGACCAACAGTAAATATTGCCAATTTCTGGACACCAGAATCGCCGTTAAACATTACAGTTTACAGCAATTGCGATGAAGTCGCTTTATACTTAAATGATATTTTAGTTGCTAAAGAAAAACCAGCTTTACATACAAACAGCGACAAATTAGAACATGCACCTTTTATTTTTAAAGTACCCGTATTTAAAGCGGGAACATTGCGCGCAGAAGGTTTTATTAACGGTAAAAAAGTGGTTTCAAATAGTGTAAAAACGCCAGAAACAGCTTCGAAAATCGAGTTGAATTATGACCTTTCTTCAAAACAAATTAATTCAGAATTTCCGGATATGGTTTTTGTTTATGCTAAAATTACTGATGCAAAAGGAACGGTTATTCCAACAGCAACAAACGAGGTAACTTTCGTTTTAAGCGAAGGAAATGCTGAAATTATTGGTCAAAATCCAGTAAAGGCAGAAGCCGGAATTGCAACGATTGTTCTTAAAACTAAAGATTTAAAAAAGAAAATAATTTTAAAAGCAACTTCAGAAAAATTAAAAGACAACACTATTACAATTACAAAATAATGAATGACATTTTAATACAAAACACCACAGCCTTTTTTGAGAAATCTTTTGGATCTTCTCCTCAAAAAATTGTGCTTTCTCCAGGTAGAATCAACATTATTGGAGAACATATTGATTACAACGACGGTTACGTTTTGCCCGCTGCAATTGACAAAGTAATTTGTTTTGCTTTTGAGAAAAACAATACCACAGAATCTAAAATAATCGCCATTGATTTAAACGAAGAATTTGAAATCGATTTGACTCAAAAAATCGAATTGAATGATGCCGTATGGACAAATTATATTCGTGGCGTTATTAAACAATTACAAGATAACGGATTTTCTTTTGAAGGTTTCAATTGTGTTTTCAGCAGTAATATTCCGGTTGGTTCTGGATTATCTTCTTCAGCAGCTTTAGAATGCGGCATGCTTTTCGGGATAAAAGAACTTTTCGATTTAAAAATTGAAAAAGTTGACATTGCCCTATTAGGACAAAAAGCAGAGCACTGGGTTGGAATTAACTGTGGTATTATGGATCAATTTTCAAGCGTACACGGACTTGAAAATAAAGTAATAAAACTGGATTGCAACACCTTGGATTTTGAATATCACAATGCCGATTTCAAAGATTATTCTTTGATTTTATTTGACAGCAACGTAAAACATTCGCTTTTTACATCTGAATATAATACGAGAAGAATTGAATGTGAACAAGGTTTGGCAATCATCAAAAACCATTTTTCAGAAGTTAAAAGTTTCAGAGATTGTACTGAAGAACAGCTTTTAAGTATTCAGGATCAATTTACTCCAACAGTTTTTAAAAGAGTTCATTTTGTTGTAAAAGAAATTAACCGCGTAATAAAAGCATGCGAAGCTTTAGACAACGGAAACATCGAACTTTTAGGACAATTGCTTTTCGAAACACATTACGGTTTATCGAAAGAATATGAAGTGAGCTGCGAAGAGTTAGATATGCTTGTAGATACCGCAAAAGCTGACGATGCTATAATTGGTTCACGCTTAATGGGCGGGGGTTTTGGCGGATGCACTATAAATTTAATAAAAAAAGGTAATGAAAATGAGGTAAAAAGTAAGTTTTCAAATCTTTATTTAGATACATTTGGAATTGAATTAAAATTCTATGATGTAAAAATCTCAAATGGAACAACACTACTTTAATACCACAACAAATTACAATGAAAAATTTTGACATTAACGAAGATCCGCACAGGCGCTTCAACCCTTTAATTAACGAATGGGTTTTGGTTTCACCTCATCGTTCAAAACGTCCTTGGCAAGGGCAAAATGAAACCATAACAACAGAAACATTGCCAAAGTACGACCCAACCTGTTACTTATGTCCAGGAAACGTTCGTGCAAACGGAATGAATAATCCAAAATACGAAAGCAGCTTTGTTTTTGAAAATGATTTTGCTGCAATGAAGCAAGACGAAATTATTTTTGAAGAAGATATTAAACATACTTTCTTTAAAGCAAAACCAGAACAAGGAATTTCGAGAGTGGTTTGTTTTTCGCCACGACACGATCTTACTTTACCTGAAATGGAACTTGATGGTATTGAAAACATTATTAGAACTTGGCAAAAAGAATATACCGATTTAGGGAATATCAAATATATTAATCACGTTCAGATTTTTGAAAATAAAGGAAGCGTGATGGGCTGCAGCAACCCGCATCCGCACGGACAAATCTGGGCGCAGTCGTCATTGCCAACACAAGTTGAAAAAACACAAAACAGCCTAAAAGCTTATTTTGACAAAAACAAAAGAACTCTTCTTGAAGATTATCTTCAGGCTGAATTAAGATCAGGAGAACGCATTGTAATCGAAAACGATCATTTTGTGGCATTAGTTCCGTTCTGGGCAATCTGGCCTTACGAAACTATGATTTTGAGCAAAAGAGCTTTTGGTAAAATCACTGATTTAACACCAGAAGAAACAAAATCATTTGCTAAGATTTTAAAACAGCTTACAACAAAATACGATAATTTATTCAGCACTTCTTTTCCCTACTCATCTGGAATTCACCAAGCTCCAACAGATGGATTAGAACATCCTGAATGGCATTTTCATATGCATTTTTACCCGCCTTTATTGAGATCCGCCACGGTTAAAAAATTTATGGTCGGTTATGAAATGTTAGGCGAATCGCAGCGTGATATTACACCTGAGAAAAGTGCCGAAATTTTAAGACAGCAATCAGAAGTGCATTACAAAAGCATTTAAAAATATGCTGGATAAAAAAGCAGATATTAAGACAAAAGTAAAATTTAACATAACAAACTGCTTATAAATGTAAAAAACACATTTGTTGATGGTGCAGATATAGAATTTTATTTTACTTTTGGCTTTCGTTCTTATTTTCATAAAAAAATAACAGAATAAAAACAGATATCATATTTTAATCCAGATAAAACAATAAAAAAACCAGGTTAGGAATTGTCTTAAAAAATGATTTCAAAACCAAATAAACAAACAATCACCTTTAAAATACTACTAACAATGAACCAGAACCTCGCTTTCGCAGATTATGCGGTTTTTATTATTTATTTCATCGTAGTTTCGGTCTACGGTTATACTGTTTATCGAAAACGTAAACAAGACGAGCAAGATGCTAAAGCTTACTTTTTGGCTGAAGGAAATTTAACTTGGTGGGCTATTGGAGCTTCTTTGATTGCTTCAAATATTTCTGCTGAACAATTTATCGGAATGAGCGGTGAAGGTTTCTTTTTAGGAATCGCTGTTGCTGCTTACGAATGGCTTGCTGCTGTTGCCTTAATTATTGTAGCGGTTTGGTTTATTCCTGTATATCTTAAAAATAAGATTTACACAATGCCTCAATTCTTAAAAACACGTTACAACGAATCTACTGCTTTGATTATGGCAGTTTTCTGGTTGTTTCTGTATGTTTTTGTAAATTTAACTTCTATCCTTTATTTAGGAGCTGTTGCTATTAACGGACTTGCAGGCGGTGAATATCTTCACGTGATCATGATCGGATTGGCAATATTTGCTTTGTTTATCTCTTTAGGAGGAATGAAGGTTGTTGCTTATACAGACGTTATTCAAGTTGCCGTTTTAATTATAGGAGGTTTAGTAACTTCATACATTGCCTTAACAACTGTTGGACAATATTTTGGAGTAGGCGAAAATGCAATTGCTGGTTTCAAAGTTTTAATGAGAGAGGCTCCTGAGCATTTCAAAATGATTATCCCGAAACCAACTGCAAATTCATCTCAGCTTGAAATCGACAAATATTTGACTTTCCCAGGTTTGATGTCTTACCTTGCCGGTATCTGGATCATCAACTTAAACTATTGGGGATGTAACCAATACATCACGCAAAGAGCTCTTGGTGCCGATTTACAAACGGCTCGTACAGGTATTTTATTTGCTGGAATGTTAAAATTATTAATGCCATTAATCGTAATGCTGCCTGGTATTGCTGCTTTTGTTCTATATGAAAATGGACATTTACCACAATTAGTTGGAGGAAAAGATGGAGCGTACTCCGCAGTATTAACTTTCTTGCCAACAGGTTTAAAAGGACTTTCTGTAGCGGCTTTGACTGCTGCAATTGTAGCTTCATTAGCTGGAAAAGTAAACAGTATCTCGACTATTTATACTTTAGATATTCATAAAAAATACATTCAAAAAGAAGCTGGCGAAAAACAACAAGTAAACATTGGTAGAATTGCTGTTTTTGCTGCAATGCTTTTAGCTGTTTTATTTACATGGAATGACATCTTAGGAATTGGCGGTGTTGGTGGATTTACCTACATTCAAAAATACACTGGATTTATCAGCCCTGGAGTTTTTGCAATGTTTTTCCTTGGTATGTTCTGGAAAAGAACGACCGGAACTGCCGCTATTGTAGGGGTGATTTTAGGATTTGTATTGTCAGTATTATTCAACGAATATGCTCCAATGTTGTTCGGAAACGAAACATTGTTATATACTGCTTATCCAAACGGAAAAGGTGCTTTCGAAATTCCTTTCCACATTTGTATGGGATTATCATTCTTCTTTACAATGCTGGCTATGATCGGAATCAGTTTTGCAGGACCAAAAGTAAATCCTAAAGCGTTCGAAATAGACGCTGAAATGTTTAAAGTAAAACCACAAACTACAGTTTTAATCGTAATTACATTATTGATTATTGTGGCATTGTACGTTAAATTCTGGTAGTATAATTTTTTACTATATTATTTTTTGAAGACAAAAAGAGGATATCAATTTGATATCCTCTTTTTATTTTTAATAATCTATATTACCTTAAAAATAACGTATTTGAAAATCCTTCTAAACATCTAATTCATTATAATTTAAATATGAATTAAATCAAATCCATAATTATAATTAATTTTATTTTTCCCCTTTTCATTTTCAATCCATGCTTTTTCTTTATGACTAATGTCTTTAATTTGACTTGCATTACAATTTTTAAATTTCACCACGACTTCTTCTAATGATTCTAATTCAATTTCATTAAATAATTCAGAATTAAAGTTTTTAGTAGGAGAAGAAATAAATTTCTCTCCAGTATAGTCACCATAAAATTCAGTTTGCAAATCAACAATTTTTTTATTTGTCATATAATCAAATATTCCGTTAAATCTTACAGGAACAGGTCCATAATTATGAGCCATATACCTAGTTCCACTTATTGAATATCCCGATTTTTTATAATTTAAAAAGTCTGCGTAGAACAATAATTTGTTCATCATAGTTACAGTTGGTAAAAGTTTTTCTGTAAAATAAACAACCATTTCCGATAATTTTTGAATATTTGGTTTTCTATAACCTGAAAAAACATCCGGAAGCATATTTTGAAAGAGCATGCTGACGAACTTGTTTTCATCATTTGTTTCTGATTCTAGTTCTATAGCAGCATCTATTTTTACTAATATTTTACTTTTTTCAAAGTCTTCTAAATCTGTACTTCTTAAAACTAAATCTTTAAAAACAATAGAGTTATTAGAAATAGTTTGAATTAGATTAGCATTTGCCATACTTGGAACCTCTCCTTTTTCATAGTTCCTATAGCTATTTGCTCCAAATCCCAGTATTTGAGACATTTTATTTGCAGATAATCCATACTTTTCCCTAATACTTAGAATTTCATCTGCAAAGAGAATATTATGTTTATCTCTATATTGATTATAAACTTGATTTAGATTTAACTCGTCTATTTCTGTTGTCGTAAATGATTCCTGACTATCTTCACAATAATAACTCAAATGAAAATATTCAAACTCTTCTTTACGGAAAACCACACTTTTTTTATTGGTTTGTAAGGTCATTTCTTTACCTGTAATTGGACTTTTCATAATTCTTCTATTTGATTTTATATGGAAATTTTATAGGATGATCTGCTTTATGAAATGAAATACAGATCGCATTATTGGTACTTTTGGACAAAGTAAGCTTGATGTAAACGTCTTGGGTTTTTATTATTTTTCCGAAAATCCACAATTCTTTTCCATTAAATTGTGTTTCAGGTAGAGGACCTTCACTATAATCCTCAACTTCTAATTGAGCAATTATTTCTTTTCTCGAGTTGGCTGTGATTCCAATATCTGCTAAATCTTGTATACTATTTTTAGCTCTATCTATAAAAAATATATCCCATGTCTTTATTATTTGCTTAAGTTCCTGTAAAAAAGATATGACACTTGCTTTATGAGACATACTAATGATTTTAATAATCACTGCAAAATTACTTGTTTAAAACCAAAAAAGCAACTTTAAAGTTTAATTTATCCATTAAATCAACAATTACGCCACCTTAAAGTTAAGCGTTGTTTATGTTATTTTGAATAGAGAAAGATATAAAAACTGAAAATCATTATTTAAAAAATTCAAATAAACCACAAAAAAAGTCCTGATCACTCAGGACTGACTTTGTTCTTTCTGCATATTCAATAAATACGCCATATTCTTGATCACGTGATCATGTTTTTTGACAAACGGATTTTCTTCATTCCAAACATAACCTGCTAAAACGGAACAAATTTTTTCTTTGACATCTGGATTTTCAGGCTGATGGAAAAACAAAGTCTGAAGGTTTCCAGTGTACCATTCTTTCACGTAAGTGGTAAAAACAGCAATTCCTCTTTTCATATAATCGGTAAATTCAGTTTCCCAATCTACTTCAATTCCCTGCGCTTCCTTAATGTATAATTTCGCTGCAAGCATTCCAGATTCTGTCGCAAAAGCAACTCCAGAAGAAAAAACCGGATCTAGAAATTCAGAACTGTTTCCAGTCAAAGCAAAACCATCTCCGTACATTCTTTTAACGGCTCTTGAATAATTTTCGAGTTTTACCGGTTCAAATAAAAATTCCGTTCCTTTAAATCTTTTGATATAATAATCAGACTTCTGAATTGCATTTTTCAAAGCTTCCGCATTGTCTTTATTTTCAGAAAGCGAATTGATAAAATCCGTTGGCCCTACAACACCTAAACTTGTATTTCCATTAGAAAACGGAATTACCCATAACCAAACTTCCGTTTCCAGAATATCGAATGAAATCTGCGTTCCTTCCTCGCCTTCCGGGCGATTAATATCTTTTACATGTGTAAAAATCGAAGAATGAGGATCAAGTTTCGACGGCGTATCCAAGTCTAAAAGTCTCGGCAAAACGCGTCCGTATCCGCTAGAATCAATAATAAATTTAGCGTGAATTTCTTTTAAATTTCCGGCTGCATCTTTTACAATGGTTTTAGAATTTTTTCCTTCAAAAGAAACTTCCAAAACTTCTGTTTCAAATTCTAAATCAATTCCTTTTCTAATTACTTCTTCCGCCATCGTGTTATCAAAATCAGCACGCGGTACTTGCCAAGTCCAATCCCAGCCTTCGCCAAATTTCTGACTGAAATCGAAAACACAAATTTCTTCTCCCCTAATAAAACGAGCACCTAATTTTTTCTCGAAATTCATCGCATCGAGGCTTTCAAAAAGTTCAGCTTCGGCAAAATGATCCATCACTCGCGGAATTAGGCTTTCGCCTACCACAAGCCGTGGAAATCTAGCTTTTTCTACTACTTTTATCTTAATGTTATTTTTATGAAGATAAGATGCCGAAACGCATCCCGAAGGTCCTGCACCGATCACCAAAACATCAACAAACTCCTTTGTCATAATAAAAATGTTATCGATTATTAACTTACATTTGCGCTTATCAAAATAACTACATTTATTTTGATAAATAAAATTAAATTAGCACAACCAAAAACAATTTAATGAATACAATTAATGAATATCTAAGTTTAGCAGAATTCGAGTCTATAATTTTTGGCAATAACAAAGTTACCATCAGCGATGTAGTTCTAAATCGAGTAAACGAAAGCTTTAATTTTCTGAAAGAATTTTCAGGAAATAAAATAATATACGGTGTAAATACTGGTTTTGGACCAATGGCTCAATATCGAATTAAAGAGTCAGACCAAATTCAGCTGCAATATAATTTAATTAGAAGCCACTCTTCGGGAACCGGAAAACCTTTAAGTCCGGTTTGTGCAAAAGCGGCCATTTTGGCTCGTTTGAATACGCTTTCATTAGGAAATTCTGGAGTTCATCCTTCTGTAATTCATTTGATGGCAGAATTAATCAACAGAGATATTACGCCTTTAATCTTTGAACATGGCGGTGTTGGTGCCAGCGGTGACTTAGTTCAATTATCTCATTTAGCTTTAGTTTTAATTGGCGAAGGCGAAGTTTTTTATAAAGGCGACAGAAGACCAACTCCTGAAGTTTTTGAAATTGAAGGATTAAAACCAATTCAGGTAGAAATCAGAGAAGGATTGGCTTTAATCAACGGAACTTCTGTAATGACCGGAATTGGCGTTGTAAATGTGCATCACGCTAACAAATTATTAGATTGGTCTCTAAAATGTTCTTGTGCTATAAACGAATTGGTGCAGGCTTATGATGATCATTTTTCTGAAGAATTAAATCAAACCAAAAGACATAAAGGACAACAGGAAGTAGCTTTAAGAATGAGACAAAATCTTTCTGACAGTACTTTGATCCGCAAAAGAGAAGATCATTTATATTCTGGAGAAAATACAGAAGAAATTTTTAAAGAAAAAGTTCAGGAATATTATTCATTAAGATGTGTGCCCCAAATTCTTGGACCGGTTTTAGAAACGATTAATAATGTTGCTTCGATTTTAGAAGACGAATTTAACTCAGCAAACGACAACCCAATTATCGACGTAAAAAACAAACATGTTTACCACGGAGGAAATTTCCACGGTGATTATATTTCACTTGAAATGGATAAACTGAAAATTGTTATTACGAAATTAACGATGCTGGCAGAACGTCAATTGAATTATTTATTGAATTCAAAAATCAACGAAATTCTTCCTCCATTCGTGAATTTAGGAACTTTAGGATTTAATTTCGGAATGCAGGGTGTTCAGTTCACCGCAACCTCAACAACTGCAGAAAGCCAGATGCTCTCGAACCCAATGTATGTTCATTCAATTCCAAATAACAATGACAATCAAGACATTGTAAGTATGGGAACAAATGCCGCAGTGATTACATCAAAAGTTATCGAAAATGCTTTTGAAGTATTAGCAATTGAAATGATTACGATTGTTCAGGCAATTGACTATTTAGCTCAAAAAAATAAAATTTCATCGGTTACTAAAAAATGGTACGGCGATGTTCGAAATATAATTCCAGAATTTAAGGAAGATCAGGTAATGTATCCGTTTGTTCAACAAGTAAAAGATTACCTTATAAATAGTTAAACCGATTATATTAATTTTGAATCTTAAATCCATGAAAAAATCACTACTTTTTTTATTGTTATTACTCATTCAATTCGTTAATAGTCAAGAACTGGCCTTAGTTAAAAAGAATTCAAAATTTGGATATCTTGCTAAAGACGGCTCTTTTAAAATTGAACCTCAATATAAAGCTGCCAGAAGTTTTTCTGAAGGTTTGGCTGCTGTTGAAAATGGCGGAAAATGGGGATTTATAGATGCTAAAGGAACTTGGATAATTCCGGCTGATTTTAAAGATGCCAAAGATTTTAACAGCGGTATTGCAATTGTACAAAAAGACAAAGAGTGGGTTTATATTAATACAAAAGGTGAGATTCAAAAAGCACCGGCTTCTGATAAATTATTTGATTTTAATGATGGTGTTGCTTTCTTTAGACAAAACAATAAAGTAGGATTGATCAACAACAAAATGACCGTTGTTTTAGAGCCAAAATACGATCAGATCAAGTCTTTTGAAAATGGATATGCAAGAGTGGAAAGCAATAAAAAATGGGGAATTATTAATACTGCCGGCAAAGAATTAGTAGAACCTGTTTATGATGAAATTGGAGGCTATTTTAAAAATACAACTTGGGCCAGAAAAGATAAAACTTTCGGACTTGTAAATGCAGGGAAATTTATTCCTGTAGACGGTGCAGAAAAAATCTGGGATTTTGAAACTCAAGATTTGACATTTGCCAAGAAAAACGGAAAAATTGGCTACATTGATATAAAAGGAAATTGGGTAATTCTTCCTATTTACGATAAAGGAAAAGCTTTCTCTAAAAATTTAGCACCAGTACAAGTGGGTTCAAAATGGGGGTATATAAATCCAAAAGCAGAATTTGTTATTCCGCCAACTTATAATGATGCAGAAGTTTTCAGTACAAACGGTTTGGCTCCGATAAAAGAAAGCAATTGGGGATTTATAAATGAATCTGGAAAATTAGTAATCCCTACACAATACGGTATTACTGCAAATGCACTAATTGCTATGTTTACGCAACAAGATAAAGGATTTATTGATGGCGTTGCAAGAGTAAAAAATGAAGGAAAATGGGGGTTTCTTAAACCAGACGGAACCGTATTAAGCAACCAATGGTTTGACAATGCTGAACTATTTTCAAAAACAGAAAAAAGAGAAATAGCTGAAACTCCTGCTGAAAAACCAAAACCAGAAACAAAACCGGCAAAAACAGCAACCAAAACAACAGCTAAAAAGAAGAAATAGCTTTTATTTCCAATAAAAATAAATTCCATATATATAATGAAATGTGTATTAGTAACAGGCGGTTCAAGAGGAATTGGAAGTGCTATTTGTAAAAAATTAGCCGTTGATGCCGACTATCATATTCTGATTAACTACCACTCCAATAAAACTGCTGCTGAAGAAACACTTCTTGAAGTACAGAGATTAGGCGGAAAAGGAGAAATTTTAGGTTTTGATGTTTCTAATTTTGAAGAAGTTCAAACTGTTTTAAATAAATGGCAGGAAGAAAATCCTAGTGCCATTGTAGAAGCAATTGTAAACAATGCCGGAATTACAAAAGATGGTCTTTTTATGTGGATGACTCCCGAAGACTGGAACGGCGTTGTGAACACAAGTTTAAACGGGTTTTTTAATGTAACGCAGTTTTTTATTCAAAAAATGCTTCGAAATAAATATGGCCGAATTGTAAACATGGTTTCGGTTTCTGGAGTAAAAGGAACTGCAGGACAAACCAATTATTCTGCGGCAAAAGGCGCGATTGTTGCTGCTACAAAAGCATTGGCGCAAGAAGTTGCCAAAAGAAATATTACAGTTAATGCCGTTGCACCAGGTTTTATTAGAACGGATATGACGAGCCAATTAGACGAAAAAGAATTATTAAAACTTATTCCGGTAAATCGTTTTGGCGAAGCCGAAGAAGTAGCAGATTTGGTAAGCTTTTTGATTTCTAAAAAATCGAGTTATATTACCGGAGAAATTATTAATATAAACGGAGGAATATATTCTTAAAATTCTAACACATAGAGACCTAGATTTTCTATGGAATAAAGAATACAAAAAAGAAATACATTTCTTTTCACATAGAAAACTATCTTAATTTAAAATAAGTGAAATGCCTTTTTTGAGTTACAAAAGCTGTGTTTCTATGTGTTTAAAAATTACACGTAACGGATAAAAAATTACTTGAAAGACGATGAATAAAAGAGTTGTAATTACTGGAATGGGAATTTATTCTTGTATCGGAACTTCTTTAGATGAAGTAAAGGAATCTTTATACAACGGAAAATCTGGTATTCAGTTTGATTCTGATAGAAAAGAATTTGGTTTTCAATCTGCCTTAACAGGAGTGGTTCCGAAACCAGATCTTAAAAATTTATTGACGCGAAGACAGCGTATGAGCATTGGTGAAGAAACCGAGTATGCTTATATGGCTACAATCGAAGCTTTGAAAAATGCCAATATCGATGATGCCTTTTTTGACAATCGCGAAGTGGGTATTATGTACGGAAATGACAGTGTTTCTAAAGCAATTATTGATGCCACAGATATTGTTCGTGAGAAAAAAGACACCGCTTTAATTGGTTCTGGAGCGATTTTTAAATCGATGAATTCTACCGTTACGATGAATCTTTCAACGATTTTTAAACTTCGAGGCATCAATCTTACGATAAGTGCGGCCTGCGCGAGCGGTTCACATTCTATTGGATTGGCTTATTTCTTAATAAAAAGTGGTTTTCAGGATATTATTATCTGCGGAGGCGCACAAGAAATCAACAAATATGCAATGAGCAGTTTTGATGGTTTGGGTGTTTTTTCTTCTAGAGAAAATGATCCGGAAAAAGCTTCTCGACCTTTTGATGCTGATCGTGACGGATTGATTCCGAGTGGCGGCGGTGCCACTTTAATTCTCGAAAGTTACGAATCTGCCATTGCAAGAGGCGCAAATATTATTGCTGAAGTTGTGGGTTACGGATTCTCATCAAACGGCGGTCATATTTCAACACCAAACGTTGAAGGCCCGTCTATAGCCATGCAACGAGCGCTTGATGATGCTCAATTAAAAGCAAATGACATCGAATATATTAATGCACACGCTACTTCAACTCCGGTTGGAGACGGTAATGAAGCAAAAGCAATTTTTGAAGTTTTTGGAGAAAAAAATCCGTACGTAAGTTCTACAAAATCAATGACTGGCCACGAATGTTGGATGGCTGGAGCCAGCGAAGTGATCTATTCTATCCTCATGATGCAAAACGATTTTATAGCGCCAAACATCAATTTGGAAAATCCAGATGAAGATGCTTCTAAATTAAATTTGGTCAAAACTACTTTAAACAAAAAATTTGACATATTTTTGTCCAATTCCTTCGGATTCGGAGGAACCAACTCTGCGTTGGTTGTTAAAAAGTTTAAACTGAATGATGAATAAAGAAGAGATAATAGCAAAAATTAATGGTTTTTTGGTTGATGAATTTGAAGTTGACAATGATGACATTGAACCGGATGCTAATTTGAAAGACACACTTGGATTAGATAGCTTAGACTATGTAGATTTGGTAGTTTCTATTGAAGCTAACTTTGGTGTAAAGCTGGTTGAAGTTGATTTCGTTGGAATTGCTTCTTTTCAAAACTTTTACGATCTCATTGAAAACAAATTAAAAGCTAAAGCTGCTTAATGAGTCAATGGGATGGCAAATCAAAAGGAACTGTTTTAGGGTATAGAATATTTGTTTTTTTAATACAAAAAGCAGGTATAAGGGCTGCCTATGTTTTACTTTATTTTGTTGCTTCTTATTATTTTTTATTTCTAAAGAAAAGCAACAAAGCCATTTCTTATTATTTTAAAGAAAGACTGCAGTACTCCAATTTCAAAGCTAAAAAAATGGTTTTCAAAAGTTACTTTACTTTTGGGCAAACCATTATTGATAAAATTTCCATTTCTGCAGGAATGCGGAATAAATTCACCTATGAATTTGACGGAATTGATATCCTGAAAAGACTTTTGGCAGAGAAAAAAGGCGGTGTCCTGATTAGTGCCCACATTGGAAATTTTGAAATCGCCGAGCATTTTTTTGGCGAAATTGATCTTGATTTTCAGATCAATTTAGTCACTACAGATTTAGAGCATTCTGCTATTAAAAATTATTTAGAAAGCGTCACCAAAAAATCAAGCGTAAAATTTATTATTATCAGAGACGATTTATCGCATATTTTTGAGATCAACGCCGCTTTGGCAAACAACGAGTTGGTTTGTTTCACTGGCGACCGTTATTTTGAAGGCACAAAATCTCTATCTGATAAAATTCTAGGTCAGGAAGCCCACTTTCCTGCCGGTCCATTTTTAATTGCTTCCAGATTAAAAGTTCCTGTAGTTTTTGTTTATGTAATGAAAGAACCCAACTTACACTATCACTTATACGCACGCGAAGCTGTAGTCAAACACCGTGATGAAAAAGGTTTACTAAAAGCCTATATCGAAAGTTTAGAATCGATGCTGGAAAAATATCCGCTGCAATGGTTTAATTATTTTGATTTTTGGAATCAATTAAAAATAAAGTAAAATAATATCATTTAAAATCGTTCTTTTATACTTTAGCAATTCTTAAAGCAAAGTATGCAGGAGTTTGATACGATTATTATAGGTTCAGGAGTAGGTGGATTGGCAACTGCAATATGTCTGGCAAGAGCAGGACAAAAAGTTTTGGTACTCGAACAACATTATGTTCCTGGAGGCTGGAGTCATAGTTTTACCTTAAAAGGACAACGTTTTAGTCCCGGCGTTCATTATGTAGGACTTCTGGAAGAAGGACAATCAACTAACGAATTGTATCGCGGTTTGGGAATTGCCAATGACATGGTTTTTTTCCGAATGAATAAAAATGCCTATGAGCATTGTCTCATTGGAAACGAAACTTTCGATCTTCCGGCAGGCCTCGATAATCTTAAAAAAATACTTTCTGCTCATTTTCCGCACGAAGAAAAAAACATAAAAGAATATCTTTCACTTGTTCAGAAAGTGAGTTATGAACTGCAGCTTATTCCTAAATTAAAAGGTTTCTGGCAAAATATTACCGTTCCGTTTCGAACGAAGCATTTTGGAAAATTTGCCTTATTCCCTTTAAAAAAAGTAATTGGATGGCATGTTAAAGATCCAATGCTAAAAGCTGTTCTGAATATTCAGTGCGGCGATCACGGACTTTCTCCAAGCCGAGCCTGTTTTCCGGTACATTGTTCCGTAATGAACCATTATTTTGACGGTGGTTTTTACCCAATGGGAGGTGGTGGCGGTATCGTAAAAGCCATGACTAACAGCATAAAGAGAAATGGCGGTGAAATAAGAATCAAACAAAATGTAAGCAAAATCATTGTCGATCATAACAAAGCTATTGGCATAAGGCTTGAAAATGGAGAAGAAATATTGGCCAAAAATATTGTTTCAAATGCAGATCCTTCCATTACTTATTTAAATTTAATAGATAAGAAACATTTAAGTAAATCGCTTCTTAAAAAACTGGACAAAACGAAATATTCTGTTACTTCTCTCATTTTATTTTTGACTCTAGATATAGATGTAACACTCTACGGAATTGATTCCGGAAATATCTGGATGATGAAAGATGAAAACGACGATGCTAATTTTGAACATTTAATGAGCGATACAATTGCCACTGGAGATTCATTCCCTTCTATTTTTATGAGCTGTACCACGCTCAAAGATCCAGCAAGTTTTAACGGACGATATCATAATTTTGAAATTGTAACGTATGTGAATTACGATCATCTAAAAGATTTTAATGGTTTAGAAGATTATCATAATGAAGACTATAAAAAGTTTAAAGAAAAGATTATAGATAAACTGATGAACAATCTCGAAAAGATAATTCCGAATGCCAAACAGCACGTCATTCAAGCCGAATTAGGAACTCCAAAAACCAACGAGTTTTATATAAATTCGACAAAAGGAAATGTCTACGGAACTGAAAAAACACTAAATCAAGTTGGTCCCTTTTCCTATAAAAACAAAACCGAAATTGAAAATCTATTTCTCTGTGGCGCTTGTACGCTGTCTCACGGTGTTGCCGGCGCTACATATTCTGGCGTTGCGGCAGCTGCAATGATTTTAGGATGTACCTCTGACGATTTATTAATTGAAGATAAAAATCAAAAAATCCGAATTTATGATGCTGAAGATGCTTCAACTTGGCCAGATTGGATTCACACAAAACGAACAGACAAATTAAGAAAATTCATTTAAATAAAAATACTTATTTTTGCTAGCAACCAAAGACTTTCAACCAAATGAAAAATGTTCTCGTTATTTATTATTCTCAGTCTGGACAACTAGAATCGATTGCACGAAATATTGCAAAACCGTTTTTAAATTCAGATGAAATAAAAGTAACTTTTCACGAAATTCAATTAGAAAAACCTTTTCCTTTTCCGTGGGACAAAGCTTCTTTTTTTGAGGCTTTTCCAGAATCATTTCTACAGATTCCGACAGCTTTAAAACCTGTTTCTGAAGAAATTTTGAATACAAAATTCGATTTAGTTCTTTTGCATTATCAGGTTTGGTTTTTATCGCCTTCAATTCCGATGAACTCTTTTCTAAAAAGTGCCGAAGCTAAAACTATCTTAAACCACACGCCTGTCGTTACCATAAATGGTTCAAGAAACATGTGGATTATGGCGCAGGAAAAAGTAAAAGTTTTATTGCGTGATGCGAATGCAAAATTGGTGGGAAATGTTGCTTTGGTAGATCGCGTTGGAAATTTAATCAGTGTAATAACAATTGTACATTGGATGTTTTCTGGAGTAAAGAAAAGGTATTTGGGATTTTTTCCACTGCCGGGAGTTTCTGATAAAGACATTCAAGAATCTGATAAATTTGGAGAAGCGATACTTTCGCAATTTGAACAAAATAAATTAGAAGATTTACAACCAAAATTAACAGCATTAGGCGCCGTAAAAATCAGTTCTTATTTGGTTACTGTTGACAAAACAGCTAACAAAATTTTTAATAAGTGGTCTAATATCATCCATAAAAATCAAAAAAACAGAAAAATGCTTCTTAAAGTATTTAATGTTTATTTATTGCTTGCAATATGGCTAATCTCGCCAATAGTGTATATATTGCACCTTATTACCTACCCATTTAAGTTGAAAACCATAAAAAAAGAAACTCGATATTATCAAGGAGTTTAGAAGAAGGATTAAATTATGTTTGACGTATATATTACCAGAGCTGCAAAATATTTGCCAAATGAAGCTGTTTCAAATGATGAAATGGAAGCTTACTTAGGCCTAATAAATGATACTGCCTCAAAAGCAAGACGTATTATTTTGCGAAATAATAAAATTACAAGCCGATACTACGCCGTAGACAAAACAGGAAAAAGCACACATACCAATGCTGAATTAACCCGAAATGCAATTGTACAATTGTTTGATGAAAACTTTACAGATCAAGATGTAGAGGTTCTTTCTTGCGGTACTTCGTCGCCAGACGTTTTGGCACCGTCGCATGCTGCAATGGTTCACGGTTTATTAAAAAACAGATCCGTAGAATTAAATTCGTCTATGGGTATTTGCTGTTCTGGAATGAACGCATTGAAATATGGTTTTCTTTCGATTCGATCAGGAAATTCTAAAAACGCGATCTGCACAGGATCAGAAAAAGTTTCGACTTGGCTTTCATCTCCAAAATATAAGCATGAAATCATCAATTTAAAAAACCTTGAAGAACAGCCCATTATTGCTTTCAAAAAAGATTTTCTGCGTTGGATGTTATCGGACGGCGCTGGTGCTTTTTTATTAGAAAATAAACCAAGCAACAACGGCATTTCTTTAAAAATAGAATGGATGGAAGCATATTCATACGCGTTCGAATTAGAAACGTGTATGTACGCCGGCGGCGATAAATTAGAAAATGGCGAAATCCAGCCTTGGAGCGATTACCATCCAGAACAATGGCTTAAGGAATCTGTGTTTGCCGTAAAACAAGACGTAAAACTGCTTGATGAATTTATTTTGCCAAAAGGCGTAGAAAGTATGAGCGATGCGATGGCAAAGCATAATATTACTGCACAAGATGTTGACTATTTTTTACCACACGTTTCTTCTCACTTTTTTGTTGAAGGACTAAAAAAAGGATTGAACGAAAAAGGAATTGTACTTACCGATGAAAAATGGTTTATGAATCTTTTGAGAGTGGGTAACGTGGGTTCTGCTTCGATTTATATTGCACTTGAAGAATTAATAAACTCAGGAAAATTAAAAAAAGGAGAACGTATTTTATTGTCTGTTCCTGAAAGCGGCAGGTTTTCATTTGCTTATGCTTATTTAACAGTTTGCTAATGGAAACTGAAATTCTCTTAGAAAAAGAAGCTGTCGAAAATCTTCTGCCTCAAAAGTTTCCTTTTGTAATGGTAGATCGCCTATTTTCTTATTCTGAAACTTCATTGGTTGCAGGTTTGAAAATTAAGAACGACAATATTTTTGTAGAGGAAAACACTTTTTTAGAAGCAGGCTTAATCGAACATATGGCGCAGTCTGTTGCGTTGCATACAGGATATCAGTTTTTTTTGAAAAACGAAATTGCTCCTACCGGATATATTGGTTCTATCAAAGAAATTGAAATTAAAAAACTGCCAAAAACCAACGATACAATTCAATCAACTATTACGATTTTACAAGAATTTGCCGGAATTACTTTGGTTAATATTGCAACTTTTTTAAATAATGAAGAAATTGCAAACGGACAGATGAAAACCGTTTTAGCAAAACAATAAAACGTATGAAAGCTGGAGTTGACATACAAAATTATTTACCTCATCGCGCGCCGATGCTTATGGTCGATTTAATTTTAGATATTGATGCCAACTTTGTAGAAACTATATTTTTAATTAAAGAAGACAATATTTTTGTTGATAATGACATTTTTATTGAAGCCGGCTTAATCGAAAATACGGCGCAGACCTGTTCATCAATTGTCGGGAAAAAATATTTTTTTGAAGATGACGGAACCGAAAATGAAAACGTAAATGTTATTGGTTTTATCAGCGCATTAAAAAATGTAAAAATATATTCATTGCCTAAAGTTGGTGATTCTATCACAACAAAAGCAACTTTGGTATCGAAATTTGTTGGCGACGATTATACTTTATGCACAATGAATTGCGAAAGTTTACTCGAAGACGAAAAACTTTTAGAATGCGAAATTAATTTGTTCATTCAAAAGACGATTTCGACAACAACATAATTCTAATCGAAAACTAAACCGTCATGGAAAAAGAAAATGTACCACAGCACGATGGAAATTTGAGCAAAAAAAATCTCAAAGAATTAGTTTATGCTACGGATGAAAACGGTAATTATACAACGGCTCTAAGCACGGGCTGGGAACCAAAAGCAATTGCGCTTTCTAACGCGATCGACGATATAAAAGAACGTGCCGAAGAAGCAAAACTGAAAGTTCAAAACGGAGAATTGAGTCCGATTTGTTATTATATGGAACTCAATAAAATGGATCTTACGATTCTTGCAGGATATGTAGGAATGTGGAAATGGCGCGTAAAAAGACATTTTAAGCCAGCCGTTTTTGCTAAATTGAGTGATAACATTTTACAAAAATATGCCGATGCTTTTGAGATTTCAATAGCCGAATTAAAAAACTTTAAAACAGATTAATGCAAGTTACTTTTACACATCATCAATCTGCTCATTGTGAAAATGGAGTAGCGTCAAACCTCTTAAAAAACAACGGACTGAATATCAGCGAACCGATGATTTTTGGAATTGGTTCTGGACTTTTATTTGTGTATTTGCCTTTTATAAAAGTCAATCACGCGCCGGCAATCAGTTATAGAACTTTGCCTGGACAGATTTTTAATAAGGTTGCAAATCGTTTAAATTTAAAAATTAAAAGACAAAAATTTTCTTCGGTAAGCAATGCTAATAAAGCTTTAGAAGAAAATTTAAAAAACAATATTCCAACCGGATTACAAGTTGGTGTTTATCATTTGAGTTATTTTCCTGATGAATACCGCTTTCACTTCAACGCGCACAATTTAGTTGTTTACGGCAAAACCGAAACCGATTATTTAATAAGCGATCCAGTAATGGAAACCGTTACGACTTTAACACACGATGAATTAGACAAAGTACGTTTTGCAAAAGGTGCATTTGCACCAAAAGGACAAATGTATTATCCAATTCAGATTCCGAAAGAAGTTGATTTTAAAAGTGCGATCATCAAAGGAATCAAAAATACCTGCCGTGATATGCTGGCGCCAATGCCAATTGTAGGCGTGCGCGGGATTAGATTAGTTTCAAGACGAATTAGAAAATGGCCTGTAAAACATGGTGTCAGAAAAGCCAATCATTATTTGGCACAAATGGTGCGCATGCAGGAAGAAATAGGAACTGGAGGTGGCGGTTTTCGTTTTATTTATGCCGCATTTTTGCAGGAAGCCTCGGTTGTTTTAGGTAATGACGAATTGAAAGTACTTTCTAAAGAAATGACTCAAATTGGAGATTCTTGGCGCGATTTTGCCGTAGAAGCTTCGAGAATTTATAAAAATAGAAGTGCCAAAGAAGACGCTTACAATGCCATTGCCGATGATCTTTTAGACATCGCCAATCGAGAAGAAATCTTTTTCAAAAAACTAAAAAAAGCAATCAGCTAGACATATTTTGCAATCCATTATAAAAATAGAATCGCTTTCGAAAAAGTACAAAAGTGCAGAAATGTATTCTTTGAACGATGTTTCGCTGGAAATAAAAGAAGGCCAGATTTTCGGATTATTAGGTCCGAATGGTGCCGGAAAAACAACTTTGATTTCAATGCTCTGCGGTTTAATAAAACCAACTTCAGGACATTTTACAATTGATGATTTGAATTACACTGATCATTCTTCAAAAATCAAAAAAATAATTGGTGTTGTTCCTCAAGAATATGCATTGTATCCAACACTGACAGCTCGTGAAAACTTGCATTATTTTGGAAGCATGTATGGTTTGAAAGGTTCAAATTTAAAAGATAAAGTAATCGAAACTTTAGATCTTCTAGGTTTATTAAAATTTGCCGACAAACGTATCGAAACTTTTTCAGGTGGGATGAAACGACGCGTCAATTTGATTGCTGGAATTCTGCACAATCCTAAAGTTTTGTTTTTAGATGAACCAACCGTTGGTGTTGATGTTCAGTCTAAAAATGCCATTTTAGATTATCTTAAAGTATTGAATCAAAACGGAACTACGATTATTTATACCTCACATCATTTGGCTGAAGCCGAAGATTTCTGCACGAATATTGCCATTTTAGATCAAGGCAAAATTTATGCGCAAGGAACGCCATCAAGTTTGATTGAATCAACTCAGGAAGCGAGAAATCTCGAAGAAGTTTTTATTTCATTAACTGGTAACGACTTGAGAGATGATATATAAAATTTGGATGTCGATAGTAAAAGAATTCTTGTTGCTGAAACGAGATTTAGGCGGCTTGATTATTTTATTTATAATGCCGTTGGTTTTGGTAATTACGGTAACTTTAATTCAGGATAGTACTTTTAAAACCGTAAGCGATACTAAAATTCCAATTTTATTAGTCGATAACGACAAGGGTTCTGTTTCGAAAACAGTTTTTGAAAACCTGGAAAAAAGTCAATTATTTAGCGTTGTCACTCAAATCGACAACAAACCAATTACAGAAGACGTTGCCAGAGAAAATGTCTACAAAGGAAAATTTCAATTGGCAATTGTAATCCCGAAAAACCTAAGCGTTGATTTACAGGCAAAAGTAGATCAGAATGTAGAAAACATTGTCAGTAAAATGGGTTTCACAGACAGCGTTGCCAAACCAGAAAAACCAAAAGTAATTGAGCAAAAAGAAGTAAAACTTTATTTTGACCCGGCGGTTCAATTGAGTTTCAAAAATTCTGTAATGAGTTCTATAGATAAAATGATCTCTCAAATCGAAACAAAATCCATTTACACCACTTTTCAAAATCAATTGGGCGAAGAAAATACCAAATTTGACCAGAAGAGTTTTATTACTTTCAAAGAAATAATTCCAAAAATAAACAACAAAGAAGTGTTGCCAAATTCGGTACAGCACAACGTTCCGGCTTGGACACTTTTTGCGATCTTTTTTATCGTGATTCCGTTGTCTATCAATATTGTTAAAGAAAAATCTCAGGGAACATTTGTTCGATTGCTGACCAATCCGGTCTCTAATTTAATCGTCATCATCGGAAAAACAATCACATATTCTCTCATTTGTATGATTCAGTTTTACATGATGGTTGCTGTTGCGATTTTCTTATTTCCGCATATTGGTTTGCCTTCATTAAATATCGAAGGACATTTATTTTTAATGAGTGTCGTCGCTTTATTTTCAGGTTTTGCTGCCATCGGATTCGGAATTTTATTAGGAACTGTTGCGAACACACAAGAACAATCTGCCCCGTTTGGCGCGACAAGCGTTATTATTTTAGCTGCAATTGGCGGTGTTTGGGTTCCTGTGTTTGTAATGCCAAAAATTATGCAAATTGTGGCCAAATCATCGCCAATGAATTGGGCATTAGAAGCATTTTATGATGTTTTACTGCGCAACGTTTCTTTCGTCGAAATCATTCCAAAAATAAGTTTGTTATTTTTGTTCTTTATAATCACAACTTCCATCGCATTATTTTATGACAAAAAGAAAAGAACAGTATAACGAGGTCGCTTCCCTAAGCGTTACGCACGAAATCAGAATTCGTTTTAACGAAACTGATCCGCTCGGAATCGTTTGGCACGGCAATTATATTACCTATTTTGAAGATGGACGCGAAGCCTTTGGACGTGAACACGGACTTACGTATTTAGATATTGCAGCAACTGGCTACACAACACCAATCGTAAAATCGAAATGCGAACATAAATTGTCTTTGCGCTACGGCGATGTTGTAACAATTGAAACAACAGTTGTCGATACGCCTGCAGCCAAAATGATTTACCGTTTTAAAATTATTGATGCCAAAGGTGAGATTGCCTGTACCGGCGAAACTGTTCAGGTTTTTTTAGATAAAGAAGGGAATTTAATGCTGACAAATCCTCCTTTTTATGAAGAATGGAAACGAAAAGTGGGGTTGTTGAAGTAGAACACGAATTTCACGAATTAGCACTAATTTATTTTCGTTGTCTTTTTCGTTTTTCGTTTTCCTGCAAGGTTTTAAAAACTTGTAGGTATAAAATTAAAATCTGCAAAATCTGCGTGAAACCTTTTTTTTAAGATGAGGCTTTAAAATAAAACACCTACAAGGTTTTGAAAACCTTGCAGAAGAAATCGAGATCATAAAATGTTAAGAGAAATATACATCACAGAAACAAATTGTATCACGCCATTGGGTTTTGATGTTCAATCGAACATTGAGGCGATTTTGCGCAGCGATTCTGGAATTCAATTGCATCAGGATATTTCTTTAATGCCAAATCCGTTTTATGCTTCTATTATTTCAGATGAAAAAATAAACAGTGCTTTTGCAAAAATAAGCACTGAAACCAAATATTCTCGTTTAGAGAAAATGATGATTTTGGCTTTAGAGCGGATGATTAAAAATTCAGGAATTGAATTAAATTCGAAAACCGCTTTTATACTTTCAACCACAAAAGGAAACGTAACTGCATTAAAAGATAACTCTGAAGAAAGTTTTAACACCGCACATTTAGATGTTTTAGCGAAAAACATTGCTGCTTTTTTTGGTTTTACGACACAGCCAATTGTAATTTCAAATGCCTGTGTTTCTGGAATTTTAGCCATTTCTGTAGCGAAAAGAATGATTCAGTCTGAGCTTTATGATAATGTTTTTGTTGTAGCCGGCGATGAAGTTTCAGAATTTGTTTTGTCTGGATTTAATGCTTTTCAGGCGATGAGCGATTTGCCTTGTAAGCCTTATTCTAAAAACAGAACCGGAGTAAGTTTAGGCGAAGCAACCGCAGCGATTTTAATTTCGGCGGAAGCCAAAAAAGCCAAAATAAAAATTATTGGCGACAGTTCTATAAACGATGCGAATCATATTTCTGGTCCGTCAAGAACGGGCGAAGGTTTGTTTAGAAGTATCCAGAATGCTTTGACAGAAGCTCAAATCGAAGCCAATAAATTAGATTATATTTCAGCACACGGAACCGCAACACCATTCAATGATGAAATGGAAGCCATTGCATTCAGCCGTTTGGGTTTACAAAATATTCCAGTAAATAGTTTGAAAGGATTTTACGGGCACACGTTGGGCGCTTCAGGATTGTTGGAAACGGTAATCGCAATAGAATCTGCGAATCAAAATATGCTTTTTGAATCAAAAGGTTTTGATGAAATTGGCGTAAGTGAATCTATAAATGTGATTGAGAAAAATGAAGAGGCTAATATTGAATATTTTTTGAAGACGGCTTCTGGGTTTGGCGGTTGTAATACGGCTGTGGTTTTTGAAAAGATGAAATGAAATGGAAAATAACGAAACTAAATTTCTTATTTACGACAATCCAAATGGAGAAGTCAGAGTTGATGTTTTTGTGCAAGACGAAACAGTTTGGCTTACACAAAAGGCCATGGGTGAATTATTTGGCACAACTCCGCAGAATATCACTTTACATTTAAAGAATATTTTTGAATCAGGAGAATTGCAAGAAAATTCAACTTGTAAGGGAATCTTACAAGTTCAATCTGAAGGTAATCGTCAAGTTTCCAGAAACCAAAAATTTTATAATCTTGATGCTATTATTTCTGTTGGATATCGAGTAAATTCAAGTAAAGCAACTCAATTTAGAATATGGGCAACTCAAACTTTAAAAGAATACATAATCAAAGGTTTTATTTTAGATGATGAACGTCTAAAACAAGGAAAAACGGTTTTTGGTAAAGATTATTTTAAAGAATTATTACGCAGAGTACGTTCTATCCGTGCAAGCGAACGTAGAATCTACCAACAAGTAAGTGATATTTTTGCAGAATGCAGTATCGATTACGATAAAAATTCAGAGGTAACAAAGAATTTCTATGCCATGATTCAAAACAAATTCCATTTTGCTATAACTGGAAATACTGCTGCAGAAATCATTCATAAAAATGCAGATAAAGAAAAAGACAATATGGGACTTAGCAGTTGGAAAAATGCTCCTGACGGAAGAATATTAAAATCCGATGTAATTGTTGCTAAAAATTATTTACAAGAAAAAGAAATAACTCTACTAGAAAGAACTGTTACAGGTTACTTTGATTATATTGAAGGATTGATTGAACGTGAAAACACTTTTACTATGGAACAGTTAGCTATAAGTGTAAATAAGTTTCTTTCCTTCAACGAGTATAAAATTTTAGAAGGAAAAGGTAAAATATCAAAAATTCAAGCAGATAAAAAAGCCATAAAAGAATATGATGAGTTTAATAAAACTCAAAAAATCATTTCAGATTTTGACAAAGAAATCAAACAAATCGGGAAGAAAAAATAATACTGATAATTTTGTTATATCTCACAATGACTCAAAACAAAACTTACATACAATCCTATATCACCATCAAAAACAATGAAATTGTTTTGAACGGAAGTTCTGTTTTCAAAATTGAACCTACAGATTTTGCGGATTTTGCTAAACAAGCTTATCGTAATTTTGAAATGCAATATCCGAAGTTTTTCAAAATGGATGCTTTGAGCAAATTGGCTTTTTTAGGATCAGAATTGCTTTTGAGTCCAATAACTTCAAATGAGGAAGAAAATAATATTGCTTTGGTTTTGGCCAATAAATCTTCAAGTTTAGATACAGATGTAAAATATCAGGAATCGATTTCAGACAAAGAAAATTATTTTCCGAGTCCGGCGGTTTTTGTGTATACGCTTCCAAATATATGTTTGGGCGAAATAAGTATCCGCCATCAGCTTAAAAGTGAAAATTCTTTCTTTATATTTGATGCTTTCAATTCTGAATTTTTGTCGAACTATTCAGAGATTCTGTTAAACACAAATAAAGCCGATATGGTTCTTTGCGGTTGGGTCGAGTATTTTAACGACAATTATAAAGCTTTTCTCTGTCTTATCAGCAAAGAAAAAAATGAAAAATATACAAACGAAAATATCAATACATTATATAATAAATAATCATGGAAGCATTAAAAGAAGAATTAAAAAATAAAATCATTACTACTTTAAATTTAGAAGATATCGCAATCGAAGATATTGCAGATAACGATCCTTTGTTTGGAGACGGTTTAGGTTTAGACTCGATTGATGCGCTTGAACTGATCGTGATTTTAGATAAAGATTACGGAATTAAACTTGTCGACCCAAAAGAAGGAAAAACAATTTTCCAATCGATCGAAACTATGGCGGCTTATATTAGCGCTAACAGAACAAAGTAAGACTTACTTAGACTTGATTAGATTTTTAGACTTCTTAGACAAAAAATAAAAAGCCCAATAATCTAAGAAGTCTGGAATCTAAGCAAGTCTAAAAAAATCTAAGAAGTCTAAAAATCTAACAATCTAAGCAAGTCTAAATGAAAGGTGTCGCAATAACCGGAATGGGAATTATTTCTTCGATTGGAAATTCAGTCGAAGAAAATTATATTTCATTAATTGAAAATAAAATTGGTATTTCTCGTATCACAAATATTTCAACCGTTCATGCTGATATTATTAAAGTTGGTGAAATCAAAAAAACCAACGATGAACTGATCGCGCAATTAAAACTGGGAAAAGAAAACAACTTTTCGAGGTCTGCACTGCTTGGTGCAATTGCTGCGAAAGAAGCTGTTGCTAATGCTGGAATCACTTCTATTAATGAATATAAAACAGGATTAATTTCGGCAACAAGCGTTGGCGGCATGGATATGACGGAAAAATATTATTACGAATATTTCGAAAATCCTGCGGTACAAAAATACATTGTAAGTCATAATTGTGGTGATGTTGCTGAAAAAATTGCAGACGAACTTGGGCTAAAAGGTATGGTTACGACTATAAGTACAGCTTGCTCATCTGCCGCTAATTCGATTATGCTGGGTGCAAGATTAATTAAAACCGGAAAATTAGACCGCGTTATTGTGGGCGGAACTGATGCTTTGGCAAAATTCACCATTAACGGATTTAAGACTTTGATGATTTTGTCAGATGATTATAACAAACCTTTTGATAATGAAAGAAAAGGATTAAATCTTGGCGAAGCAGCTGCTTATCTGGTTTTGGAATCTGACGAAATTGTAAAAAAAGAAAACAAAAAAGTACTGGCTCGAGTTTCAGGCTACGGAAATGCAAATGATGCTTTTCATCAAACTGCTTCTTCTGAAAATGGTGACGGCGCTTATTCGGCCATGAAAAAAGCTTTTGAAATTGCTGCATTAGATCCGAGTGAAATTGATTATATAAATGTTCACGGAACAGCAACTCCTAATAATGATTTATCAGAAGGAAGAGCTATTTTGAGAATTTATAATGAAAACCCAATACCCGATTTTAGTTCAACTAAACCATTTACAGGACATACTTTAGCAGCTGCTGCTGCGATTGAAGCAGTTTACAGCGTACTTGCCATTCAGCACAATGTAGTTTTTCCAAGTTTAAATTTTGAAACTCCAATGCAGGAATTCGACTTAAAACCGCAAACAACATTAAAGCATAAAAATATTGAACATGTCTTATCAAATTCGTTTGGGTTTGGCGGAAATTGTTCGACACTTATATTTTCTAAAAGTTAGTGAAATCGTCATGATTTTAAATAACAATAAAAACTAAAAATGACGATACCATATTCCTTTAAAAAAACAAATATAATTTTCGTATGATAAAAAAAACATATATAAATGGTGTAGGTTGTCTTTCAGCTCAAAAAACATTTGATACTGTTTTTTTAGAAGAAGCCGTGTATAATAAAAATGAAAATATATTCTTTTTAAACAAACCCGTTTATAAAGATTTTATTTCTCCTGTTGCCAGCAGAAGAATGGCAAATGGCATTAAAAACGGAATCGTAGCTTCGGCTTATGCCATGAAAGAAGCAAATGTCGAAAATATAGATGCCATCATTACCGGAACCGGAATGGGCTGCATCGAAGATTCAGAGAAATTTTTGAAGACAATTATTGATAATAATGAAGAATTTTTGACACCAACTTCATTTATTCAATCGACACATAATACTGTTGGAGCACAAATTGCCCTTACATTGCAATGCAAAGGATATAATTTTACATATGTAAATGGAGCAATCTCTTTTGAATCAGCTCTTTTAGATGCCAAAATGCAAATTGAAGCAGATGAAGCAAAATCGATATTAGTCGGCGGCGTTGATGAGAATGGAGATTATACAACGTCTCTTTTTAAACTAGCGGGTTATATTAAAGACGAAAAAAGTGCACCTTATGATTTATTGAACGAGACTACAAAAGGGGCTGTTTATGGAGAAGGAGCCAGTTTTTTTGTTTTAGAAAATGAAAAAAAAGATACCACTTATGCTGAATTTGTTGATGTTGCATTTAAAAACATATTGCAGGAAAATGAAGTAGAAACTGAAATAACTGTATTTCTTAAAGCTAATAATCTTGAAATCTCAGACATCGACGCTGTAATTTTAGGTTTAAATGGCGATGCTGAATTCGATTCATATTATAAAAATTTAACTCAAAATGCTTTCGCAGAGACACCACAAGTTTTTTATAAACATTTGTCTGGAGAGTTTAATACCTCGACAGCTTTTGCTTTTTGGGTTGGTTCAAAAATCATAAAAACACAAACAATTCCAGAGATTATAAAAGTGAATTCGCTAGAGAAACCCGCTTATAATACCATTTTATTATACAATCATTTATGTGGAAAAAATCATAGTTTTACGTTACTGTCAAAATGATAACGCATAAAAAAGTCACCATTTTTTTTATCTCCTTATTACTTTTTTTATTTTTATTAAAAGCTGATAAAGGAATTAACGAATTATGGTTTTTAGTGGCTATTCTAGCTTGGCTTGCCATTAATATTTATGGTACTGCAAGAATTTCATCTAATTATATTGTAAAAGCTTTCTGTAACAATCCATTGGAAACAGAAAAAAAAATCGCTTTAACTTTTGATGACGGACCAAGCATCTATACTTTGGAAGTTTTAGAGCTTTTAAAAAAATACAATGTCAAAGCCACATTTTTCTGCATTGGAAAAAACATTGAAAAACATCCTGAAATTCTTCAAAAAGTAATTGACGACGGTCATTTGGTTGGAAATCATTCGTATTCACATTCTAAGTTTTTTGACTTTTATACCGAAGCAGCTATAATAAAAGAACTTGAAAAAACAGATGCACTTCTGGAAAAATTCACTTCAAAAAAAATAAACTTTTTTCGGCCGCCCTACGGAGTTACAACTCCATCGATTGGAAGAGCTTTAAAAATTACCGGACATAACGTTATCGGATGGAATATTCGTTCGCTTGACGGCGGTACAAAAAATCAGGAATTAATATTCAATCGAATTATAAAACGCGTTTGTCCCGGCGGAATCGTACTTTTGCACGACACGGCTTCACACTCTGTTTTGGTATTGGAACAGTTTTTGCAATTTTTACAGCAAAACAATTATAAAGTGATTTCTGTGGAAGAACTTTTGAATCTTAAAGCTTATGAAAACTAAAATATATATTCTGCTTTTTTTCTTAAACATCTTTGGCGTTCATTTGTCTGCTCAGGAACAAAAAATGACCGATGCCGAAATTGCATCTTTTAAACAAGATGTAAATGTTGTGGCAAAAAAAATAAAAACCTTAAGCACAGATTTTGTGCAGTACAAACATTTGGACTTTTTATCGAAAGACATTGAAACTTCTGGAAAAATGGTTTTTAAAGAACCTGCATTGCTGCAATGGCAATACAAAAAACCATACAACTACAGTATTACTTTTAAAAACGGAAAAATACTGATTAACGATGAAGGAAAGAAAAGTGCAGTTGATATTGGCAACAGTAAAATTTTTGGGCGAATCAATAAATTAATTGTTGGAAGCGTGAGCGGTAATATGTTCGACGAAAAAGAATTTACAATTTCATATTTTAAACTGAAAGGTCAGAATCTTGCGAAATTTGTTCCGAAAGATGCTGCGTTGAAAAAATACATTAAACAAATAGAACTGACTTTCGACAAGGAAGAAGCAACTGTGGTTCAAGTAAAATTACTAGAATCTTCTGAAGATTATACCCGAATTGTTCTTAAAAACAAAGTGATCAATGCAAAAATCGACGATTCAGTTTTTACTAATTAATTGCCTTTTGGCTTTGGTTTTAGTTTCTTGTGGCTCTGTCACAAAAAATTATGCGCCCAAAAAATTAGACAAAACATCATACCAAGTTCCTTATTTTTCTGATTCAAAAAGCGATTATGTTTACAAAACTAATATCACAGTTTATGGTCACGAATTGTCTGGAATTTTCATTGCAAAAAAAATAAACGATACAACACATCGAGTAGTTTTTACAACTGAATTTGGCAACAAATTATTGGATTTTGAAATTTCAGAAAAGACTTTTAAAGTCAATTCGATTGTATCAGAATTAGATCGAAAATTACTAATCAATACTTTGACAGATGATTTTCGACTTCTTCTAAAAAAAGAATATTTGATTCAGGAACAATTTGAAAACGAGTCAGATAATATTTATAAAGCAGCAGATGGTGATCGCGACAATTATCTTTTTATATCCAAAAAAGATCAAAAACTGGAGAAAGTCGTTAATGCATCTAAGACAAAAGAAAAAATAACAATTACTTTTACTTTAGAAAACGATATTTTTGCTAAAAAAGTTGTCATTTTACATCATAATATAAAGTTGAAAATTGAGCTAAACTATTTTAAACCAGAGTAAAAATCAATTAACCTTAACTAAACCAAACCCAATATGAGAAAATTAACCTTAATTGCATTTGTTTTATTTATCGGTCTTTCATCCGCGGAAGCACAGGTAAGAGTTAGTCCGGGAATTCGAGGTGGTTTAAATCTTTCGAGATTAACCAATATCGACGGCAACGACATGAAATCTGATTTTTATGTTGGAGGTTTAGTTGAAATAAAATTCAATAAGTTTTTCACCTTACAGCCAGAACTAACTTATTCAAGACAAGGAAGCAAAGGCTATTATTATGATGGTTCTCCGGAACAAAATTCAATATTAGATCAGAAAACATACGATCTTAACTACTTGACATTTGGAGCAGTAGCTAAATTTAATTTTAACGGAGGCGGTTTTCATCTTTTGGCCGGACCATCATTTGATTTAAAAACAGATGACAATTTTGGACGATATGGTTTTAATCCGATAGATGCTGATATTGCTTTTGTAGGCGGCATTGGATATACATTGCCAAACGGATTAACTTTTGAAGCGAGATTCAAACAAGGATTAATTGATATTTACGGTTACGACGGTCTTGATTATGATAACGGAAACAATTATTATTATGATGATATAATTTTAAATCAAGTTTTCCAGATTGGTATCAGTTATACTTTTAAAGTCAAATAATATTGGACTTTAAAAATATAGCAGCTGCAATACTCTTTTTCGTTGTATTGCTTCAAGCGAAAGCTCAGGTAGTTTTTAAGCCGGGTTTCAGAGGCGGTTTTAGTTTTTCAAATATTTCAGAAATGAATTCTGATTATAAAACTGACTTTTACCTTGGCGGATTTGGAGAGATAAATATTAGAAAACATTATGCATTACAGCCCGAAATAACTTATATCAGGCAAGGAGCAAATAATCTTGCCCGAATTTATTATGCTGATGATGTGAAAAAAGTTGAATATCGTGATCTTCAATTAGGTTATGTATCGTTTGCTATAATGAATAAATTTACATTTGGACCGGGTATTCAATTACAATGTGGACCGTCATTAGATATTTTGGTGAACAACAATTTGGTTCGAAGAAAAACATACAATGATGCCGCAATTTTGGTCGGATTTGCCTATTGTTTTCCTTCTGGCCTAAGCATTGAAGGACGGATTAAAAAAGGGTTATATGATGTTTTAGAAAGCAGCTATTATAATAATGACGACAGTAACAATAGGATTTTTGGCGACTATAATAGAAATGTAAATTTTCAATTCGGTATTGCTTACGCTTTTAGTGAAAAAAAATAAAAAATGGTTTTAAAAGATTTTTATAAAGTTCTTTCAGAAGAAAAAACAGAAGATTCTAAATATAATATTACGATTTTGGTCAATGAAAAACACGAAGTTTTCAAAGGTCATTTTCCAGGAAATCCGATTATGCCAGGAGTTTGCATGATTCAGATTATTAAAGAATTGACGGAAAAAATTACCAATAGTACTTTAATGATTCAGACGCTTGCGAATGTTAAATTCATGGCGCTTATTAATCCGGAAGTTACTCCTGAATTGCGTTTGGAGCTTGATATTGCAAAAACCGAAGATGATTTGGTTAAAGTAAAAAATACAACTTATTTTAACGATACGGTTGCTCTGAAATTGAGCACTGTGTATAAAAAAATGTGATTATGAAACTGTTGTTAACCTTACTTTTATGGGTAAATTTAGCTGGTACGCCAGATTTGGCGACTATCAGAAAATTATATACGGGTGTTACAAAATCTGAAAGTAATGCGAAAGAGTTTTCAGAAAAATTGTCTGACATTTCTAACAGCGATGATAAAACTTTAGTGGCTTACAAAGCGGCTTCGATTTTATTAGATTCGAAGTTTGAGAAAAAGATGAAAAGTAAAATGGATCGTTTTAAAGAAGGTGCAAAATTACTGGAATCGACTATAAAAAGTGAACCTAATAATATCGAAATCCGTTTGATTCGTTTGAGCATTCAAGAGAATGTTCCGCCAATTACGGGTTATAAAAAGAACATAAAGGAAGACAAAAAATACCTTACAGATCATTATAGTGCGCAAAATGCCACATTAAAAGAATACCTAAAAGACTTTATTTTACAATCTAAAAGTTTCTCTGAAAAAGAAAAACAATTCGTGAAGTAAGCGAAAGCAAAACACTAAATGAAACCTACCTTATCACAGCACGACTTACTTAATTCCACTTCTTTTTGTGTTATTGTCCCGACGTACAATAATCATAAAACGCTGCAAAAAGTGCTGGATTCTATTTTAGGTTTCACTTCAAACATTATTATTGTTAATGACGGGTCAACAGATACGACTTTCGAAATTTTACAAAACTATTCTCAGTTAACACAAATTCATCATCCTAATAATTTAGGAAAAGGAAGAGCGCTTAGAAATGGTTTTAGAAAAGCAATCGAAATGAAATTTGAATACGCCATCACGATAGATTCTGACGGACAGCATTTTGCATCAGATATTCCGAGTTTTATTGCTGCAATTCAGAACGAACCCAATTCTTTATTAATTGGAAGCCGAAATATGACACAAGAAAATGTGCCAAAGAAAAGCAGTTTCGGAAATAAATTCTCTAATTTTTGGTTCAAATTTGAAACCGGAATTAAATTAGAAGACACACAATCTGGTTTCAGATTATATCCGCTGCAGCTGATTCCAAAGCAATTTTACACCAATAAATTTGAGTTTGAAATTGAGATAATTGTGCGTTCGGCATGGAAAGGTATTGTAGTTAAAAATATTCCGATTCAGGTTTTGTACGATCCCGCAGAACGCGTTTCACACTTTCGTCCGTTTCGAGATTTTACCCGAATCAGTATTTTAAATACCGTTTTGGTAACCAACGCTTTGTTGTATATCAAGCCTCGAGATTTTTTTAGAAGAGCAAAAAAAAAAGGATTTAAAAAATTCTTTCTTGAAGATATTTTAGAAAGCAACGATTCTAATTTCAAAAAAGCCGCTGCAATTGCTTTGGGTATTTTTATCGGGATCTCACCTTTCTGGGGATTTCAAACTGTGTTGCTTTTTACTTTTGCCGCCTTATTCAGGCTTAATAAAGTCATTGCCTATTTATCTTCAAATGTTAGTTTTCCGCCGTTTATTCCGTTTGTTATCTACGGTTCGTTAAAAATGGGAAGCTATTTTGTATCCAATGATGCCCCTTTGGTTTTAGACAGTTCGATCACACTTAATGATATTCAGCAAAATGCAACACAATATATCGTGGGAAGTCTTATTTTAGCAGCTGTTTCAGCACTTTTAGTTGGTTTTATAAGTTATCTGCTTTTAACTGCTTTTAGTTCTAAAAACAAAAAAAATATTTAAATTCCGTTTTGCCACAGATTAGGATTAAAATGATTTTTTCGTTACTAATTCCTTTAATCTGTGGCAAAAAAACAATACTAAATAATTATGCATCAGTACTTCTACGCCATTCATTTATTTGTAAACCGACGAAAATCTTTATCGGTTTTATTGGCTATTCTGTTGCTTTTTATATTTGGCTTTTTTGCTTCTCAAATTAAATTTGAAGAAGACATAACCAAACTTATTCCCACTAACGACAAAGCCGATGTTACAGCAAAAGTTTTAAAACAACTTAACTTTGCCGATAAAATAACCGTTATTTTCAAACTAGAAAAAAATGGCTCTGACGAAGATTTAAAAGAAATGGCAACCGCTTTTTCTGACAGTGTTGCGAAATCCTGCAAACCTTATATTACCGGAATTCAAGGAAAAATTGATGAAGAAAACATTCAGGAAACTATTGATTTTGTCTACAACAATCTGCCTCTTTTTTTAGAAAATAAAGACTACGCTGCGATTCAAAATAAATTGCAAAAAGACAGTATTGCAGCTACGGTTCAAGGAAATTACAAATCGATTATTTCGCCTTCAGGATTTATTACAAAAGATTTTATTCTTGAGGATCCGCTTGGAATTTCTTTTATCGCTTTAAAAAAATTACAACAGCTTAATATTGTAGACGATTTTACGCTCGACAATGGTTTTGTAATGACCAAGGACAAAAAGAAATTATTGCTTTTTATAACATCAAATCTTCCGTCGAGCGAAACCGAAAAAAACAGCATTTTTGCTGCAAAGCTCCAATCGATTCAAGATCATTTAAATCAGAAATTCAAAGGCAAAACTTCGATCAGTTATTTTGGTTCGGCTTTAATTGCGGTGGCAAATGCCAATCAAATCAAAAGCGATATTATTTTGACGACAACTATCGCGATGATCATGCTGATGCTGATTTTGATTTTGTTTTATAGAAAAATCTTGATTCCGATAATCATTTTTGTTCCAACGATTTTCGGCGCGCTCTTTGCCGTTGCATTTTTATATTTTGTAAAAGAACAAATCTCTGCCATTTCACTCGGAATTGGTTCTATTTTATTAGGAATCACGATCGATTATTCCATACACATTCTCACGCATTACAAACACAACAGCGATGTAAAAACATTATACAAAGATATTACGATGCCCGTAATTATGAGCAGTTCTACAACAGCTGTTGCATTTTTATGTCTGCTTTTTGTAAAATCTGATGCGTTGAATGATTTAGGAATTTTTGCTGCCGTGATCGTAATGGCTTCTGCTTTTTTCTCACTTTTGATTGTTCCTCATTTATACAAACCAAAAGAAAACAATTTTGACCATAAGAAAAATGTGATTGATAAATTGGCGCATTTCTCTTTTCATAACAATAAAATTTTAATTGGTTTTTGCGTTTTAATTACCATTGTATGCTGTTTTACATATAACAATGTCGGTTTCAATAACGATTTGTCGCAATTGAATTTTGTTCCGAAGGAAATAAAAGCCGCCGAAAAACAATTGGAAGAAAGTACAAGCTTAACTTCAAAAACCATTTATGTGGCTTCGTACGGAAAAAGTATGGATGAAGTTTTGCAAAACAATTCTAACCTTTTTGCTGATTTAGCAGCTGAAAAACAGCAAAATAAAATATTAAATTTTAGTTCGGTTGGAGGAATTATGCTTTCGCAGAAAACACAACAAGAAAAAATTGATAAATGGAATTCGTTTTGGAATGCCAATAAAAAACAAGTTTTAAAATCACAATTAATTGCTGAAGGTTCAAAACTTGGGTTTAAGCCAACAACATATGATGCTTTTTTTGATCATTTAGATTCTAATTTCAAACCTATTTCTGCAGCAAATTATTTAAAAATTCAAGCATTGCAGCTAAAAGAATTTGTAACCGAAAAAGATGGTTTTTATACGATTTCGACTTTAGTAAAAGTGACGCCAAAACAACGAGATGCTTTTGTAAAATCGGCTTCAGCCAAAAATAATTTGATTGCGATCGACCGTCAGCAAATGAATGAAACGTTTTTCAGCACTTTAAAAACTGATTTTAATTCGCTTGTTAATTATTCTTTTGTTGCCGTAATTCTGATTTTGTTTTTCTTTTTCAGAAGAATCGAATTGGTTATTGTAAGCTGTATTCCGATTGCTTTAACCGGAATTGTAACTGCAGGAATAATGGGCATTTTTGGCATTCAAATGAACATTTTCAGTATGATTGTATGTACTTTGATTTTTGGCCACGGTGTCGATTTTAGTATTTTCATGACAAGTGCACTTCAAAAAGAATATACAACCGGAAAAAACGAAATTGCGATTTATAGAACTTCAATTATTCTGGCTGTTATTACAACTATTTTAGGAATTGGTGCCATGATTTTTGCACAGCATCCGGCTTTGCGATCTATTTCTTCTGTTTCATTGATTGGAGTTTTTGCTGCGCTGATTATTACGTTTATTTTTTATCCAATTCTATTTAAAATATTTATATCAAATCGCTCGAAAAAAGGAAATCCGCCTTTTATGCTGCGAACTTTTATTCACGGTATTGTTTCATTTACTTATTACGGACTTGGTGGTATTTTGATGTCTCTTTTCAGCATAACGATTATGCCTATTCTTCCTGTAAATGAAAAAACAAAAATGAAAGGCTTTCGATACTTCATTTCAAAATTCATGAAATCGGTTTTGTATTCTAATCCATTTCTTCATAAAAAAGTCATTAATCAGTATAATGAAACCTTCGATAAACCGGCAATTATCATTGCAAACCATTCTTCTTTTATCGATATTTTAGCAATGGGAATGCTTAGTCCAAAAATTATATTTCTGGTAAACGATTGGGTTTACAACTCTCCTATTTTTGGCGGTACTGTTAGAAAAGCAGGTTTCTATCCTGTTTCTGAAGGAATTGAAGGCGGTGTTGAACATTTACGCCAAAAAGTAAATGAAGGATATTCGTTAATGGTTTTTCCAGAAGGAACACGTTCAGAAAGTAATCAGATTAAGCGTTTTCACAAAGGAGCATTTTATCTTGCAGAAGAATTTAATTTAGACATTCTCCCTGTAATTATTCATGGCGCGTCAGAGACAATTCCGAAAGGTGATTTTGTTATTCATGACAGCTATCTTACGGTCTCTATTTTAGAAAGAATCACGCCTGACAATCTTTCTTTCGGGAAAAATTATGCCGAAAGAACAAAACAAATGAGTGTCTTTTTTAAAGAAGAGTATCATAAAATTCGTCAGCGTTTAGAAGGTCCCGAGTATTTCAAAAAAATGGTTATTCATAGTTTTGATTATAAAGAAATCGAAATCGTAAACAGCGTCAAAAGCGATTTAAAAAATAACCTTGAAACTTACTATCATCTCAACAAGCATCTTTCGGCGAAAGCCAAAATATTGCATTTATCAAACGATTACGGTCAGTTAGATGTATTATTAACGTTGCAGGAACCACAGCGAAAAGTAACTTCATACAATTTTGACGAAGAAAAACTGTCGGTTTCAAAAACCAATTATTTCGTTAAAAAAAGAAAAATATCTTATTTAGATGATCTGGAATTTGCGTTGCAAAATCAATACGATGTTGTTTTAATTTCTGATGAAAATTACAAAGATGCTCTTGAAAAAATAATTTCGACCACTTCATCTATAATCTTAATCAATAGTTCGAACTTAAAAAATACTTTGCTTAATTTTGGTTTTGAATCTGTTTTAGAAGAAGATTCTATAATCGTATTAGAGAAAAATTAAGATGAAGGAGCAATACGATATTGTAATTGTTGGCAGCGGATTGGGCGGATTGGTCTCGTCAATAATTTTGGCTAAAGAAGGCTATAGCGTTTGTGTGCTCGAAAAAAACAATCAATATGGTGGCAATCTTCAGACTTTTGTACGCGATAAAACTATTTTTGATACCGGAATTCATTATATCGGAGGTTTAGAAGAAGGGCAAAATTTGTACAAATATTTTACTTATTTGGGCATTATGGATCATCTTAATCTGAAAAAATTAGATGAAAATGGTTTTGACATTATTTCGTTTGAAGACGACGAAAATGAATATCCACATGCACAGGGTTATGAAAATTTTGCCAATCAATTAGTCGATTTTTTTCCTGATGAAAAAGCAAATATTGAGGAATATTGCAAAAGAATAAAAGCAATTTGCGAATCATTTCCGCTCTACAATTTAGAATGGGAAGGCAAATATGATAATGAAATTCTGGAGTTAAATGCAAAAGAAATCATTGACGAATGCACGCAAAACGAAAAATTAAAAGCAGTTTTAGCTGGTTCTAATTTTCTGTATGCCGGAATTCCAGATAAATCGCCTTTTTACGTTCATGCGCTTTCTGTCAACTCTTACATTCAAAGTTCATGGCGATGTATTAATGGCGGAAGCCAGATTACGAAGCAACTTTTAAAACAACTGAAAAAGTACGGAGGCGAATTTTATAAATATAAAGAAGTTACCCGTTTTAAAGTTACAGACAACAAAGTTGATTGTGTAGAATTAAAAGACGGAACAAAAGTTTTTGGCTCTATGTTTATTTCGAATATTGAACCCAAAACAACCCTAAAAATGGCTGGCGAAGAAAACTTCAGAAAAGCATTTTTAAATCGTATTCAAAGTCTTGAAGGCGTCATATCGGCATTTAGTTTATACATTGTTTTTAAACCGGAAACCTTTAAATATATCAACCATAATCATTATCATTTTAAAAAAAGCAGTGAAGTCTGGAGTGCTCATGATTACGACGAAGATTCTTGGCCAAAGGCTTTTATGGCTTCTATGAATGCCTCAAAAAAACAGGAAGAATGGGCAGAAGGAATGACTTTTATAACCTACATGAAATATAAAGATGTTGCGCCATGGGCAGATACGTTTAATACCACTGTTCAAGAAAATGATCGGGGAGAAAGTTACGAAGCATTTAAATCAAGAAAAGCTGCAAAATTTTTAAAAGAAATTGAAATAAAATTTCCAGGAATTACAGACTGTATTCAATCGATACACACTTCTACTCCACTTTCTTATCGGGATTATATTGGAGGCGATGGCGGGAATATGTATGGTTATGTGAAGGACTCTAATAATCCTATGAAAACTCTTATTCCTTCAAAAACCAAATTAGACAATTTATATCTAACTGGCCAAAGTATCAATATGCATGGCGTTTTAGGAGTAACGATTGGTGCGGTGGTAACCTGCTCAGAAATTCTAGGAAAAGAATATTTAGTAACAAAAATCAATAAAGCATTTGAATAAAAGTGGGATATGAAAAACCGGATTAATTTATTTTTTTTCGTTGTTTTTTTGTTGATGTTGGCTTCGTGCGGAACGTCAAAATCTATGCGTCATCAGCCTCAAATTTCAAACCTTAATACTTCAAAACCTACTGTAATAAAAAAATCTGACAGCGTTTTTGTTTCTGGAAAAAATTCGCTTTTAAAAAACAAACAAGGTCTCTGGGAATTGTATGTAGAAGGCGATCCGTTGGAGATTGGTTTAAATACAGGGGCTTTGTCTGACTCTCTTTTAAAGAATCAGGAACACATATTCTTCTCTAAAATAAAAGATATAATTCCGTCCAGATTCGAACAAAAAATATTGCGCCAATTTCTAAAATGGTACAACCGAAAATTATACCTGAATGTTCCTGAAGAATACCAGACAGAAATTTACGGTATTTCGCAATACACGTCACACGATTTTGAGAACATTGCTCCACAATATCAGCGCAGTTTATATTTGCACGCGGCCCACGACATTGGGCACGCGCTGCAGGATTTGGCTTTGGTTGGCTGTTCTTCGTTTGCGGCTTGGGGCGAAAAATCAGAAGATGGCAATTTAATTCTCGGACGAAATTTTGATTTTTATATAAATGACTCTTTCGCGGAAAACAAAATCATCGCGTTTATAAGTCCAGAACAAGGCCACAAATTTATGATGGTAACTTGGCCCGGAATGGTTGGAGCAGTTTCTGGAATGAATCAGGAAGGCTTGACAGTTACAATTAATGCAGGAAAATCAGAAATTCCGCTAAGTGCAAAAACACCCATTTCGATCTTGACTCGCGAAATTTTACAGCACGCACAAAATATTGAAGAAGCTATTATGATCGCCAAAAAGCGATCTGTCTTTGTTTCTGAATCTATTATGGTTGGAAGTGCTCAAGATAATAAAGCCGTTTTGATTGAAGTTTCTCCTAAGAAAATGGATGTTTTTGATGTTCCAAACAGCAATCAATTAATTTGTTCAAATCATTTTCAGAGCAAAGCTTTCGAAAATGACAAGCGAAATGAAATGCAAATAGCAGACAGTCATTCTAAATATCGCTTGGACAGAATGCAGGAACTTTTGTCTGAAAATTCAAAAATCAATCCAAAAATTGCATCAGAAATTTTACGAAATAAAGAAGGCTTAAAAGATATTCCACTAGGTTTAGGAAATGAAAAAGCTTTGAATCAGCTTTTGGCGCATCATGGCATTATTTTTAAACCTAAAGAAAAACTGGTTTGGGTTTCTGCAAATCCGTTTCAAATGGGCGAATTTGTGTGTTACAATCTCGATTCTATTTTTAAAGAAAGAAAATCAAATACTGCTGTTTCATTCGAACAAGAAAATTTAAACATAGCCGAAGATCCGTTTGTAAAATCGACTGCTTATCAAAACTATAAAAAGTTTAAAATACAAAATCATCAGTTCGATTTATATCTAGAAAACAAAGAAACTGTTTCTTCAGAATTCATAGAACATTATCAATCTTTAAACCCGGATTATTGGGTTGTATATTACAAAGCAGGGTTGTACTTTTATCAAAAAAAAGAATTTAAGCTGGCTCAAGCTAATTTCCAAAAAGCGTTGACAAAAGAAATTACTACCGCTCCTGAAAAAGCAACAATTGAAAAATATTTAAAAAAACTCAAAAGAAAATTAAAATGATTCCAGCAATAGAAAAAAATTCTTTAGAAGAAATTAAAATTTTTCAGGAACAAAAACTAACCGAACTTTTAACTTACATAGGCGAAAATTCACCTTTTTATAAACGCCTTTTCGCAGGACAAAATATTGATATTTCTAAAATTAAAACCCTTGAAGATTTACAATATTTGCCTGTAACTAATAAAGAAGATTTACAGCAATACAACGATGATTTTTTGTGCGTACCACAGCATAAAATTATAGATTATGCTTCGACTTCAGGAACTTTGGGCGATCCGGTAACTTTTGGCTTAACCGATTCAGATTTAGATCGATTGGCTTATAATGAAGCGATTTCGTTTGCCTGCGCCGGAATTGCAGAAGGCGATGTTGTGCAGTTGATGACTACAATAGACCGAAAATTCATGGCTGGTTTGGCTTATTTTCTTGGACTTCGAAAATTAAAAGTTGGTGTTATTAGAGTTGGCGCTGGAATTCCAGAATTACAATGGGATTCGATTTTAAAATATAAACCTTCGTATTTAATTACGGTTCCTTCTTTTTTATTGAAGTTAATCGAATATGCTGAAATTCACGGAATAGAGTATAATAATTCGAGTATAAAAGGAGCGATCTGCATTGGAGAATCATTGCGAAATGACGATTTTTCGATGAATACATTATCCCAAAAAATTACAGATAAATGGGATATTAAGTTGTTTTCGACTTATGCTTCGACAGAAATGAGTACCGCTTTTACAGAATGTGAACACGGAGTTGGAGGTCATCATCATCCAGAATTAATTATTTTAGAAGTTTTAGATGAAGATAATATGCCCGTAAAAAATGGAGAAGTTGGCGAATTAACTTTTACCACTTTGGGTATCGAAGCTATGCCTTTATTGCGTTTTAAAACTGGAGATATTGTACAGCTTCATAATGAACCTTGCGCCTGTGGCAGAAATACGTTGCGTGTGGGTCCAGTAATTGGCCGTAAAAAACAAATGATAAAATACAAAGGAACAACACTTTATCCGCCTGCGATGAATGATGTTTTGAGCGGTTTTGACAATATCGAAAATCATATTATTGAGATTTCGACGAACGCTTTAGGCACAGATGAAATCGTAATAAAAATTGCGGTAAAAAACCAGACTCCAGAATTTTTACAAGAAATAAAAGATCACTTTAGAGCCAAATTGAGAGTTACACCAAAGATTGAATTTGCTTCAAAAGAAATACTAAATCCATTGGTTTTTAATCCGATGAGCAGAAAACCAATTCGGTTTTTTGATTATAGATAATTTTTTAGGGACAAAGGTTCAAAGGGACAAAGGTTTCTTAAAAAACTGATAAAAAAACCTTTGAACCTTTGCCACTCTGAACCTTTGAACCTCAATTTGGTACAAATTAAACTAAATGTTGTAATTTTGCACAAAATATTGAAGATGGTCAAGATTGGCAACATAGAATTACCTGAATTTCCTTTATTATTAGCACCGATGGAAGACGTTAGCGATCCGCCGTTTCGCAGATTATGCAAAACGCACGGCGCTGACATGATGTATTCTGAATTTATTTCATCAGAAGGATTGATTCGCGATGCTATCAAAAGCCGAATGAAGTTAGATATTTTTGATTACGAACGTCCGGTTGGAATTCAGATTTTTGGCGGAGATGAAGAAGCAATGGAAATGTCTTCTAAAATTGTTTCTACAGTAAAACCAGATTTAGTTGATATTAATTTTGGATGTCCAGTAAAAAAAGTAGTTTGCAAAGGTGCTGGAGCTGGAGTTTTAAAAGATGTTGATTTGATGGTACGTTTGACACAAGCGGTTATTAAAGGAACTGATTTGCCTGTTACCGTAAAAACGCGTTTAGGCTGGGATGAAAACTCAATTAACATTGATGAAGTTGCTGAAAGACTTCAGGATATTGGCGTTCAGGCTTTAACGATTCACGCCAGAACCCGCGCTCAAATGTATAAAGGTCATTCTGACTGGTCGCATATTGCGCGTGTAAAAAACAACCCAAGAATTACAATGCCTATTTTTGGAAATGGCGATATTGACAGCCCAGAAAAAGCATTACAATATAAAAATGAATACGGCATTGACGGTATCATGATTGGCCGTGCTGCAATTGGTTATCCATGGATTTTTAATGAAATCAAGCATTATTTTAAAACTGGAGAACACTTGCCTGCTCCAACGGTTATTGATCGTGTAGAAGCTGCCAGAAATCATTTAATGTGGTCGATGGAATGGAAAGGCGAACGTTTGGGAATTGTAGAAATGCGCCGTCATTATACAAACTATTTCAAAGGCATTCACTCTTTTAAAGAATACAAACAAAAATTAGTGACAACCGATGAGCCTGAAGTTTTGTTCGCCATTATGAAAGAAATCGAACAGGTTTATGCAGGTTACGAATTTGTATAAATATTCTTAATTCAATAAAAAAAATGCCTTCAAAATTTGAAGGCATTTTTTTTATAAACTTATACTTGAATACGTTTCCATTTTCCTTTTTTGTAAAGCACTATTCCTGCTAAAGTAATCGCAGTCTCTGCAACCGGAATGGCAATAAAAACTCCAGTTGGTCCCATGTTAAAATGCTTCGCCAATATAAACGCAAGCGGAATCTGAAACAGCCAAAATCCGAAAAAATTAATTCCCGTTGGTGTCCAAGTATCTCCTGCTCCATTAAAAGTATTTATCAAAACCATCCCAATTCCGTAGAAAATAAATCCTGCACTCATAATCTGCAAAGCTTCAACGGCAACAGTTTTTACCATTTCGTCATTTGTGAAAAACGAAATAATATATTTTCCAAAACACAATGTAATGACCATAATGGTTGCCATAAAAATAACATTATATCTTGCTGTTGTATAAACTGATTTTTCGGCACGCTCAATTTGCTTGGCCCCTAAATTTTGTCCAACTAAGGTTGCGGCTGCATTACTCAATCCCCAAGCCGGAAGAATAAAAAACATCATAATTCTAAGTGCTGTCTGATAACCCGCCGAACCGTGATCGCCTCCTGTTGTTGCAACTAATTGCGCTAGAAAAATCCAACTGCAGGAAGCAATTACAAATTGTAAAATTCCCGGAGCAGCGATTTTAACTAAAGCTTTTATCTGCTGAAAATCTGGGATAAAATAAGAGATAATAATTTTTAAAGCACCTTTTCCAAAAAACAAATGGTATACTTGGTATAATACACCAATACTTCTTCCGATCGTTGTTGCCAATGCAGCACCAATTAATCCAAAAGCTGGGATTGGTCCTAAACCGTTAATAAAAATAGGACATAAAATAATATTGCAAATATTGGCCAGCCAAAGACTTTTCATAGCAATTGCTGCATTTCCTGCACCACGAAATATTCCGTTTATTAAGAATAAAAGCATGATGCATAAACTTGAGCCAATCATTATTTGTGTAAATCGATAGCCATGTTCGGCCGCTTCCGCAGAAGCTCCCATAATAACCAAAATGTCTTTGGCATACATAACGCCTAAAACACTCATAATGCTGTTTACTGCAAAAGCAATTATAATGGCCTGCATTCCTGCTTTTGCGGCAGCGACTGGGTCTTTTTCGCCAATGCGTCGCGCTACCACGGCCGTTGCCGCCATGCTCATTCCGATTGCTAGTGAATATATAATAGTAAGAACTGATTCGGTTAAACCAACGGTCTGAATCGCAAAACTGCTGTGTTCTAAATGACCAACGAAATATAAATCGACCAATGCAAAAACTGATTCCATCATCATTTCTAAAACCATTGGAATAGCTAATAGAATAACGGCTTTTTTAATACTTCCGACAGTATAATCAAATGATTCGTCGCCTTTTATGGCCTGTTTTAAAGTCGTGAAAATTTTAGAAAATAAACTTTTCTCTATTGTAGTTTCTGTCATAATATTTTAGGATAAATGATAAAATTGATCCAGATTCAATAATCTGAACTCGAGAAAACACGTAAGTATCCTATTCTAAAAAATAAAAGTAGGATTAGGCAGAAACAATCATATGCTGTAGCTATTTAAGACGATAAATATAGGTAATTTTTCTTAGCAAAAAATACTAATCTAACAGCTTTTTGCTCACACGGCTGCAAGCAATTAAAGAAGCCAGAAAACCAAGTGAGATAATGGTTCCTAATACAATAAGTATATTTTCGACTGTAAAAACAACCGGAAAAGCTAAAGTTGGCGTAATCATAATGAGCTCATATCGCTGTTGCAGCAATACCAAAATGACACCCAAAACAAGTCCGATTAAACCTCCAAAAACACTTAACAAAGTGCCTTGAAGCAAAAATATTTTTCGAAGATGACTAATTTCTGTTCCGAGATTAAAAAGGGTTTTCAAGTTTCCTTTTTTCTCTAAAATCATCATAATTAATGCTCCAATCAAATTAAAAAGTGCTACGATAATTACCAAAGTAAAAATCAGATAAACCGCAATATTTTCGGTATTCAGCATTTTGTACAACGACTCATTAAGCTGTGCTCTGTTTTTTGAAGTAATTTTATTTTGAAAGATGGGCTTTAGTTTTGCTACAATTGCACTTTCATCTGCATTTTCTTTCAGGTTAAATTCAATTCCTGAAATCTGATTGGGTTTGTACATTAATAATTCCTGTGCCAAACCTAAATCAGTAAAAACATATTTTGAATCTAAATCTTCGCTGATGGAATAAATTCCAACTGGCAAAACATCTGTTTTATTAAAAGCATCCTCTGGATTTTCGATCGCGCCTTTTCCAGGTTTAGGCGCAAATATTTGCAGCGGATTTTCAAAATCAAGAACACCTAAAGAAAAATCACGAGACATTCCGTATCCTATTACAACCTGATACGTATCTGGTTTTAGCCACTGTCCGGTAAAAAGCCTTTTTTTTATATCGTTAACTACTGCATAATTACGGTCAACACCTTTTAAATACGTTACTTTTTGCTTGTCTTTGAACAAAAACAGAACGCGTTCTTCGATAATTTTAGTATACGAAATAACACCATCAATTTTTTTAATTTGAGCTTCCTGTTCTGGTGTAATCAAAAATGATTTTCCGTATGTACTGGTAATTTTTAGATCAGGATCTATTTCGTTTGCAAACGAAAGACTGAATACTTTTAGTCCGCTAAAAACAGATAAAACTACAAACAAAGCCATCGTACCAACAATGATTCCCATGCTGGCAATGCGATTAATGATATTTATAGCATTGTTTTTACTTCTGCTAAAAATGTAACGTTTGGCTATGTAAAGGGGGAAATTCAATTTATGATTTTCTTCTTTTTTCTAAAAGATCACGGTTTTCAATTGGGTTTTCTCTGTTTGATAAAGCGTTGTCAATTTTCTCGATATAATCAAGAGAGTCATCAATAAAGAATACCAAGTTTGGTACACGACGCAATTGCAAACGAACACGCTGCGATAAATCGTGTTTAATTAAGGTTGTATTTGATTTTATACCTTCTAGTGTTTCCTTCGCTTTATCTTGAGGAAAAATGCTTAAATACACTGTTGCCACAGATAAATCTGAAGTAACACTAACTTTGGATACCGAAATTACCAAATTATTAATTCCGTTTTTTCGCACTTCACCTTGCAAAATATCAACCAAATCTTTTTGGATGACACCGCCTATTTTTTTCTGTCTATTTGTTTCCATAGTGCAAAAATACTATTTTTAAATTCAATCGCTGCAATTTCACATTCAACAATTGCAATTGCAATAAAAAAGGGAGCTAAAATTAGCTCCCTTTTGATTATCTGTTTTGAAGCCATCCTTCAGGATCGCTGTTTGTTGTATTTTGAAGAATCAAGAATTTAATGATTGTTTTTCCAGAATCACCGCTTGTTCTCACTTTTCCGATACTTTGTTTGATGTTTACCTTATCTCCTTTAGTTACAAATACCTGACTTAAATTTTGATATACGGTAAAATAATCTCCATGCTGAATAACGACTGCTCTATTGACAGGAGATAAAACCATAACTGTCGAAACCTCACCTTCAAATACTGCGCGTGCATTTGCTCCTTGCTCTGTCGTAATTTCTACACCAGAATTGTGAACCGTTAAATCTGGATAAAGCGGATGTGGCTGATTTCCATATTTTAACGAAACAAATCCTTTTTCTACCGGCCAAGGCAATTTTCCTCGGTTTGCTTTAAAATCAGCCGCCAAAATTTTACCTTCTGGAGTTAAAGCAATTTTAGATGACGAAACTGCTGTCACCGTTGCTGTTGAACCAGGATTATCTTTTGCTTTTTCTGCAGCTGCTTTTCTATTTGCTTCTGCAATGGCTTCACGAATCAAACGATCGATTTGTCTGTCAATTCTTTTTGCTTCTGCCTGCTTGCTTTTTGTATCAGCAATAATTTTGTTTTTATCCTTTTTGATTGCATTAACCAGTTTTTGCTGTTCCTTCTTTTCAACTTCTAAGCTTTGTTTCTCTTTCTGATTTTCTGCAATGATCTTTTTCTTAACTTGTCTCTGTCCGTCTAATTTTGCATTAAAATCAAGTAATTGTGCTGATTTAGATTGAATTTCTAAACCTTGATTTTTTCTAAAAGTTGTATATTGTTTTAAATATTGTGCTCTTTTATAAGCTTGTAAAAAACTCTCTGATGACAAAATAAACATTGCTCTACTTTGTTCAGAACGGCTTTTGTATGATTTCAAGATCATTTTAGAATAATCTTGTTTTAAAACTGTAAGTTCTTTTTTTAGTTTATTAACCTGAACTTGGTTAATATACATGTCGTTGCTTAAAAGTTTTTCTTGTTTTGCCGTTGTATTAATCAGTTTTTCTTTCAGCTTAATTTTATTCGCCTGAATTAAAAAAACATTTACAGCCGATTTTTCTTTTTTCTTTACAGACTGCAGCATTTTTTCGTTATCTCTAATTTCCTGCTGAATCTGAGCTTTTCGCTGTTCCAGTTTTTCTTGTTGCGAATCTTGTGCCCACATAAAAGTTGTGGCGCATATAAAAATTAGGCTTAGGAGAAATTTTGGCATGTGTGTGTTTTCTTTTTGCAAATTTACTTAATTATAACTTTTTTATAACCACCAGGAACGCTATATGGAAAAGAAAGTTCTTCGTTAAATGAAATATTGTTGTAATTTAAATTAATATCCGTTTTCCCTTTTGGCTGAATTGCATTAATTTCGATGCTTGTAGGAAGTATTCCTTGATCAAAAGTTTTACTGTCTGCATAAGAAATCTTCAACAATCTGTTTTCAGCAGGCTGAGAAATCTCTTCTTTCTGCAACAAATATTTATCTGAATCTAAATAAAATGTCTTTTTTAGTTTATCGTCTTTTTCATCTTCTAAACGAAAAAGATTTTCAACAATAGTCTGTGTATATTTTCCTTTTCTTAAATCATCTAATGCTTCTCCAACTAATAAATTTTGAACTTTACTATAGTCTAATTCTGTTCCAAGCCATTTACTTAAACTAGTAAAATCGCCTTCGTAATAGGTACTGTTTATTTTTTCATAATAACTTACCGCAGTTGGCGTAATCAATGCTTTTGCCATTGTAATTCCAAGGAAACGAACACTAACTAAAATCTGTTTGTCTTTTTCAATTCTAATTTCAGCTGTAACGTTTTGACTTTGTTTTTCATCAACATATTTAGCGCTTGCTTTTATGTATAATGTCTTGAAGTCTAATTTATTATCGTAATGTTTCTCTACCGCTTTTTTATCTTCTTTTGTTGGTGCTTCTGCTTTATTGTTGTTTTGTACAGCGACTGCTTTTGATTTACAAGAAATCATAACCACTGACATTATTAATATAACTATATATTTTTTCATCTGAATGCTCTCCTTTTACTTTTTTTGTTTTAATAACTCATTAGCCTTCAAAAAGTATTCCTCTTTTTTCTTGGCATCTCCTAACCCATTATAAGCCTCTCCTAGTTGAATGTTAAAATTTGCTTCGAGCTTTTTATCATCTACAACATAATCGAGTCCCATTTCTAAAACGGTTTTTGCGTTTTTAAATTGTTTTAACTGATTGCTTCCCAAACCTGCATAATAATAAAATTGAGGCTGGCTCGGATAAACTTCAATCATGTTCATCGCTCTTTTTGTCATTGGTTCAAACTGTTTTGCCTGCGTATAGGCTTCAAGCAAAAGCAAGTTTGTTTCACGATCTGTATCTGAATTTGCTTTTAAATCTTTTTCATAATATTTAATAGCATTTTCAAACTGACCTTTGCTGTGATAAAATTTACCAATTTCTTTTGCAACATCAACTTCTTTATCATTATCAAAATAAGCAATCGCTTTTTCTAAATCTGGCGCATACTGCGGATTTTTATTCACATAAATCAAAAACTCATTTAGTGTGCGGTGTTTAATTTTTGAATCTATTTTTGAACTTGACAAAATCACATTCATCGATTTAATCGCCTTATCAGCTTGATTGGCATCTAAATATCCTTTAAACAAACTTACTTGTCCCCATTCAGAATTCGGAATTTCCTTCGCCAATTGTTTTGCAACATCTAACGCTTTATCTGTTTCTTCTGATTTTGAATATAAAAAAATCAGATTAACATAATTCGATTCTTCTTTTGGATTCTTCTTAATCTGCTCAATTAAATTTGAAGCTTCTGCATTTTGATATTTTCTCTGAGATAAAATTTGTGTTTTATATCTTTCGCGATCTTCTGATTTTCCGAATTTATCATTCATTTCATTAATCGTCAAAAGCGCTTTGTCATATTGATTTGTAATCATATATAACGAAATCAAATCATCTTTATATTCTTCGTCAAACGGAATGATTTTTTGAATCGTTTCTATCGCCAAAGGATAGTTTTTAGTTTCATAACTTACATCATAAATTCCGAGCCAATACCATTTGTTTTTAGGATTTAACTGCGTCGCTTTTTCAAATGCGCTTTGAGCATTTTGATATTCTTTTAATGACAAATAATTTTTCCCTAATTCAAAATAAGCAACGGCGTCATTAGGTTTTAGCTTGATACACTTCTCTAATGATACAATAGCTTTATCGTAATTCTCAATTCCTTTTTGTTTTAAAGATTCATAAAAAGAGTCCTGATATTCATCGGTTGCCATAGCAATATCTTCCGGTTCTGTCTGTGCGAAAACCGAAGCTGAATTGCCAATAAAAGCAAAAAATAAAATTAGTAATACCTTTTTTTTCATTCTTTTATAATTTCATATTTAAACCAAAAAGAATCAGTCGAAACTTATTTTTATTCTACAACTGAATAATCACCAATACTGATGCTCGTACCTTTACCATCATAACTAACGTGATTTCCGATCATAGCATTGTCTAAGTTAGCATTTTTTATTTGAGAATAAGTCTGAACTAAGCTGTTTTTAATTGAACTGTCAATAACATGGCATCCTTTTCCTAGTGAAACATTTGGTCCTACGGTTGCATTTTTCAACACTACATTTTCTCCAATATAACAAGGAGGAATAATTGTTGAGTTCTCTAGCGTTACATCATAGTCTACTAAATGTTCGCCGTCGTTGTGCAAAAAGCCTAACATTCTGGTGTTTGTTTCTACAGTAACATCTTTATTTCCGCAATCCATCCATTCGTCAACGCTTCCAGTTTTAAAGACTTTACCGTTTGCCATCATGGCTTTTATTCCGTCATTAATTTGATATTCTCCTCCATTCTGAATATTATTATCCAAAACACCTTGAAGTTCTTTTTTCAAATCGCCAACTTCTTTGAAATAATAAATTCCAATAACCGCTAAATCACTAACGAACTCTTTTGGTTTTTCAACCAATTCTATGATTTCATTATTCTGATTTAATTTTACAACACCAAAAGCTTCTGGCTGCTCTACTTGTTTTACCCAAATTACGGCATCTGCTGCAGGATCTAATTCAAAATCAGCTCTGATTAGAGTGTCTGCATAAGCAATTACAGCTGGTCCTGACAAAGATTCTTTTGCACACATAATAGCGTGACCTGTTCCTAAAGGCAAATCTTGGCGGTAAATAGATGCTTTTGCACCTAAACTTCCTGCCAATTCTTCTAAACTTTCAACTAGATCATCTCCAAAAAAAGCGGCGTCGCCTAAAATAAAAGCAACTTCTTCTATTGGTTCTTTTAATATTTTGGCAATGTCTTCGACTAAACGATGTACTATAGATTTTCCAGCAACCGGAATTAATGGTTTTGGAACTGTTAAAGTATGTGGACGAAGTCTCGATCCGCGACCCGCCATTGGAACGATTATTTTCATGTAATGTATTTTATATAAGAAGATTTAAAATCTTCAGTTTGGTTAGTTCAACTTTTTAAGTACAATTTTAAATCAGTAAAACTGAAAATTGAGACTGAAAACTATTTTACGCCAGTGCTTCCAAAACCGCCTTCGCCTCTTGAAGTTTCAGAAAGTACTTCTACTTCCATCCATTCTGCTCTTTCGTGTTTAGCGATAATTAATTGTGCGATTCTTTCTCCGTTTTCGATTACAAATTCTTCATTTGATAAATTTACTAAAATTACACCTATTTCACCTCTGTAATCAGCATCTACAGTTCCAGGAGAATTTAAAACGGTAACACCTTTTTTCGCTGCCAATCCGCTTCTTGGCCTTACCTGTGCTTCGTAGCCAATTGGCAATTCAATAAAAAGTCCTGTTTTTACAATGGTTCTTTCTAATGGTTTTAACGTTATAGCTTCAGTCAAATTGGCGCGTAAATCCACTCCTGCCGAAGCAATTGTCTCGTAATTTGGTAAATCGTGTTGTGATTTATTGATAATTTGTATTTTCATTTTTTATTTTAAAGATTAAAAAGTACTATTACTTTCTATTCATAATTCCTTTGATTGTCGCTTTTTCATTATGATAAACAAAATACATAAAGCCTAATAATAACGGTATTCCAACGAAATAATTTTCTCTAAATCCGTAAAAAGAAATAGCCGAAAATGCGATTGAAATTCCTAAGTAAGCTCCAATTTTATTCATATCATACGGTATAGGATAATATTTGTTTCCTAAAGTATATGAGATTAGCATCATACTTCCATAAGCTGAAATAGTTGCAATTGCAGAACCGTAATAACTGTATTTTGGAATTAAAAGATAATTTAAAACCAATGTTACAATGGCGCCGACAATTGAAATGTAAGCTCCAATTTTTGTTTTATCTGTTAATTTATACCAAACCGATAAGTTGTTGTAAATTCCTAAAAAGAAGTTTGCCAAAATAATTAGCGGTACTACTTTCATAGCTTCCCAATAGGCTTTATCATGCAGTAATAAAAATTTCAAAACATCTGCAAAAACGATTACACCTAATAAAATTAAGGAACCAAGAATGACAAAATATTTTGTGATAACAGCATATGTTTGAGGGGCATTTTCATTTTTAGCATGGCTGAAAAAGAACGGTTCTATTCCTAATCTAAAAGCTGTTGCAAACAAAACCATAAAAAGTCCCAGTTTGTAACAAGCAGAATAAGCTCCAACTTCAGATTTTGCAAGATTTTCAGGAAGCAGATATCCTAAAAGAATTTTATCAAAATGTTCATTTACTGCAAATGCAAGTCCGGCAATCAAAATTGGCAGACCGTATTTCATCATTTTTTTCCAAAGTACTGGATCAAATTTTCTTCCGAGTGAAAGGTAATTTGGCGAAAGCACCACAAAAGTCGCTAAACTAGCTAATAGATTTGCTATGAAAATATAGGCAATTTGGAAATTCTCAACATACAAATTATCCCAAACCGAATTAGGATTTGAAGCTGCAAGTTTAGGCAGGTACATTAAGAAAAACACATTTAATAATAGATTGATAATGACATTTCCAATTTTTATGGCTGCATAAACCATGGGTCTCTGATTGGCTCTTAATTTAGAAAAAGGTACCAAAACCAAAGCATCTAAAACTAAAATCCAAACCGAATATGTAATATACTGTACGTCTACCTCGGCAAGACTTGCCAATGTGTTTCTAAAAATTAAAGCAGCAAATAAGAAAATAATAGACGACCAAAATATCGAAATTGTCGAGGTTGCAATTACATTTTTCTTGTCTTCTTCGGCACTGTAAAATCTAAAAAAGGCTGTTTCCATTCCGTACGAAAGCACGACGTTAAAGAAAACCATCCAAGACAAAACAATCGAAACTTCGCCGTACTCTGCGGTTGGCAAGATATCTGTATATAATCTGACCAATAAAAAACTAAGCATTCTTGGTAAAACCGTTGCTAGTCCATAAATCGCAGTCTGTTTGAATAGATTTTTATATAATCCCAAAATAATTTTATAATAAAGTTCGTAAAACAAAAATAACCAATTCTTTGGTTTATTATTGCTTTTGCTGGTTCAATAAAAAAAACTTAGGTCTCTTTTTTATTGTGTCAATTTCTTTTCATCTAAAATTTTCACAAAATGAAAACCTTTTGGGCCATAACCTTGATTGTAATAAAAGCGGTGAGCATCAAAATTTGCCGTAAAAGCATCTAAAACGATACTGCTGCAGTCTAAATCTAAAGCCTTTTGCTCAATATAATCTGTCAGCAATTTTCCAATTCCCTTAGAGCGGTGCTGGGGATTTACAACAAAATTATCAATTTCAAGATATTTGCCTGTCCATAATTTAGTAGAAGACCAACACCCTGTTATACCTAAACATACACCATCTTCAAAAACTCCAATCTGAATATAGTTGCGCGGTACCATGTCTAAGAGAAAGGATTTGTATTTTTCAACAGATAGGTTTGGATAAAGAAATCTCATGGTTTCAATCTGAGAAATCATTTCTTCAATAGTAGTAAGTTCTTGTATTTGCAGTTTCATTGTATTAAAAATAGACATCAAAAATACTTAATTTTTTCATTTGTTATTATAGCAAAAAACTTACACATGTGAAATATATAAATCGAGGCTAAAAATTATATAACATTTCTTTAACAGTCTCTTCTTAAATTTGCTTCATAGGGATTGAGAAAAGCTAAAATACAACCCTTATAAAAAAGCGAAGCATTGGGACTAATAAAGCTAGTTTGTTCCCACAAAAGACAAAGCACAAGGGATTGATTCTGCTGAAATGTAACCCTCAAAAAAACAGAGCATTGGGACTAATAAAGCTAGTTTGTTCCCATAAAAGACAAAGCAAAAGGGATTGATTCTGCTGAAATGTAACCCTCAAAAAAACAGAGCATTGGGACTAATAAAGCTAGTTTGTTCCCATAAAAGACAAAGCATTACAGAGGTGATAAATCTGTTCATTAATTTTATAAAATGGTATTGATTCTCAGTTTTTGGGTAAATTGGGAATCACCATTTTATAAGTTACACTTGAAAAAACTAAACTACTATATATTAAAAAGAGCCGACAATTAATAATTGTCGGCTCTTTTGCTTTTTGTAATAAAGTGTTATCCGTTTAAGGCTTCTGCTCCACCAACGATCTCTAAGATCTCATTAGTAATTGCAGCCTGACGTGCTTTATTGTATGTCAATTTCAATTGGTTTCTTAATTCAGTTGCGTTGTCAGTTGCTTTGTGCATAGCTGTCATACGTGCTCCATGTTCTGAAGCAAATGAATCACGAATACCTTTGTACAATTGTGTTTTTAATGATTTTGGAATCAAAGTCAATACGATTTCTTCTTTTGAAGGCTCAAAAATATAATCTCCAGCAGTAGCTGCTACGTCAGATTTAATTGGAGCTAACGGTAAAAACTGCTCAGTCTGAACAATTTGAGTCGCAGCATTTTTAAACTGATTGTAGATTATTTCGATCTTGTCGTACTCTCCAGCTAAAAATTTCTCAATCAAATTATCAGCAATTCCAGCAACATTTTCAAAAGTCAAATGATCAAAAATTGCATTATGATGACCGTGAACTTTATGAGTTTTGCTTAAAACATCATTTCCTTTTTTACCAATAGCAAAAACGTCAACTTGTTTTCCAGCGTAAAACTCAGTACGGCTTTTAATCTCTTTAATTACATTTGTATTAAATGCACCACATAAACCTCTGTTAGAAGTTATCGCTACAAGCAATACTTTTTTTACTTCACGTTGTGTTGTGTAATCTCCTCCAACTTCACCTTCAAGTGTAGCAGAAAGATTTTGCAGCAACTCCGTTAATTTCTCGGCATAAGGGCGCATTGCAGTGATTGCATCTTGTGCTTTCTTAAGCTTTGCAGCAGAAACCATTTTCATAGCCGATGTAATCTGCATCGTCGATGAAACGGAAGTAATTCTATTACGGATTTCCTTTAAATTTGCCATTTGTTAATTAAAAAATGTGACAATTTGAAAATTAGATAATTAGAAAGTCTCTCAAGAAATTTTCTAATTATCTAATTAACGAATTATCTAATTAGATATATTTTGCTGAAATTTCTTTTGCTGCTTTTTCAATAACATCAGTAATGTTATCATCTAACTTCCCAGCCTTCAACGCATTAAGCGTATCTTTGTGTTTGCTGTTTAAGTAAGCTAAGAAATCTGCTTCAAATTCTTTTACTTTATTTACAGGAACGTTTCTTAATAAGTTTTTAGAACCAGCGTAAATAATAGCAACTTGATTTTCTACTGTATAAGGATCGTTCAAACCTTGTTTCAAGATTTCAACGTTTCTTTTTCCTTTTTCAATTACGTTTAAAGTAACAGAATCAAGATCAGAACCAAATTTAGCGAAAGCTTCTAATTCACGGAATTGAGCTTGGTCTAATTTTAAAGTTCCAGAAACTTTTTTCATTGATTTAATTTGAGCATTACCTCCAACACGAGATACAGAAATACCTACGTTGATCGCAGGACGCACTCCAGAGTTGAACAAATCTCCATCAAGGAAAATCTGACCATCTGTAATCGAAATTACGTTTGTTGGGATATATGCAGAAACGTCACCAGCTTGAGTTTCGATAATTGGCAAAGCAGTTAATGAACCGCCACCTTTAACGATAGGCTTGATAGAATCTGGCAAATCGTTCATGTTTTTAGCAATTCCGTCATCTGCAATTACTTTACAAGCACGCTCTAATAAACGAGAGTGTAAGTAGAAAACGTCTCCAGGATATGCCTCACGTCCCGGTGGTCTTCTTAATAAAAGAGAAACCTCACGGTAAGCAACAGCTTGTTTAGATAAATCATCATAAACGATAAGAGCTGGACGACCAGAATCTCTAAAGTATTCTCCAATTGCAGCACCTGCGAAAGGAGCATAAACTTGCATTGGAGCTGGATCAGAAGCATTAGCTGCAACAATAACTGTATAAGCCATTGCACCTTTTTCTTCTAACATTTTAGCGATTCCTGCTACAGTTGAAGCTTTTTGCCCAATTGCAACATATATACAGAATACAGGTTTTCCTGCATCGTAAAATTCTTTTTGATTTAAGATTGTATCAAGACAAACAGTTGATTTACCTGTTTGACGGTCACCAATTACAAGCTCACGCTGACCACGACCAACTGGGATCATAGCATCAACTGCTTTTACTCCTGTTTGTAATGGCTCAGTTACTGGCTGACGGAAGATAACTCCAGGTGCTTTTCTTTCTAAAGGCATTTCGTATAAGTCTCCACCAATTGGTCCTTTTCCATCAATTGGAAAACCAAGAGTGTTTACTACACGTCCTACCATTTGCTCACCTACTTTAAGAGATGCAATACGTTGTGTTCTTTTTGCTGTTGATCCTTCTTTGATTCCTGTTGATGGTCCTAAAAGTACCACACCAACATTGTCTTCTTCAAGGTTCAATACAATAGCTTCAAGTCCGTTATCAAATTCAACTAACTCACCATATTGTACATTCGATAGCCCGTAAATACGAGCAATACCATCTCCAACTTGAAGTACTGTTCCTACTTCTTCTAGCGTAGCACCAGATTCAAAACCTTCTACTTGCTTTCTTAATATTGCTGAAATTTCAGCAGGTTTGATTTCCGCCATCTTAATTTATAATTTAGACACTTTTATGTGTAATAAAACTAATTACTTAACTCTCTTTTTAATACTTGTAATCTGTTTGCAACAGAAGCGTTGTATTGTTGATCACCTATTCTTAAAATAAATCCTCCAATGATTGATGGATCTACTATATTTTCTATTGTTATTTTTTTATCTGATAATGTTGACACTTTTGCTAAAACTTTAGCTTCTAATGCGACATCCATAGGTATAGCTGTAGTAACTATTGCTACCTCAACGCCATTACTTTCATCAAATAATTTTTTATATTCTAATGCAATTGCTTCTAGAATTTCGAATCTTTTGTTTTCAAATAATAAATGAAATAAACCTTTAGTTACACCATTTACATCTGCAAAAACTTCTAAAAGAGCACTCTCTTTAACTTCAACCTTTGTAGTTGGGTTTTGGATAAAGGTACTCAATTCTAAATTGTTTTCAATTGCCGAAGCAATTGACTTCATATCGTTGTTTACAGCTTCGGCAACACCTTTAGAGTTTGCTAAGTCTAGAATTGCTTTTGCATAACGAATTGCTGCTCTTGTACTTGCCATAATCTTAGTTTAACTTTACGTCACCTAACATTTTCTCTACTAATTTAGTTTGAGATTCTTTGTTAGATAATTCTTCTTTCAACAATTTTTCAGCGATGCTTAATGATAAAGTTGAAACTTGTGATTTCAATTCAGCCATTGCAGCATTTTTTTCACTTTCGATAGCAGCTTTAGCTTGCTCGATCATTTTTTGACCTTGCACTTGTGCTTCGTTTTTAGAATCAGCTATCATTTTCTCTTTCATTTCGCGAGCTTCTTTCAACATCGCGTCACGTTCTGCACGAGCTTCATTCAAAATTCTTTGATTATCAGCTTGTAGGTTTTCCATTTCTCTCTTTGCATTTTCAGCAGAAAGCAATGCGTTTTTAATACCTTCTTCTCTTGCAGTAATAGATTCCATAATTGGTTTCCAAGCGAATTTTACTAAAAGTAAAATCAAAACCAACAAGATTAAAGCTTGCCAAAAGAATAAACCGAATGAAAAATCGTTAATTAACTTATCCATTTTATAACTATATTAAATATTTAATTTCATTTTTTAAAAGTAACAACACCTTTAACCAACCGTTAAAGATGTTGTTATTTCTCTCTTTATTATTTTCCTAAGATTAAAGCAGCGAATGCTAAACCTTCTAATAAAGCCGCGATAATAATCATCGCAGTTTGAATTTTACCAGCAGCTTCTGGTTGACGAGCAATCGCGTCCATAGCAGATCCACCGATTTTACCTAAACCTAAACCTGCACCGATTACTACTAAACCTGCACCTACTAAAGTTGGAATTGTTCCCATAAGTATTTATATATATAAAATTAAACTTCTAATTAAATGATTGCAGTCTCATCTTCGTGATGATGTGCGTGATCATGATCTTGAACAGCCATACCAATAAACAATGATGATAACATTGTAAAAATGAAAGCCTGTAAAAATGCAACTAAAACTTCGATAACCGAAATAAATAATGTTAATCCTAAAGAGATTGGCAAATCTGCAGCTAAATTTTTACCCACAAAAATCATGGCAATTAAACTCATAATTACGACGTGACCTGCAGTAATGTTTGCATACAAACGAATTAGTAATGCAAATGGCTTTGTTAATGTTCCTAAGATTTCTATTGGAGCTAAAATGATTTTCATTGGAACAGGAACTCCTGGCATCCAGAAAATGTGTCCCCAATAATCTTTGTTTGCACTAAATTGCGTAATAATAAAAGTAAAGGCAGCCAAACAAACTGTAATTGCAATATTTCCTGTTACGTTAATTCCTAGCGGAGTCATACCTAATAAGTTTAACAGCCACACAAAGAAAAATACAGTTAATAAGTAACCCATATATTTTCTGTATTTTTTCTCACCTATATTAGGAACAGCAATTTCGTCTCTGATAAAAATAATAAGCGGTTCTAAAACTCTTCCAAATCCAGTTGGAATTGGTCCTTTTTTATATGATCTTGCTAAACCAGTAAACATTATAAATAATAGAACTGAAACAAAAAGCATTGACACTACATTTTTTGTAATCGAAAAATCTAGTGGCTTTTCGTTCTCAGGATGTCCGTGCTCATTAAAGTTAATTGTGCCGGCAGCATCTGTTTTGTAAATTTTACCGTGAACTAATTTGTAGAAGTTTCCGTCAACTTCTGCAACTGCTTCACCGTGGTGTAATTTTGAAGATGAAAAAATTTTCAAACCTCCGTCAATAAGAATAACTGGTAATGGGAAACCATAATGTTTGTTTTCCTTTTCATCTGAAAAGAAAACAAAATCGTGAGAATCCTGTAAGTGATGATCGATAAAAGCATCCACTTTTGCTTTCGGATCAAGAGCTACATGCTCTCCTTCCGCAGGAGTGTTATGCGAAACTACTTTCTCTTCATGAGCTATCTCATTTTGCACATGCGTTGAGTCATTCTCTGAATTTGCAAAACTCATTACTGGAGAACAAGCTACTAAAGCGGCAAGAATAAATTTGAGCGGTTTGTTGGAAATCACCATATCTGTTAAAAATCTTATTTTTTTTACGTTTCTAAAATTTGGTGCAAAGGTACATTTTTTATTAATATTCAAAAGGATATGAAAAATTATTTTTGAACCTTGTTTTACAGAATCGTTATTTTAACGCTTTTCATTTAATAATCGGACAGTTAAAAGCGTTTCAAATAACAAAAATAAAATAAATGTTATAAAAAAATTGATTTTTTCAATCTCGACTTCTTCAGACTTGCTTTCTAAAATTGGTCTCAAAATTAAATATCCTAATAACATTTGCGTGAAGGTTCCAAACAGGAAAGCCATTCCGACAATTTCAAAATTCTTCTTTTTTACTATTAATAATATAAAGTATAACAATGCGGATATTCCGAAAAAAATCAAATACAAAAATTCAAGACTATAATAAAAGTTTAGGGGATTAACTTTTAAAACTAGAAAAGATGCTTTGTGCAAAATGTAGGCTGCTAAAGCGAAAAAGAATAATTGTACAAAAGGTTTATAATTTTTTAAAAGCATTTGAAATAAATTTATGCAAAGATGCAACATTTATTTAAAGCTGTTTTTAAAAAACTTTTTACTTTTTATTGATTTCGTTCACCTGACGGATAACATTATATAAGGCGAGTCCCACGCCAATCATTACAAAAATTGTATTATAATAAACTTTAGGACTAGGATGATTTTCATCTAGCCAGCTGCCAAAATAAGAAAACACGAAAATAATAATTCCCATTTGAACCGGAATATTGATAAGTCCAATCCATTTATTCCACTGGTTTTTGTTCGGCTCTTTTTCCATCTTTTACGGTTACTTCTTTAGTGTTGGTTAGCATGGTACAAGTAGCTGTAAAATCGGCTCCAGGTTCTATGGATAACTTTCCGACAGCAACTTCACCATGAATTTTTGCTGTGGCTTTTATATTAAGGACTTCTAAAACTTTTAATTTTCCTTGAAACTCTCCTTCAATATCTGCATTGTGGCATATGATTTCGCCTTTTACAATTCCAGATGCGCCAATAACAAGTTTGCCTTGTGATGTAAAATTTCCAATCAATTCTCCGTCTAATCTAAAATCGGCCTTAGAGACAATGTCTCCAATAATAGAAGTTCCTTCAACAATTCTGTTGGTTTTTCCTAACTGCTCTGTGCCGTTTTTTTTGACTTTATCAAACATGATTTATGGATTTTTAGGGGCTAAATAAGTTTCCAGATTTTTTTTGATTTGTACTATTGTATAATTATCACTTGAGATAACGATTGCCGGATCTGAAATTTTATATTTTTTGTCATCTCTAAAAACTCCTGAAAGATCTCTGGCATAAGCTTCTGTTTTTATACCATGAATAACTACAAAACTTTCTGTTTTATTATACTTATCAAAAGAAGTTGTTAGTCTCTCGAAATTTTCAACTAATAAGAATACTCGAATTGCTTCCTCAATTTTTTTACGCGTTTTAAGATCATTATTCGCTACTCTATAAATAATTTTCCAACTATGACCGTCAACAGCAGTAAAATCAAGTTTTTCTAGACTCGGAATTTGTTTCTCTAAAATTTCTCTTGCATTTTTTCCTTCCTCGCTATTCGGATAATTATCTGCAACGCCTTCAAGTGCTTTTTTATATGCTGCCAAACCGTTTACTTTTCCTAAAGTATTTGCTTTCAGCAATTCGTATTTAGAAACAATGTCATCTCCAGCATATTGATTAATCAAATTATCGATATTATCTAAAACAACATCAAATTGTTCTTCCTGATAAAGCTTGTACCATTTTTGATATTCTTTTTCAGGTGAAAAATTCGAATCATCTGAATTTTTATTGTTTAAAATTTGCGCATATCTCGAGTTTGGATATTTCGAAGTAATATCCAATTTTACAGATTCGGCCTTTGCTGGATTTGTAATCTGATAAATTTTATACAAATTATACATCGAAGGCAAAATCAATTTTTCCTCTGGATTATTTCGCAGTAACTGCTCCAGTTTATCGCTGGCCAAATTATACTCCTTAAATTTTTCTTTATAAATAAGTCCTAATTGGTAATACGCAAAATTGCGTTCTTTGCCAATGCTGTCCATAACAAGCTGACTTGTTGGAAGCTGTTTTTCATAAAACTCCGTAGTGTACTTTTCTATTACAACTGTATCCTTCAAGGCATTTATAGAATCTTGTTGAATGCTTAAAGAGTCTTTTATCGCAGTATTGATAATTGATTTTGATGAAGCCAATCTCCAGTTGCCAGCTAAAGTTCTATTACCCCACATTTTTTTGAATTGCAGTTTTCCATAAGCAACTGTTGTTGGATTATAAAAATAAAAAGTACTCGCTGTTTCAGTTCCTGACGGCGGATTAAATGCTCCGGCTGTCAAATCATTTTTAGCTTGTGATTGCGGATTTACAGCAGTTGGCATATTGCTGGCGTTCGTATTACGTTCAACATTGGCCAATTTTTCTTTTTCTTGTTCTTCAAAGATGCGTTTTGCTTCATCTTTCTTTTTAAGCTCTGCAATATAATTTTCAAAGTACACCTTTCTATCTGCTACAGGCAAACCTTGAACTTTGATAATGCTGTCATTGCGTTTTGCAATTCCTTCGTATAAAATTACATTATCTAAATTTTTTCTGTTTTTTTCGATAAGAGCAAATTCCCTGGTTTTCGGGTCTAATTTTACTAATGTACTATCGTAATATTTGGCAGCCATTGTGTAGTCTGTATCTTTAAAATACATGTTCCCGATATTTCGATATGCTGATGCTGTCAAGTACGGATCTTTAGATTTTCTGCCTAAAGATTTATTATAGAATTTGAGCGCGCTTTCGTTGTCTTTCTTTTTATCATAAAATACTCCCATTTCATAAAAAAGCACATCATAGTATGGTCGGTTTTCACGATCTGCAACTAACTTATTATACGTTTTTAAAAAAATGGTGTCATTGCCATTTTCATAATCATACATCTGGGCTTTTTTTGCATAAGCATGCATCATGTATTTACGGTCAGCTTTGCGGTTCATGTCTATTACTCCGTCATAAAAATAAGCAGCGCTGTCTTTTTTTCCGGCTTCCTGATACATCTGACCCAAAATAAAACGATACCTCGCGCGGTCTTCATTTACTCTCGAAAATTCTTCTGCAATTTTAAGTTTCGCAACTGCGCTGTCTCTTTCTTCTAAATTTAAAAAAGCTTCTGCCAATAAAGCGTTAGCATCAGAAAAAGTCTGTTTGTCTAGATCTGTGTTTTTTAATAATTTATTGATATTTTTTAAGACAATTGCGTCGTTTCCTAAGCGCATATTTGTTTTTTCACGCCAGATTTTTGCCGTATAAATATTACTGCTGTTTGGGTATTTGTATAAAATATAATTGAATGCCTCAAGTGCTGGAATAAAACGTTGATCGTAATATCTGGCTTTTCCGAGCATTAAATAAGCTTCATCAATTTGGCTGTTTCTTTCTCGTCCTCCAATATTCATGGAGTGTTTTTGAATAGCTTTTGTTGCTTTAGTTTCTGCCAATTCAAAATCAGGGTTTTTTGTCTTCTTTTCTTCAGAAAAATTTTCATCAACCTGCATTTTTTCAATAGGAAGCATTTTCCAGAAATTATCCTGATTGTTGCCTTGAATAGATTTTAAACCTTTATCAAGGCCAATACCTCCGTTGTACAAAATGTTATATTTTGTACTTAACGCATGAGAATTTCGAGACACAAAAGTATTTTTTTTGGTAGAACAAGCTATCAAAAGAAATAAAAACACAACAGGAAAACAATATTTTAGAGTATTCTTTTTCAATAGAAAAGATTTTAAATCATTTAACTTCGAAAATAGCTTTTTAGTATAATGAACTCGTAAAAATACGCTTCTTTTTTGAAACAATAGAAGTTATACTGCAAAAAACAACTCCAGCTCTTGCAAGGTTTCTTTTGATGTTTGAATATCTTTTACTACTTCTCCTTTATTAAGTGCAACTATACGATCGCAAACCTCTACAGTGTGTTGTAAATCATGGCTTGAAACCAAAACAGTAACGTTTGGATTTTCTGCCAAATCCTTAATTATTTTTTTTAATCGGCTAACGGTTGTAGGGTCTAAATTCGCAAAAGGTTCGTCTAAAATAACCACTTCAGGATTACCAATAAGTGTGGCAATTATTCCCACTTTCTTCTGATTTCCTTTGGATAAATCGCGTAAGTATTTTTTGTTTTTCAGAATTTCTCCATTAAAAAATTCTTCATGCTGCGCCAATAAAGCATCAATATCTGCTTTGTTTTGATGACGCAAATCTCCAATAAAATAAAAGTATTCTTCAGGAGTTAAATATCCTATCAAGAAACTTTCATCTAAAAAAGATCCTGTAAAAGATTTCCAGTTTTCGCTTGTATTGACCTGAATATTATTGCTTGTAATGTGACCGGTAGAAGGCTGAATCAGGTCTAAAAGCAAACTGAAAAAAGTAGTTTTTCCTGCTCCGTTATTTCCTACTAAGCCAAAACTTTGTCCTTTTGGAATTTCAAGATTATTAATCTTTAAAACTGTTGTTCCGTTATATATTTTTGAAAGTTGGTTTACTTGTATCATTTTTTATATGTTTAATTATTGATTTGGTTAATAGTTAATTTGTTTCAGTTTTTAGAAATTTTCTAATTTTCTAATTGACAAATTTTCTAATTAGTTTTTTTGTTTGTAAGCGCTTATTGTGCTGTATTTTTCAATTTTGTATCTTCTCTCGATTAAGGAGAAAACCTTATTTCTAAAAATAAATCCTAAAACTCCTGCGCCCGCAACCAGTAATAATCCCAATGTTTTATCTCCCAAATAAAGTCCGATTCCGTATAATCCTAAAGGCAATAATAATTTTGGCAGTGTCAATAACATGGCATTTACATTGAATGCTTTTTTATCTCCAAAGGCACCTCCGGCGTTGCTCAAATCGATTGGCGTTTTGGTAAATGCACCGCCTAAAAGAACCAAATGCGAATTGACTCCAATATTATAAATTGCACCAACTACAATTGTCAGATAAATTTCCCATCCGTAAAAAAGATAGAAGGATGCCAAAATTGTCGAAACGAAAGTAGCAATTACAACCAGCCACCATTTTGAAGTTATGTAGCCGCGATACGGAATGTTTTGTGTCATCATTAATTGATAATAGGAACTGTCCCAGCTTGGTACAAATTGACCAAAAACAAACAAAAATCCTCCTGAAACAAATATTCCTGCAAAAATGTGCATGATTGGAGGCTGGTGCGAATTCCCGAAAAAGATGAGTCCATAAAACAAAAAGAGCACACTCATAAAAATAGTTGTTTTAGATCTTTTGTTTCTCTTAATCAGTTTAATATCATTTTTAAGAAAAGTTCCTAAAGTTCCAAATTGATTTAGCCAAACCAAATTTTCGGTCGTTGCTATATCTTCCTTTTTAGAAAGTCCGGCATCTAAATATAAATTATTCTTGAAGTATTTAAATGTAAACTGATATAAGCCGATAAGCACCAAAACTGGAATTAAAAACAAGCCTTTCTTTGCATAAAGTCCTTGAAAAAATGGTGTTGTAAAAATCGTAATATCAAATAATTTATAATATTGTGCTGCTCCTAAAGCCAGCGCGATTCCGATAAAAACAACAAATAATTTGTCGATATTACTTAAAATGATATTCAAGAAATTGTTGATATATATTAAAGAGAAAATCGCTAAAAGCCAAAAAGTGATTCCTAGAATATCATATCCTTCAAATAGCAGCACAATCGAAAAAGGAACAAAGAAAAGCGCATGAACCCAGTTGAAAAAAGACAATGCTGTTTTGCCTAAAGAAAAATGAACAATTGTGGGCTTCTTGAAAGGCAAAACCAATAACGGTTTTATATTCAGCACCGGAATTGCCTGCATAAGCAAACGAATTACAAGGTCGAACAGAAAATAGTAAATCAAAAATTTATTGACAGTTACTAATGGTTCGAAATTCATTTTTTTTAGAACATAAAATGCTCCTACGCCCATCGCGATAAATAGTACCGAAAAGTAGACCATCAAAAAACCGATTAAAATTTTCATCGCCAGGTTTGCGCCAAACGATGCCGATCTTGTAAAGGCCTTCCATTCGAGATAAATAAACTTTTTAATCATGGTTAATTGGTTTTGAGTTTGGTAGTAAGAGATCAAATGTAAGAAAACGTTACAAAAAAAGTTAAAAATAATAATTTAGTGCCTGTGATTTAACTGCTGTTTGCTACTTTTGCATAAAATATACAACCATGCCTTCATTCTTAAAACTCATAATTAAAGAGGTAAAACGCGAAACTAACGATGCTGTTTCTGTACTTTTTAATGTTCCCGAAGAACTAAAATCAGACTATAAATTTATTGCAGGACAATACATAAATTTAAAATTAACTCTTGATAATCAAGAAATAAGACGTGCTTATTCTATTTGCTCTGCACCAGAAAGCGGTGAATTGCGAATTGCTGTTAAAGCCGTTAAAAATGGTTTGTTTTCTCAATTTGCCAATACAAAACTAAAAGCCGGAGATGTTCTAGAAGTAGGTCATCCTGAAGGAAAATTTACTTTTGAACCAGATGCTGAAAGACAAAAAAATTATGCTGCTTTTGTAGCAGGAAGTGGTATTACGCCAGTTCTTTCTATTATAAAATCAGTTTTAAAAAGTGAACCAAAAAGCTCATTTGTATTAGTTTACGGAAACAGAACTCCTGAAGAAACTATTTTTCATCAAGAACTTCACGATTTGCAATTGCAATATGTCGGCCGTCTTTTTGTACATTATGTATACAGTCAGGCCAAAGCCGAAAATGCATTGTTTGGCAGAATCGAAAAATCTGCAGTAAATTTTGTATTGAACAACAAACATAAAGAACTTCAATTTGATAAATTTTTCTTGTGTGGTCCAGAAGAAATGATCAATACCGTTTCTGATATTTTGAAAGAGAAAAATGTAAAAGAATCAGCTATTAAGTTCGAGCTATTTACTTCTTCATCTCAAGAAAATGAAATAAAAACTTCGCTGGAAGGACATACAAAAATTACGGTTTTAGTTGATGATGATGAAGTTTCTTTTGAAATGTCTCAAAAACAAACTATTCTAGACGCTGCATTAAAACAAGGAATTGATGCTCCCTATTCTTGCCAAGGCGGTATTTGCAGCAGCTGTTTAGCACGCGTTACAAGTGGGTCTGCAGAAATGACAAAAAACTCAATTTTAACTGATAAAGAAATTGCTTCAGGCTTAATTTTAACGTGTCAAGCACATCCAACTTCAGAATCTATTTATGTAGATTATGATGATGTATAATCGTTAGGTCTCAAATTAAAAATTAGAAATTCCAACTTATTAAGTTGGAATTTTTTTTTATAATCCTGTACAACTCTTTTTTATAAATTTCATTTTGCAGGGTATCTTTGAAGGGTATTTTCTGATCAAAAGCATAATAGGCAAAAAATGATACAGAAAATTGAATATTTTTTAAAAAACATGGCATAAATTTACTATATTAGTACTGTGCTAATGTACTTTCTTTATATAAAGATCGTATTTATCAGCTATATCTAAATTGTCAACACGTTTTTAAAACATTAAATATTATGGCAATGCATCACTACCTCCGTTTAACTTTTATATTACTTTTTGTAGTAACATCATTTTTATGCCTCTACTTCATAATTAAAAGAAAAAAGAAAGCTCCCAAACTACTCTCAAAAGAAAAGTACAATTCATCAATGACTGGGGGAATGACAGAAATATCAATTTCTAATGATAGTTTTTTTAATATTTGGCCTTATGTAAGTGAATTAAAAGCGGCTAAAATTTTATCTAAAAAAGTTAAAGAATCTGAATTGGTACAAAAAGTTTACAGAAATTCAACCGATGATTTTGAACACATTTTGTTAGCTACTGAGAAAGAAAATCATTTTGTTAAAATTGTAGTTGATAGAAACAAAAAGAAACCAATGGGATATCTTTTTCTTGATTTATAATCTTTGTGAAAATAGAAAATTCCAATAAAAAAAATTCCAAATTCCAACTTTACAATTGGGATTTGGAATTTTTTATTTTGACATTCCTCACTTTTGGAATTTGAATTTTTTTGTTGAAATTTAAACTAAACTCTGAATATTGTCAATTATTTCTTTTGGCAAAATACTTCTCATCGCATTTTCGTAACCTTCAACGATTTTATTTCCGTAAACAGATGTTGGCAATTTTGGATATTGATTTCTGTCTGAAACTAATGCGTTTTCTAAACTTTGGTTAAAAGGCAAAAATCCTGCGTACGGATGAGTTGCGCCCCAAAGCGTAATTGCTTTTACGCCCAGCATTGCGGCAATATGTGCATTTCCAGAATCCATAGAAAGCATAATATCAAGATTGCTGATTAATTGTAATTCTTGCTGAAATTTAATTTTTCCAGCTACATTAATTACATTTTCAAATGGTTTTGAAAGTGAATCCAGAATTTCGATTTCTTTTTTTCCTCCACCAAAAAGCAAAATTTTATAAGCTGGATTTTCAGCCAATTTTGCAATAACTTCTTTCATTAAATCTATCGGGTAAACTTTAGAATCGTATTGCGCAAAAGGTGCAATTCCGATTAATTTTTGATTTTGATTTCCGATAATTTCTAAAATTTCGGCACTTAAAACTGCTTTTTCAGGAAAAGTAGGATTGGATAAATCTAAATGAAAACCAAGTTCTTCAAACACTTTTGCGTGTCTTTCAAACATAGTTGGCAATTGTTTAAAAATCTTGTTTTCGGCTCTCGTTAATTCTTTTTTTCCTTCTCGTCCTTTATCAACAGTAGCTCTTTTTTTTCCGCTTAAAGCGAAAAGCAAACTCACAATTTTAGATCTCAAAACATTATGAAGATCTGCAAAAGCATCAATTTTGAGTTTTTTTACGTCGGTATATAAACGCACAAGTCCAAGAAACCCTTTGTGGCGTTCTTTTTCATCAAAAGCAAAAAACTCAAGATTCGGAATTCCTTCAAAAAATGGTTTAAAAAACGGACGAGAAATTACCGTCAGTTTTACCTCGGGATACTGTTTTACAAAAGCACGTAAAACAGGAACCGTCATGGCGACATCTCCCATTGCGGATAGTCTCATGACGGCTATATGCTTAATTTTATTGGACAATTCTGCCAATTATTTTTTGTTTTGATATAAAACAGGATTCAAATCATCGTCATTGTACATTTTCATTTGTTTGTACACTTTCATGAATTTATCTCCATTTTCGATATCTGTCAATAAATCTTCAATTGCTGTAGACAAATCACTTCTTTGTTCTAAAAGAATGTTTAGTTTTTCCTGACATTTATCTCTATGTTCTTGTGAAGCCTCTGCACGATTAGCTTCTTCCTGCATATGATAAATTTTTAAAGCTAAAATAGATAATCTGTCAAAAGCCCAAGCTGGACTTTCAGAATTGATTTTTGCTCCGTCTTTTGCTTGTACATTACTGTATTTTTGCAAAAAGTAACTGTCGATATATTCCACCATATCAGTACGTTCTTGGTTTGAAGCATCGATTCTTCTTTTTAAAGTCAGAGCGGCTACCGGATCAATTTGAGGATCACGAATAATATCTTCAAAATGCCATTGCACCGTGTCAATCCAGTTTTTTAAATATAATAAATGTTCAAATTTATCCTTAGGATAAGGATTATTTATAGGCTGATCAACATTATCAAATTGATGATAATCTTTGATGCTTTGTTCGAAAACAGAATAAGCTAATTTTGAAAACATGTCTTTAATTATTAGAGAGACAAAGATACTTTTTATACTTTTATAGTGTGAAAAAAACGATTATTTTTTCGTTTTCATCTTACAAATCATTGATAATACTAAAAATAACATATGAAAATTCATTATATATCTGAAAATAACAGCGTTTTAAATCATTTTTTGGGCCAGATCAGAAATGTAAATGTTCAAAAAGACAGTATGCGTTTTCGAAGAAATATTGAGCGAATTGGAGAAATTATGGCGTATGAACTCAGCAAGGTTTTACCTTATAAAGATGTTGAAATTCAGACACCGCTCGGCATTAAAAAAACAACTCAAATAGAAAGTGATTTGGTTTTATGTCCAATTTTAAGAGCTGGACTGCCACTTCATAATGGTTTTTTAAATTATTTCGATCATGCAGAAAACAGCTTTGTTTCGGCCTGCAGATTTCATCCAAATAATGATGACGAATTTGAAATTTTAGTTGAATATCAAGCGATTTCAGACTTAAACAATAAAACAGTTCTGCTTCTTGATCCCATGCTGGCAACGGGACAATCTATTGTAGCGGTTCATAAAAAACTGGTTGAAAATGCTACTCCAAATGAAATTCATATTGTAGTTGTTATTGCTGCACCTGAAGGAGTTGCTTATCTTGAAAAAAATCTTCCCGATAACTGTCATTTGTGGGTTGCTGCTTTAGACGAAAAATTAAACGAGAAAAACTACATTGTTCCTGGTCTTGGAGATGCCGGCGATCTGGCTTACGGTAGTAAATTATAATTGCGAGAAAAACGTAAACAAACTGCAGGCAGTCAGCACGTAAAATACGATCTCATTATTTAGTCTCTGCTTCATATATTCAACATGACTCGATGCCATAATGCTTAAAGGTGCAATACTAAACAGCAGCAAATCATTGCTTTTATTCGGTGAAATTATAAAAACAAAAGCAGCAATAAAAAAATAAGCGACTACTTTTTTGTACGAAGTATGTACAATTTGAGGTCTGTTTGATAAGGTTGTCAAAATCGAAACTACAAAAAACAAGGCTACGGCAACATATATTGAAAGCGCTCCGTTTTCGTAATTATTTTTAAAATAATCGATCCTAAAATCCATTACTGCGCGTTTTTCGAAAAATTCAAACGCGTCAAAATGAAAAATTAAAGAGATCATATAAAAAATGGATGCAACGGCTAAAAGCGCTATAAAGGGCAAAACCCAGTTTCTATAATCTCTAGAAACGTGAAAAATGATCGATATAAAAACCAAAATTAGGAAAAGAATACACCAAAATTGAAATAAAGAAGCAACTAAAATCCAAAAAGATGCATCGAATATCTTTTCTTTTGATGCTTTTAATGATTGAAGTGATATTAATCTTCGAAGTGCCAGCAGGAGAAAAAAGTTGGCATATATTACATTCGGGTTATTAAATATGGTAGGGAAAAACAAAAGGAACAACAAATAGAAAAATATCGTATATCCGTTGTCTTTGCTGAGTCCGTTCTTCTTTACAATAAAATTAATTAAGAAAAAAGAAGCAAAAATAAAGCACAGCAAACTCATTTTTTGAAAAGCCAAAAAAGAAGAACTTACCCAAGATGGTTCTTGAATTTGAAACAGAAAAAAGAAAACCAGTATTAAAATTACAACCAATGAATAATTTAATGGTGTAGATTTTTTAAAAACACTTGTTATCATAAGGATATTTTATACTTTTGTGATTGTAAATATAATACTTGTTTAAAAGGAAAAACCAACAAGTTGAAAAAAGATTCTATTAATTGGATTTTGTCTTCAATGCGTTAAAAACAATAATAACATATAATTTTATAAATTATGACAGCTTTTTTTGAAGGAATACAATACTTATTCGTTAACATTTTGTTTGCTCCTCTTGACTTTTTGCGTCGTTTGGAACTAATTACTTGGTTTGGTGCAAACACAATTAACTGGATTTTTATGATCATCTGCGCATGCGCAATCGTTTATTGGATTAAACAATTACGCATTTTTGATGACGCCGGAACTGAAAATCAAGATACTACAGCTCACTCTTTCTTAAAGTAAGTCGAAGCCAATATCTTTTCTAAAATACATCTTATCAAAATTTAGTTTATCTATGTTTTGATAAGATTTTTTTATGGCCTGTTGAAAATCGTCTCCGTATGATGTAATTGTCAAAACACGTCCTCCATTACTAACGACATTTTCGCCATCTAATTTTGTTCCTGCATGAAAAACTATCGAATCTGTAATATTTTCTAATCCAGTAATTACTTTTCCTTTTTCGAAATCTTCAGGATAACCGCCAGAAACCACCATAATTGTTGTAGCACTTCTTGGATCAACTTCTAATTCGAATTCATCTAATTTTTGATTTGCTACTGAAAGAAACAATTCAACCAAATCAGATTTTAATCTCGGAACCACAACTTCAGTTTCCGGATCTCCCATTCTCACATTGTATTCAATAACAATTGGTTCGTTTTTTACATTGATCAAACCAATAAACACAAATCCTTTATATTCGATTCCGTCTTTTTGGAAACCTTCGATTGTTGGTTTTACGATTCTAGTTTCGATTTTTTCCATCAAAACAGCATCAACATAAGGAACTGGAGAAACTGCTCCCATTCCGCCTGTATTTAATCCGGTATCACCTTCTCCAATTCGTTTGTAATCTTTTGCAGTTGGCAGAATTTTATAGCTTTTTCCGTCTGTCAAAACAAAACAGCTCAATTCTATTCCGTCTAAAAATTCTTCGATAACAACTTTAGAGCTTGCTGCTCCAAATTTTTCGTGAACCAGCATGTTTCTTAGTTCTGTTTTAGCTTCTTCAAGATCTTGAATAATTAAAACTCCTTTTCCTGCTGCTAAACCATCTGCTTTTAAAACGTATGGAGGCTGTAGCGTTTCTAGAAACTCGCATCCTTTTTCAACTGTTTCAGCCGTAAAACTATCATAAGCGGCAGTTGGAATATTATGTTTCATCAAGAATTCTTTTGCAAATTCTTTACTTCCTTCTAATTGAGCTCCTAATTTTGATGGCCCAATTACCGGAATGTGTTTTAAATTTTCGTCATTTTTAAAATAATCGTAAATTCCTTTTACCAAAGGATCTTCTGGTCCTACAACCACCATTTTTACATTTTCCTCAAGTACGAATGCTTTTATCGCATCAAAATCGGTTGGAGACATTGCAACATTTGTAGCAATTGCAGCTGTTCCTGCATTTCCTGGTGCAACAAAAAGTTTTTCGCAAAGCGGACTCTGAATCATTTTCCACGCAAAAGCATGTTCTCTTCCGCCTGATCCCAATAATAAAATTGTCATGGTATAGTTGTATTTAGTTGTGGTGCAAAAATAATTGCTTTTGTACGTAAAAAATAATTAAATCTTAAAAAGTTCGTGATTCTTCTGTGTTAGTAGTTGGATAATATTATTTTTGATGAAAATTTACCTCATGAAACATTATTTAAAAACCTATATTTTTAAAACCCTGAGTATTCTTCCGGATTCTTTAGGTTCGAAAATCTATCACCAATTACAAAATGTTTCTGAGAATAAAAATATTGAAGCAAAATTAAGAAGTACTGAAAATACATTAAGCGCCTTTGGAAACATCTTTGCAAATTTGAAAGTCGATTTACAAAACAAATCGGCGATTGAAATTGGTTCAGGATGGCTGCCAATTTCTCCCTATATATTACTTTATAAATATAAGCTTAAAGAAATTTATAGTTTTGATATTAATAAGCATTACCAAAAAATAAACATTGAAAAATTCAATTCATTATTTTCAAAAACATACAAAAATGATATTGCTGTAAGCACAAACAACTCTTATTCCTTGCCAGAAAATGTTCACTATTTTCCTTCTCAAAATATAATAAACGCCAATATTCCAAAAGTCGATATTGTATTTTCAAGATTTGTTTTAGAACATGTTACACCCGAAGATATTTTTAAAATGCATGAAAAATTTAAGCAGTCCTTAAATAAAGGATCTTACATTATTCATTTTATTTCTCCCAGCGATCACAGGGCTTTTTCTGATCAATCGTTATCTCTTCAGGAGTTTTTAAAATACAGTTCTAAAGAATGGGATAAAATACAAACACGGTTTGATTATCATAACCGTTTGAGATTGCCCCAATATTTAGACATTTTTAAATCTTTAGATTTAGAAATTGTTTATATTTCTCACGATAATCCTGGACCAAATTCTCCTCAAGAACAAAAGTTCAGAAATTTAAAATTACATCAGGATTTTTCAAAATATTCTGAAAAAGAATTGACCGCTGGCAGTATTAATATTGTTCTAAAAATATAATGATTCGTCTGTTTGATATCACACTTCGATTAAATGGTTTTCCGATAAAGAAAGCCAAAGCCGAATTGTATCAAATTGTGAATTTATCTGAAGATGAATATGCTGTTTTTCTTCAGAATAAGAAAAAGGAAATTGTCGCTTTTCATCTTAAAAACAATTCCTTTTATCAGGAATTAGTTGGAAGTACAATTGCTCCCAAATGGGAAGATTTGCCAATTTTAAACAAACAGAATCTTCAAAAACCTTTAGAAGAAAGGCTTTCAAAAGGGTATTCTTTAAAAGATGTTTACCTCAACAAAACTTCTGGATCGAGCGGAACTCCTTTTATTTTTGCTAAAGATAAGTATTCACATGCCTTAACCTGGGCTTCAAATATTATGCGTTTCGGCTGGTTCGAGATCGATTTTAATCATTCTTATCAGGCGCGTTTTTATGGCATTCCGATGGATTTTATTGGATACCAAAAAGAACGTTTTAAGGATTTTCTAAGCCAACGTTTTCGATTTCCGGTTTTTGATTTATCTGATGAAATATTAGAAAAATTTCTGAAAAAATTCAAATCGAAAAAATTCGATTATGTCAACGGTTATACGAGTTCTATTGTTTTATTTGCTAAATATCTAGAGAAGAAAAATATTGTTTTAAATGAAATATGTCCAACACTAAAAGCCTGTTTTGTGACTTCAGAAATGCTTTTTGAATCGGATAAAAAACTTTTAGAAAAGCAATTTGGCATTCCCATTATCAATGAATACGGTGCATCAGAACTTGATTTAATTGCTTTTGAAAATCCACAGGGCGAATGGCAAATTAATGCTGAAACGCTTTTTGTCGAAATTTTAGATGAAAACAATAAAGTTCTCCCTTACGGGAAAGAGGGCCGAATTGTCATTAGTTCTCTATTCAATAAAGCAAATCCTTTTATTCGATACGATATTGGCGATATTGGAATTTTAGATGAAAAAAGTACATTACAAAAACCAATTCTTAAAAAACTAATTGGCAGAACAAATGACGTAGCCATTTTACCAAGCGGAAAAAAATCGCCTGGATTGACGTTTTACTACGTAACCAAAAGTATTATTGAAGATGACGGAAACGTAAAAGAATTTATTATCAAACAAACTACATTAGATTCTTTTGAAATTGAATATGTTGCTGAAACAGCATTAGTTTCAGATCAAATTCAGAAAATAGAAGAAGCAATTGCATTATATCTTGAACCTAATTTAAACTTCACTTTTACCAGAAAAACAGTTTTAGAAAGAACCAATCGCGGCAAATTAAAGCAATTCAAATCTCATTTATAATATAAATAAAATCTTACATTTGTTTTTTTATTTAAAAACTCATGGACGATCAATCTTTACTTTCTGAAGAAACAATTTCTAATAAAATATATTTTATCCGCGTACAAAAAGTGATGCTGGATCGTGATTTGGCTTTACTTTATGGAGTAGAAACAAAACGATTAAAAGAACAAGTCAAAAGGAATCGAAATCGCTTTTCCGAGGATTTTATGTTTGAATTAACTAAAGAGGAATTTGAAAATTGGAGGTCGCAAATTGCGACCTCCAATTCTGATAAGATTGGTTTAAGATATGCACCAATGGCATTCACAGAACATGGAATATTAATGCTTTCAAGTATTTTAAATAGCGACAAAGCAATTCAAACTAATATTCAAATCATGCGTATTTTCACGAAAGTGAGGCAAATGCTTCTCGATACAACAGAAATTAAAGTTGATATTCTTCAGATTCAGAAGAAATTAGAGAATCATGATAAAAATATTGAATTGGTTTTTTCTTATTTAGATGAATTGACTGATAAAAAGGAAGATGAAACTAAAAGGGTGAAAATTGGATATAAAATAATATTTTTCAAGGTAACAATTTGTTATCTCAAATTTTGAACAAAACTGTTTGTCGCAAATTGCGACCTAAAAGATGGAGAATTATATGTTCTTTATATATCTTGGTTTAATAACCAACTGTGTAAACAAAAACCGAGTCATCAACAAAACAGAAAACACAAAATTGAAACCGTGGAATTCTCTATAAACGCCAAAATTGTGCTTTATCAATTTGAATTTTGAAGAAGAAATAGAATCTCTTCTTATTCTATAAAAGGCTAAAGGTTCCGGAACAGGTTTTGTTTGTTTAATTTGTTTTAAAATTGTAAGCCACAAACGCCAATCTTGTCTTTTTTGAGTCGCTTTAATTACAATTTTACCAAAATAATCAGCGTCGTAAATAGCGGTTAGATTTCCAACATAATTGCAGAAAAACAATTGATTGTAGGTGAGATTTAGTGGCGCTTCTACTCTTTTATTTAATGAATTTCCGTCTTCATCGATACAATCATAAAAGCTAAAAGTGAAAGGTAAATTGTTTGCTTTTAAAAACTGAATCTGCTTTTCTAACTTCGTCGTAAACCACAAATCATCGGCATCTAAGTATGCAATGTATTTTCCATTTGCTTTTTCTAAGGCAACATTTCTCGCAAAACCGTTTCCTGAATTTTTGGTTAATTCAGTTAGTTTTATCCGGCTGTCATTTTGAGCATACTCTTTTATAATTGCAACAGTTTGGTCTGTAGATGCATCATCAACCAGAATTAATTCCCAGTTCTGATAACTCTGCTCTATAACCGATTGCAAAGTTGCCCGAATGTATTTTTCGGTATTAAATGTTGGCGTTATAATAGAGACTAATTCATTCATCAATATGCTTTTTTATCGCCTTTAAAAATGTTTATTACGGTCTGAGAAATTATCTTTAAATCTAAAATAAGAGACCAATTTTCGATATAAAAAACATCAAATTTTATGCGGTTAATCATATCTCTTTCCATTGTAATTTCGCCTCTAAAACCACTGACTTGAGCTAAACCTGTAATTCCTGGCTTAACACAATGACGGATCATATATTTTTTTACTTTATTGCCGTACTCTTTATTTTGTGACCAAAGATGCGGCCTCGGACCCACAACTGACATGTCTCCCAATAAAACATTTACAAATTGCGGCAATTCGTCTATACTTGTTTTTCGCATAAATCGACCAATTGTTGTAACACGTGGATCATCTTTAGAAGCCTCTTTTTCAGTTGTTTTATTAATTCGCATCGAACGAAATTTATAACACACAAATTCGTTTTCATCAATTCCGGGTCTTCCTTGTTTGAAAAAAACAGGCCCCTTAGATTCTAACTTTATTAAAATTGCCAATAAAGGTCCAAGCCATGATAATATAAAAACGATTACAGAAATAGAAAAAACAACATCAAAAGTACGTTTGAAAAATTTTATCGCGGGCTCATTCAGCATGGTTTGCTTTAGCGAAAGCACCGGAAAAAAATCGTAATAATCTATTTTTAAATTCTTTGAAAAAATCTCTTTTGTGTCCGGAATAAATTTTATTGTTTTATTGTTTTCGTCTGCAAAATCAATTAAATCTTTCAAATAATTGTTGGACACTTCGTTTAGAGAACAATAAATTTCGTCGACTAAATTATCAATCACAAAAGGTTTTAAATCGGCTAATTTTCCGGCAATATTCTGATTGGCTTTTTTGTCTGAAAAATATCCGAGAAACCGATATCCGTAATCTTTTCTGGTTTCAAAAAGATCTTTAAGCCGAATTGCTTCTGCAGTAAACCCAATAATAACAGCCGTTCTATAATTGCTTCCCGTTATTATTCTATATTCTTTTAAATAAAAAAACAATGAAAATTTAAAAATCGTTACCAGTAAAATCACTAAAGAAATAAACAAAGCAATCGCAGTTTCGCTAAAAACAGCTTCTTTAAAAAACGGAAAAAAAGCAATTACAATTAAGAGAAATAAAATTCCCTGCTTTACTATTTTTGAAATGATTTCAATTGGTGTCGTAAATCTGTAAACATCATAAAACTTTATAGAAAAAGCAATTAAGCCCCATCCTGCATACTGATATAAAATGTATAGCCAAAAAATTGAAACCAATTCTTGAAAAACAAAAAAATTCAAAACAGCAATAACCATCAGATCGATTAAGATACTAATTGGCCTGATATATTTTGAGTATCTTCCTGTTTGAAACGCGGTCATAAATGTTTTTTTTCAGCTGCTATTTTATGTAACTCGAAAAATCTTTATGCTCTTCTTTTGAAAGCTCTTCTTTAGAAAGTGATCTGAAATAATCATAGGTGATTTTCATTCCTTCAGAACGGCTCACTTTTGCTTCCCAGCCTAATAATTCCTTAGCTTTTGTAGTGTCTGGCTGGCGCTGCAGCGGATCGTTTATTGGCAACGGATGATATACTACTTTCTGGTTTGTACCTGTAAGTTTAATGATTTCTTCTGCAAAATCTTTAATTGTAATTTCGTCTGGATTTCCAATATTTACCGGATACACATAATCTGAATGCAGTAATCTAAAAATACCTTCTACCTGATCATCAACATAGCAGAAAGAACGCGTTTGCATTCCGTCTCCAAAAATTGTTAAATCTTCTCCACGAAGTGCCTGACCAATAAAAGCAGGAATTACACGTCCGTCATTTAAACGCATTCTTGGTCCGTAAGTATTAAAAATACGAACGATTCTTGTTTCTACACCGTGAAAAGTATGATATGCCATTGTGATAGATTCCTGAAAACGTTTGGCTTCATCATAAACTCCTCTTGGCCCAATTGTATTTACGTTTCCGTAATATTCTTCGGTTTGAGGATGAACCAATGGATCTCCGTAAACTTCTGAAGTTGAAGCTATCAAAATTCTCGCTTTTTTAACTCTTGCCAAACCTAATAAATTATGCGTTCCTAATGATCCAACTTTTAAAGTTTGAATCGGAATTTTTAAATAATCGATCGGACTTGCAGGCGAAGCAAAATGCAATATATAATCTAAATCACCAGGAACATGAACAAATTTAGTAATGTCGTGATGATAAAACTCAAAATGTTCTAATTTGAATAAATGTTCAATGTTTTTAAGATCGCCAGTGATCAAATTATCCATTCCGATAACATAATAACCTTCTTTGATAAAACGATCGCACAAATGTGATCCTAAAAAACCCGCCGCTCCGGTAATAAGTATTCTTTTCATAATGATTTTCTTGAACCTTTGTTTTTGATATTCGCTACAAATATCCACAAATGTACTAAAATATCTGACCTTTTAATTCGGTAAAAATTTTACTAAAATACAGGGTTAAAATTTTTAATTTATTATCAATTGGTTTATTCTACTTTTACAAAACTAAATTTTATTTGTTTTGAGAGTTGTACATGTTGTTGAAGCACTTGAGGGCGGCGTTTATACTTATTTTAAAGATTTGTCTAATTTCTTTGGGAATGAAGAAATTGCCAAAACTGCAGCAACTGCTATTATTTATAGTGGTCACAGAAATGGCGTGAACCCGACACAAATAAAAGCTGATTTTTCTCCAAACGTTCCTTTGGTTCATATTAGTATGGTTCGCGAAATTGCTCCTTTTCAAGATTTAAAATCGATTTTGAAATTGAGAAAAGAACTCAAAAAAATCAATCCAGATGTTATTCATCTTCATTCATCTAAAGCTGGAGTTTTAGGCCGAATCGCATATTTTTTTCTATTCAGAAAAAAGAAAATTTTTTACACGCCGCACGGTTATGCTTTTCTAAGAACTGATATTTCTAACTCTTCAAAAAAATTATATGCGGGAATCGAAAAAAATTTTCAACGTTTTTTTGGAGGAACAATCGTTGCCTGTGGCGATACCGAATTTGAAATCGCGCAAAAAATAGGACCTTCAAAATTAATTCGAAATGGAGTTGATATTAGTGAAATTAGAAGACATTTTTTACCTCATCAAAATACAAAATTGACTATCGGAATTGTGGGCAGAATTACAGCTGCAAGAAATCCTAAATTGTTTAACGAAATTGCATTACGATTTCCTGATTATAATTTTCTTTGGATTGGCGATGGCGAATTAAATCCTTTAATTACAGCCCCTAATATTAAGGTTACGGGCTGGATCTTAGATAAAAATACTGTTTTTAAAAATTTGAATTCGATTGATATTTACCTGCAGACTTCTCTTTGGGAAGGTTTGCCAATTGCCGTTTTAGAAGCAATGGTTTTAGAAAAGCCTATAATTGCAACTAATATTATTGGCAATAAAGATGTCGTCGTTCACAATCAAACCGGATTTTTATTTGATGAAATTGAGAAATTAAATGACTATTTTAAAGTTTTAAGCGATGAGAAAAACCGAATTTCTTTTGGTAAAAATGCTTTAAAAAGATGCGAAGATTTATTCGATAAAAACAAAAATTTTAAACAGCTTCTGGAACTTTACCAGAAGTAGTTTTTTGCTGAAGCCAATAGCTTGCAAAAATCGATGACCACAAACCGCTAAAGGCAATTCCGTCGAAACGAAGCAAAAAATCATCGGTTAAATTTGACGTGAAAAAGATCAGAAAGAACGAAAGTATAATCGCATTTTTGAGATCATAGCCCAGATAGCCAATAGTTAACATGTAAAGCAACGCTACAATTGGTCCCAGAATTCCAAACTTTAATAAAAAATCGAGAAACTGATTGTGTGTCGGAAATTCGTATTTTGCTAAAAATTTTTGATTGGTCTGCTTGTAATATTTGTTTAATTCTGGTTTTCCATCAGATGCACCAACTCCAAAAGGAAGATTTTTAACTGATAATTCCCAAGCTGATTTCCAGATTGAAACTCGCGTTACCAGTGAATTGTAAACTTTAATTTCAGGATGATCAATTTCATCTAGTTTTCCAACTTTATCCATATAAGCAAAAGTCGCCGTCGAATATTTTTCTTTCATGTATGGATTTTCCTTTACATAGAAAAACAAAATACCACTTAATAACATTAGTACCGTTACACTTGCTATTGCCATCTTTTTTAAGTTGAATTTTGTTTTAAATTCAAAAAAGAAAACAATTATAAATCCTGCCAAGACATTCATTAAAGCCATTCGTGTATTTACGAAAAGAACAAAGAAAAATGACAAAAGAAAAATGACAAAACGCAACATTTTAATTGCCGTTTTTTCATTGTTATGAAAGCTGTAAAAAACAAAATACAGCGCACAGACAGAAACAAATGCCAAATGCATGTTTAACGCCGGAGCATGAATACCAATGCTGTCTGCAAACTTATATCCTATTTCGAACAAATCAATTCCGTTAAAATATTTTGCACTTAACTCCGGATAAACAACATTAAATCGAATCAAGAAAAACAACATTATAATAGTTGTTACGATGTAATAAATCTGAGCCGTTTTCAAAAAATTTACACGCTGATAATTCCCAATAATAAAAATGGGAAATAATAATAAAGAGATACTTTTTTCTATTGCTTTTAGTCCTTTTGAGAACGAATCGTTATTCCAAAAAAGCAATAATTCCAACAAAATTGGTGAGGCAATACAAACAATTAAAATGAATGAAGTTTTATTAAATTTTAGTTTTTTGAAGAAAATCAAGCTAAAAACCCCAAACAAAATAATAAAAAGCGAACACGGTTTTCTAAAAATCATTGCAATCGCAATCACACACAAGAAAACATTGAATATTTTATTGAAGTTCTTTTCGGAAATATTCATAGTATAACGCAAAATAAATTAATGGAAAAATACCAATTTTATGACGAACGGCGGTTCCTAAATCGGGTTCAAAAACGCCTTGTACAATAAAAAACGAAAAGATAATCAGTAAAATTAAAAGTTCTTTTGGATATCTTTTTCTTTCTTTTAAACATTTTGAAAAACGAACCAGCAAAATATAAAACAAGAAAAGCTGCCAGATTATAAAGGTAATGATTTGAGGAGAAAAGATATGTTTTAATCCGTTTACCGGAACATTAACGGTGAAAAATCCATAAAAAATACCTACAATTTCTCCGTACCAAGTATCTGTTTTTACGGGCGAAATAATTATCGAATTGGCATCTGCAGAACCCACTCTGTCGCTGTTTACCACTTCTCGGCTAATTTCTGAAAGGTATTTCCCTTTTATAATTCCGTGACTGAAAGATAAAAAAACAGCAATTAATAAACCATAAAAAATGGTGGTTACGGTTTTGTTTTTAAAAGTTACCCGGCTTACCAAGTACATGCCGCCGCCAATAATTGGAATCAAAGCATAATACGGGCGATAAAACGCGCCAAAAATCAACAATAAAAGAACAACGTATACAATTGTTTTCTTTAGTGAAATTTGATCGTTTAGGCACAAGAAAACAATTGGAGATACATACAAAAACGTAATAAACTCTTTTGAAGGCATTGACATAAAAATAGCTATCATCAAAATACCCATATAAACCAGAATGTTCTTGATATTTATTTTTTCGAAGTTATCTGGAATTCCGATTTTATATAAAACAAACATCAAAATCGGAAATTGTATTAAGGCAATTACCGGAAAAGGCAAATAACGCAAACCTGAAATTTTATACAATAAAATCGTAAGCGGATAACTTCCAAAATAACCTATTTCATTTCCTTTATCATACGCTATAATTGCAGCGTCGTAAAAAAACTTGGGAGGCAAAACAAAATAAGCAGCAAATGCTACAACCAAATTGGCTGAGGCAATAAGCCAAAATGCTGCTGTACTTTTTTTAATCTTGTTTTGCATTTTAAATTGATTCTTAATGTAAAAAAATTTTGATTCGGTCTTTTTGATAAATAACAATAGCGGCAACTATATTCCAAAAAAGCGAACTCGAAACAAACGCAATCGCCGCTCCGATCATTCCGTATTCTGGAATTAAAAATCGGTTTAAAACAAAATTAAGCAAAACAGCCACCATTAAAATAACCTGAAAAATATGCTGTCTTCCAGTCATATTCAAATAAACGGGCGCTGAACCAAATGCAGAACAAACTCCCTGGCCAATTATCAAAATTAAAAAAGCTTGTTTTGCGACTATATATTGATGTCCGAAAAAAGATAAAACATGTTCAGAAGAAAAACTGATTAATAAAATTACAGGAAATGTTATTCCGAAGATTAATCGCGCGCTATTTCTAAGCATCTTAACTAATTCTGTTTTATTATGACTTGAAAAATACTCCGCAATTTTAGCCGAAACTGTAATATTTATGGTCAAAATAATAACTGAAACAATCGTCATCACTTTAACGCCGACAGAATAAAAGGCAACTGTTTCATCATTCCGGTATTTTTTCAAAAACATAATATCGAAACTCATCAATAAAAACATCGCCATACCGCTTATCGCAATTGGATATGATTTTAAAAAAACTTCTTTATGAGAAAATTTTTCAAGTTTATTCACGGTTTCTGTTTTATTAAAATAAAGAAAAACAAAAACGGAACTTATAACCGAAAGAAAAACAAATCCGAGTAAAAAAACATCCACCAAATAGGTTTCTTCGTGCCAATAAAAAAGCAAAATTGAGCCTATAATTAAAGGAATATATTTCAAGATATTCCGAAACAATTCGGCAACATATAATTTATCTAAAGCTCTGAAAATTTCTGTATTTAAAGTCGAAATTCCGTAGAAAAACAAGGTTGCGGCGCCTTTTAATAAAATCGAATATACCTGCTGATCCGCAAAATAATTGTTAATTAATTCTTTGCTTAAAAGGGCAATAATCAGCAATGCTAAAACGGAAGTAAAAAAAAGCATTCCCAGCATTTTGATATATATATTTTTCAATTCTTCCAGCGCACCCTGACTTGCCAGTTTTCCTTTAAAATATAAAATAGACTGATCAAAACCCAGCAGGCAAATGCTTCCGATGGAGAGAAGAAAAGAACGAACAAAATCATATTGCCCAACCAATTTTGGACTATATGATTTTGTTAGAAAAACTGTAAAACCAAATAACAAAAGAACTCCTAAAATTCTTAAAAACAAGGTGTTAAAACTTTGTCTTAAAAACGGATTTTGAGAAAATCTTTTGAAAATAAGAATGGTTTTCAATTGTTTTTAAAGTTGATTTGCATTTGAAATTGCAAGTTGTTTGCGATAAAATTTCTTGAAAAGATAAGTCAAAATAAAAATCAAAATAAAGAAAAGCGGCAGCCAAATTTTGAAATTTCCGTTTACAGTTTTGTTTTCATTTATGTTAAGCGTCGAATTAATCTCTTTGATCGTCTTACCAAAAGTGATTAATTTAATTCGGTTTTTTCCTTGTTCAAGAACCAGTTTTTGTTTGGTTTTTATAATGTCGTTCAGTTGCAGATTTTCATTGTAATAAACCAGTTTTTCGTTTTTAGAACCGTTTTTTACTGTATTCGAAAAGCCATTCAAAACATTATCAATCTGAGCAATTATCGTGTCGTTTTGTGCAATTTCGCGTTCTAAATTTTTATATCCAATTTTTTGAATTTCAGCATAATAGGTCGAATTGTTTAAGAATTTCAACAGCGGATCAACAACTTCTTTTTCGTTTGCTAGCTGATTTGAAATAAAAGAGATGGTATGAAAAGTATAGTTTTTGCTTGTAACATTATCTTCTAAAACCTTTTTTACCTCGCCAACCTCTGCCATTATTTTTATGAGTTCGAAGTTTTGTTCTTTGTCTTCGATAAATTTATAAACGTCAGGAATTGGCTTGATTTCGATTTTTCTGATTGTTTTTGGATGCGAAATTCCAACTACATTTTTAAGAAAAGCCGTGTCTCCAGAAACAATTTTAGATTGTATCAAATCGATTTTGGCGTATAAATAATCAACACTTTCAAAATTTGGCGTTACAATAACTTGATTCTGAAATGATTTTTTATTCGAATCTAAATACCAGCCTAAACTAAACCCTAAAACAACTAGAATCAGCGCGATAATCCAGTTTCGAATAAAAAACTGAATTGCTCGAAAAACAGATCTGCTAACGCGCTCGAAAAAATTACCAATACTTCTTGAAAGCTGAAAAATATCAATTTCCTGATCGGAGTTGTTATGGGGTACTTTTGTACTCATTTATTGGTTATTTTACGTTGAAAATTTGTTCTAAAATTTTAATGGTAATCAAATACGTTGGTTTTACGCCAGTTGTTCCTAATCCGCCAGAAGCTAATGTACTTCCGGTTTCAAGAGGATTATCTGAAGCATAATATGCATAACGAACTTTAATATCATGCGGTACGCTTTTTCTAATTTTTGATGCCGATTGAATCGCTTTTTGATAATAAGAACCTTCCATTTCAAGACCAATTACGCCCCAAGTCGATTCGTGAAAGAATTTCAGCAAATCTCTGTTTTGCAAAGAAGTTCCTAAAACAGTAACCATTGCGCCTTCAAAAACGGCAATGTCGTTTCCTTCAAACATAGCGCCTGTAAGTTCATTTTCGAAGAAATAATTATCTGCAGTTCCTTCATTTATATGTGCCGACGGAATCATAATATCGCCTTTTCCGCCTTCTAAAATTCCCGCCTTACCCATTATAGAGACAGATTGAACATTCAATAAAGTTTCTTTTTTATATGGTTTTAAAAGCTCGTCGATTGTTTCGTATGCTTGTTCTCCAAAGGCATAATCCATTACGATAATAACAGGTTTGTTCTCGTCAAGTGCTGCTTTTGGGAATGCGGTTTTTGTCCAGTCAATTTTTGCAGTATCAAAAATCTGAACATCGATGTTTGTTCCTGATGTATCTAATATTGAAATCATTCCGTTTTTCAACGCCACTTCTTCAACAACAGCTCTGGTGTCTTTTGCGCCAGATTTGCTTAATTCTTCATAAATAAAGAAATCTGATTTGCCTTTGAATTTTGATGTTAATAAAGGAGTAGCAAAAATCGAATTCATGACACTGTGCATGTTCGCACTAATAACATGAATTGGCCGCTTTAAAAGATCATTAGCTTTTAAAACTTCCTTGATATTTGTTGCCCAAATTTCACCGTGAATATGGTGTCCTAAACGTTCTCTTAAAACGGGACTGAATGTTATTGTTCTTTTATTGTTTTCAATCACTTCTTCGATGGCTAGTTTTCCTAACCAATAAATAACATGCAGGAAACGGTCTGGTGCATTTTCAGATCCAAAAGCGTCGTAAATATCTAAAACCTCTTCAAAAGTTCTTGCTAAGATATTGGCAACGTGCGAAATTGCTTTTTCTTTTTCTATTAAAGACAATTTTTTCGTCTGCATTACAGCTTGTTCTAATTTAAGCCAGTCACGCGAAACTTCGCCTCCGTCGTCTAGTAAAACTCTATTTTTAATTTTATGGGATTCGATGAAAATAAAAGTCAAATGCGTCAGAATATCGTAAATGTCAGATCGCCCGCGCGTGATTTCGACATTCATTTGTTCTTCGTCAATTCGGTAACAATTTCTTCTTCTTTTTGGAGGAACAATTGCCTGAAAATGCGATTTAGAATAACCTTCGTCTGAAGTTAAATTGATAAAACGGCATTGTTCGATTCCTATCGGAAGTCTTTCTATAACATACAAAAGTCCGTTTAATTCTACTTTTTCTTCTCCTATATTTCCGTAGATTTCTGGGCGCAATGCCAATAATGATTCTCTTAAGCCATCGCCCGAAACACCCATTGGCTTATAAAAACCGCGGTTGAATAAGTGGCGCATTGTAATGTACATTCTTTCTATCGCTGCAGATGATTCCTGTGCTCTAGATCTTGATATATGTTTGGTTTCTTTCATGTATTTTTATTTTAAAAATCTTCTTGTCGAGAAGATAATCTAAGTGTTTTAATTAAACGAAATTAGGAAATATTACTATTATTTCAATCGAAAACTAAAAATGTGATTTAATTATAACGTTTATTTCAAATTAGGATTGACAATTTGAATAATTCATATTCTCTTCTTTTTCTTACTTCAAATTATCCGCAATTTTCCTATCATTCGATAATCTCGGAATTTTATTTTGTCCGCCCAGTTTTCCCTGCGATTTCATATACTCTTGAAATCCATTTTTAGAAACTTTGGTTACTACTACTTTTCTCAAAACATTTCCTGTTATTAAATCGTCGTAATAAATGTTTTGCTTTCGCATTGAGTCGTCAATCGCTTCCGCGAAAGCGTCGAAATTTTCAGGTTCATTTTCAAATTCTACAAACCATTCGTGATACGGCAATCCGCTTGACGGATTTATTTGTGGTGCTACAGTAAATTCGTTTATTACAATTTTGGTTCCCTGAGTTGCTTCTTTCAGTGCTTTTTCGACTTCGTTTGCAATAACGTGTTCTCCAAAAGCAGAAATAAAATGTTTGATTCGGCCAGAAACGATAACACGATGCGGAAATAAAGTTGTAAACTGAACCGTGTCTCCAATATTATAACGCCAAAGCCCAGCATTTGTAGAAATAATTAAAACATAATTTACACCTATTTCTACTTCTCCAATGGTCAGCACTTTTGGTTTTTTTTCAAAAAATTCATCTGCTTTTATAAACTCGTAGAAAATACCCGAATTCAATAACAGCAGCATTCCTTCTTCATTTTTGATCCCAAAATTTCGGGACTGATATGCAAAAAAACCTTCAGAAGCCGGAAACAATTCTATGCTGTCTACTTTTCTGCCAATCATGTTTTCGAACTTAGCGCGGTAAGGCTCGTAATTAACACCTCCGTAAATAAACAAATTAAAGTTTTTGAATATTTCGCCAATCTTTTTTCCGTCGCTTTTTTGCTGCAAACGTTCAAAATACATCTGAACCCAAGACGGAATTCCAGAAATAACAGACATGTCTTCTTTTATCGTTTCGTCGACAATGGCATCAACTTTAGTTTCCCAATCATCAATACAATTGGTTTCCCAAGATGGCATTCTGTTTCGCTGCAAATATTTAGGTACAAAATGCGCTACGATTCCAGAAAGTCGTCCAAATTTAATTCCGTATTTTTCAGTCAGAATAGGGCTGCCTTGCAAAAAAATCATTTTTCCGTCAACAAAATCGGCATTACCAGTTTCATGAATATAATGTAAAATCGCATTTCGCGCGGCTTCTATATGATGTGGCATTGATTCTTTAGTCAGCGGAATAAATTTTGCCCCCGAAGTTGTGCCTGAAGTCTTTGCAAAATAAAGCGGTTTCCCTTTCCATAGAATGTTTTCTTCACCTTTGACCACTTTTTCGATGTAATGTTTTAAATCCTCATAATCTCTTACCGGAACATTTTTTTGAAAATCTTCAACATTTTTTATTTTACTAAAATGATGATCTGCACCAAACTGAGTTTCTTTTGCGCTTTTTATTAAACTCTTAAAAACTTTTTGCTGAGTTTCAACTGGTTTATTCGACCAGGCAAGCGTTTTGTAATATATTTTGCTGGCAAATAATTTTGCAGCTACAGATTTAATCGACATTTGCTGTGGTATTATTTTTTGTTGGTTTTGTTTTTACTTGGCACTTTTTCGCCCGGCTCCTTCTCCATTTTTCCAACTTCTTCTCTTAATTTAATTTCTTCTTCAGAAGCGTTCATTTTTAAGTCTGAATGCTCTTCTGTATCTGCTAAAATAGAATCTTTATTAAATTTTGCGTAATCCAGTTCGCCTCTCAAGACCTTCTGAATGCCATGAATATACGCTTCGTTTTTCTTTAAGGCTGTTTCTAGCGAATCTGATTTTATGGCTAGTTTGGTTGCATTTTTTTTCAATTCAGAAGAAGAATATCCCGGAATAAATTCTCGCAAAGGCGTAAAAGCAATAATAAAAGTGGTGATTAAAATTAAGAAGATCCCGCCTAAAGAAAAGACAACAAAAACATTCATAAGGTTGAGTTTGAACGAGAAAATTTCTTCAAAAGTATTTTCATTCAAAATTACCAGCCGGTTTTTGTTGAATAATTTTTTTCTGAAATCATGTTTTTTCTTGGCCATTTTGGTTCTTTATACGAGCAAATATAATAATTAATCGTCTTGTTGATGCTCGATAAATTTTAACCAATCCGCTTAATTTACGATTTTATAAAATATTTAACGTGACCAGAATCAAATATTTTAATCCAAAAACACTTTTTGTTCGTATATTTCTATATACCTTTGCTTAAAATTAGAAAAACAATTTGCTTCGGCATTAAATATACAACCATGGGAAGATTAGGTCTTACAGAAATCCTCGTAATAGTAGGTATTGTGATATTACTTTTTGGAGGTAAAAAAATTCCAGAATTAATGAAAGGTTTAGGAAGCGGAATCAAAGAATTCAAGAACGCTGCTAAAGACGATCAAACTGCACCTGTACCTCCTGTTAAAAAAGAAGAGGAAGAAATTAAATAAGTATTTATAACCTTATTATTAACCCCAAACTGCAAATGCAGTTTGGGTTTTTTTTTTATTTGTGTAAAATAACCTACTTTTAGAGTCCCTAAATCAATTAACAATAATTATGAAAAACCTACTTCTGATTACTGTTGCCTTTTTGTGCCTCAAAAGTAACGCACAAAAGCAACCCTTTCCGGCAAATATTTCCTTTGCCAATGGCTTGATGGCTAGTTCTAAAAACAGCCAGGATGCCAAAAACAACTACGACCTTTGGAAAACCAATTTTGTAGAAGCCTGCAGCAATGGCCGATTCCGAGTTAAGTTTGATGACCCAAATCAAACCGTCTCTGAAGGAATTGGATACGGAATGCTTCTAGCGGTTTATGCTGCCGACAAAACTCTTTTTGATGGTCTTTGGCTTTACTACAAAGACAATGTGAATGCAAATGGTGTTATGAATTGGAAAATCAACGGCTGTTCAGGAATTAATGGCGCAAATGGTGCAACTGATGCCGAACTAGATGTTGCTTTTGCACTTATCGTTGCCGATTTTCAATGGGCAAGTGCCGGAACTATTAATTATAAAAATGATGCCAATACTTTAATCGCTGCAATTAAGGCGCACGAAATAGAGGCTAATACATTTGTTCTAAAGCCTGGAGATCAATTCGGCGGAAGCCAAATTACCAATCCATCTTATTTTTCGCCTGCTTATTACAGAGTATTCGGAACTTTTACAAATGACACCGCTTTTTGGAATTCAGTTGCTGCAAAATCCTATACGATTATAAACAACAATCTTACTGTAAACAATGCTGTGGGTGGTTTAGTTTCAGACTGGTGTGAAGCTTCAGGAGCTTATTCTTCGCAAGCAGGCGGTTATAATAAAGGAGGAAAAACCTATTCGTACGACGCTGCAAGAACTCCTTGGCGCATTGCGGTAGATTATTTATGGTACGGGACTGCAGATGCAAAAACGTATTCTAAAAAATCTTCGGATTTTGTGCGTGTCAATCTAGGCGGATCTTTAAATATAAAAGACGGTTACAATCAGGACGGATCTTTAAGCGGACAATGGCACAATGCTACTTTTGTAGGCGCGTTTGCCTGCGCCGCTATGGGAGGAGAAAATCAAACACATTTAGATGCTTCTTACCTTGATTTAAAAAACTTAAACGAACCAAACAGTTATTTTAATCATACCCTAAAAACATTATACTCCTTTTTGTTAACAGGTAATTTCTATTTACCATTAAATGCCAATCTGTCTAATGATCATTTTAATATTGAAAAATCTACTGTTACGCTTTTTCCAAATCCGAGTGCTGATCGAATTACAGTTAACGCACCTCAGCAATCAACTATTTCAGTAATTTCTATCTTAGGAAATGTTATCCTTCAACAAAAAACAACTTCAGAAACTACAGAAATAAATTTAGCTCATTATGCTCCAGGAATTTATTTTATAAAAATAGCCAATGATGATTTTAAAAGCGTCACCAAAAAGGTGATTTTGAAATAATCCTAAAAATAAAAACTCCCAAACTACTATTTTCGTTTGGGAGTTTTTTTTATGTTTAATTCCAAAGTTGGAATTTGGAATTTAAAAATTAGGATTTTCTACAAAACCATAGTCAACTGAATTCTCTTTCTATCTTCATCGACTTCTGTAACCTTAACATCAACATGTTGGTGTAATTTAACCACTTCGTTTACATCGCTGACAAAACCAGCTTTCAATTGCGAAATATGAACCAATCCGCTTTCTTTGATTCCGATATCAACAAAACAGCCAAAGTTGGTAATGTTATTCACAATTCCAGGCAATATCATTCCGGTTTTCAAATCTTTGATCGATTTTACGTTTGCATCAAACTCAAAAACCTTTGCCGACTTTCTTGGGTCTAATCCGGGTTTTTCAAGCTCTTTTATGATGTCTTTCAGCGTAAGCAAACCAATTTCAGGTGTAATATAATTTTCTGCCTTAATAAGCGCTGTTTTCTCTTTGTTCGCAATTAAGTCGTTTACTGAAAGTTTCAAATCTTTCGCCATCTTCTCTACAACCGGATAAGCCTCTGGATGCACTGCCGAATTATCCAGCGGATTTTTTGCATTCGAAATTCTGATAAATGCCGCGCCTTGCTGATACGCTTTCTCGCCTAGGCGAGGCACTTTTTTCAGCTGTTTTCTGTCCTCAAACGGACCGTTTTCTGAACGGTATTGTACAATATTTTCAGCCAGCTTCTCTCCTATTCCACTCACATAACTCAGTAAATGTTTACTTGCGGTGTTGATGTTAATTCCAACCGAGTTTACGCAGCGAATTACGGTGTTATCCAATTCTTCTTTTAGTTTAGTCTGGTCAACATCGTGCTGGTATTGTCCTACTCCAATTGCTTTTGGGTCAATTTTTACCAATTCTGCCAATGGATCTGAAAGTCGTCTTCCGATCGAAACTGATCCACGAACGGTTACATCATAATTTGGAAATTCTTCTCGCGCAATTTTTGAAGCCGAATAAACAGAGGCTCCGGCCTCAGAAACGATAAAAACTTGCAGCGGTTTGTCGAACGCAATTTTTTTTATGAAAAATTCAGTTTCGCGCGAAGCTGTTCCGTTACCGATAGAAATAGCATCAATTTGATAAGCATTTACCATCGAACGGATTTTTTTAATCGCCATTGCTTCTTCATTTTGAGGCGCATGTGGATAAATCGTTTCGTTGTATAACAAATCGCCTTTTTCATCCAAGCAAACTACTTTACAGCCACTTCTAAATCCTGGGTCAATTGCCAAGATTCTTTTTTCGCCCAAAGGCGGAGCCAGTAATAACTGTCCCAAATTGTTAGCAAAAACCTGAATTGAATTAGCATCGGCTTTTGCTTTTGCTTCCTGCAAAGTTTCATTTCCAATCGCTGGATTCAATAATCTTTTATAACTGTCTTCGATTGCTAATTGCAAATGAGCCGTCGTGCTGTTTTGTTTTTTAATAATTATTTCATCAATAATATCGTATGCTTCATCAATATCAACATCAACTTTCAACTTTACATAACCTTCGTTTTCTGCACGAAGCATGGCTAATAATCGATGTGAGGGTGCTTTTGTCAAAGGTTCTTCCCAATCAAAATATTGACTGAATTTTTGTGCGCCTTCTTCTTCGCTTTTCTTTTTTACTACTTTAGTTCCAATTGTCGCTTTCCTATTAAATAAGCGGCGCAATTGTTTACGAACGTAAATATTCTCGTTAATCCATTCGGCAATAATATCTCTGGCACCTTGAATTGCTGCTTCTTCATTTATAACATTTTCATTAATGTATTGTGTCGAAATAAAATCGACATCAACATCATTTTCAGACATAATGATTTTTGCTAAAGGCTCTAAACCAAATTCGCGCGCGACATCTGCTTTTGTTTTTTTCTTCTTTTTGTATGGAAGGTAAAAATCTTCAATTTCCTGCAAATCAAAACTTTGTTCGATTTTCTGCTTCAAATCTGGAGTAAGTGCTTTTTGCTCTTCAATAGATTTAAGAACTGCTTCTTTACGTTTTACAAGTGTTTCGTATTCTTTTTGAAGTTTTGCAATCTGCTCGATTTGAACTTCGTCAAGATTTCCGGTTGTATCTTTTCGGTAACGAGAGATAAACGGAATCGTACAATCTTCTTCTAATAATTTAACCGTGTTTTGAATGTTGATCGCTGCTGTTTGAACAGACTTGGCAATGAATTGAATATTAGTCATACTTTTAATGAAATAAATTCTTGTTATAAAATGATATAATTTACTTGTTAAAATATAGAAACAAATTCATTAATCATTCGGCTAAAATAATATCTTTGTTTCAATTTTAAGCCAATGAAAGTTTTATTATTTTATTTTTTATTTATAAATATCATCCTATTCGTTCTTGCTGGATACGATAAATATCAAGCCCGAAAAAATAAGCGGAGAATTCCTGAGAATACATTGTTTTTTCTGGAAGCAATTGGCGGCACAATAGGCTTATTAACAGCAATGTTTTTGTTTAGGCATAAAACGAGCAAGACTTCCTTTATCATCAAATTCATAATAATTCTTTTGATTCAGGCCGTTTTGATTTATCTTAAATTAACGGATAAAATATAGATATTCACAATGTTAATAACTCCTAAGAGGTATTTTAATTTTTTATTAAGCAACTGACTTTAAGATTATTAAACAAAAAACCGGATGAATTAAAAAATCCGCCCGGTTTACTATTTCTTAGGTGCGAAGCACCCGATTTTTTTTACTCTTTACGAACAAGCAATTTTATTCACTCTATTTTGGTGTCTTCCGCCTTCAAATGCAGTAGTTAAAAACGTTTCAACAATTTCTACCGCTTGCGGAATAGAAGTGAAGCGCGCCGGAATACTCACAATATTCGCATCGTTATGCAGGCGTGTTAAATATGCAATTTCTTTAGTCCAGCATAAGCCAGCTCTAACTTTTGGGTGTTTGTTTACAGTCATGGCAATTCCGTTGCCGCTTCCGCAGATGACAATTCCAAAATCAGCTTTTCCCTCAGACACATCATTCGCAACTGGATGTCCAAAATCAGGATAATCAACAGAATCTTCAGAATCTGTTCCGTAATTGGTTACTTCATATCCTTTTGCTTTAAGCATTGCAACAATTGCTTTTTTATAATCCGGTCCTGCGTGGTCGTTTCCTATCGAAATTTTCATTTTTAATACTATTAAGTTGTGTTTTGCAAATTTAACCAAAGAAATTTGCAGCCACACATTAATTATAAAAAAGTTCGCTAAGAATTTCACGAATATGTACTAATTGTTTTCTTTGTAAACATTTAAAAACACATTTTATATTCAAATTAAAATTAGAAGATATAGGGAATTGGTGGGAAAAAAATCATATTTCACAATAGTCTTACTATCAAATCATTGACACTTATTAACATTATCAATAACTCTATAAGTATCTCATAATCAATAAATAATAAGCATGGATTTTGTTAAAATTTTAGAATGTTAATACCAAATGCTAATTCGTTGATATTCAGTTAACTTTAAATTAACATTATTTGTTGATAAGTTCGGATAGAAAATTAGAAGTTTTTTTTGGTTGTGTCGAAAAAAAACCTAATCCAAAACTGGAATGAAAAAACCTAATAAACTTTCATGAATTTTTAGAAAAGTTATCAATATCAAAAATGTCATTTTCAACAAAAATCTAGATATGAACTTATCTACAAAATGAACTCAAATTTGGTTGTCAACCGTTGTTAATTAAAAATGAAAAAGGCTTAAAAATTAATCCTTTAACTAAATATAAGTATGTTGATAACTCTATATAACTAAGCAAAACTTCATTTCAATACATTTAAAAATAAAATTATTCGACATATTAACAAGCTATAATAACCATCAAAAATTAATTAAATTTAAAATTTCTTTTTTGTTGTATTTAATATATGTTGACAACTTTGAAAGTTGAAAAAGGAAAAAAAAATTTTTGAGAAGAAAAAAGAAACGATTTAAACGATTTTGAGTGGATTGTTTAGACTGTCTAAAATTTGCTGTACTTCTTCGAAATCGTTTGGGTGAACTTTGAGTTTGATGCCACCCAAGGCCGCCGAATACATTGGAGCAACAGAAAGCGTTATTTCATTTTCAAAAAAATACGGAATCTCTTCTTGCTCTAATAAGTGTTTCAGAACGACGGTTTCGTGCGTATAATTGAATACTGCAATGGTTTTAAAGCTTTCCATATAGAGTCTTTTTGTAAATGTACGAAAAGTTATATTTTTAATAATTCTAATTGTTAAAATCTATTATCTGATATCTTATTTGTAATTTTAAACCTTTAAGAAAAGATATATGAGTAAGAAAATTAGAAAGCCGATAAATAATGAGAAAGATTTCTCTAGTAAGATAGTAAAAATTTTATCGCAAAGCCCTAATAAATCATTCAATTATAAGCAGATAGGAGCAAAGTTAGAACTTGATGATACGAAAAGCAGAAATCAGATTATAAAAGATTTAAAAATTCTGGCTGCTTCAAAGAAGATTATAGAGACAGAACCTGGCAAATATTTAGTAAAAGCTGAAAGCCAGGATTATTACGAAGGAACAATAGATATGACCAGCAGAAAGACGGCCTATTTTATTTGTCCTGATTTTACTGAAGATGTTTTTATTCCGACGAATAATTTGAATCGTGCGTTAGACAAAGACAAAGTAAAAGTTTACGTTTATAACCGAAGAAAAGGAAAAAGACCTGAAGGTGAAGTAATTGAAGTTATAGAAAGAAATAAAACAGAATTTGTTGGAGTTATTGACATTCAGGCAAATTTTGCTTTTGTTTCTACTGCGAATCCTAAAATGTATACGGATATTTTTATTCCGAAAGATAAAATTGGAGAAGCAGAGAATGGTGATGTTGTTTTGGTTACGATTGAAGACTGGCCAAAAAGAGCTGACAGTCCGTTTGGATCTGTAATTAAAGTTTTAGGAAAACCTGGAGAACACAATACTGAGATTCACGCCATTTTAGCTGAATATGGTTTACCGGCAGATTTTCCGGTAGAAGTAGAGGTATTTGCACAAAAAATAGATACTTCGATTCAGGAATCTGAGATTGCAAAACGCCGTGATATGCGTGATACGCTTACGTTTACGATAGATCCAAAAGATGCCAAAGATTTTGATGATGCCTTGTCCTTCAAAAAGTTAGAAAATGGAAACTTCGAAATTGGAATTCACATTGCCGATGTTTCGTATTATTTAGAAGAAGGAACAATCCTGGATGATGAAGCTTATCAACGTGCAACTTCGGTTTATTTGGTTGATAGAGTAGTGCCAATGCTTCCAGAAGTTTTATCTAATTTTGCCTGTTCATTGCGTCCAAATGAAGAGAAATATACGTTCTCTGCCATATTTGAAGTTTCTCCAACCGCACAAGTTATCAACCAATGGTTTGGAAGAACCGTAATTTATTCAGATCAGCGTTTTGCTTATGAAGAAGCACAATATATCATTGAAACAAAAGACAATACAATTCCTGTTGATGTTTCAATTACCGGAGAATCTTATGTAGTTTCAGATGAAATTACAGAAGCTACTTTAAAATTAGATGAATTAGCGAAGATTTTAAGAAAGAAAAGAATGCAGAATGGCGCTATTTCTTTTGATAAAGTAGAAGTGAAATTTAATTTGGATGCTGAAGGAGAACCGGAAGGAGTTTATTTTAAAGTTTCAAAAGATGCGAATCATTTGATTGAAGAATTCATGCTTTTAGCCAACAGAAAAGTAGCTGAATATATTGGAAAACAAAAGAAAACATTTGTTTACAGAATTCACGATGAACCAAACGAAGACAAATTAATTGCGATGCAAACCGTAATTGCTAAATTTGGTTATAAAATAGATTTCCGTAACAAAGGCGATATTTCGAAATCACTGAATGCTTTGATGGAAGAAGTTAACGGTAAAAAGGAACAAAACTTAATTGATACTCTTGCGATTAGAAGTATGAGCAAGGCCAAATACTCGACAGAAAATATTGGACATTATGGTTTAGCTTTTGATTATTACAGCCATTTTACATCGCCAATTCGTCGTTATCCAGACGTTATGGTACACCGTTTGCTGCAATATTATTTAGATGGAGGAGCTTCTGTAAATGAAGAAATGTACGAAACAAAATGTCTGCATTGTTCGAATATGGAAAGTTTAGCGACAAACGCTGAACGTGACAGTATTAAATACATGCAGGTTAAATACATGCAGGATCATCAGGATGAAGAATTTTTGGGAGTTATTTCAGGAGTTACAGAATGGGGAATTTATGTCGAAATTGTTTCTAACAAATGCGAAGGAATGGTAAGAATCAGAGAAATAAAAGATGATTACTATACTTTCGATGAAAAGCAATATGCTTTGGTTGGAGCAACTTCAAATAGTATTTTACAATTAGGAGATGAAATTTATGTTAAAGTAAAAAATGCAGATTTAGTTAAAAAACAACTTGATTTTCATTTTTTACGACGAGCAGAATAGGTTTAATTTAAAAAAAATAAAAGTATGAAAAAGTTAATTATAGGAGCTGTAATTTTATTTGCACAGTTTTCTTTTGGTCAGGTTACCAAAGATTTAGGAGATTTTGATTCGGTAAAAGTATTCGATAAATTAAGTGTAAAACTAGTTCAGTCGTCTGAAAATAAAATTGTTATTAAAGGAGCAAGAGAATCAGAAGTTGAAGTTGTCAACAAACAGGGTTTATTAAAATTAAGAATGCCTTTTCCAAAATTATTATCTGGAGATGATCTTGATATTACCGTATATTACAAACATATTGAGCTGATAGATGTAAATGAAGGTGCATATGTTTCAAGTACAGAAGCGATTAAAGCAACTGCTTTTAAAGTAAGTGCCCAAGAAGGCGGAAAAATTAACGTTGATTTAGATGTTAATAAACTAAAAGTAAGCTCAGTTTCTGGCGGAGAAATTACTTTAACTGGTAAAGCAGATAATCAAGATGCAAGTCTTGGTGCAGGAGGATATCTTTTAGCAAGTAAATTAAGTACTTCTCAAACTACTGTCAGCGTTTCTGCGGGAGGAAAAGCAGATGTAAATGCTTCTACCCTTGTAGATGCCAAAGTAAGCGCAGGAGGCTCTATTTACATTTATGGAAAACCTAAACAAATTAATCAAAAAACAGTTTTTGGAGGTAAAATCGAAGAAGTAAAATAACAAATTGTATTTGAATGATAAATGATATTTTGGCTGGACTGCCATGGGGACTTTTCTTAAGTTTTATGGTGGGTCCAGTATTTTTTATATTACTAGAAACCAGTATTACAAAAGGATTCAGAGCTGCAATTGTCTTTGATTTTGGTGTAGTATTAGGTGATGTTTTTTTTATAGCAATTGCTTATTTAGGAAGTTACAGATTAATTCAGAGTTTAAAAGATAAACCGGCGCTGTTTATTTTTGGTGGCATAATTATGCTGGCTTATGGCATTATTTCTTTCATAAGATTACGAAATGACGAAAAAATTGATGACGAAGAAATAGATCGTGATATCATCAAAAGAAACTACGGCAGTTTGTTTATAAAAGGATTTTTATTGAACGTTATCAACATTGGAGTTCTAGGTTTTTGGCTGGCAGTTATCATTTCTGTAGGACCAAAATTAGAAATGCAAAACTCAAGAATGATTACTTTTTTTGCCTCAGTAATTATTACTTATTTAATAGTTGATTGCCTTAAAATATTATTGGCCAAACAATTAAAATCTAAAATGACACCAACAAATATCCTTAAAATCAAAAAAGGAATTAGTATTGTTTTGATGGTTTTTGGATTTGTATTAATAACGCAAGGCTGGTTTCCAAAAGAAAAAGAAATGGTTAGAAATGCTTTTGAAAAAATTGAAAAGAAGTAGTTAATAACTCAAAAATATAAATTAAGCCTCTGAATTTCAGAGGTTTTTTTATGGTTATAAGTCATTGCGAGGAACGAAGCAATCTTACTAAGTTATTTACACAAAGTTTGTCATTTCGACCGAAGGGAGAAATCGCACAAGTAATTCCGTAGCTATGATAGCCAATCTTTGTCGATATACGAGTGCGATTTCTCCCATCGGTCGAAATGAAAAGATTGCGAAAAAATGAGCACAAAAAAAAGAGACACATTTCTGTATCTCTTTTTGAGGCATCGTCTGGATTCGAACCTACATCTTTATCTAATTTTTTACAAAAATTATACATAAAAAAAACCTCCAAGTTTCCTTGAAGGTTTTAGAGGCATCGTCCGGATTCGAACCGGAGTAGGAGCTTTTGCAGAGCCCAGCCTAGCCGCTCGGCCACGACGCCGTAGTTGAACGGACGGCAAAAGTAACTAAAATCTTTAAAATTCAAAAGCTTAATGTAAAGTATTTTAAAAAATTACGTTTTTATTGCGAATACTTATTTTCTAATTTCAGTCATTTTTATAGTAACTGATTCAACATCACCACCAATAGGCGGATTTATTTTAGAAACCCAAACTGTTGTTTTTTGTATGGTTTCAATTTCAGCTAATACACGAATATTGATTCTTTTTGCTACATGCTCTAATAAATGCGAGCGAATTGCCATTTCTTCAGTAACAATTTTGTTTAAATGTACGTAATCAACCGTGTCTGAAAGATGATCTGTTTGTGCTGATTTTTGTAAATTGGTTGTAATTTTCAGATCAACAGTATAGTCAGATCCTATTTTTCCTTCTTCAATTAAACATCCATGGTATGAAAAAGTGCGAATGTTTTTTAGTTTTATAACTCCCATTTTTGTATTGTTTCACGTTTAAAGTTTCAGGTTTTATGCTAGTTAAATAACTTTAAACCTGAAACCTGAAACCTTTTTTTTATCTTTGCTAAAATTACTATAAAATAATGGCATCAGAAGAGAAATCACTCAATTTTATTGAACAAATCATAGAGGAAGATTTGAAATCAGGTCTTTCGCAAACTAAACTTCATTTTCGTTTTCCACCAGAACCAAACGGTTATTTACACATTGGACACGCTAGTTCTATTGCTTTAAATTTTGGTTTAGGTATTGATTATCAGTCACCTGTAAATTTACGTTTTGACGATACAAATCCAGAAAAAGAAGAGCAGGAATTTGTTGACGCCATTAAAAAAGATGTGGAATGGCTTGGTTATATCTGGGCAGAAGAACGTTATGCATCTGATTACTTTCAACAATTGTATGATTGGGCTGTTTTATTAATTAAAAAAGATAAAGCCTATGTTGACAGCCAGTCTTCTGAAGATATGGCCATTCAAAAAGGAACGCCATCAACTGTAGGTACAGATAGTCCGTACAGAAATCGTTCTGTTGAAGAAAATTTAGATTTATTCGAAAGAATGAAAAACGGTGAATTTGAGGCTGGTACACATATTCTTCGTGCAAAAATAGACATGAAATCAACCAATATGTTGATGCGTGATCCTATCATGTACAGAATTTTACACAAGCATCATCATAGAACTGGAGATGCCTGGAAAATTTATCCAATGTACGATTGGGCACACGGACAAAGTGATTATTTAGAAGAAATCTCACACTCATTTTGTACACTTGAATTCTTGCCTCACCGTGAATTATACGATTGGTTTTTAGACCAGATTTTAGACGAAAATAAACTGCGTCCGAAGCAAAGAGAATTTGCAAGACGTAACTTATCACATACTGTTGTTAGTAAGAGAAAATTACAGCAACTAGTTAAAGAAAAGCATGTTAACGGTTGGGATGATCCTAGAATGTCAACAATTTCTGGGTTAAGAAGACGTGGTTATACCGCTACTTCGTTACGTAATTTTGCCAACACAATTGGTATTGCAAAACGTGATAATTTAATCAATGTATCGGTCTTAGAATTCTGTATTCGTGAAGATTTGAACAAAATTGCACCTCGTGTAATGGCTGTTTTAGATCCAGTAAAACTGGTAATTACCAATTATCCAGAAGGTAAAGAAGAGTGGTTAGAAGCTGAAAATAATCAGGAAGATGAAAATGCAGGTTTCAGAAAAGTACCTTTTTCTCGTGAATTATACATCGAAAGAGAAGACTTTTTAGAAGAAGCTCCAGCTAAATTTTTCCGTTTGACATTAGGAAAAGAAGTTCGTCTAAAAAATGCTTATATCATTAAAGGTGAATCTGTTATAAAAGATGCAGAAGGAAATATCACAGAAATTCATGTAACATATGATACTGATTCTTTAAGCGGAAGCGGGACAGAAGCAAGCCAAAGGAAAGTATCTGGAACATTACATTGGGTTTCTATTCAACATGCGCTTGAAGCAGAAGTTCGTTTATACGATCGTTTGTTTACAGACGAAGCTCCAGACAGTTATAAAGAGAAAAATTTCTTAGATTTTGTGAATCCAAATTCATTAGAAATTGTAACTGGATATGTTGAACCAAGTTTATCAACAGCTCAAAATGAGGATAAATTTCAGTTTCAACGTTTAGGTTATTTCACTGTTGATAAAGACTCAACTACTTCAAAATTAGTGTTTAACAAAACTGTTGGACTTAAAGATGCCTGGGAAGAAAAAGGTAAAAAAGAAGAAAACAGCATTAATAATTCTTTAAAAGAAATCAACAAATATTTTAAAGTTGAAAGCAAACCAGAACGTATTGCAATTGAAAGCGCAATAGGGGAGAACATCAAAAATGTTACTAGTTTTTCACTTTTACAGAATTCTTTAAAGAAGAATATCAATAATAATAAGGCTTCGTTGTTGTTTGCTCAATTTATTTTGAAATATGGCAGCTGGAAATCGACAGATTTTGAACAAGAAGATATTAAGAAATTATATTCAATGTCTTTAAAAAGTGAATCAACTTATGTTCGATCTAAAGCATTATTAAATTTGAGAGATATTGAAGAAGCAAGTTTCAAAAATCAGTTTGATGATGAAATTTTAAAATTATATTCAAATCCTCCCAAAAATACTTCGGAGAGAGAAATTGAAATTTTATCAGAAATGGTAAAGAAGTAAAATAAATAGAATCTATGATAAAGCGCTTTTTATAAGCGCTTTTTTTATTATTAATATTTTCTATTGAAATTAATAAAATTATAAAATTTTTAGATAAAAAACGACTTTCATAAATCGTTTTTAAACTATGATTTTACTTCTTCCGACTCATTAATCATCTTTTAAAAAATCATTAAACAGAGCGCTTAATTTTAGTTTTAGCTCTTGTTTTACAGCGTCTGAGAGCTTATTAACAATAAATTGTTTATAACATTGAATTTATAATTAGACTTAAAAATTGATTTTAAAAAGCAGAAAATTAAGCTAAAATAACCCAGTTTTTAAATCGTACTAATTATTATATTTAATTATTTAAAATTAAATTTTAATTGGTATTTATTATTATATATAAAATCTATTAAAAATATAAATTTTATAAGATAAATAGATTAAAATCAGCTTTCATAAATCGTTTTTAAGCCAATTTTTTACTTCTTCTATCTCTTAACTCATCTTTTGAATAATTGTTGATTTTTAAGCTTTATTTAAGTTTATACGTTGCTTTTCGTAGTTTAACGGGTTATTAACATACAATTGTTTATAAAGTTGGTATTTTTATCAAGGTCAATCTGAAATGTTAGAATTTCAAAATGATGCTTAAGAATCTAATCGGATTATTGTAAAAGTTAAAAAATATATATTTTTTGATTTTAGAATTATTCTAAGTACAGATTCTAAAAATTGATTTTATGATCAATTCTAATTGTGGTTTTGTTTTGGTAATATTTCGAGCGTAAAAATATTTTTCTAAAGCATTTCATAATTTTAAATTTCATGAAATTGGTTTAATAGATTATTTTGAATTTTGAATTTCATTTGACAGAAATGAGTAATCCCCTAAATTATATTTTATGAAGATCCTATATTTTACGCTATCTATTTTATTTGCCAATATTGCAATTTCTCAGACGCATCAAATTACAAAACATAATGGAGAACAGCTGGAAGTTAATTTTATTAAAAGTGAAAATGATTTGATTTATTATTCGCTGAATGAAAGTGCTGAAGAAATTAAAATTAGCAAATATGCCGTTTCTCAAATTACCAATAAACAAACAAAACAAACGCAAAAAATTTCAGATAAGGTAATAGTTGATTCTAAAGATGATTACAAAATGGTAACCGTTTTGCCTCAAGAAAAGACAATTGGTTTAAAACAAGCGGCAACTTTTAGCGGTGTTTCGACAAGAACAAAAGGCGAATCGCCAATTGCAAATCAAAACCAAACAGCTTTAAGAATCAAAGGTAAGTCAGCTTTAAACGGTTATCCTTTTGTGAGCATTATTGAAAAACCAGATGGTAAATATGAAGCTGTTGCCTATGTGTATTAATTGTATTATTAAATTTTTGTAAATATCAATTTATCAATATTTTATAAATCAAAAAAAGACTACCTTTATTAATCATTTAAATTTTAATATTATGTCAAAGAACTTAAATACTATTGCAGCCATCTTAGCAGGTGCGGCGGCAGGAGCAGCGATCGGGATTTTATTTGCTCCAGATAAAGGATCAAAAACGCGTGCTAAATTGAAAGAAGGTTTAGATGATGCAAAGCATAATTTGAAGGATTCTATAGATGCAAGTTCTGAAGTTCTTCGTGAAAAATTTTCAAGTGCAACGCAAAATCTTGATGGAACTTTAGATGATTTATTATCAAATGTAAGTCATAAAACGGAAGAAGTAATTACATTTTTAGAATCGAAACTAGCTGACTTAAAAGCGCAAAATGCGAAACTTCAGAAATAATAATCCAAAAAACTCAGAAGCAATTCTGAGTTTTTTTAATCAAAATAATAAATATGGCTTTTGAAGAGTTAAAAGAAAACACTGAAAATATTCAAGATCAAGCTAAAGTTTATCTAGATAGTCATTTAGCGTATTATAAACTTTGGGGTTTTAAGGTTGCCATGAAATCAACAACTTTAATTTTTAAATTTACATTGATCTTATTGTGCTTTAGTATGGTTTTGATTTTTGGATCTTTTGCGGCAGCGTACGGTTTTGCATCTTTATTTGAAAGCAATGCACTTGGATTTTTGACAGTAGGAGGGATCTATCTTGTTTTTACAATTTTACTTTTCTTTATAAAAGACAAATTTGTAGAAGGTCCTATTTTGGAGAAATTTTCAGAAATCTTTTTTAACGACTAATTTATGGAGCCAAAAAAATACTCATCATACGCAGAAATCGAAAGAGATTTAGAAATTTTGAAACTCCAAAAAGATATTAATTATCAAAAATTAGTTTTAAGTTTTCAGAAAACGAAAGAAAGCATCACACCACAAAAAATTGTAAACGGCTTTTTTTCTTCTTATAAAGATTATTTTTCTAACAACTATCCAAAGATTTTGCAATCGATTTTACCTTTTGCGATCAATTGGTTTATAAATAAAAAAAGAGGCAATTAAGCCTCTTTTTTGTTTTTTGTCATTATTTTGTTTCAGGTTGAATGTCATCTTCATAACCTGATTGTGGCTGAATTGGTTTTGGTTTTTCAATTTTTTTATTGTTTTTCTTCATCATTTCACCAACCTGGTTTGAAGCTGTAAACGATGCAACCATATTATTTAGCATATCACTTCCGGCTTGTGGAGAATTTGGAAGTAAAATTAAGTTCGAATTTGCATCAGCTCCAATTGCTTGCAATGTATCATAATGCTGTGTAACAACAATTAGGGCAGAAGCTTCTTGAGAATTAATTCCAACATTATTTAAAACTTCAACACTTTCTACCAATCCTCTTGCAATTTCACGACGCTGATCTGCAATACCCTGACCTTGCAAACGCTTACTTTCGGCTTCAGCTTTTGCTTTTGCAACGATTCTGATTCTTGAACTTTCAGCTTCAAATTCAGCTGCAGTTTTTTCTCTGTCGGCTGCGTTGATTCTGTTCATTGCATTTTTTACCTGAATATCCGGATCAATATCAGTAACCAAAGTATTGATGATATCATATCCGTAAGTTGTCATTGCTTCGTTCAATTCTCTTTTTACTGCAATGGCGATATCGTCTTTTCTTTCAAAAACGTCATCCAATTTTAGTTTAGGAACTTCAGTACGAACGACATCAAAAACATAAGCTGTAATCTGATCGTGTGGATATTCTAATTTATAAAAAGCATCGTATACTTTTTCCTGAATTACTTTAAACTGAACCGAAACTTTCATTTTGATAAAAACGTTGTCTTTGGTTTTGGTTTCGATAATAACATCTAACTGTTGAATTTTAAGATTTACACGTCCGGCCAATCTGTCAACTATTGGAATTTTTAATTGTAGTCCTGAATTTCTCACACTTAAGAATTTACCAAATCTTTCGATTACAACAGATGATTGCTGTTTAACAGTAAAAAAGGAAGACATGAAAATAAAGAAAGCGAGGACTAAAAAGATAATAAGTACTGGATTCATGGTGATATTGATTTAGATTTTGATCTGGTAAATTACGAAAATTCTCCTTATTTAAATTTTTAAAATATAAAAAAACGCTAAGAACATTTTTTAGATGTTTCTTAGCATTTGTATATAAATCGAATTTTAATTATAATGTAGTTATAGCTTTTTGAATTCTCGAAATAGTTTCTTCTTTTCCGATTATTTCTACAATGTCAAAAAGGTGAGGGCCTTTTAAAGCGCCAACCAAACTTAGTCGGAAAGGCTGCATTACTTTGCCCATTCCAATTTCATTTTTAGTTAACCAATCTTTTACGATTGCTTCAATATTTGCTGAATCAAAACCGTCAATATATTCAAGAGTCGAGATCAATTCCTGCATTAAAGCTGGAGTTTCTTCCTTCCAGTTTTTGCTTGCTTTTTCATCATACGATGTTGGCGCCTGGAAAAAGAAATCTGTTAGATCCCAAAATTCAGATACAAAATGAGCGCGTTCTTTTATCAATGAAACAATTCTTGTAACATCATATTTAGATATATCAACACCTTTTTCAATCAAAATAGGAGAGAAGCTTTTCGCTAAATCAGCATCATTTTGTTTGATTAAATATTGATGATTGAACCATTTGTTTTTCTCTGGATCAAATTTTGCTCCAGATTTATGAACTCTGTTTAAGTCAAAAGATTCAACAAGTTCTTCTAATGAAAACAACTCTTTATCAGTTCCATCATTCCAACCTAACAAAGCAAGGAAGTTTACAACTGCTTCTGGAAAAAATCCTTTCTCTCTGTAACCAGATGAAATGCCTTCTTCCGTTTTCCATTCAAGAGGAAACACAGGAAATCCTAATTTGTCTCCATCTCTTTTTGATAATTTTCCATTTCCAACTGGTTTCAAAATCAAAGGTAAATGTGCAAATTCGGGAGCATCCCAGCCAAAAGCTCTGTATAATAAAACGTGAAGTGGCATCGATGGCAGCCATTCTTCACCACGAATTACATGTGAGGTTTCCATCAAATGATCATCCGCAATATTCGCTAAGTGATAGGTTGGCATTCCGTCACTTTTAAATAAAACTTTATCGTCTAGAAGATTAGTTTCAAATTTTACATCGCCACGAATGATATCTTTTAGATGTAAAGTTTCATCTACCGGCGTTTTAAAACGGATTACATAATGCTCTCCATTTGCAATTCTTTTAGAAACTTCTTCAGCAGAAATGACTAAAGAGGTATCTAGTTTTTCACGATTATGATGATTGTAAATAAATGTCTTTCCTTCTGCTTCATGTTGTTTTCTATGTGCATCTAAAGCTTCTGGAGTATCAAAAGCATAATACGCCCAACCCGAATTGATCAATTGATCAGCATAAGTTTGGTATAAATCTTTACGATCACTTTGTCTGTACGGACCAAATTTTTCGTTTTTTCCAACGGTTTCTTCTGGAGCAATTCCTAACCATTCTAGTGCTTCCATGATATAAGCTTCAGCACCTGGAACAAAACGAGTCTGATCTGTATCTTCAATTCTTAAATAAAAAACACCATTGTTTTTTTTGGCAAATAAATAATTAAATAGGGCAGTACGAACACCGCCAATATGTAAAGGTCCTGTTGGACTTGGTGCAAAACGCACACGAACTTGCTTTGACATTTGTTTAAATTTTGATGCAAAGATACAACTCTAATTAGAAAATTAGAAAATGAGTTTAATGAGATAATGTTTTGTTTATAGCTTATTGACTATTTATCTCATTGATCATTATCTAATTAAAATTACTACTTTTATAGGTTATAATCATAAGAGATTTTATTTTGAAAACAACATCTGCTATATATTTAAAGTTAGAGGCTTTTATTAAAAAATATTACACGAATGAATTGATAAAAGGAATACTTCTTTTTACCGGTTTTGGATTATTGTATTTTTTGTTCACGCTTTTTATTGAGTATTTCCTTTGGCTAAAACCAACAGGAAGAACATTGTTATTTTGGCTTTTTATAGGAGTAGAAGTTTTTCTTTTATTTCGATTTATTTTGTTTCCAATTTTCAAGTTGTTCAAACTTCAAAAAGGAATTGATTATAATCAGGCTTCGAAAATTATAGGAAATCATTTTACAGAAGTAAGCGATAAACTAACTAACTTTTTGCAGCTTTCAGCTTCTGAAAATTCCGCCGAAAGTTCAGAATTAATGTTGGCTTCAATAGAACAAAAAGCAAATTCATTGCAGCCAATTCCGTTTGGAAATGCTGTCAATTTTAAATCAAACAAAAAATATTTGCCATTAGCAATTATCCCAATTTTGCTTTTTGCCGTGTTTTACATTTCAGGAAACAGTAATATTATTTCTCAAAGTTTAAATAGAGTAGTGCATTTCAATGCTACATTTTTGCCTCCGGCTCCTTTCAAATTCGTGGTTTTAAATTCTAATTTGCAAACAGAACAAAACAAAGATTTCGTTATCAAAATGGAATCAGTTGGAAATGTAGTTCCTGAAAATGTAATGATTCATATTGGTGATGAAAGTTATTTTATGGAATCATCTCAACCAGGAAAGTTTGAATTCAAGATTGAAAAGCCAGTTGAAAATATTGAGTTTTATTTTGAAGGAAATTCAGTTTCATCTGCGGAATATGAGTTGAAAGTAATCACGGTTCCCTCAATTGCCAACTTTGAAATGGTGTTGAATTTCCCATCTTATCTAAAGAAAAAATCAGAAATCATTCAAGGAACTGGAAATGCAATTGTGCCTGAAGGAACTTTAGTTACCTGGAAAATGAATACACAATCTACTCAGGAAATAGTATGGAAAGAGGATAAAGCAACTTTTAAGTTCAATAAGGCTGAAAATGAATTTAAATTAGCTAAAAGTATCAGTCAAAACACAGAATATCAAATTCTTACATCTAACAATAAGGTTAAAAACTACGAAAAGCTTAATTATCAGCTGTCAGTGATTAAAGATCAGCATCCAACTATCAATGTGAGTACTGCTCCAGACAGTTTAAAGCTGGATAAGAATTATGTTTTGGGCAGATTGGGAGATGACTATGGATTGTCAAAATTGCAAGTGGTATATTATGAACGTAACAAACCAAACACTGCCAAGCGTGGAACCATTCCGGTAAAGCAAGCAGTCTTTGATCAGTTCGTTTTTTCTTTCCCAAGTAATTTGCCAGTTGAAGAAGGAGTATCATATGAATACTATTTTGAAGTTTTTGATAACGATGCACCACACGGTTTTAAGAGTACAAAGTCATCTGTTTTTTCAGATAGAGTTTCTACTACTGATGAAGTTCATGATTTAGAACTGCAACAGCAAAATCAAAATATTAATAGCTTATCTAAATCTTTAAAGAATCAGGAAAAGCAATTTTCTGAGATGGATAAGATTCAGAATACTGGAAAAGAAAAAGACAATTTAGAATTTAAAGATCAGCAAAAGATTAACGATTTTATCAAGCGCCAGAAACAGCAAGACGAATTAATGAAACAGTTTTCTGAGAAAATGAATAAGAATTTAGATAAATTCAAAGACGATAAAAAAGATAAAACGGCAGATGATTTGCAAAAACGTTTAGATAATGCCGAGAAAGATTTAGAGAAAAATCAAAAACTTTTAGATGAATTGAAGAACTTAAATGATAAATTAAACAGTGAAGAACTGTTTGATAAAATGGAAAAGTTCAAACAAATCAGTAAAAACCAATCTCGTAATTTGGAACAATTGGTTGAACTGACCAAACGTTTTTATGTGTCTAAGAAAGCAGAACAAGTTGCTGAAAAATTAGATAAACTTTCTGAGAAACAAGAACAGCTTTCAGATAAAGAAAAAGAGAATACAAAAGAAAAGCAAGATGAAATTAATAAAGAATTCGATAAAATCCAGGAAGATTTAAAAGACTTAAAAGATGAAAATAAAACTTTAAAATCTCCTTTAGACCTTCCTTCTGATGCTTCAAAAGAAAAAGATGTACAGAATGATTTGCAAAAAGCTTCAGAAGAATTAGGTAAAAAAAACAATGCTTCCGCAAAGCCAAAACAAAAAAGTGCTTCTAAGAAAATGAAAAGCATGGCACAGCAAATGGATCAAAGTATGGAGGGTGGCGAGCAGGAACAATTAGAAGAAGATGTTGCAATGTTACGTCAGATTCTAGATAATCTTTTAGCGTATTCTTTATCGCAGGAAGACGTGATGAAACAATTTAAATCGATGAAATTAGGTTCTTCTGCCTATACGAAGAACATAAAAATTCAGCAAAATTTAAAACAACAGTTTCGTTATGTAGACGACAGTTTGTTTGCACTCTCACTTCGTAATCCTAAAGTGGCTGAAGATGTAACTAAAGAAATTGGAAATGTACAGTACAATATTGATAAAGCTATTGAAACTTTAACCGATGTTCAAGTTCCAAAAGGAGTTTCGCACCAGCAATATGCAACTTCATCTGCAAATAAGTTGGCTGATTTTTTGAGTGATTTATTAAACAACATGCAAATGTCTATGTCAAAACCAGGTTCTGGAAAACCTAAACCAGGAGACGGACAAGGAATGCAGTTGCCAGATATCATTCAAAAACAAAAAGGGCTTGGAGACAAAATGAAGCAAGGAATGAAAGAAGGAAACAAACCCGGCGAAGGTCAACAAGGACAACAAAGTGGTGAAGGGAAACAAGGACAAGGAAAAGATGGACAAGGAAAAGACGGACAAGGAAATAAGAATGGTGGAAAGGGAAATGAAGGAAAAGGCAGCGATGGTAAAGATGGAAATGATGGAGAAGGTGATGCAGAAGCTATAATGGAAATATACAAAGAACAAGTAAAGCTTCGTGAAGCTTTGCAAAAAGAATTAGCGAAGAAGGGATTAGATTCTCAAGGAAAATCTGTTATTGATCAAATGAAGCAATCAGAAAAACAACTTTTAAACAAAGGTTTTAAAAATGAAAACCTTCAAAGAATTTTAAATATTCAACAAGAATTATTAAAATTAAACAATGCTGTTCAACAACAAGGTCAGGATACAAAGCGTCAATCTGAAACGAATAAGACAGAATTTTCTAATCGCTCCAATGCATTACCAAACTCATTATTGGAATATTTAAACAGTGTTGAGATATTAAACAGACAATCACTACCTTTGCGCTCGAATTTTAATCAAAAGGTTCAAGAATATTTTAATACAAAATGATCAATTTTAATTACGAAACCGATTTTACTTTAGATAACGAACAAGCATTTTCTGATTGGTTAAGTGCTGTGATTGTTTCTGAAAATAAAAACGAAGGCGAGATAAATTACATATTTTGTGATGACGAGTATCTTCATAAAATCAATGTAGAATATTTAAACCACGATACTTTAACTGATATTATCAGTTTTGATTACACAGTGGGAAATGAACTCAACGGAGATATATTTGTTTCTGTAGAAAGAGTAGAGGACAACGCTAAAGATTTTAATGTTTCTTTTGAAGAAGAATTAAAGCGCGTGTTGGCTCATGGTGTTTTACACTACTGTGGATATAAAGATAAATCAGAAAAAGATGCTGAATTAATGCGTTCGAAAGAAGACGAAAAAATAGCTATGTTTCACGTGGAACAGTAGAATTATGTTTTAGGTTTAGAGTTTCAAGTTTCAGGTTTCAAGTTTCAGGTTTCAAGTTTCAGGTTTCAAGTTTAAAGTTTAAAGTTTTAAATTTAAAGTTCATGTTTAAAGTTTCATTTTTGAATAAAGTAAATGTTCCACGTGAAACGTTTTTACAATAAAAGAGTTTAATGTTTCAACTAAAACATATTTCAAACTTAAGCTTTGAAATATTCCACGTGAAACGTTTCAAGTTTAAGTAAACTGAAGTTTTTATAATGTTTAAGAAATGTTCCACGTGGAACTTTAATAGAGCAGGAACATTAACCTGAAACCTGAAACTTGAAACCTGAAACTTGAAACTCAAAACATGAAACTCTGATCGTTCCACGTGGAACAAAAAAAATTAAGTTAATTCTGAAAACCGCCTTAAACGGTTTGCAGAGAATAATAAAACAAAATGTTTTTAGAAGAATACGATGTTATTGTAGTTGGTGCAGGTCATGCTGGATCTGAAGCCGCGGCAGCGGCCGCGAATTTAGGATCAAAAACCTTATTGGTTACCATGAGCCTGCAAAACATTGCACAGATGTCTTGCAACCCAGCAATGGGTGGAATTGCGAAAGGACAAATTGTGCGTGAGATTGATGCGCTTGGAGGATACTCTGGAATTGTTTCAGACAGAACTGCAATTCAATTCAAAATGTTGAACAAATCAAAAGGACCTGCAATGTGGTCGCCAAGAGTTCAAAGTGACAGAATGCGTTTCGCTGAAGAATGGAGAATGATGCTGGAGGGAACTCCTAATTTGGATTTCTACCAAGAAATGGTAAAGGGTTTGATTATTGAAAATGGAAAAATAAAAGGAATCATAACTTCGCTTGGAGTTGAGATTCGATCTAAATCTGTTGTGTTGACAAACGGAACTTTTTTAAATGGTTTGATTCATATTGGAGAAAAACAATTTGGAGGAGGAAGAGCAGGCGAAAGCGCTGCAACTGGAATTACAGAAGATTTAGTCAAAGCAGGTTTTGAAGCGGGACGAATGAAAACGGGAACGCCGCCAAGAGTTGATGGACGTTCTTTGGATTATTCAAAAATGAACGAAGAAAAAGGAGATGCAAAACCGGATAAGTTTTCTTATTCGGATTTGACGGTTCCGTTAACGCATCAAAGATCTTGTCACATGACATATACTTCATTGCAAGTTCATGATATTTTGAGAGAGGGTTTTGATCGTTCGCCAATGTTTAATGGAAGAATCAAAAGTCTTGGACCAAGGTATTGTCCTTCGATTGAAGATAAGATTAATCGTTTTGCAGATAAAGAGCGTCACCAATTATTTGTAGAACCGGAAGGATGGAATACTTGTGAAGTTTATGTAAACGGATTCTCAACTTCGCTTCCGGAAGATATTCAATTCAAAGCTTTGAGTTCTGTTGCTGGATTTGAGAAAGTGAAATTCTTTCGTCCTGGATATGCAATTGAATATGATTATTTCCCGCCAACACAATTGAAACACACTTTGGAAACGAAGTTGGTTGAAGGTTTGTATTTCGCCGGACAAATTAATGGAACGACTGGATACGAAGAAGCAGCTTCGCAAGGATTGATGGCCGGAATTAATGCGCACTTAAAAGTGCATGAAAAAGCACCTTTAATTCTAAAACGTGATGAAGCATACATTGGAGTTTTGATTGACGACTTGATTACGAAAGGTACGGAAGAACCGTATCGTATGTTTACGTCGAGAGCAGAATACAGAACATTGTTGCGTCAAGATAATGCTGATTTCAGATTAACACCAATGTCGTATGAAATTGGTCTTGCTTCTGAGAAACGTTTACGCCGAATGGAAAAGAAATTAAATGAATCTGAAAAGATGGTTGCTTTCTTTAAAGAAACAAGTGTAAGTATTGCAGAAACGAATCCGATTTTGGAATCCAAAGAAACAGCTCTGATTACGCAAGGTGATAAAATGTTTAAAGTTTTCTCACGTCCTCAAATTGATTTAGAGGATATGATGAAATTTGAGAAAGTAAAAGAATATATAGAGGCTAATGATGTTGATCAGGAAATTTTAGAGCAAGCCGAAATTCAGGTTAAATATTCTGGATATATCGAAAAGGAAAGAAATAACGCTGATAAACTAACTCGTTTAGAAGAGGTGAAAATTCCGGAAAATTTCGATTACAATAAAATAAAATCAATGTCGATTGAAGCAAAACAAAAATTAAGCAAGATTCGTCCCGTAACAATTTCTCAAGCTTCAAGAATAAGCGGAGTGTCACCAAGTGATATTTCAGTTTTATTGATTTATATGGGGAGATAGATTTTTTGGTTTCAAGTTTCAGGTTTCAAGTTTCAAGTTTCAAGTTTGTTGGAATCGAAAACTTTAATCTGATATTAAGTATAGTGAAACCTGAAACCTGAAACCTGAAACTTGAAACTTGAAACAAATTCAAATTGTTCCACGTGAAACTATTCATGATATGAAAATTGTTGAAAAGGAAATTTTATCTAAAGAAGAAAAAGAATTTTTACGACAACTTTGGAATGACGAATATCCGGCAAGATTACATTTGAAGACAAGTGAAGATTTTGAATTGTATTTCAATGGAATTTCAAGCACAAAACATTATTTGCTTTTTGACGATTCAAATAAAATTATAGGTTGGACATTTACTTTTTTGAGAGAAGATGAAGATTGGTTTGCTATAATTTTGAATAGCAAAATTCAAGGCAAAGGGAATGGTTCACTTTTGATTAATGAAATAAAAAATAAAAATACTAATTTGAATGGTTGGGTTATTGATCATGAAAATGAAGTAAAACAAAATAATGAATTTTATAAATCTCCTATGCCGTTTTATCTAAAAAATGGTTTTACTGTTTTGACAGAAATAAGAATTGAAAACGAAAAAATGTCGGCTGTAAAAATAAATTGGAGACGCTGAATAAAATATAAAAATGAGCCCTAAAATAAATTTTTCTATTTTGGGGTTTACTATAAAATTAAACCAAAAACACTTAAAATTAAAAATGGACGTTTTAAACAAAAAACATTTTCTTACTGTAAAAGACCATTCTGTTTCTAAAGAAATTTTCGAATTGTATCATGACGAAAATTTAGACATGCTGATTACATCGCCACAACCTAATTTAGAAAATCTAGGAAAATATTATGAAAGCGAGGATTATATTTCGCATACAGATAATAAACGTTCATTATTTGAAAAAGCATATCATTTTGTAAAAAATATTGCCTTAAAGAATAAACTAAATTTGATCAATAAAGAACAATCTCGCAAAGGCAGAATTTTAGACATTGGTGCCGGGACAGGAGATTTTTTATTAACAGCAAAAAATGATGGCTGGGAAACTGTTGGAGTAGAACCAAGTGAGAGAGCAAAAAATATTGCAATTCAAAAAGGAATTTCTTTTGTAAATGAAATTAGCGATCTTGAAAGTAATTCTTTTGACGTGATTACAATGTGGCATGTTTTAGAACACGTTCCAAATTTAGAACTTCAAATTCAGGAATTGAAACGACTATTAAAACCAACTGGAACATTAATTGTTGCGGTTCCAAATTTTAAATCGTACGACGCAAAACATTATAAAGAATTTTGGGCAGCTTTTGACGTGCCGATTCACTTTTGGCATTTCTCAAAAAAAGCCATTCAATCTCTTTTTGAAAAAGTCGACATGAAGTTAGAAAAAGTACTTCCAATGAAATTTGATTCTTTTTATGTGAGTTTGTTATCTGAAAAATACAAAACCGGAAAAATGAATTTCGTCAGGGCATTTTTTGTCGGCTTAACGTCAAATTTGAAGGCGAGCAGTACAAAAGAGTATTCATCGCATATTTACATCTTAAAAAACAAGCAAAACGTAATTTAAGCGTATTTAAGCTGTTTTTTTGCCTTGATTGAGGTGGAAATATGGCTTTTTTGAGAAGTTGTTTCTAATAAAAGCTATTAAAGCCAGTTTTAATAGTGTTGAATTATTGACATTTTTCTTTCCATAAATAAAAACAATATCATAAAATTCTAGCATTTTTTAAACTTTATGTCAATGCTATTTATTTTTTTATATTTTTGTCTTCAATACTTAAAAAAAAATTAGAAATTTAGAAAATGAAAAAAGCATTAGTAATTATCGCACTTTCAATTTTAGTTGTTTCGTGTAATAAGGCAACGGAAGTTAAGGAAGTAAAAACAGCTTACGTAGATACTTCAGTTTTGATGAATGAGTACAATGAATCAAAAGATCTTGAAGCTAAATACAAAGCTCAAGCAGAAGAAAAGGGAAGACAATTACAAGCCGAAATTACTCGTTTTAAACAAGACGCTGCTAATTTTCAAAGTCAAGCACAAGCTAATGGTCAGGCTTGGGCACAACAAAGAGGTGCGGAACTGCAAAAAAGAGAGCAGCAGTTGGGTTATGCTCAACAAGCTTTATCTCAACAATTGCAACAAGAAATTGGTGTAGAAAGAGATTCTTTGATAAGTGGAGTTAAAAAATTCATTAAAGACTACGGAAAGAAAAACGGTTACTCTTATATTTACGGAACAGGAGATGCTGCAACTATTTTGTATGCAGAGGAGAAGTTTGATATCACAAAAGATTTGATTAAAGCTTTGAATGAAAAATACAAAGCAACTCCAAAAACAGATGCTCCTAAAGAAGAGGCTAAAAAATAACTGCCAAGTTAACTAACTATTTAAAAACCTAAATCTTAAGAGATTTAGGTTTTTTCTTTTATAAAAATGCGATACTTTTAGTTTTCAATATACGCCAAATGCAAAACGTTTCAGAAGCAGCAGCTTACACCTTACAATTCATTAATCAAACACAAAAATCTATCTTTCTGACTGGTAAAGCCGGAACAGGTAAAACCACTCTTTTGCGCGAAATTATCGCCACCACTCACAAAAACACTGTAGTTGTAGCGCCTACTGGAATTGCGGCCTTAAATGCTGGCGGTGTAACGATTCATTCGATGTTTCAACTGCCATTTTCGGCTTTTATTCCTTCGTATGAGAATAATTCACAGTTTACTGAAACAGTAAAATTTGAGAATAAAGAAACGTTGAGAAGACATTTCAAAATGAATAATGTCAAGCGAAATGTCATAAAAAACATGGAGTTGCTGATTATTGATGAAGTAAGTATGCTTCGTGCTGATTTGCTGGATGCTATAGATTTTATGATGCAGACAGTCCGTAAAAACACACGCGCTTTTGGAGGCGTTCAGGTGCTTTTTATTGGCGATTTATTGCAGCTGCCACCAGTAATTCGGGATGAAGAATGGCGCACTTTACGCAATTTTTATAAAGGAAAATTCTTTTTTCATTCGCATGTAATGCAGCAAAATCCACCGTTGTATATCGAATTATCTAAGATTTACCGCCAGACAGATGATAAATTTATATCTGTTTTGAACAATCTTCGAAACAATCAGATTACACCTCAGGATATTGAGATTTTAAACGAATATGTAAAACCAGATTTCGATTTAAAAAATAATAAGGGCTACATCACATTAACGACGCATAATGCGAAGGCTGATTCTATGAACGAACAGGCAATTAGTGATTTAGCAGGAAATGAATATACTTTTCAGCCTTTTGTGGTGGGTGATTTTCCAGAGAAAATTTTTCCGGTTGAAGAAAATTTAAAACTAAAAGTAGGTGCTCAGATTATGTTCGTAAAGAATGATTTATCTTTTGAAAAGCGCTATTTTAATGGAAAAATGGGCGTTATCAAGTCACTTTCACCAGAAGAAATCTTCGTGCATTTTCCGGAAGAGAACAAAACAATTGAAGTTGAAAAATACGAGTGGAAAAATATACGTTATAAAGTAAATGAGCTCACAAAAGAGATTGAAGAAGAAGTTTTAGGCACTTTTGCGCATTATCCAATCAAATTGGCTTGGGCAATTACGGTTCATAAAAGTCAAGGTTTAACTTTTGAGAAAGCAGCGCTTGATGTATCGCAAGTTTTTTTGCCAGGACAGGCATATGTAGCATTATCGCGTTTAACGTCTTTAAATGGGCTTATTTTGCTTTCTCCGATACAAATGAATGGCATTTCTAACGATCAAGATGTAATGGACTACGCTTTGAACAAAGCTACCGAAGAAGTTTTAAAGCATTCTTTGCATTTCGAAACTAAAAATTTTATTCATAACTATTTGATTAACAGTTTTAATTGGACAGATCTCGCTCAAGAATGGCGTAATCATCGTTTTAGTTATAATGAAAATGCCGTAAATTCAGAAAAAGCAAAACATTCTGCTTGGGCACATAAACGTTTAGAAATAATGGATTCACTCGTAGATCCAGCTCAAAAATTTATCCAGCAGCTCAATAAAATTTTTAATAAAGAAACTGTAGATTTATTTTTTGTGCAGGAAAGGGTAGTGGCGGCATACGATTATTTCTTTAAGCCAATGGATAAGTTGGTAACAGATCTTTTACAGAAAATGGCTGAAATTCAGAAATTTAAAAAAGTAAAAGAGTTTTATGAAGAATTAGCTTTTCTAGATGATCTTCAAACGAAAGCCGTTTTGCGTTTAATGAAAGCCAAACTGCTTATAGAAATTGTGGTGGCTGGAGAACCAATTTCTAAAGAAAAACTAACATCACCCGAGATTAAGAATTTCAAAACGGATAAAATTTCGAAAATTCGGGAGGAGTTTAATATGAGCAATACTGATATTTTTAAACTCGATGAACCTGTTGTGCGTTACGTGGCGAAAAAACTCGATAAAAATGAGCCAAAATCCATAAAAAAGACCACTGTAGAAGAAACGCATGAACTTTGGCTCGAGAAAAATTCTATTGAAGATATTGCACGTATTCGAAAACTCACAGTCCAAACCATCGAAATGCACTTAGTCAAATTGATTCAAGCCAAAAAAGTTGATATTTCTGATGTGCTGCCGTACGATAAAATCTTGGCACTTCGTGATGCTTTTGAGTTTTATCAGGAAGAATCTTTGAACGGATTAAAAGAAAAACATGGAGATGAATTTACGTGGGATGAACTTAAAATGTTCAAAGCCAGCATAAATTGATTTTAAATTTTGTATCTTAGGTTGACAATCTAAAAACGTAGATTTAAAAGCTACTCGTAAAAACATTATGTAAAATAGAAAACATGAAAAAGTTAATATACATTGCATTACTTATTTTTTCACTGCAGAATGCTGTAAGTCAGGATTTAAAACCAGAATATCAAAAGTTCGTTAAAAGCTTTATCGCAAATGTAAAAAGTAATAACAAAGCTGGAGTTGCTTCTTTTATCTCTTTTCCGCTCAGTCGTGAATATCCTATTCCTGCTGTTAAAAACAAAGCTGAATTTTTAAAGAGATATGATCAAATTTTTGATGCTGCTTTAAAAGCAGAAATAGTAAAATCGAATCCGGCGAAAGATTGGTCTGAGGTTGGCTGGCGCGGTATTATGCTGAATCAGGGTACATTATGGATTGATACTGACGGAAAAATTATAAGTATCAATTACCAATCTAAAGCAGAGACCGCTCTTAAAAATAAGTTGATCTCTGGAGAGAAAACAAAATTACATTCATCTATTGCGACTTTCAAAAAACCGCTTTATATTTTAGAAACATCAAAATTCCGAATAAGAATTGACGATTTAGGAAATGAAAATTACAGATACGCTTCATGGTCAATTAAAAAATCCATGAGCGAAGAACCGGATTTAATAATTTCTAACGGAAAATGGATTGCAGATGGAAGTGGAGGAAACAGCAAATTCAATTTTAAAAAAGGTGCGTATCTTTACGAGTGCTACATTATTGTTTTGGGCACTTCAGATTCGCCGCCAGCTTCACTCACGATTTACCAAAACGGTGAAGAAATACTTTCTCAAGATGCAATCATTGTTCCACGATAAACAAAAAACCCAATTCAATGAATTGGGTTTTTTGTTTACAGCGATGAAATAACCTTTTCGAGCTCTTTTTGCTGTGTTATTTGCGTCAATTTAAGTTTTTGAATACTTACCTCGTTTTCTTTAGTTTTTATTCTTTGTTTTTGAATTTCTTCATCAGAAACCGAAGTTGTTGTTATTTTACTTTCGATCTTTTGATTTGCAAGTTCCAATTTGCTGATTTTTTCTTTTGTTGATTTTAAATCATTTTCAGATTTAACGAGGTTTTTCTTCTTTGTTTCAACTTCTTTTTGTTGTTTCTTTAAGTCTGAAATTTTGTCGTCAAGTCTTTTATGATTCTCTTCTGAAATTCTTCTTGCTTCATTTTCTGAATTTCTAAATTCAATTTCCTGAGTTTTCTGGTCTTTGAATTGTTGTGCAAAAAAAGACTGAGAACTCATCGCTAAAAGTAGAGCTAAACATAATTTTAATGTAAAATTCATTGCGTTATTTTTAATAATAAATAAGCGCAAAAATAGCCGTACAATTATCTGTAGGGAGTATAATGAGGTTTTTAAAAAGATAAAATAAGACAAAAAAAATCCTATTCGGCTGAATAGGATTTTTAAAATTTTATAGATTTTCGATGAGAATCCAAGCATCTGGATTTTCGCCTTTTTGTATTTCTTTTTGTGCTTTTTCGGCTTCAGCCATTGTTGCGTAGCTTCCGTACAAAACAGGAAATAATCCGTGTTTGTTTTCTCCCAGCATTCTTGCTTGGTAACCATCCTTAATTAGTTGGTTATACGCTTTTCTTGCATTTTGTTCGCTTCTGTAAGCCCCAGCCATAATATGGTAAGGCATTACTTTTTCAGCCATTTCTACTTTTGCAGAGTCAACTGAAAGTGTTACTGCAGGCAATGGATTTTGGATAAAAAATGTAGCTTCCTGAATTTTGTTTTGTACTTTTTTCTGAACAGCACTTTCTACAATAAGTGTTTTGCTGTCGATCTGATTTTGATACAGAGGATATCCAATGCTTCCTGTGATTCCAAGTCCTAAGACAAAAAATGCAGCATATTTTAAAAGAGAATTTGATGATTTTTCTTCGTCCTCATATAATGCAACTGTTTCTTTTTCTGTAATTTTCTCGATTTTTTTCTCGAAGATCTCTTTTTTTACAATTGGAGAAACAAACGGGCTTAATCCAAAAGAAGTCGCCAAATAGTTAGTTTGATCGTTTGGTGTAAAAATGATATTTTTTTCGGAATTAAAACGAATTTCTCCAATATTCTTCAAACTGATTGAACCTCCTTCTTCTAAGGTTTTCTTCCAGCTTAAAACTTCGAATGCGATTGCGCTGACAGCAAAACCATATGATGTTTTTTCTGAGTGAGCGATATGATTAGCCAACAGTCCATCATTGTTTTTAAGATGACTGTTAAAAGAGAGCATTTTTTTAGGCGGAAAAAACGAATTTGTGCTTTCATTCAGCTGTGCCGATTGAATTTCGGTTAAAAATGCTCCAAAGCCTGGAACCGTTACACACTGATAACGATATAATAACTGTGCTATATAAGTTTCGATTTTCATAGTAACAAAGTTATGCAACGAATATAGTTATCAAAATTTTATTCACAATTTTTATTAACAATTCGAATATTTTTATATACAATTAATTTTCAATTAGTTAAATAAATTTAGTGTTTTATTAAAACTCCTGCGAAATGTTTAATTATTTATTTTTTGAAAGAATTTACTTCTAATTTATATATTTGCCGTTCTTAAAAATCGATTGCAAAATGTTGATTTCAAAAATTTTTCGCCACGCTTAACACAATTTAAAAGCCATGTCAGATCAAGAATTATTTTATTTATTAGCCTTATTAAAAGTGGATGGCGTTGGAGATATTATGGCCAAAAAATTGTTGATGCATTGTGGAAATGCCGAATCTGTTTTTAAAATGAAACCAACTCAAATATCTGGAATTGATGGAGTTGGTTCTGTATTGCTTCGAAATTTAAAAGACAAAACCATTTTTGAAAAAGCCAATCAGGAACTTGAATTTATTAAATCGGACGGTATAAAAGTTTCCTTTTTTAAGGATGAAGATTATCCGGAAAGGCTTAAACATTGTATCGATTCTCCTGTTTTGATTTTTTCGTCTGGGAAAATAAATTTAAAAAACAAAAAATTAATCAGTATTGTCGGGACTCGCCAGATTACTTCGTACGGAACAGACTTCTGCAAAAAATTAATCGAAGATTTAGTACCTCTTGATCCAGTTATTGTAAGTGGATTTGCCTACGGAGTTGATATTGTCGCGCATCAATTGGCGATGGAAAACAACTTGCAGACAATTGGAGTTTTAGCACATGGGTTAAACCAAATTTATCCAAAAACGCACAAAAAATATATTGCAAAAATGGAAGAAAATGGCGGATTTATTACCGAGTTTTGGAGCTCCTCAAACCCAGATAAAGAAAAATTTGTACGCCGAAACCGCATCGTTGCCGGAATGACCGAAGCCACCATTGTTATAGAATCTGCAGATCGAGGCGGATCGCTTATTACCGCGAATATGGCCAACGATTATAACCGTGATGTTTTTGCTGTTCCAGGACGCGTAACAGATAAATACAGCCAAGGCTGTAATGATCTCATTAAAACGCAAAAAGCAAATGTTTTGAGCAGTGCCGCCGATTTAATTTATATGCTGAATTGGGATGTTGAAAATAAAGCAAAACCGATACAAAAACAATTGTTTGTCGATTTAGAACCTGATGAACAAAGGATTTACGATTTCTTGTTAATAAATGGAAAAGAATTGCTGGATGTTATTGCGCTGCAATGCGATTTTCCAATATATAGAATTTCGGGAATTCTTTTGAATATGGAACTTAAAGGTGTAATTAGGCCGTTGCCGGGAAAATTGTTTGAGGCAATCTAATAAAAAAACAATTGTCAAAAATTACAACAATTTTCAAAAATTCATTGATTGAAATTGTTGTAATTCCTGACCCATATTTCTATTTTCCAAATCCAAGAACTTGACGAACTTTTGCCAAAACGCCATCAGCTACAACTGAAGCTTTTGAAGCTCCTTTTTTCAATAGTGCATCTACTTCTTCAAGATTGTTGATGTAGTAATTGTATTTTTCTCTTTCAGTTTTAAATTTTTCTGTAATCAATTCAAAAAGAGCCTGTTTTGCATGACCGTAACCATAATTACCTCCTAAATAATTGGCTCTCATTGCTGCAATTTGGGCATCATCTGCTAAAAGCGAATAAATTGCAAAAGCATTACAAGTATCTGGATTTTTTGGTTCTTCAAGCGGTGTGCTGTCCGTTTCTATACTCATTACTTGTTTTCGAAGTGTTTTATCATCCAAGAAAATATTGATAATATTATTGGCCGACTTACTCATTTTTCCGCCATTCGTTCCGGGAATCAACATACTGTCTTCTTGAATTTTAGCTTCAGGAATTACAAATGTTTCGCCCATTTGATGATTGAAACGGGAAGCCACATCGCGTGTGATTTCTAAATGCTGCAATTGGTCTTTTCCAACCGGAACAAATTCGGCATCGTACAACAAAATATCTGCCGCCATTAACATCGGATAAGTAAAAAGTCCAGCATTCACGTCGTCTAAACGATCTGATTTATCTTTGAAAGAATGTGCTAAAGTCAAACGCTGAAACGGAAAAAAGCAACTTAAATACCAAGTCAATTCGGCTGTTTGAGTTACATCAGACTGTCTGTAAAATGTAACTTTGTCAGGATTTAATCCGCATGCAAGCCATGCAGCAGCAGTGCTATATGTGTTTTCTCTTAAAGTTTTCCCGTCCTTAATTTGTGTTATCGAATGTAAATCAGCGATAAACAAATACGATTCGTTTGCCGGATTGTTTGATAACTCAATTGCAGGAATAATTGCGCCCAATAAATTGCCTAAGTGTGGCGTTCCAGTACTCTGAACACCAGTAAGTATTTTTGCCATTCTCGTTTTTCTTATTCTTTAACTGCAAAGATTGCAAGTTTATTTTTTTTATCCGCAAAGTTCGCAAAGTTTTTCGCAAACTCTGCAAGTTTATTTTACATATAGCGGATTTAAAGTTTATTTTAAAAGAAAAGCCTAATATTCTAAAAATCTAATGAGCTAAGAATCTAAATTAATTTCTCTTTTCTTACATTTGAAACCATGAAAGGAATTAAGATTGTTTTTTGGGTTTTATGGCGCATTTGGTTTTATATTCTGATGGCCATTCCGATATTGATTATGTTGCCGTTTTTGCTGATTTCTATTATATCAGAAAGTGGATATCCGTATTTCTTTAAAATGGCTCGCATTTGGGCTAAATTTATCCTTTTTGGGATGGGTTTTTATTATAAAGTCGAACGTCAAGAGAAATTAATAAAAAACAAAAGCTACATGATTGTAGCGAATCATACTTCGATGACCGACATCATGCTAATGTTGGCAGTAGTTAGAAATCCGTTTGTATTTGTTGGAAAAAAAGAATTGGTTAAGATTCCGTTATTCGGGTTTTTTTACAAACGAACTTGTATTTTGGTTGACAGAAATTCTTCTAGAAGTAAAAATGATGTTTTTAAAAGAGCGCAAGACAGACTAAATCAAGGGCTTAGTATTTGTATTTTTCCAGAAGGAGGAGTTCCAGATGACGAAAGTGTTCTGCTGGATGAGTTTAAAGACGGAGCATTTCGTCTAGCAATTGAGCATCAAATTCCGATAGTTCCGATTGTTTTTGCCGATAACAAAGAGCGTTTTTCATATACTTTTTTAAGTGGAAGCCCAGGAAAAATGCGCGTAAAAGTCCTGCCATTTGTAGAAACAAAAGGATTAGGCGGCGAAAACCGAAAAGATCTTCGGGATCAAATTAGACAATTGATATACAAAGGATTGCTTGAATTTAAAAAAGAGAAACCTAAAAAGTAATTTCCAAATATATAACCCGACAAACCTTAAGCATCAGGATTGTCGGGTTTTCTTTTGAACTAAAATAACCCCTTATTTATATCCAAAATTTATCTGTGTATTATTTTTTCTGAAATAAAACGCAATACTTTTCGTAGTTTTAATTTGGTTTTTTTTCTGTTTTTACTGTACAACACTTCTATTTTCTCTTTCATGACTAAAATATTATGGGTTGATAATAAAGAGTTTTGTCAAACTCAAGTTAACTTCATAATATAAAAGAGAGCTAAAAATCAAAAAGGTTGCGTTAAAATAAACTTTTCCCCAAAAAATAATAAAAACCCGCCAGCACCAAATTAAGCCGACGGATTTTTATTGACATAAACCAACCAAATTTATTCTAAAAAGTCTCTGAAAGTGGTACTTATGGCCAAGTACCAAATCAACTTCTTACGTCTATTTAACTAGATAGCGCTATTGCAAAATGGTTGCGTCATTTTTTTATTTTTTTTGAAATAAAAAACCCGACAAGTTAAAAACATGTCGGGCTGTAAATAAAAAAGCCAGCAATTTGCTGGCTTTATAGTTTTATGCGTTTGCTAATTCTTTGATATGAGCTTTAATTTTTGCTTCTAATTCATCAGCTAATTCTGGATTGTCTTTAATTAGCGCTTTAACCGCATCACGGCCTTGTCCTAATTTAGTATCTCCATAGCTGAACCAAGATCCTGCTTTTTTAACAATCTCAAATTCAACAGCCAAGTCAAGAATTTCTCCAGTTTTAGAAACGCCTTCTCCATACATAATGTCGAATTCAGCAGTTTTAAAAGGCGGAGCAACTTTGTTTTTAACCACTTTTACTTTGGTTCTGTTTCCAATAACATTTTCACCGTCTTTAATTTGAGAAGAACGACGAATATCTAAACGAACAGAAGCATAGAATTTTAAAGCGTTACCACCTGTTGTAGTTTCTGGATTTCCAAACATAACTCCAATTTTCTCTCTCAACTGGTTGATGAAGAAAACAGTACAATTTGTTTTGCTGATTGTACCCGTTAATTTTCTCAAAGCTTGAGACATTAAACGTGCGTGAAGACCCATTTTAGAATCTCCCATTTCACCTTCGATTTCACTTTTTGGAGTCAAAGCCGCAACCGAGTCAATTACCACAATATCAATTGCGCCTGAACGAATCAAGTTTTCTGCAATTTCTAAAGCTTGTTCTCCATTGTCTGGCTGAGAGATGATCAAGTTTTCGATATCTACGCCTAATTTTTCAGCGTAATTTCTATCAAAAGCATGTTCAGCATCTATAAAAGCAGCAATTCCTCCCGCTTTTTGAGCTTCAGCAATTGCATGTAATGTTAAAGTAGTTTTACCAGATGATTCTGGTCCGTATATTTCGATAATTCTTCCTTTTGGATATCCATTTACCCCAAGAGCTAAATCAACACCAAGAGAACCTGAAGAAATAGTTTCTACTTCAACAATGGCTTTGTCACCCATTTTCATTACGGTTCCTTTTCCGTAAGTTTTATCTAGTTTGTCAAGCGTAAGTTGTAACGCTTTTAATTTGGCATCTTTCTCTGAACTCATCTCTTTTTTTTCTTTTTCTTTCATCTAAAATTTTATAATTCTTTCATTCTCAAAACAAATCAGAAATTAATAACGTACTGATTTAGATTTGTATCAGGCTTGTAATGGTGTAAAATTAGTTCTTTTTTTTGAAGTTCATTGTTCCAAATTGTATCAAAATGACTATAAAAACAAAGCCTTTAATTCTGTAGCTTCAGAAGGTTTTATTTTTCCAGCAAGTAATAAACTCAATTGTTTTCTTCGTAAAGCTGCATCGAAACGCTGAATTTCTAGTTCGGTTTCTGGCGCTATTGGCGGCACTTCAACAGGTCTTCCGGTATCGTCAACAGCAACAAATGTATAGATAGCTTCGTTTGCTTTTGTTCTGTTCCCAGATTCGCGGTCCTCTACCCAAACATCAATAAAAACTTCCATCGAACTTTTGAAAGATCTTGAAACCTTTGCCTCAACCGTAACAACACTTCCAAGAGAAATTGCTCTGTTAAAGGCAACGTGATTTACAGATGCTGTAACTACAATTCGGCGTGAATGTCTGCGGGCTGCAATACTTGCTGCGCGATCCATTCGGGCTAATAATTCGCCGCCAAAAAGGTTGTTTAGCGGATTTGTTTCGCTCGGTAAAACTAAATCTGTTAATATAGTTAGAGATTCTGAAGGGTGTTTTGGATTCATTTTTTAATATAAATTTTTAAAATAAGCAAGCTGATTTAATTCAGCCAATAAACAGCCATTACAGCCGGAATAAAATAGATAACAATGGTTCTTGCACCATCGTAATCTTTGGCTAATCGCTGACCGAAAAGCATCATTAACAAACTGATACACGAAAAAATGGCTCCGTAAAAACCAAATTCGCGTCCGCTGTTTGTGAGTAATTGTATAGCACCAACTACGCATAACACCCCAGAAATTAATTCTAAAATTAAAAGGTGAAGCAAAGCAAGCGGCACTTGGTTTTTTAAACGTGTTTTTGCAAAATGTTCTTTAAGCCAGGTAACATTATCATTCCAATAAAATATTTTTTCATATCCTGATTGTAAAAAAGTTAAAGCTAAAAACGCTAAAAGTAAAATAGAGGCAACATTATTCATTTGAAAACTATTTTTTATGAATTAAACGAGTCAATTTTATAGATAAATCGGTTAGGATTATTTTTGCATTTCCGTTTCTTTCAATATGATACATGGCATCTGAAAGCTCTTTGAAAATTTCGTGAATATTATTTCCGTTTACAAAAGGCGCAAAATTTTCAAGTTTAAACTTGTCAACTTTTGGTTCAATATAAACTAAGCTTGGCGTTTCATAATTAAGCAAAAGCGCCTGACGAAACATTTCGATACAAAACTGGATGAATTTTTTTTGGCTTTCGCGTCCAAGAGATGCAATTTCTTCACTCCAGGAAATCAAGTCCTGAATTGCTGCTGCATTTCCTTTTGCTCTAAAAGCGGCGCGAACCCAATTTACAAACCATTGTTCAAAAGGATATTCAGAATCATCTTCTTTTAAAAGATGAATTGCTTTATTGAAATTTCCCTGAGCCTGATGTGCAATTTTTTTAGCCAAATTAGGATCTATGTTTTCCTGAGAAACTAAAGCTTCTGCAATTACTTTTTCTGGTAGTCCATTAAAGTGAATTACCTGACAGCGAGAACGTATGGTTTGAATAATATCTTCTTCGTTTTCAGAAATCAGAATAAATATAGTTTTATCAGAAGGCTCTTCTAAAAGCTTTAATAATTTATTTGAAGCCGCAATGTTCATTTTATCGGCCATCCAGATAATCATAATTTTATACCCGCCTTCGTAAGATTTTAGTGAGAGGGATTTTAAAACTTCCTGTGCATCTTCAACACGAATTTCTCCCTGTTTGTTCTGAACACCAAGAATTTTATACCAGTCAAATAATCCGCCGTATGGCATTTCTTGAATAAATGTGCGCCAATCTTGGATAAAATCTAAACTTTTTGGTTTGGTTTTTACATCTTCGGTTGTAACAGTTGGGTAAATAAAATGCAGATCGGGATGCGAAATGTTTTGAAACTTCAAATTGCAGGAATCATTTCCGTTTGAGTTTTCATCGCCCGTGTTGCTGCATAAAATATATTGAGCGTAAGCAATAGCCGTTGATAATGTACCGCTTCCTTCTGGACCTATGAATAATTGCGCGTGCGGAATTCGTCCAGAAGCTGCACTTTTTATCAAGTGACTTTTGATGTAATCTTGACCTAAAATTTGAGAAAATTGCATGAAGCAAAGATAGAAGAAAATGATGTAGTCAAAAATTTTCGCGCAAAAGTTTATCGAAGCAGTTTTATTTATAGCAGAATAAAAGTTTTTGGGCTATTTTTTTAAGCTTGTTAACCAACTTGTGTTAATAAAGAGATCATTTCGAGGAGATATTAAGACTTTTTTGTTAATAGTTTTTTCAAAAAACCGATTATCGTATGTGTTTTTTGGTTATTAATAGAAATATTTGGCTTTTTTTAATAATTATTGCCTTACAGTTTAAGCCTTAACAAATTTAACAAAAAGCTCGTTAAAACGCATATTTTCTCGACATAAGACTAAATTTTAAGATTTCTTTAAGGTTTTTTTTGAAAAAAGAAATCAATAAAGTTGCAATTTAAGTTAATTTATATATTTTTGTTTTCATAACAACCAATTATAAATAAGAATCTATGAAAGGGAAAATTATTTTTTTAAGTGCACTTTTTTTCTTGACAACTGGCGCTATTTCAGCACAAGCAAAAAATGCTCCAAGAAGTATTATCAGTACAACAGCTCTTATTCGCAAATACCATGATCAAAAAGAATTGAGCGGTATGCAAAAAGGAGAACTTTTAGAGTTGTACATTGAGCGTATTAAAGTTTTAGTTAAGACTCTTCCTTATATTGCTTTGGTTACTAAACCAGGTGTTACTATGGCAGACTTAGGTATTCCGGACGATAGTGAGCACAAAAAAGTATTAGATGCTCAGGCAGTTGGTACTACAACCTTCTTAGATACTACTGTAGATTTTCAGCGAAAAATGATGCCTTATTCAGATAAAGGAAACTTAATTGCTGCAATTTTATTTTACGAAAGCACATTGAAATCATTACACGAATTCAACGAATTGAATGAAATGTAATAAATAAAATATTTTTTAAAACCTTTTTTGAAGTGTTTACGTAATTGGATTGGGTTTCAAGCGTCATTTTTAAAAAGAGATAAAAAACAACTCGTTCTCGATGTGTTCTGATTTAAGCCAGAAAAAATCGAGATGAGTTTTTTCATTTACGCATACGCATACGCATACCCAAATTTATATATTAACCTTAATACCCCCATATCATGAAAAAAATTACTCAAATGATCTGTGTTCTTTTGACAGTTACAAGTATGACTGCTCAGCAAGAAAAAGGAATTATGGGCTATAACAATTGGTTGAACAACTGGACCGAATTTAAGCCTAACAAAGTAGAGTATGGAGAAGCAAACCAAATTTTAGCAGGAAACATTTCTGTTAATACTAAATTGCTGAAGAAGAATATTTATGTTTTGCAAGGAAACGTTTATGTTACAAACAATGCCGTTTTAACAATTGAGCCAGGAACTTTAATTATCGGAGATTTCGAAACTAAAGGAACTTTGGTAGTTACAAAAGGTGCACAAATAGTTGCAGATGGTTTAGAGACTGACCCAATCGTATTTACATCTAACCGCAGCCAGAAAAAAGCTGGAGACTGGGGTGGACTTGTTCTTCTTGGAGATGCTCCAATCAATAAATTTGGAAATGTTGGTTCTTACAACATGGATCTTGATCCTACACTTACTACTTACGGTGGTGACAATGTTGCGGGAAATTCAGGAATTTTAAGATATGTGAGAATCGAATTTGCAGGAAAAAAAGTTAAAGGAGTTGATACTTTTAACGGTTTAACTGTTGCTGGTGTTGGAAACAAAACAATACTTGAAAACGTTATGGTTAGCTACTCTGGTGGTGACTCATTTGCCTTTTTTGGAGGTGATGTAAATGCTACTAAATTAGTGTCTTACAAATCAATTAACGACGATTATAAATTTACTCAAGGTGTTCAATGCCGTTTATTCAACTCATTGGCAGTAAGATCTTCTTATTTATCTAGTAATAAAGACGGATCTCGTTGTTTAGAGGTAAAATCTTTCGAAAAGAAAAATGAAACAGATTTTACTAAAAAACAAACACTTGTTGTTGCTACAAATATTACAATGCTTAACGACAGTGAGAACATCAAAGCCGATATTCAGGCTGGTTTAGTAAAAGAGGCAATTTATGTTGCTGAAACTGCTTCTCTTGAAATGAAGCGCAGTGTGATCTCTGGATTTAACCCTGCTGTTTTATTAGACAGTAAGACAGAGATTAATGATGCCAATCTTAAGAAAATTAAAATTGAAGAAATGTACTTTAACTTATGTAACGGAAATATCTTTACAGAGTATAATTCAAACAATGAAGATTTAGAAAGCTGGTACGGAAACCCTGTGTTTTTCAATGTTATGGCACAAAGTGATAACAAAGAAACATTCATTGATATCTACAATCCTAAAAAACCAGATTTCAGATTACAGTTAGGCAAAATCACAGCATCTAGCGGAAACAGATAGATAGATTTAGATTTTTATTTCAGAGCGTAAATTTTATTAATTAAGTCCCCAGACACAATTTATGTATTCGTCTCGAACAGGACTCAAATAAAGATCAAAACATAATGGCCCCATCTATAAAAAAATATATTTATATTATATTTTTGGTTTCGCCTATTGCATTAAGTTTACACGCACAAAGTAAATCAGAAACAACTACAGTTTCTAATGACTTAGAATGCACTGCAACGGCGTTTAACAGCAACCAAAAGATCGAGATAGCTGATACTGCTTGTATTAGCAAATTAGATAATTCTAATCAGTTTATAGCAGGACTATCCATCCCCAAGGGTAGTCTTGCTATGGCAGCTGATGGAAAAAATCAGACTTTAGAATGCCAAGAAGAATCGTTAATTACAGGCTCTTATTCTGTTCTTGCAAAAGACATTATCGAGAACTATAAGTATGATTTTTCAGAAACATTCATTGATATTTTGTTTTTTGAGAATATAGATTTAGCAAGAAAACGCACTATATGATTCAAAAAACTACTCTATTTTTAACTAAATATTTAATTTTCTTCGGCGCATTATTTGCTTTCGAATCAAACGTTAATGCGCAAACCATTGTGCCACAGCAGTTTGACGGTTTAGAGAAATTATGCGCCGGTGGAAGTTTTAATGAATTTTATGCCACATTTAGTTATGTAGATTTTCCTGCAGGTACAACGTTTGTAGTTGAATTGGTTGATAGTGCAAATAATCCAATTGCAACAACGCTACTTCTTACTACTGATGTTTCAGCAACACAAAAAACGATTAAATACGCCGTACCAACTGATTTAATTGGATCTGATGCTTATGGTTTAAGAGTAAAAAGCTCCACAGGAGTAACGAGTACAAGATTCAAAAATTCTTTAGGAAACACTTCTTTTCCCGCCTATTACAAAGATTACGAAGCTTCTTTCTTTATTAATAACAGAAGCGATGCTGCTATGATATGTTCTGGCGGAAGTCTAACGCTTACGATTAATAACGAAACGCCAACTGTTCCAAATTCATCTCCAGTAAATTATTCAAAAATTAAATACAAGTGGTATAAAGACGATGTTCGAATTACAGGACAAAGCTCTAGTACGTTACTTGTAAATACTACCGGAAAATACTACGCAGAGATTGATTATGGGTTATGTTCTGATGTTAACTTTAGTTCTAATCGTGTTACTGTAACTTCTTCAAGTTCAGGATCTGGAGTTACTGTAACCTCAAGTTTAGGAAACCCTTTTTGTTCAAACGGAACAGGTACAGTTTTAACAGCTACATCTGGAAACAGTTATGTTTGGAAGAAGAATGGCACAGTAATCTCTGGCGAGACAGGTAGAAATTATACTACAAATGAAGAAGCTGTTTATACGGTTGATGTTGATTTTGGAGGATGTAAAGCTACGGGAACAATTGATCTTAAAAACAATAGTTTTAATGCAAGTATTGATGTTGCAGATGAGTTTGAACTTAACGAAGGTGAAACTGTAAATGCTACTGTAACAACAGATGCAACAAGTCCAACTTATGAGTGGTATTTAAACAATACTCTTATTTCTGGTGCAACGACAGACACTTATCTAATAGCCGTTAGAGGTAATTATAAAGTAAAAATTTCGCAAGCTTCAGGATGTATAGCTACAAAAGAATTAGTATTTAAAGTTTTAGGAAATTCAGGCCCTTCAGGAGTTATCCCAAACATTATTAATTTACGAGGAAGAATACCGTATTGGAATATTCCAAATGAATATAAAAATGCAACAACCAACGTCATGATTATAAGTTCGAATGGCGATAAGGTTTTAGATGTCGTCGATTATCAAGGCGACTGGCCCCAGACCTCAATTGATTTTAAAAATGTAAATCCAGTTTATTACTATGTCATTAAAGGCGACGCAGGTGAAAAAAAAGGATCAATAACTGTGATAAAATAATATGAAGAAAATCCTACTATTCATAACTTTATTTTACGGTTTTTCAAATGTACTCTATTCACAGGATGCTCCTGAGAATGGAGTTGTTTCGTTTTCCATACCTATCAGAAATTCTTTAAAGTTTAATAGATATTTAATTAATCCAACATTCAGTTTTGTTCGCGAAACAAATGCGTATGTTAGTTTTTATAATAAAAGACAATGGGTACAATTTGAAGATGCTCCAAATACTTATTTGTTTAATTACTCAGGACGTTTTAGAGAAAATGAAGCATTTGCTTTTGGCTTATTTCAGCAAAATTATGGTTTAATGACCGTTTTTGGCGGAGTAGCGAATTTTGCACACAACATTGTTTTAGAACAGGACAGTAATTTAACTTTTGGTTTAAATGTTGGGGCTTATCAAAGTGGCTTAAACAAAGGGAAAATAATATCAGAGGATGACACCGTTTTAACTGGTGATTATCCATCCAATACAATTCTTACTGTAAATCCAGGTATTAATTACGGGACAGCTTTTCTTGATTTCGGATTAGCAGTAAACAATTTAGTACTTTATAATTTTGGTTCTGGAATGGTTAAAGACGATCCAGAGAGAGCTATTCAACTGCATGCAATGTACACCGGATATATTGATAGTTATGGCTTTTTTGACAGAAGTAAATTTTCTGGAATTGTAAGAACAGAACTTAAAAAAGATAAAACAGTACTTTCAGGTCTGGCGATGATCGCAATTCCGCAAGGAGTTTGGGCTCAAGCTGGCTATAATACATTATACGGAGTTTCTGCAGGATTGGGAGTAAATATTTCTCCTAGCATTGCTATAGAATACAACTACGAAAGAGGAATGGGCAACTTTTCTAATTTAGGTGGTTCTCATGAATTTGCAATTGCCTACAAATTCAAAAGCAAAAATTACTATTACGGTGACGATGAAGAAGGTTCGCTTATTGATCCTGCTAAGTCAAAACCAGTAATGGCTAAAAAATCAACTACACCGGTAACTCGAGTAGATACTGCTGAAAAAGCAAGACTTGCAGCCGAAGCAAAAGCGAAAGCTGATGCAGAAGCCCAACAAGTGAGATTAGCTGCTGCAGAAAAAGCAAAGGCTGACGCCGAAGCCGCAAAAGCAAAATTACTAGCAGACAATAAAGCGAAAGTAGACGCTGCCGAAGCACAAAAACTAAAATTAGCTGCAGAAGCTAAAGCTAAAGCAGATGCTGCTGCTGCTGCAAGAGCCCAAACTGCAACTGCAAACAAAGCAGTTTCGACAGAACAAAAAACACAAGCCCAATTGGCTGCAGATAAAGCTAGAGCTGATGCTGAAGCACGCAGAATAAAATTAGCTGCAGATAATAAAGCTAGAGTAGATGCTGCTGCTGCTGCAAGAGCACAAGCATTAACTGCAAGCAAGACAGCAACAGGAGAACAAAAAACTGCAGCACAGTTAGCGGCAGACAAATCAAAAGCTGATGCTGAAGCACTAAGAATAAAACTTGCTGCAGATAAGTCAAAAGCTGATGCTGAAGCTGCAAAAGCGAAAGCGGCAGCTGCTAAGCCAGAACCACAAAAAACTGCGGCACAACTAGCGGCAGACAAATCAAAAGCTGATGCTGAAGCATTAAAATTAAAATTAGCTGCAGATGCTAAAGCGAAAGCTGACGCTGAAAATGCTGCTAAAGCAAAAGCGGCAAGCGAGCCTGCAACGGCACAAAAAACACAAGCAGAGTTAACAGCTGAAAAAGCAAAAGCTGATGCAGAAGCATTAAAAGTAAAACTTGCTGCTGATGCAAAAGCAAAAGCCGATGCTGCTGAAGCGAAGAGAAAAGCCGATGCAAAAGCGAAAGCCGAAGCTGCTGATTTACAATCAATTTTAGCTGCTGATGCAAAAGCAAAAGCAGACTCAGATGCTTATCAGGCAAAACTGGCCGCTGATGCAAAAGCAAAAGCTGCTGCAGACTCAAAAACTAAAGCGAATATAGACGCCGCAAATAAGGCAAAATTAGCCGCTGACGCGAAAGCAAAAACAGCAGAGGAAGCAGCCTTAAAAGAAAAATTAGCTGCTGATGCAAAAGCGAAAGCGGATGCAGAAGCAAGACAAGCATTAATTGCAGCTGAAGCAAAAGCAAAAGCTGATGCAGAAGCATTGAAAATAAAACTAGCTGCAGATGCAAAAGCGAAAGCTGATGCAGAAGCACTACAAGCGAAACAAGCTGCTGAAGCAAAAGTTAAAGCCGAAGCAGATGCAGTACAAGCTAAACTTGCTGCCGACGCAAAAGCGAAAGCCGATGCAGAAGCATTGCAAGCAAAATTAGCTGCAGATGCAAAAGCGAAAGCTGATGCGGAAGCATTACAAGCAAAACAAGCCGCTGAAGCAAAAGTTAAAGCCGAAGCAGATGCAGTACAAGCTAAACTTGCCGCAGACGCGAAAGCAAAAGCTGACATGGAAGCATTACAAGCAAAATTAATTGCTGATGCAAGAGTAAAAGCAGATGCAGAAGCAACAGCGAAATTAAAAGCTGAAGCAGAAGCAAAACAATTGGAAGAGGCTGAACAAGCACGTCAAGCAAAATTAACTGCAGATGCAAAAGCAAAAGCTGATGCAGAAGCGCTTAAAGCGAAACAAGCAGCTGAAGCAAAAGTAAAAGCTGATGCAGAAGCGCAACAAGCAAAATTAGCTGCAGATGCAAAAGCGAAAGCAGATGCAGAAGCATTGCAAGCTAAATTAGTAGCAGACGCAAAAGCAAAAGCAGATGCAGAAGCGCTTCAAGCAAAACAAGCTGCTGAAGCAAAAGTAAAAGCGGATGAGGAAGCGCGTGTAGCTAAATTAGCTGCAGATGCAAAAGCGAAAGCTGACGCAGAAGCATTACAAGCTAAACTTGCAGCAGATGCAAAAGCAAAAGCGGATGCAGAAGCACTTCAAGCAAAACAAGCAGCTGAAGCAAAATTAGCAGCAGATGCTAAGGCGAAAGCAGATGCAGAAGCATTACAAGCGAAACTTGCAGCAGATGCAAAGGCAAAAGCTGATGCAGAAGCGCAACAAGCAAAATTAGCTGCAGATGCAAAAGCAAAAGCAGATATGGAAGCATTACAAGCAAAATTACTTGCTGATGCAAAAGTAAAAGCGGATGCAGAAGCAACTGAAAGAATGAAAGCAGAAGCAGAGGCAAAACAATTACAAGCAGCTGAAGAAGCCCGCTTGGCTAAGTTAGCTGCTGATGAAAAAGCAAAAGCAGATGCAGAAGCAAAACAAGCTAAACTTGCGGCTGATGCTAAAGCAAAAGCTGACGCAGATGCTCTTAAAGCAAAACTTGTTGCAGATGCAAAAGCGAAAGCAGATGCAGAAGCACTTCAGGCAAAACAAGCTGCTGACGCTAAAGCAAAAGCTGCTGAAGAAGCTCGTCAGGCAAAATTAGATGCTGACGCCAAAGCAAAAGCTGATGCAGAAGCACTTAAAGCTAAACTTGCTGCCGATGCAAAAGCAAAAGCTGACGCAATAGCATTACAGGCAAAATTACTTGCTGACGCCAAAGCAAAAGCAGATGCTGATGCACTTCAAGCGAAACAAGCTGTAGAACAAAAAGCAAAAGCTGACGAGGAAGCGCGTTTGGCAAAATTAGCAGCAGATGCAAAAGCGAAAGCAGATGCAGAAGCTCTACAAGCAAGACTTGCTGAAGAAGCAGAATTGAAAGCGAAATTAGAGGCCGATGCAAAAGCGAAAGCAGATGCAGATGCAGCTGCAAAATTAGCGGCAACTCCAAAAGATGATTCGGCAAAAGAAATTGAGGCTTTATCTAAAGCTATAGAAGCCGCTATTAAAACACAAAAAGAGTTGTATTCACAGTTTACGGCAACAGTAGCAAATAAACAAAAGGACTTAGATGACTTGAGAGAAGAGAATGATTTAAGTGAAAAAGGAATCTACAGAGAGCCTAAACCATTTAAAAGTGTTGCAGCAGAAAACAGTCAGTTAGAAGCTTTCAAATTACAGCTTGCTGAAGCAAATAAAAATTCAAAAGACGAGCTTAATAAACTGACAAATTTATATAACGAAAGACTTAAAAAAGTACCAAATAAAAATGATGCTTTAAACAAGGCTTACCTAGAGAAAATTAATGAACTGAAAGCGGCTCAATTAAAAATGGAGCAGGACAGTGCAGATTTATTAGCGAATTTAGAGCGTATTAAAGCTGAAACTGAAATAGAGAAAAAACGTAGAATTAAACGTGCAGCTTATGAAAATGATCAAGGTAGATATGCACAGGATCTTGCAGCGCTTAAACGTATAAAAGAAACTACCAAAGTAAGCAACACGCCATTAACAGCAAGTGATTTTGATTTTGGTGAAGACCAATCGAATATGCAGATTATCAAGAATATTAAAAATTCTGAAAGTGGTTATTATATGATTATTGCTGTTCACAGCAGTGTTGAAAAAAGAGATCAATTCCTGACTCAGGCTGTTGCAGCAGGACGTTCAGATATTAATTTCTTTTATAATGTAACAACAAGTAAATATTATATCTATTACGAAAAGTTTGATGGTTTACCAGAAGCAACTAAAGCATTAGAAGCAAAAGGAAACAAACCATACAACGGGAAAATGGCTATCGTAAAAGTGGAGAATTAATAGATTATTGTAGAATATAAATAGGAATGATAACTTCTTTTTTAAGAAGGATATATTAAAAATTAAGAATAAATAAGATTACATATTGTTTTTTTGAATGCCCCTTCAAGGGAACAGTTAGTTAAACTGAAACCATAATATTATGAAAAAACCTACTACTTTAAAATCAGTTTTAGTTGTATTGCTTTTTATACAAAGTTTTATTGCTTTCTCGCAAAAGGATTTCTCTGTTCGTTACGATACGAGCTTAAAAGGAGACATGCTCTTGATTGGTAATAACATTTTGAATAGAGATGCAAACAAAACAGGTGAGCGCCCTAACAATGCTTTTGACGCGACTGATAAAAACAACAATGATCTCAATATGCAATATATTGATATTGATGGAGACAATGGTACATTCAGTTCAAGTACAGCTAATTTGGCGATACCAACTGCAAGTGCAGAATGTTATAAAATTGTTTACGCAGGTTTGTACTGGACTGGTATCTTAAGCAAAGCTTCTATTGACGATGGTACCACGATTCGTGCTAATATTGGAAATGTAAAATTTAAGCTTCCTGGTGAGACAGCCTATAGACCTATTGTAGGAGAAAAAGTTTATGATTATTATCCAGATACTGCAAATGGTGATCAAATTATTTATGCTTACTATTATAATGTAACAACTTTATTACAAGGATTAACAAACCCTCAAGGTACTTATACCGTTGCCGATGTTATATCTGCAAGAGGTACAATTAATGGAGGTTTTGCTGCAGGATGGTCGCTATTTGTTATTTATGAAGATCCTAAAGCTACTGCAAAATATATTACATCATTTGATGGTTTTAGATTTATTAAGGCAAATAGTCCAGATGTAACTTATGATATTTCAGGTTTTAAAACAATTCCAACAGGAGACGTAAATGCAAAACTTGCTTTTGCAGCTAATGAAGGAGATAGAAATACTACGGGAGACCGTTATTCTATAAATGGTACAGATATTTTTACTAATGAAAGACCAGTAGACAATTTTTTTAATAGTACAATCAATAACATAGATGGTCCTTTTACGGATCGAAATCCAAAAAGTGTTAACACTTTAGGATATGACTCCGGAATTATTAAATTAAATAATGCAAATAATTCTGTTATTAAAAATGGAGATACTAAAGCAACTTTAAAGTTAAGGACCAGCGGTGACGGTTACGGACTCTTTTTTAATGCCTTTAATGTTGAAATTATTGAGCCTAAAATTGTTTTAACAAAAATTGTACAAGATGCACAAGGAAATAATATTGGTGGACAAAATGTAACTTTAGGACAACTTTTAAATTATAAAATTGGTTTTAGAAATTCAGGTAATGATGATGCAACGTCATTTACAATTCGAGATCAATTGCCTATCAATGTAATTTTTAATTATCCAGCAGATTTACTTCCTTTACCTACTGGTGTAAGCGTTAAATCTTGGAATCCAGCTACTAGAAGTATTGTTTTTGAAGTTGATAATTCATTAGTTAAAAAAGGTGGAATTACTGAAACAACTATTGGTTTTAAAGTTCAAGTAATTCCTGACTGTACAATGCTGGATGAAGCTTGTTCTAACAGTATTGACAACTCGGCATATGCAACTTATAAAGGTACCCAAAATACAACTTTTGTAATTTCTGATGACCCGAGTGTGAACACTAATACAGGTTGTCTTTTAATACCAAAAGCGACTAACTTTTTGGTTAACGTTGCGGGTTGTGAATATAAAAGAACAGCAACGTTGTGTACAGATAGTGTAAACTTGGTTGCTGCAGATGGATATTCTACTTATACTTGGTATAGCGATGCCGCTATGAAAAACCAAATTGGAACAGGACAAACTTTTGCGGTAAAAAACCCAGGAGTTTATTATGTTTACAATCTTGCGCCAGCGCCATGTAGATCTATTTCGGAGTCATTTACTGTAACCAGATTTGGAGCTACAGCAGACAACCCAGTACTTGCTTTTGCAGATCAAATTGTTACTTGTCCTAATGACGGAAAGAAGCTCCCAAATATTTTCTTATGTGGGGCTAATGCTTTTAAAGACATTAAAACAGGTATCAGCGATAGCAATAATATTGTTTGGGAAAGATTAAACACTGCCAGCTGTGCGGCAACAACAAACGAAAATTGTGCTAACGAAGGAACTGCTTGTCAGTGGCTTCCGGCGGGCACTGGTCCAGATTATAAGGCAAGTATAGCAGGACAATATCGTTTGACGATTAATTATGCTGGAAGCTGTTTTAGCCGTTTTTATTTTAATGTCTATACAAATTCATTAGACCCAACAGCGAAAGTTGTAGATATTCTTTGCGGAAAAGCAGGAAGTATTACAATAGAAGGTGTTCCTGCTGGATATGAATATGCTATAAGAACAGATCCAAATGGAGCTTATGGAGCTTGGCAAAATAGTAATGTTTTCCCTATTGCTGCAAATGCTGCTAATTCTTATAGTGTTAATATTAGACAAAAAGGAGTTACAACAAATCCATGTATTTTTAATGTACCTAATATTTTAGTTAGAAGTTTAGATTTAGTTGTAAATACTGAAATTACACAACCAGTTTGTTACGGTGAAACAGGAAGTATTAAAATTGGAGCTCAAAATTTAGATCAATATTACTATTATCTTTACAACAGCAGCAATACATTATTACAAACTGTAGGACCAGTATCAACTCCTAATCAGACTTTTGCATCTTTAACACCAGGAGTTACCTATTATGTTAGAATTACGAGTTCTGCCCTTACTGGATCTCCGACTCCACCAGCTCCTTCTTGTAATGTAAAGACAGCAAATATTAAAATTAACACAGTCACAAGTCAAACGAAAGTAGTTGCTAGTATAAGCGAACCTTTAACAGCTTGTAACCCAGGAAAAATTTTATTAACTGGATCAGGAGGTACTGCTCCATATACGTATTTCGTAAATGGATCACCTACTTATATTAATACAAATCCGTTCGAATATACTGCTGGAGGAACGTATAATATTGAAATGGTAGACAGTAAAGGCTGTAAAGCAACGACTTCTATCACTGTTACAGATGCTCCAAAACCAACTTATGACATAAAAAGTACAAACAGTACATGTTATGGAGGCACTTCTTCAATATCAATAGAGAACGTTGTTGCAAATGGATATACTATGGGATATAGTATAAATGATGGCGGTTCTTATTCTACAAATCCTTTATTTTCTAATTTATCACCTGGTGATTATAAAGTTAAGGTTAGATACAGTATTACAACAAATGGAGTTAAAAAGGAATGTTTTGATGCTTCTCAAAGTATAAAAATCACAGGACCAACAGCAGCACTTACTGCTTCAGCAGGTGTTGGCGCATTAGCAGGCTGTACGCTTCCTGATGCAAATGGAGTAAATCAGGGTGGTTTATTACGAATTACTAATGTGCAAGGAGGAACTCCTGGTTATGAATATAGTTTTAATGGCGGTACTTCATGGCAGACAACAAATGAAAAAGATGTATTGCCAGGATCATACATTTTAAAAGTTAGAGATAAATTAGGTTGCGAATATACTATTCCTTATAATATTACTCTTGATCAAAAACCTGCCGATCCAACTATTATAGTTGAGGATCCTGTTTTTAGCTGTAACGGAACTGCAACAAGTAAAGTAACGGTTACAAATGGTACTTCTGCTAATTATACCTATGAATATTATTTAGACACCAAGCCAAATACACCTATTACAAATAATACATTTACCAATGTTCCTTCAGGGACGCATATTGTTTCTGTTAAATACAACGTAACAACAGCTACTACTTTTAGTAATTTACTAAAAGAAGATTTTGGCAGTGGTCAAAATACGACTACACCAGGAATTGCAGCAGCATATTGTTTTCATGATTTATCAGTAGTACCTTCTACTTGTTCGGATACAAGACTTACTTTAGAGGATAATCAATATGAAGTAACAAGCGCTATTATTCCTAATAACGGAAGCTGGTACCCGTTTAGAGACCATACTTCATTGGGCGCAAACCCAAATGGAAGATTTTTAGCAGTTAATATTGGTTCTGTGGCTGGTCCTTACGGAGTATTATACAGTAAACCAATTGTTGATGTTATTCCAAATCAACCAGTTAAAGTTGATTTATTTGTAGCGAATTTATTAAATGTAGGAGTAAGTGGAGCTGCACCAATTGTTAGATTTCAATTAGTTGATCCTTCTGGTAATGTAGTTGCTCAGGCAGATACAGGCAAAATTGCAGAAGCTACGACTGATCCTAACAGAGCAAAATGGGTAGCTATACCAACGTTTTCTTTGGATCCAGGAAATAATACGAACTTAACTTTTGTAGTTCGTTCAGGAAGTTTAGAGTATAATGGAAATGATTTATTAATAGATGATATTTCAGTTTATCAAGTTCCAAGATCATGTATTGCTCAAAAAGACTTTAAAGTTATTATTGATTCAAATAAAGCTTTTCAAGTCGACGAGCCAATTATTGATGATGTAAGCTGTAATGGTGTAACGCCTCCAGACGGAAAAATTACTCTTACTGTAAAGAATTTTACAGGCAGTTATCAATATTCAATCAATAATGGTTCGACATGGAGTACTGCAACAGTTTCGCCATTTACAATTTCTGGTTTAGGAGTTGGAACATATAACATAATTGTTAAAAGCGATACTGCTGGTACTTGTTCAACTTCTTTTACAAAAACAATTAGCGCCCCAACAGCACTTACAATATCAGCTAGTGTAGTTACGCAACCAACTTGTACTACTGGAGCTTCTATAAAAGCGATTGCAGGAGGTGGTGTTCCAAATTATAAATACGAACTGCGTCTAACTAATGGAACTATTGTAGTACCATTTCAAGATAGTGATACATTTAATCTTGCTCTAAATCAAACAGGTAATTTTGTAGTTTTTATAAAAGATGCTGGTCCTTGTTCTTCTGGAGCTTCAAATACTGTTAACATTACTCCTGCAGTACCTCCAACAGCAACACTAGACTTAACGGCTTCAGATTTATGTTATGATTTAGCTAATAAGGCCACATTAGTAGTTAGCGTAAGCAACGGACTAGCACCGTTTTCTTATAGTTTGGATGGTCAAGCTGGTCAATCAGGCAATAGCTTTGTTGTTGGAACAGGTCTACATACTATTGTAGTAACCGATGCAAATGGTTGTACAGCAAATGTTACTGGAATTCCAACAATCGCAAACGAATTAACAGCAAGTGCAGATGTAACTAAGAAATTAGATTGTACGGCATCGCCAAATGCTCAAATTACAATTACGCCTCAAAACGGAACTCCTGGATATACTTATGAAGTATCTGTAAATGGTGGCGGTTATACTGCAATAGGATCAAATATTTATCCTACATCAGTAGCTGGAAGCTTTGTATTTAGAGTAACAGACTCAAAAGGATGTAAATTTGTAACATTGGCAGTTAAAGTAGATGCTAAGGTTGACCCTACTGCTTCAATAACTAGTCAAAACGATCCAAAATGTAACAATGGTACAGACGGACAATTTACAGTTTTAGCAGAAGGAGGAAATGGAGCACCATATACTTATAGTTTTAATGGCGGTGCTTTTGGTACCTCTGCAACTTATTCAGGTTTAAATGCTTTTGTAGGTGGCGTAAATACTAGAACTTATACGTATCAAGTTAAAGACAGCAAAGGCTGTATTTCTCCAACTTACAATGTTACATTAACGAACCCAACAAAAGTTGTTGCAAGTGCTATTTTTACACCAAATACAACTTGTAGCGCTACGACTTTAATTACAACTTCAGGCCAATATGGCTCTGGAGGTTATACATATAACTTTGGTGCAGGTAATACATCTTACAATAACACGAATACATTATTAGTTACAAATAAAAATGTTGCACAAACTATTACGTATTCAGTAAAAGATTCTAATGGTTGTATTGATACAAACACAATTGTTGTTCCTGCATACAATCCTCCAACAGGACTTACGGTTTCAACTCCTGCAGCAATTACATGTAATGCAACAACAACAAGTGTTACTGTAGCTGCAATTGCTGGTGTAGCACCGTTTACTTATGTAATTACTGCTGGTCCTGTCGTAAATACAACAGGAGCTTCAACAGGTACATTTAGCGGATTGACTGCTGGAACCTATGATTTTAAGGTAACAGATGCTAATGGATGTACGGCTGTTGGTTCTACCACAATTAATCCTGCTCCAACAATTTCAGTTGCGGGATCAAAAACAAACGAAAATTGTGTTGGTGCAAATGACGGTACAGCTACATTCAATATTACAGGAGCAAGCACTACAGGTAATTTTACTTATACTTTAAGCCCTGCCTCAGGAACAATTGTTCAAAGCGGAGATCAGGTAAAAGTAACCGGATTAGGTGCAGGTACTTATACTTTGACTGTTAAAGATAAAACTACAGGATGTACGTCTAATGCTGAGCAAGTTACTATTAATGCTGCAACAGCTATTACGTTCAATGTAAATGGAACAAAAATTAACTGTTCTACTACAGTTTCAACATTAACGATATCATCTTTATTGGGAGGATCACCTGGATATACTTATGCTTATGCACCTAGTCCATCTACGACACCAACTACAGCTTATGGAACTAATTTAAATGTTGATACTGCAACTTTAACAACAAACATCGATGTTTATGTAAAAGATACAAATGGCTGTTTTGTTAAGAAAACAGTGACTATTGCATCAGAAGCGGTACCAACAATTAACCCTATAGCGACACAATGTTATACAGGAACTCCAATAAATGTAACGATTACAGGAACATTTACAGGAGTTGCTACTTATAGTAAAGATGGTGTAAATTATGGCAGTTCGGCTAGTTTTAGCTTAACTCCTGGAACTTACCAATTATCTTTAAAAGATGGTTTTGGATGTCCAGCTTCTATTACTTATGTAGTAGCAGACCAATTAACAATTACTCCAACAATTGTTCCAGACGTTACTTGTACTCCAAATACAACAATTAGTTTAAGTTCTACAGGAGGGACAGGTACTAAAACTTACGCAGTTTCTATAAACGGCGGTGGTTACACAACGACTACTAGTCCTTATGTAGCAACTGCAACAGGTACTTATAAATTCAGAGTTACTGATTCGGCAACTCCATCTTGTTCTGCTGTAACTGCTGATATTCCGGTTACCATAAAAGCAACTACTTTAACAATAACGACAAGTAAAGTAGATGTAAAATGTAATGGTGATGCTACAGGAAGTATTTTAGTTACACCAACATCTGGTAAAGCACCTTATACTTATAGCATTACAAAAAGTACTGCACCATTTACAAATTATACCGTAAATAATCCTTCTGGATTAACTGCTGGTACGTACGATATTGTTGTTACAGATGCATTAGGCTGTACTTCAGCTGCTTCAACATCTGTTACGATTGGTGAGAATTCTGCTGTAACAGGTGTTGTTACTGCAGGAAAATTAACTTGTAATACAGCTAATACTCCAACTTCAACAACTATTTCGGTAGTAGCAGGTGGTGGTAAAGCAGGATATACTTATAGTTATAATAATGGTTCAACATTTATTTCAAATAGCAGTATATCAGTTAGTAATACTGGATCGTCTCAAAGTTTTACTATAATTGTTAAAGATGCAAACGGCTGTCTTTCTGTGCCAGAAACTGTAACTATTGCGCCACTAAACTCTCCTACAGATTTAGACTTTGGAACGCCAGCTGCAATAACATGTTTGGCTACTACAACAAATATTCAGTTAACAGCTACTAATGGTGTTGCGCCATTAAATTATACTATAGTTTCTGGACCAACAGTAAATACTAGTGGAGCAACTACTGGATTGTTTTCTGGTTTACTTCCAGGAGATTATTTGTTTAGAGTAACAGATAATAACGGTTGTTATTATTCAGAAAGTTATAAAATCAATAAAGTTACACCTATTGAGATTGCAGGCCAAGCTTTTGCTAATGCTCAATGTTTTGGAAGTAACAGCGGAATAGCAAAATATACTATAACAAAATTTAGTGCTACCGGTAACTATTCGATAACAGTTACAAGTACTCCGGCTTCATTGCCATTTACTCAAACAGTTTCAGGAGATATTATTACATTATCAGATCTTGGAAAAGGAGTCTATAATGTAAAAGTTACTGATTTAACTACTGGTTGTAGTGCTGATAAAGATGTTACTATTACTGAACCAGCAGCAGCCTTATCGGCAATAGCTAAAGTTGTAAATGCTAATTGTAAAGTTGCCACTGCAGAAGTTACAATTACTGCATCAAATGGTACTCCGTCTTATAAATACTCATTTGTTCAGGATGGTGCTGGTATTGGTACATTGACACCATCACCTGTTGCCAATCTTAACCCTGCAACAAACTTAAATTGGGATGTGTATGTTGTAGACGCTAATGGTTGTCAGATTAAATTAGATGTTGCTATTGCTGCAGACGCTACACCATCAGTTACTGCTTCAGCAGCAGGTCAATGTTTAGGTAGTGGTACCTATACTATTACAGCAACGCCTGGGACAGGTTTAGTATTACCATTGACTTACAGTCTTAATGGTGGTTCATATCAACCAGGTAATACTTTTGATGTTACCGTTTCAGGATCTTATATTGTTACAATTAAAGACGGAAACGGATGTACTGCACCAAGTAATGCAGTAACTGTTTATGATAAAATCACAATATCATCTAAATTAGATAAAAATATTACTTGTCAGGTTGGAAATGAAGATGCTAAAATTACTTTAACTGCAACTGGTGGTAGAACAGCTTATACATACACAAGCAATCCTGCAACTGGAACTTTTGTTGGTAATGTATTTACAACTAATACTCCAGGTTCATATACATTTACGGTAACAGATGCAAATAGCTGTTCTGCAACAACAACAGATGCAATTGTTATAACTTTGCCAGTTAAACCATCAATTACTTCGGTAACTCAAACTCAAACAATTGGCTGTAGCGGACAAAGTACTGCAGCAATAAATGTTGTTTATGATGCTACGAAAGGTGTAAGTCCTTTTGTAATAAATGTTAAGCAATATTTAGATCTAGCACATACTACTTTGGTTAAAGATTTTGGTACTCAAACTTCAGGTTTGCCTGCAGGTTATTATGTAGTTACTTTAACAGATTCAAAACAGTGTTTTGACACTTTTAATATTAGAATCACTGAACCAGATCCTATTTTAATTTCTTTCACTCCAACATCTCTAAAATGTAATGGGTCTGGAATTACACAAGGAACAATTACGATTAACTCTGTAAGTGGAGGAACACCAACTTATACTTATTATGTTACTGGAATTAATAACTACAACAAATCTCTTCCAGGACAAACTGGTGGTAGCGCAGTATTTGAAATTGTAGATTTTGGTCTATATCAAATTAGAGTTGAAGATCAAAATGGCTGTTCAGCTGTAATTCAAGATGTATTAATTGCTGCTCCACCAACCGAGCTTGGTATCGATGTTAACATTGTAGCAAGTTGTGCAGGAGGTTCTGCAACAGTTAAAATCCTGTCTGCTTTTACAGGAAATGGTCCATTCCATTTTAATATTTACAATGGAAGTAGTCAAACATGGAATATCCTTACTCCAGCAGTTAATTTAGCTAATGGATGGCTGGATGAAAATCCTGCGGGAAGTAAATCGACTGTATTTAGTGGACTTACTCCAGGTAAAACATATACTTTTATTGTATATGATGAAGATACAAAATGTTACTATTTCCAAACATCTACTGGACCAGTTCCAACTAATTCAACATTGCAAATTGACAGTTTTGTTCCTCAGAACATAAGTTGTACTGGTGCAAATGATGGAAATGTTAGTTTTGATATAAAGAGTTCATATGCGACTTCTGTAGATATTAGTTATGATATTATAAATGCATTTACTAATATTTCTACTGGAAATACTGGTACTCGAACAATTCCGGCAGGAGCTACTGTTATTATTAACCCAGCAGCGACTACAACTCCTTTGCCAGTTGGAACTTATTATGTTTTAGTAAGCGAAACATCTGGAAGTAATATAGGATGTGGTGTTTCATCAGCAAACTTTAATATAAAAGAATCACCAAAACTATTGTCAATTAGTGGCTCAGTTTCTAAAAATGCAAATTGTAATGCAAAATCTGGTGTAATCACTGTTGTTGCAAAAGACGGAACTGCTTTTGTTCCTGTACTTCCTGCAACTGGTCCAGCTTATTATAAATACATGTTATTATTGGCTACTGATCCAGCTCCAACAGCAACAGATTTAGGATGGGGCACTGATAATACATTCTTTGCAGATGCAGGAAGCTACATTGCATATGCATTGGATGCTTATGGATGTATTAAGCCATTTGCTGTCACTTTAGATAAAGATGCTGATCCAGCAATCACGCCGCCGGCAAGTATTTGTTATGATGGTAATCCATTTACAATTACTGTTGCTGGTACTGTAGATCCTGCAATTATTGGAGGTGCTACATATAGTGTAAATGGAAGCGAGTTTACAACAAATCCAGCTTTTACATTTAATGCTGCAGGTACTTATAATTTAGTTATTAAAGATGGTAATGGTTGTACAGATGATGTTGACTATATTGTTTATCCTCAATTAAAACTAGAGACTAAAGTAACAAAAGAGCTAGATTGTTCAACAAGTCCAAATGCCGTAATTACATTAACAGCTCAAGGCGGAAATATAATTCCGACAGCAAATTATATTTACGAGTATTCAACAACTGGTTTGGCCGGTCCATGGACTACAATGACTACTAACCAATTGACTACTGGAGCCACAAACGTTACATATACTTTCAGATTAACTGATGGTAATAATGCAACTACTTGTCAGGTTACATCAGATATTAAATTAGACCCAATTCCACTTCCAACGATTACTCCGTCTAGTACAAACGTGACTTGTAATACTGGAACAGACGGAACTATTTCCGTATCTGTAACAGGAGGAGTTGGACCTTTTGAATATCAGTTGATGAAAGGAGCTACTATAATTACAGCATATTCAGGATCTAGTCAATTTACAGGCCTAGTTGCAGGGGTTGATTATCAGGTTTTTGTAAAAGATTCAAATTTATGTGAATATACAACACCAGCAATAATTATTACTGAACCACTTCTTTTAAATGCAATATCTTCAGTAACAGATTATGCTTGTGATCTTGCAACAAATGTTCAACAATCAGCAACAGTAATCGTTACTGTAGATAATACAACAGGAACAAAACCTTACCGTTATTTGTTCCCTGGATACACAGATTATTCTGATGACAACACATTTACTGTTAACGGAACTGTAGGAGGAACTATAGCTTATACAGTAAAAGATAGCAATGGCTGTCTATTTAACGGTTCTCAAGTTGTGCTTCCTTATCAAGCTTTAACAGCAATTGATTTTGTTGTTGTAACAGCGCCAGTTTGTCCAACAAACGTTGCAGATGTAAGAGTTGATATTACTGGTGGTTATACACCAATGGCGAAATACCAAATTATAGAACCAGTTGCTTTCGCTCAAGATAATGGAACTTCTAATCTTTTCACAGGATTAGCTCCAAATACTTATTTGTTTAAAGTTACTGATGATCATAACTGTTCTATTCAGGCTTATTATACAATTGATGCAGTAGTTCCAATTGAGATTGTTGCAGAAAAAACAAGCGACATTTCTTGTAATATATTAAACGGAACAAATAATAACGGCAATGCTAAATTTACTGTTACAGATTTTAGTGCTTCTGGTAATTATGCTGTTAATATAACAAGTTCTCCTGCTGGATTGCCTTATACAAATTCAACTAGTGGTGATGTAATCACATTAAGCGATTTAGTTGCCGGTACTTATACAGTTGAAGTTATAGATAATACAACTCATTGTATTAAAAGTGCTAGTTTAACTTTTGCAGAGCCTACACCGATAACATTTACTGCTCTATCAACAAAAGTATTTTGTTCTAAAGATATTTCTGAGATTACAGTAAGTTCAGAAAATGGTGGAGCAGGAGGATATTCATATGCCGTAGTAAAAGCGGGTGATCCAGCTCCAACAACTTTTGTGAATAACCCTGTTTTAAGCGTAGATACTAATTTAACAGATTTATCTTGGGATGTTTACGTAAAAGACGCAAAAGGTTGTGTTTCTCAATTGGTTAATGTACCAGTTATTTATAATGCAGCTCCAAATCTTACAGTACCAGCTCAACAATGTTTTGTAGGTGCAGATATAGTAATAGATTTAGCTGATCCAGCTTTATCAACTACATATAACGGAGTAAAATCATTTACTGTAAATGGTTTACCAACTTTAGGCAGTGTAGCAACATTCACATCTGATGGAACTTATAGAATTGTTTTAACAGATGATAATGGATGTACTTCTTTTGTAGATTATATAATCCAAAAACAATTAGAAGCTACAGCATCTGTAACTAAAGATCTATACTGCGCAGCTCCAATAAATGCAACAATTGATGTTGAGATTTCTAATGGTGTTGCGGGTTATACATATGAAACGTATTTTAATGGCGGATTAGTAGCCGGCGGACCAAATACAGTAACAGGAAATACTTTTACAGCTTCTGTAGCTGCAGCCGGAGATTATTATTTTGTAATTACAGATAGTAATACACCAGCTTGTTCTGTAACAACTAATACAGTGACAGTAGATCCAACAGTGATTCCAACACTTGCAGACTCTCATACTGATGTAAGCTGTTTTAATGGTAACGACGGAACTCTAACTGTTGAAGCAACGGGCGGACGTCTTCCTTATACGTACACACTTACAGGTACAGGTGCAAACAATACTGGAGATACAACAGGAAAATACACAGGCTTAACAGCAGGTACTTATACTGTTATAGCGACAGATGCTAAAAATTGTCCTTCGGCAGTAACTACGATTACTATTGGTCAGCCAGTGTTGCTTACTGCGACTCATTCGATTCCTGTTAATACTACTTGTAGTGTTGCAACTGTAATTACAGTAACAGGTCACGATGGTACTCCAACAGGTTCAGGAGTAGGAGGATACTATTATAACTTTAATAATTTAGGTTATGATACAAATAACACATTTACAGTAAATGACAATACAGCTGTTCAAACTGTAACGTATACTGTAAAAGATGGCAATGGTTGTGAGACAGCTCCAGTAACTGTAACAATTAATCCATTAAACAAACCGAAAGATTTAACATTCACGCCTACAGCGATTACTTGTTTAACTGGAAACAGCAGCAATGTAATGGTTAAAGCAACAGACGGTGTTGGAATATTAACATTCACAATTACTGAATTTAACGGTGCGGCTCCTGCGGTGGCTTATCCTGCTCAAACGGTAGCTGATAATACTGTTTCAACAACTTTTAACGGATTACCTTTTGGTGATTATAAGTTTAGAGTTACAGACAGTAACGGATGTACATATGATGAATTGATGACTATTAAAGATGTTATTAGAATTACGGTAACAAATCCTTTAGTGTCGGATATGAGTTGTAATACAACAAATGACGGTAAAGTAACTTTTGAAGTTTCTGATTTTGCAGGTACTTATTCTTATGTAATTACTAAAGACGGTGCTCCTTATCAGACTGCAAATAATGTAAGTGCGAATTTAATTCCATTAACAAACTTAGCGTTTGGAACTTATGAAATTACTGCAACAGATGACATCACAACTTGTCCTACAACTTATTCAGCTGTAGTTAAACAACCAACTGTGGTAACGGTAACTGAAGTGAGTAACGTTAATGCTAATTGTAAAAGAGGTGCCGTTGTTACGGTTGCTGGAAATGGCGGAGCTCCGGATTACACCTATTCATTTGTAACTGCTGGAGCAGCAGCTGGTGCTTTTGATACGGCTGTTACAAGAGAGCTTGATCCTTTAACTCCTGCATGGTATGTTTATGCTAAAGATCAAAACGGATGTATTTCTGCTCCTATAACAGTAAACATAACAACAGATCCATTGCCAGCCGGATTTACAGCAAATGTAACTTCGTACTGTGCTGATACAAATGGCAACTATGAAATTGTTGTAACACCTGGTACAGGTATGTCCCCTTTCGAATACAGTATCGGAGGCGGATTCCAATCAGGTACATCATTCACAGTAAACGTGGCAAAAGCATACGATCTAGTAGTAAGAGATAAATTCGGTTGCGAATCTACATTCCCTGCTGCGATTACTATTCTACAGCCATTAGATTTAAAATATAATGTAGCAGCATTGCCAAGCTGTGCTGACTTTGACGGACGCGTTAGCGCTGAAGCAACTGGAGGTTCTGGTAATTATAGTTATACTATAGATGGTGTAACTACTCAGACTATCGCTCCAATAGAATTCACAGGCTTAAATGCAGGTCCACATGAAATTATAGTTACTGATGTAACTACAACTTGTACCGCTAAAGTAAACTTTACTTTAGGTGCAGCAACTCCTGTTACAGGATTCGATGCAATTGCAACTCCAGTTACTTGTAACGGTGGAAACAACGGTAAAATAGTTGCAAGTATAGCAGTACCAAGCGTAGGGGTTAATGACAATCCGGTATACATGTACAGTATAAACGGAGGAACTCCACAAGCTAGTCCTGTATTTGAAGGATTAATTGCTGGTGATTATACTGTAGCAGTAATTTCTGCAAGAGGTTGTCAAGCTTCAAAAATTGTAAAAGTTAGTGAACCAGCTATTATAGATGTTCCAAATCCTGCAGTTGTTCAATACGGTTGTATTACAGAAAACAACAGCAATTTTGCAACGATTACAATCTCTGGTGTAACTGGCGGTTCAGGAACTTACACTAACTATGAGTTTATTAAAAATGGTGCTCGAGTTTATTATGGTCCTAAAAACGTTTACACTGAAATGGATTACTTAGGTGGTTCTTATACTGTAAATGTTTATGATAATAATGGTTGTATTGGTACTAATGCGGGAACATATGTTATTGCTCCGTACATTAGTTTAGATAAAGTAAATGTTACAGTTACTGCTCCTATTACTTGTCCTACAAACGAAAACATTAGTGTTGCAGTAGAGACAACAGGCGGAACTCCAGCAACTTTAAATTATTCTATTGCTTACTCTTCTGGAGCTGCTGTTCCAGGAAATCCAGCTAATACAAACGGTATATTTACTAATTTGCCAATAGGAGAATACATTATAACGGTTGTAAATCCAGCTACTGGATGTACAATTCAAAAAATTCATAACGTATTTGATCCAAATACATTTACTATCAAAGCAGAAACTGTTAATGGTAAAATTTGTTTTGGAGCTAATGACGGAAGTGTTGATTTAACTTTTATTGATAACCAATTAGTTCCACAAGACGATGCTGGTATTTTTGATTATGTAATTACAGGTCCAGTACCAAGTTCTGGAACTTCATCTAATGCGGGTCCAGTTAGAATTTCTAACTTAACTGCTGGTGAATATAAAGTTGTTGCTACATTAAAAGGTATTCCTTATTGTTCAGTTGAAACTATATTCTCTATTGAACAGCCAAATGCAGTCTTAGCAGCTACATCATCAAAAGCAGACATTACTTGTATTACTGGTAATAATGATGGAGAAATCTCTGTAACTGCTACAGGCGGATGGGATACGACTTATGAATACCAATTAGTAAAAGGAACTACTACTGTGATAGACTATTCTGCTCAAAATAACTTTACAGGTTTAGATGCAGGAGTGTATACAATCAATGTTAGAGATTTTAATGGCTGTACAGCTTCTACAACTCAAACATTAATAGTGCCGTTGCCAATTGTTGTAACAGCTAGTGCTAATGTAACTATGTTGCCATGTTTTGGTGATAAGTCTGGAGTTATAACTGTTGATCTTCCAACTGGCGGTCAAGGAAGTAATTATATGTATACATTAAATTATCTTTCTGTAGATCCAGTTGTAAATTCTGGTCCAGTACAATCACCAATATTCAGTGGTTTAGGAGCAGGAAGATATAGTGTTACGGTTACAGACGGATTTACATGTGCAGCTACATCTGCTGAAATCGTAATCGACGAGCCAACAGTTGTATTAGCTAGTGTTGTAGAGTCAAGAGCACAAACTTGTCAGACGCTTACAGAGCTTACATTAAGTGCAGAGGGAGGAACAGGACCTTATACTTACAGTACTGATGGTACAACAGTATTAGGATCATTTACTTCATCTATTTCATTTGATGTTCCTGTTGGAGCTCATAAATATTTCGTGAAAGATGCTAATGGATGTACTAGTTTTGTTTCTAACACAATTGAAATCATTCCTTTAGTACCATTGACAATTAAACTTGATGTATCAAATGCAGTTGTAAAATGTACAGGCGAAGCAACAGGAGTTATTTCTGCTGATGCTGTTGGAGGATTAGGAAACTATGTTTACACACTTCTTAATGGTGCTGGAACTGCATTACTTCCTTCTCAAGATAACGGTAGATTCGAAAATCTTGTAATGGGTACCTATAGAGTAAAAGTTGACAGCGGTGATTGTAGTACTACTTCTGAAGTAATAACAATCAATGAACCAGCAACTCCTTTAACTGCTCAATTCTTCCCAACTAACGTTAGTTGTTTTGGAGAGAATAATGGTAAACTTGAAATCGTTGCCGCAGGTGGAACAGGTGTTATTAAATACGCACTTTCACCAGACTTAAATCAATTTGATACTAAGTTTACATTTGATAAATTAGCCCCTGGTGATTATCAGGTAATTGTTCAAGATGAAAATGGATGTTTCGTATTACATGACTTTACGATCACGCAGCCTGAAGTTCTTAAAGCTAAAGAAGTTCCAAACTCAATGATTCCAGAGGTTTGTGTTGGAGATAAAGATGGAGCATTTAGTGTAGAAGTTACTGGAGGTACTGCTCCATACAGTGTAAGTCTTGATAATGAAACAGGAACTTATACACAAGGTGCAGCAGGTCAGACAATATTTGATTTTACGAATCTTACAGGTGGTAAACACATTGTATACTATAAAGATGCTGCAGGATGTTCAAACCTATTAGAGATTAATATGCCTCTGCCGGTTGTTTTAGATCCTAAAGCAGAAGTAAATTATGACTGTGTTGATAATCATGCTGCAAACAGTGTTACAATCACTGTTGATGCAAGTATTACAAATCTTGCTGAAGTTGATTACCAACTTGACGGAGCTGGAGCTTACCAACCAAGCAATATCTTTACAAATGTTGCTCCAGGTATTCACTACGTAACGGCAAGACATACGAACGGTTGTGAAGTACCAACTGCAAGTTTTGATATCATTGCTGTTGATCCATTAGCGATTGCATTATCAGCAGGACAACCTGAAATGAACGTAATTTCGGTTACAGGTTCAGGAGGATCTCCAGCATACGAATACAGTTTCAACGGAGAGCCGTTCAGTTCTTCTAATACATACAAAATCTACAAATCGGGAGATTATGTAGTAGTAGTAAGAGATCAAAACGGATGTACTGCGACAATCACTGTACCAATGGTTTATATTGATGTTTGTCTTGATAATTACTTTACTCCTAACGGAGACGGTGTTTACGATACATGGGGTCCTGGTTGTACTAATATTTACAACAACCTTGAATTCTCAATCTTCGACAGATACGGTCGTGTAATTGCTAAATATCACTATGGTCAAAAATGGGATGGTAGATATAACGGAGCAGAATTACCTTCAGGAGATTACTGGTATGTTCTTAAATTGAATGATGAAAAGGATAACAGAGAGTTTGTAGGACATTTCACTTTATACAGATAACAAAATAAGAGCCCCTAATGATGTTGTCTAAAAAAATTATCACAATGAAAAAGTTTATTTTATCTTTAGTACTCATGGCTGTAACATCAGGTTACAGCCAAGAGTTAAACCTACCTGTATTTACACAGTATTTAGCAGACAATCCTTTTGTTATATCACCTGCTTTTGCCGGTATTGGAGATAACTTAAGAATTAGAGCAAACGGATTGACACAATGGGTAGGAATCAAAGATGCACCCGATAACCAATCGTTATATGCAGATTTTAGAGTTTTAGACAGATCTGGAGTTGGTATCAATATTTACAATGATAAAAATGGTTATACGAGGCAAACCGGAGCGAAAGTTTCTTTTGCGCACCATATCATTTTAGATTATTATTCTAAGCAGTATTTGTCTTTTGGTCTTTCGTATAACTTCAATAGTTTTAGAATTGATATTGATGAATTCAATAACACTATTGAACACCCAATATTAGATCCTTCTGTTACGGATAATCGTTATACAACAAACAATAACTTTGATATTAGTGCTTTGTATCGTAACAAAAACTTCTATGCGAGTTTTAATGCGAACAACGTTTTAAAGAAAAACACGGATAAATATCGTGGAGTTGAACCTAACTTGCTTTCAAATTACCAAGTGTATACTGGTATGGTTTTTAAAGATGGCGAAAACAGCCGTATCGAATACGAACCATCTCTTTACTATCAATATTTTGCCAGCGATGGGCGTTCTACAACCGATATCAACTTCAAATACAGACGTTACAATCGTTACGAAGATTATTATTGGATTGGAGTTTCATACCGTTTCTTAAATGACCAATTTCCAAAACCATTATCAGTAGGACCAATGGTTGGTTTTATGAAATCTAAATTCTATTTCGGATATTCATACCAAGTAATGTTCAATGATCTTGGTAACTATAATACAGGAACACACTCTATCACAATTGGATTCGATTTCTTACAAGCGATCAGTAACTGTCCTTGTACGCAAAGTCCGGTTCACGACTAAACAGATTATTTCATGGCAGATAAGCCATAATTATTCAGCGGGTCGCAACATTATGTGTTTTTACCGCAATAATTTGAAATAAACAAGCAATAAGATTAAATTTGGCTAATGTCATTTTGTTTCGGCAAAAGCGTTAGCCAAATTTTTTTTATGAAAGCAAAATTTTCACTTTATGCGAAACATATAGTTCTGTGCCTCGCTTTTTTATTTTTGCCGTATGCTTTTACATCGACAACTAATGTTTTTTTGTTGCCGCATTTGTATACCAACGCACACGATCGCATTTACCTTTTCATTTATTTTACCCTTCTTTGCTTTTTCTATTTCAACTATTATTATCTGATTCCGAAATTATATTTTGCTGATAAAAAGCTTTTATACTATATAATCATTATTGTTTTTTTATTGTTTTTTCTTTGGATATCAACTGTTCTGGATCATCCAAGCCGGAATTTTTTAGATTTTAGAAATCATGCTGAACCTTTTTTAGACGATCACAATCTCCCAAAAGGATTTCCCCCTCCGCCAATGGGAAAAGATATGCCTTTTGAATTTGCCGGTGGTCCGCCCACGCAATACGGACACACAACTTTAGTTTATTTAATCGGTGTCATCTCTAGTTTGCTGTTTGCTATTTCAGGCCGATTGCAAAGTGTCGAAAAAGAAAAAGTAAAATCAGAATTAGCGTTTTTAAAAGCACAGATTAATCCGCATTTTCTATTTAATACTTTAAATAGTATTTACGCATTAGCACTTAAAAAAGATGACAAAACTCCAGATGCCGTTGTACAGCTTTCTGAGTTAATGCGTTACATCATGACCAATTCTAATGATGAGGTTATTGATCTCAATAAAGAAATTAATTACATCAATAATTTTATATCGCTTCAAAAAACACGTTTAGGAAATACTGTAAGTGTCGATTATAAAGTAACCGGAAACGCTTTCGGAAAAGCCATAACGCCCCTTATTTTAATTTCTTTTATAGAAAATGCTTTTAAACATGGTGTAAATCCTGATCAAACTTCTGAAATTTGTGTTTATATTGATATTGACGAAGAAACGCTGACTTTATTCGTTTCGAATAAAAAGACCTTTTCAGTTCAGTCGGATAGCGGTATCGGACTGCAAAATACAATCGAAAGATTATCATTAGTATATCCTAACAAGCATGAACTCAAAATTGAAGATACTTCAGAAAAATACATTGTAAACTTGGCCATAAAAATAGGATGATTAAAGCTATTGCATTAGATGACGAGCCATTGGCACTGGAGATTCTTCAGAGTTTGTGTAGTACTACTGAGTACGTAGAACTGAAGAAAACCTTCACAAAATCTGATGAAGCTTTTAAATATTTAAAGAAATATCCTGTCGATTTATTATTTTTAGATATCAATATGCCGTCGATTTCAGGTTTAGATTTCTATAAAAAACTGCCACATAAAACAATGGTAATTTTTACAACGGCTTATTCTGAATTTGCTGTAGAAGGCTTTACTTTAAGTGCAACAGATTATCTTTTAAAACCCATTTCACTTGACCGTTTTCGACAATCTGTAGAAAAAGCCTATTCGCAGTGGAAACTTCAAAACCAAAATATCGAACAGCAGTATCTTTTTATTCGTGCCGATTACAGTTTGATTAAAATCCTCTTTTCAGATATTTTATACATTGAAGGTTTAGATGATTATTTGAAAATTCATATTCAAAATCAAAAAACTGTTGTCGCCAGAATGACATTAAAAGCCATTCTTCTAAAACTGCCTGATACAGAATTCATCCGAGTACATCGTTCTTTTATTATTCCAATTTCAAAAATCGAAAAAATCAGAAACAAGATTATTTACATCGAACAAACTGAAATACCAATAAGTGCGAGTTACGAAGAAGCTTTTTTTGCACTTTTAGATCAAAAATAGAACAGATCAGTTTTTACTTATTTTTACTACAAAATATATTTTTTTCGCTGTTCACCTCAATATTTTTATGGTTTACCTCAAACTTTTTCCAACGCTCTAATTTCGAATAATTTTACTCGAAAATAACTGTTAATCATTCAATTGATCTAACATTTAAATTAAAAAGCGATGAAAAGAAAAGAGTTTTTAAGAGGTTTGGGTTTAATCGGAATCAGCTCTTTAGCAATTCCAATTATTAACTCCTGCAGCAAAGATGGCGATTCTTCAGATACGGCCACAGGCACAGATTCTGGTTCAGGATCTTCCGGCAATTGCAGTGTTACACCATCAGAAACGGCTGGTCCATTTCCGACCATCACACCATCTTCATTAGTAAAATCTAATATTGTAATGGACAGAACCGGAGTTGGTTTTACAATTAAAATTACAGTCAAAAACACAAATGCAAGCTGTGCAGCTTTAAAAGGCGCATTAGTTGACATTTGGCATTGCGATAAAGACGGTTATTATTCTGAATATGGCGGTACTTCTATGCAGTCTGTAAATTATACTTCAGTACACTTTTTACGAGGCAGACAAACTACAGATGATAATGGCTTAGTGACTTTTACCTCGATATTTCCAGGTTGGTATTCTGGCAGAGCGACGCATATTCACGTTCATATTTACAATGCGAGCGGGACTTCTTTGCTGGTTACACAAATTGCTTTTCCAGAAGGTACAAATAGTGCAGTCGCTTTAGTAAACGCATCAACTGCAAATGGTTATACCAAAGGTTTAAGCGGGTATACATATAATGCTTCTGATAATGTGTTTTCAGATTCTGTTGCAAACGAATTGGCAACACTTACTGGGAGTGTAAGCGATGGATATGTTTTAGCGCATACCATAAATGTGGCAAGTTAGTTTTCTAAAATAGTTTATAATGATAGTTCAAATTCCCACTCAAATTTATAAGTCAGATGCAAGAGGCGCTTTAAATTCTGCAAATCACAATTGTTTTGCGACTTTTAACTTTGAACATTACCAAGATTTGTCCAGAAACGCCTTCGGATCTTTAAAAATTCTAAATGAGGTAATTCTTGCTCCCCAACAACGTATTACCCGATTTATAAATTCGAATTCTAATGTAATTATTCTGCCGTTATTTGGAGGCATAGATTATAAGGACAATATTGGTAATGAGGAATTTTTACGTGTCGAACAGATTCGGGTTTTGGCAGCCGATGACGATTTGTCTTTAGAGATCTTTAATCCGTACAAAAGCGAAAATGTTAGTTATCTGGAAATTGCTTTTCAGATGGGAAGACAGTATTTCAAAAATTATTTTCAGCAGTATATCATTGATTTTAGTAAAAGAAATAAACTCAACCTGTTATTCGAAATTGAAAGAGCGATTGGGTTCATCGGAATTTATGACGGAAGAAAAGAAGGTTTTTATGCTTTGAAAAATTCGAATAACGGCGTTTTTGTTTTTGTGATTCACGGAGCTTTTGAAGTCGAAAACAGGTTATTAGAGGCAAAAGACGGTTTGGGAATTAAAAAAGTCGGTACAATTGAGTGGGAAGCTTTATCAGAAAATGCAATTTTACTGGTTATGGAAGTTCCTTTAACATCAAAGGATTAAGTTATGGAAATCACTAAAATTAAATTAGCGTACCGCGTCATTATTGATAATTCCTCTACTTTTTTGTGGGATAAATATGTTTTTGAAGATACCTTCAAAGAATATAATATGCAAAGTCAGCAATTTAATTCTGGTGAAAACAAAAAAAATACTTTCAGAGAACTTTTGGCAGAAAATGAAAAAGCAGATCAGCTTCATTTCTTAACCGGAATTGCAGCCAGCGGTTACGTTTCGCAATTAAAAGGAAATTTTCACAGAGTTTCTGATGTTCTCGGAAATAATTATTTTCCATTTATAAACTATCAGCTTGATATTTTAAATACAGATATAACCGATATCTCAAAGCACAGAATTGGCATCACATTTTATTCGCCCTTGTTAACGTATTTCGGAATTATTGAAGGAAATTATCTCGTTTCTAAAAATACCGACAATGCAAATGAATACGAAACGCTGATGTTTCCCGTTCAAAAACATTTGTCAATTTGTTACATTCAAAAATAATAGCAGGCAATCTCCAAAAACAAAAATAAATCGATTCATTTTTGACCTTTTCTGTCTTTCTTTTGGCAGAGAAGGTTTTTTTATATGATCCGGATGTTAAATTAGTATTCAAAATTGTGTTTATAATTTAATAAACCATTTTATTTGTGAAATTATAACGTTTTCGTTCTTTTAATTATCGATTTTTTAGTTTATTCGAATTTATAACTACTCCAAAAGTTCTATATTTGTTGTTCTCTCTAAAAAAATTAAAAAACTATCAAATGAAAACTTTAAACGATTTCGATTTCAAAAATAAAAAAGCAATAATCCGTGTTGATTTTAATGTGCCTTTAGATGAAAATTTTAACGTAACAGACGCTACACGTATCGAAGCTGCAAAACCTACAATTGATACTATTTTAGCGCAAGGCGGAAGTGTAATTTTAATGTCTCACTTAGGAAGACCAAAAGGCGCTGAAGAAAAATATTCTTTAAAACATATTTTAAAAACTGCTTCTAAAATTTTAGGAGTTGAAGTTAAATTTGCTACAGACTGTGTGGGAGAACCAGCTCAAACTGCGGCAAAAGACCTTAAGCCAGGAGAAGTTTTATTATTAGAAAATTTACGTTTTCATGCTGAAGAAGAAGCTGGAGATGTTGCTTTTGCAAAAGAATTGGCATCACTAGGAGATATTTATGTAAACGATGCTTTTGGAACGGCTCACAGAGCGCACGCTTCGACAACTATTATTGCACAATTTTTCCCAACTGAAAAATGTTTCGGAACTTTATTGGCAAAAGAAATTGAAAGCTTGAATAAAGTATTAAAAAACAGCGAAAAACCTGTAACTGCGGTTCTTGGAGGTTCTAAAGTTTCTTCAAAAATTACAGTTATCGAAAATATTTTAGATAAAGTAGACCACATGATTATTGGTGGTGGAATGACTTTTACTTTCATTAAAGCACAAGGCGGAAAAATTGGCGAGTCTATCTGCGAAGATGACAAACAAGAACTGGCTCTTGAAATTTTAAGATTAGCGAAAGAAAAGGGAGTTCAAGTTCATATTCCTGTTGACGTAATTGCTGCTGATGATTTCTCAAACACTGCAAATACACAAGTTGTAGACGTAACTGCAATTCCAGACGGATGGCAAGGTCTTGATGCTGGCCCTAAATCTTTAGAAAATTTCAAAAAAGTAATTTTAGAGTCTAAAACTATTTTATGGAATGGTCCATTAGGTGTTTTTGAAATGGAATCTTTTGCAAAAGGAACTATTGCTTTAGGTGAGTATATTGCTGAAGCTACTGAAAAAGGAGCTTTTTCATTAGTTGGAGGCGGAGATTCTGTTGCTGCTGTAAAACAATTTGGTCTAGAAGATAAAATGAGCTATGTTTCTACAGGTGGTGGAGCGATGTTAGAGATGCTGGAAGGAAAAGTTTTACCAGGAATTGCGGCAATTTTAGACTAAAAAATCACAATTAACATTTTTTTACGTATATTTAGGCGGTAAACTTTTTAAGTTTGCAAAACTAAAGCTTCTATAATTATTTGATTTATAGAATTTTAAAAAAATGTTATATGATTATAAAGAAAATCTCCTTAGTCGTTACAGCTTTTTTTTCAATATCGATGTTTGCACAGGAAACTGCAACAGCATCTTTAGAAATAAAACCAGAAGTTAAGTTATCTTATCTAGATTCTGTTAAAAGTTCTTTCAAAAAAAATGACATGGCTGCGAGAGTAGACAGTTTGTGGATGAAAGAGCTGACAAGCTTAGATATTTATGACGATTTATCAAAAGACATTCAAACCATTAACACTGATATTACAGTTGATGAAGAGTTGCCAACAGAATTGCTGAAACAGCGTCTGCAGGCGATGAACGAAAAATCACCTTTTAATATTGAATACAATCAAGGTTTAGAAAACATAATAAAGTCATTTCTTAAGAATCGAAGAAAATCGTTTTCTCGATTAATGGCTTTATCAGAATATTACTTCCCAATTTTTGAGGAGTCTTTTTCAAGACATAATATTCCTTTAGAAATTAAATATTTAGCCGTTGTAGAATCTGCTTTAAATCCTAAAGCAGTTTCTAAAATGGGCGCTACGGGTCTTTGGCAATTCATGTACGGCACCGGAAAACAATACGCACTTAAAATTGATTCTTATATAGACGAGCGAAGCGATCCTATGAAAGCAACCGCAGCCTGCAGTGAATACATGAACAAAATGTTCAATGTATTTAACGATTGGGAACTTGTTTTAGCGTCATACAACTCTGGACCTGGAAATGTTACCAAAGCAATTCGCCGTTCTGGAGGTCAGACCAAATATTGGGACATTCGCAGTAATCTTCCTAAAGAAACACAAGGTTATGTTCCAGCTTTTTATGCTACAATGTATCTTTTTGAATATCACAAAGAACACGGAATTAACCCTGAAAGAGCTGTAGTTAAAAACTTCGAAACAGATACAGTTAACATCAAAAATGAGATGACATTCAAACAAATTGCTGATTTGTTAGATATGCCACAATCTCAGATTCAACTTTTAAACCCTTCGTATAAATTAAATGTTGTGCCTCATTATCAAGGCGAACCGCACTTTTTGCGACTTCCAAAAGATAAAATTGCAACTTTTGTTTCTAATGAAGATCAAATTTATGCATACGTTCAGCACCAATCTGGAATTAGAACAATGTCAAAACAATTGGCTTTGAAAGTAGGTCCAAAAGCAAAAGCAAAGCTGGAGAAAACAATTCCTACTGAAACAGAAATCTATAAAGTTCAAAAAGGAGATAATCTGGGCGCTATTGCAGATAAATACGATGTTTCTATTTTAGATTTAAAAAAATGGAATAACATTAAAGGAAACTCAATCGCTCTTGGACAAAATTTAAAAATAAAATCGAATGCAGATCCTATTGCAAAAAATCCAAAAGATTTGAAAGCAATGCCTGAAACAGATAAAAAACCAACTGAAGCTGTTGCCACTGCAGATGAAAAAGAAAAAACGTCTGGACAAACTCAAGAATATGTTGTAGCTGCAGGAGATAATTTAGGAAGTATTGCTAAAAAATTCGGCACAACTATTGCTGACTTAAAAGAACTTAATAATCTGCCTTCAAACAACATTGGTTTAGGAAAAACATTAATAGTTTCTAAAGCAGTTCTAGAAATAGATGAGCCAAGTACAGTTAACAATGCAATAGTTTCAACAAATGCATCTGTTGATTCTTTCAAGAAAGGTGCTTCATCAGCTAAAATGGGCGAAGATTATTATGTTAAAAAAGGAGATTCTTTGTATAGCATTTCTAAAAAATATCCTGGAGTTACAATTTCAGATATTAAAAAATGGAATGGTATTAAAGACGGAGATATAAAACCCGGAATGAAACTTAAAATAAACGGATAATAAAAAAACATCTAAATTTGGGTTTTATTTCATAAATTAAAAAAATGAATAAAACCCATTTTTTATTAGTACTATTGCCTCTTTTGCTGATTTCGTGTTTAAAAACCGATAAACAGCCTCAGCCTGTATCTGGTAAAACCAACACAATTTCTATAATCATTGACGACCAATTGTGGTATGGAGAAGTAGGCGACAGTATTCGTAATAAATTTGCATCTCCAGTTTGGGGCCTTACTCAAGAAGAGCCTCTTTTTACAATCAATCAATATCCTGCCCGTTTGCTAGAAGGTTTTGTTACCGACAGCAGAAGTATTATTGTTGTAAAAAAAGCCACAACAGATAAATTTGAAATCACAAGAAGCAAAAATCTGCCCCACAATACTTTTCGTATTTACGGAAAATCTGTAGATGATATTATTTGCAGTATCGAACTCAATTCTGCACAAATTATCAAAATGATTCGAGATGCTGAAATCGAAAAAATTCAGCAGGATAACAGCAAATCATTACTGAATCCGGCTGTCATCAAAAACAAATTTCATATCGATCTCCAGATTCCAACGGGATATGAATACATGCTTCATAAAAAGAATTTTATTTGGCTTAAAAATGATATAATCAGCGGTAATACAAGTTTGCTTATTTACCAGATTCCGCTTCGTAATTTTAAAAAGAAATCTAACGTTGTCGCTAATATCATTAGAATGCGAGATTCTATTGGGACTTACATCAAAGGAAGAGAACCCAATACACGCATGATTACCGGTGAAGCTTATGCACCTTATTTTTCAAACACACTTTTAGACGGAAAGAAAGCGTATGAAACAAAAGGAACTTGGGAGCTTAAAAACGATTTCATGGCTGGACCTTTTATCAATTATGCAATAATTGATGAAACATACAATCGAATATTGGTTATCGAAGGTTTCTGCTACTCACCATCCAATCAAGAACGTGACTTAATGCTTGATTTAGAAGCCATTATAAAATCGGTTAAAATAGATAAAAGATAATTTTATTATAATTTTTCATACTTTTGTTTATAACAAACATTAAATGAGATACTTATGAAAAATTATTATGTAGCATTATCAATGTTAGTTTTGTGTTTTGCTTCTTGTAAAAAGGAAGTAAAAACTGAAATGGTAACCACAAAAGACACTGCTAGTGTAAAAACAGAAGAAGCAATTGCAGAACCAGTTTTAGATTCTGCAGCACAAATGAAGGCATGGCAAGCATATGCTGCGCCTACTGCTCCACACAAATTGATGGCAGATGAAACAGGAACTTGGAACTGTGATATGACTTTTTGGGAAGAACCCGACGGAAAACCGAGCAAAGCCACTTCGACAGCAAATATCAAGATGATACTTGGTGGCCGTTATCAAGAAGCAAATTATAACGGAACTATGATGGGTCAGCCATTTGAAGGGAAAAGTACACTGGCTTATAATAACGCCAGCAAAGAATACACCACTACTTTTATTGATAATATGGGAACGGGTATGATGGTCGCACTTGGAAAATATGACGAAGCGAGCAAAAGTATAGAATTTAAAGGCGAAATGGTAAGTCCGTTAAATGGAAAAAAATCGCCTTATAGAGAATTATATACCATTGTTGATGCATCTACCCGCAAATTAGAAACTTTCGATACGAAAAACGGACAAGAATATAAGAGCATGGAAATTATCATGAAGAAAAAATAGGAATTTAGACAACTAAGTTTTGAAAATCCCGATTGCAAATTGTAATCGGGATTTCTATTTGATAATATTTGATGTAATTTTGCTTTTAACACTTAACAACGATAAAAAACTACAAATAAAATAGAATGGAATTAAAATGGAAAATAAAGCCGTTTGACGCATTAACGGTTCATGAGTTATATGATTTGCTTAAAGTTAGAAGTGAGATCTTTGTTGTCGAGCAAAATTGCGTTTATTTAGACGCAGACGGCAAAGACAAGCTTGCCTTACATCTAATTGGAGAATATGACGGTAAGATAGTTGCTTATGCACGTTTATTTGACGCTGGAATAAGCTTTGATAATTCTTCAATTGGCAGAGTAGTGGTAGATGCTAATTATCGTGATAGAAAGTGGGGACATGATTTAATGCGTGAAGCCATTGCAGGAATAAAATCAAATTTTGGAAAAGATAAAATTACAATTGGTGCTCAATTGTATTTAAAGAAGTTTTATGAAAGCCATGGATTTATGCAAACAAGCGAAATGTATTTGGAAGACGATATTCCGCATATCGAAATGATTCGTGGTTAAAAACACTATTGTAATGATGTTGCAATAATAATTTTTGATTTTAATATTGATTTGTAACTTTCTTAAAATTAAAAAAATAACTACTTTGTTTAAAGTTAAACTTTAAGTAAATAGAATTTTTATTCAAATAAATGTCATAGTTTAGTAATGACGAATTCAACACGGCGATCAAGATTGTCGCCTTTTCCCAAGGGGTTTTTATTGCCATATCCTTGATAAGTCATTCTGTTTTTAGATATTTTTTTCGAGCTCAAATAGTAAAAAACGGTTTTGGCACGATTCCAGGAAAGTCTTCTTTCATTGGTTGCTTTGTCAATTCCGTCGCTGTATATTTCTGGAGTACAGCAAACGTGGCCTCTTATTTCAAATTTAATGTTTTTTTGATGCAGGAGAGTTTCGGCTATTTTATCTAATTCTTTTTTAGAAGTATGGGTGAGTTTTGAACTTCCAATGTCAAATAAAATACTTTCTAGACAAACTTTATCGCCAACTTTTAGATTGTCTTTAAATGAATTTCGAATTCCTTTTCCAAAGCTGTTCCGTCTCACGGCGATCAAGTCGACCCGCCGATTCCGAGAACGAGATTCACTGAGGCTTTCGACAGTATCAGGCCGCACAACTACCCGGCCTTTTCCTTCTAAAATAACAATTTTTGTCTGATTGAATCCAGCAGAAACTAATAGATTCTGAATCGTAAGAGCACGATTATTCGATAATCTAAAATTATACTCGTCTGTACCGCGATCGTCGCAGTATCCGTAAATTTGTATTGACTCTACTTTAGAAGTGTCAATGTTTTTAATGAAATTAGTTACAACTTCGGTTTGTTTTGAGGTGAGATCATATTTGTCAAACTCAAAATAAATGGTTTCGATGGGTTTTTGCTGCGCCGATAAATTGTAAATAATAAACAGAAATAAGGCTCTACAAAGTTTCATTCTCTTTTTTACATTTTTAAAATCGTTTTATACTCAGTTTGATTATTTAAAACGCTGACCGCTTTCTTAATTTCTGAATTGTTTTTGATATAAAATTGATACAAACCTTCTTGATACTGATATCTTTTGATCAGTTCTTCTTGAATCAAATTCTTGATTTCTTTTTGGTTTTTGTCTAGTAACGTAGTTTCACTTTTTTCAAGTGCGGCTAATAATTGCTGATATTCAGGCGCTATGGTTTCGTCAATTTTTTCATTTTTGGCTGCAGCCAAAGTATTTCTCAATGCCACTTCAGTTTCAGTGTCAAAACTGATTTTGTTTGTTTTTAAGTATTGTTTGAAACTAGTATAATCAGCATCCGTAAGCACCGGAATTTTATCTCCTAAATTTGGATTTTTATAATAGTACGTCGTTGCATAATCAAAGATTCCGTCATTTTTTAATAAAGCAGTCGTGATTGGACTGGTCTTGGTTTCGTCTAATTCGATATCGGGTAAAACTCCTCCTCCGTCATAAACAGTTCTGCCTTTTCTGGTTTTAAAAGCATTAAAGTTTTTTGCATCTGTTTTTTGAGCAACACCATTTTTGTCTTTGTGCGCATAATCTAACGCTTGAATACAACGCCCAGAAGGTGTGTAGTAACGAGAAATAGTTACTTTTAATTGCGTTCCGTAAGTTAAATCAACAGAACGCTGAACTAAACCTTTACCGAAACTGCGGCTTCCTAAAATAACGGCGCGATCTAAATCCTGTAAAGCTCCAGATACAATTTCTGATGCCGATGCACTTCGTCCGTTAACCAAAATTGCTAACGGAATTTCAGTATCTACAGGTTCTTTAGTGGTTTTATAAGTATTGTTGTGTTTTTCAATTCTTGATTTTGTGGTAACGATAACTTCGTTTTTCGGAACAAATAAATTACAGATATCGATGGCTTCATTCAATAAACCTCCGGGATTTCCTCTTAAATCAAGGACAATTTGTTTGGCACCGTCTGCTTTTAGTTTTTCAAGAGCGTCTTTTACTTCGGCAGCAGCTTTTCTGCTAAAATGTGCTAAAACAATGTAACCGGTTTTATCATCAATCTTCCCGTAAAACGGAACAGATTTAATATCAACTTCGTCAAGAATCAATTCGGTTGTATATGTTTTTCCCTGACGTAAATATTTAATCTGAATTTTGGTGTTTTTTGTTCCTTTTAATAATTGAGAAGCGTCGTCTTTAAAATCGGCAATCAAAACATCTCCAATTTGAATAATTTCGTCACCAGCTTTTAGTCCCGCTTTATCTGCAGGATAGTTTTTATAAGGCTCGCGAACTATTAAGCGGTCTTTTTTTCTAGAAATTAAAGCGCCAATTCCGGTATATTCTCCAGTATTATTGATTTTAAAGTTTACAACATCCTGCTCATTAAAATAAACAGTGTACGGATCTAAACTTCCTAACATGCTTTTAATGGCTTTGTCCATTAAGTCACCCGGATTGGTCTCGTCTACGTAATTGGTATTTACCGCTTTAAAGAGGGTTGTAAAGATTTCTATTTGTTTTGCAATTTCAAAAAAGTCGTCTTTGAAACTGGTTCCAATAAATAGAAATGCCGCCGCAACGGTTGGTATAATGATTTTTCTTTTGAAAAAAGTAGCCATGTTTATGTAATATCTGAAATAAATAAAGCACTAAAATAAGAATAAATCATTAATAAAGGCATTACCAGTAAATGATTATCGACGAACAGTCAGAAAAGAATTAATTACAAAGGATTTTGCGATTCTGTTTTGTTTTCAGAATCGGCTGTTTTATTTACTTGCAATAGAAATTTCTCAAACAATTGAATTGTCTTTGTGTTGATTTCTTCGTAAGATAATTTGTCTTTAGTCTGGTAAAAAAACATCAGAGAATAAGGCTGTTGAATGTTTTCTAAAAGCAAATGTTTGTTTAATCGATACGTTTCTCTAAGAACGCGTTTGAAGTAATTTCGGTCAACGGCTCTTTTAAAGTATTTCTTAGAAACCGATACTCCAATTTTAATTTTTTCTTCTGAATCAGCTTCCGCTTGACGGTAAACCAAACGCAATGGGTATTTAGAAACCGATTTTCCTTCAGAAAACAGTAATCCAATTACGGTTTTGCTTTTTAAGCGTTCATTTTTAGGGTAAGTGAAATTCATTTAATTCAGAGAAATTGCAATTTTAGGGACAAAGGTAATTTTTTTATTTGCTGTATAAATATTCCTTCATGGGTTTTATGAAATGAATTGGCACTTTTTTATAATTTTAAATAAGAGGATATCGATTATTTTTGTAAAATGGAGTTTTTGAATGTAAATACAATTCGTACAAATTCGTGTATTTTATAGATGTTTTTTTCTTTTAAGTACCGTATTTGTTGATACTTATATAATTTTTATACGGCTAAAAATATATTTACTACTTTTGGCCTTAAATTTTTTCAAGCATGCAAAAGATAATTTCATATCCAATCTCCGTAATTTATTATTTATGTTTTGGATTGTGTTTGGCGGTTTTTCACCCAATACAATGGATTTGCCTTAATCTTTTTGGTTATCAGGCGCATAAAGTAAGTGTTGATTATTTGAATTTTTTCCTTTTAAGATGTACCAATCTTGTGGGGACAACTTATAAAATTGAAGGAAGAGAGACAATTCCAACCGGCGTTCCGTTGATTTTTGTATCGAATCACCAAAGTATGTACGATATCGTAGCAATGATTTGGTACTTTAGACGTTTTCATTGTAAATTTGTAAGTAAGAAAGAGTTAGGCAGCGGAATTCCGAGTGTGTCATTTAATTTACGCCACGGAGGTTCAGTGCTAATTGACCGTAAAGATCCTAAACAAGCGATTCCTGTAATCAAAAGCTTGTCTGAATATATCGAAAAAAACACAAGATCTGCTGTAATTTTTCCTGAAGGCACAAGAAGCAAAACAGGAAAACCTAAAGAATTTGCTCAAAGCGGTTTAAAAATTCTATGCAAATATGCGCCTTCAGCGTATGTTGTACCCGTGAGCATAAACAATTCATGGAAAATGGTAAAGTATGGTTTTTTCCCAGTTGGTCTAGGAAATCATCTTACCTTTACCGCACATCAAGCCATGGCAGTAAAAGATTATGATTTTGCCGAGTTAATGAGATTGACTGAAAAGGCAGTTGTAGAAGGAGTAAACGAGTATAAATAGATTTTTGATTTCAGAAATTACTTTGAAACAAAAATCCCAAATCTAAAATAAGTAATGTCTATAAAAAACATTAGATTAGAAGTGATGCAGTTTTTGGAAAAAAACGTTGACAGCTTCGTTGAACAGTATTTAATTCCAGTAGAAAAAATTTGGCAGCCGTCTGATTTTCTGCCTAATTCTGAAGGAGATAACTTCTTTGAGGAGGTAAAAGAACTACGCGAAATTGCTAAAGAATTACCATATGATTTCTGGGTTACGCTTGTTGGTGATACAATCACTGAAGAAGCTTTGCCAACATATGAATCTTGGCTGATGGATGTAGAAGGAATAAACCAGATAGAAAACGGTGGAAATGGCTGGTCGAAATGGATCCGTCAGTGGACTGGAGAAGAAAACCGCCATGGTGATTTATTAAATAAATACTTGTATTTGTCTGGTCGTGTGAACATGCGTGAAATCGAAATGACAACACAGCATTTGATCAACGACGGTTTTGATATCGGGACTGGATCTGACCCATACAAAAACTTTGTATATACTAGTTTTCAGGAATTAGCAACTTACGTTTCGCACAATAGAGTAGCTCAAATGGCTAAGAAATTTGGTGATAACAAGCTGTCTAAAATGTGTAAAATGATTGCGGGTGACGAAATGCGCCATCACCATGCTTACAGCGAATTTGTAACGCGCATTTTTGCAGTTGATCCAAGCGAGATGATGTTGGCGTTTCAATATATGATGAAACAAAAAATCGTTATGCCAGCACATTTCTTGAGAGAATCTGGTCAAAAAATCAGTTCTGCTTTCGAACAGTTTTCTGATTCTGCACAGCGTATTGGAGTGTACACAGCAAATGATTATGTAGACATCATGCAAAAATTAATCGACAAATGGGAAATTGACAAAATCACGAATTTGACAGATGAAGCTGAAAAAGCACGTGATTACTTAATGAAATTACCAGCTCGTATGGCAAGAATCTCTGAAAGACTTGTAATTCCTGCAGAAGGTCACATCTTTAAATGGGTAGAACCGGCGAGACTTTAAATTTAGATTTCTGATTTTAGAATTTAGATTAAAAAATATATTGTTGATTGTTGAGGTTTTAAACTTTGACAATCAACATTTTTATTTAAAAGAATACAAAAAAATTGGCGCTAATCCGCTTAAATCCGCGTCATCCGCTTACCATTATTATCACACAAAAATACAGCTATGAATAATCCTGATTTAATAAATAAAACAATCGCGTTTGTAAAAGAAAAACTAAACGATGCCGAAGGCGGACACGATTGGTTTCATATCGAACGCGTATATAAAAATGCACTTTTAATTGCAAAAGGAACGGATTGCGATATTACCGTTGTGCAGTTAGGAGCTTTGCTTCATGATATTGCTGACAGTAAATTTCATAATGGAGATGAAACAATTGGACCCAAAACAGCACGCTTGTTTTTAGAATCTCAAAAGGTTTCAGAAGAAATCATAATGCATGTTGTAAATATCATCGAAAACATCTCTTATAAAGGCGGAAATTTCGAAAAGAGCTTCTCCTCTATAGAATTAGATATCGTTCAGGATGCTGATCGTTTAGATGCAATAGGAGCGATTGGAGTGGCAAGAGCATTTAATTATGGTGGATTTAAAAACAGAGCCTTATACAATCCTGAAATTTCGCCCGTAACTAACATGACAAAAGAAGAATATAAAAAGAATAATGCGCCAACTATAAATCACTTCTACGAAAAACTGCTTCTCTTAAAAGATAAAATGAATACCGAAGCAGGAAAACAAATTGCGGCAGAAAGACATAAATTTATGGAGACTTTCCTATCACAGTTTTATGCCGAGTGGGAAGGAATTAAATAGTTTTTATTCCACAATGATTCGCCAAGAAAACACAAAGCTTCACAAAGAAATTAAATCTCTGTGAAGCTTTGTGTTTTTTTTGTGTGTCTCTGCGAAATTGCTTTCTAAACCTTTGTCCCTTTGCCCCTTTGAAAATTTAAACCTTCCTCTAAGAACACCCACAATCGCTACTTCCGCAATCTTTTTTCTTTTTAGATTTCCAAAAGAATTTTTTGATTAGAAAACCAACGGCAATAAGTAATATTCCGAAGGCAATTATTTCTTGTACCATGATCGATTATTTTAAAAGTTGATACGCTAAAAGCGCTACAAAATAAGCTAGCCCACTCATTAAAACGAGTTGCATTGCAGGCCATTTCCATGAATTGGTTTCTTTTTTGGTAATTGCTAAAGTACTCGCGCACTGCATCGCAAAAGCATAAAACAGCAATAAAGAAATTCCAGATGCAAAATTAAAGATCTTCTGACCCGTTTCTGGATTCACTTCTTTTTGCATTTTACTTTTAATTGTTGCTTCGTTATCACTATCGCCAACACTGTAAATAGTAGCTAATGTTCCAACAAAAACCTCACGCGCTGCGAAAGAGCTGATAATCGCAATTCCGATTTTCCAATCGTAACCTAAAGGATGAATTGCCGGTTCGATGGCTTTACCCATAATTCCGATATATGAATTCTCCAGTTTTTGAGAAGCTACTTCGTTCTCAAACTGAACTTCGTTTAAAGTTGTATTTGCGAATCTTTCTTTTACAATAGTTTCTGCTTCATTAAAATCTTTTCCAGGACCGTATGAAGCTAAAAACCACAAAATAACAGATATTGCCAAGATGATTTTACCAGCTCCAACAACAAAAGCTTTTGTTTTTTCGACAACATTGATTCCGACATTTTTGAAAAGAGGCATTTTATAACTTGGCATTTCAACAACAAAATAAGTTTTTGAGTTGAATTTCAATATTTTATTTAAAATATAGGCAGATAGAATTGCGGTTCCAAAACCTAATAAATAAAGCAGCATCAATGCTAATCCCTGCATGTTCAAAATTCCAAATAATCTTTCATTCGGAATTACCAACGAAATGATAATCGTATAAACAGGCAATCTTGCTGAACAAGTTGTGAAGGGTGTTACTAGGATAGTAATAAGTCGTTCTTTCCAATTTTCTATATTTCGGGTTGCCATAATCGCCGGAATTGCACACGCCGTTCCTGAAATCAAAGGCACAACACTTTTTCCTGAAAGCCCAAATTTGCGCATTATTTTATCCATCAAAAAAACCACTCGGCTCATATAACCGCTTTCTTCCAGAATAGAAATAAACAGAAATAAGAAGGCAATTTGTGGAATAAAAATAATAACACCGCCAATCCCTGGAATAATTCCCTGCGAAAGCAAATCTGTCAAAATACCGCTTGGCAATCTTTCAGCAACCCAGCTGCTTAATGACGCAAAAGTGCTGTCGATAAAATCCATCGGAATGGTTGACCAGCTGAATATCGATTGAAAAATTAAAAATAATATGGCCAGAAAAATTACATAACCCCAAAATTTATGCGTTAAAACGCGATCGAGTTTGGCTCTAAAGTCTTTGGCCATCGTGGCATCGACTTTTAAACCCTCTTTCAAAACATCATTTATAAACTGATATCTTTTGATGGTTTCTTTTTGCTGTAAGCGTTTTAATTCTGAGTGTGATTTGGTAAACGTGCTTCGAATTTCATTACGGTCTAAATTCGAAAAGTTAACATCTTGCGTAATCACTAACCATAATTTGTATAATAACTGGTTTGGAAATGCACGTTGTAACTTTTCAAAATAAGCTTCATCGATGACCGAAGCATTTAAACAAGGTTCGTGCGGAATGGTTTTATAGGAAACAATTAATTCTTTTAATTCTTCAATTCCTAAACCTTTGCGGGAACTTACAAGCGCAATTTTAGTTTTAAGTTTTTCCTCCAAATACGGAATATCAAGTGTAATTCCTTTGGTTTCCATACGATCTGACATATTAATGACTAATATCGTCGGAATTTCTAGGTCTTTTATTTGAGTATAAATCAGTAAATTTCGTTTCAGATTTTCAACATCTGTAACCACTACTGCAACATCAGGATATAGTTTGTCGTTTTTATTAAGGAGAAGTTCAATTACAACACTTTCGTCCATCGAACTTGCATTCAGACTATACGTTCCGGGCAAATCTAAAATGTTGGCTTTGATGTTGTGAGGTAATTTGCAAAACCCGATTTTTTTCTCAACCGTAATTCCAGGATAATTTCCAACTTGCTGATTTAAACCAGTAAGCTGATTAAAAACGGAAGTTTTTCCTGTATTAGGATTCCCAATTAAGGCGACATTAATATTCTGAATGCTCATTACAAACTGGTTTTGATAAGTTCAACTTCAATTTCACGAGCAGTTTCAACACGAATAGCAACATGCGAGCCGTTAATGTCTAAATACAATGGATCTCCAAAAGGAGCAATTTGAAGTAATTCGACCAGGTTGCCCGGTAAACAACCCATCTCTAATAATTTTAAAGGAATTAAATCGATATCAAAATCTTTGATAATGGCTTTTTCGCCTTTTTTTAGGGTATGAATTGTATTTTGCAAGCTTATTTAGATTGAATTTAGATTACAAAAGTATACAATTATTCTTTATTGCAAGGCATTTAACACTTTTGAATATGCTAAATGTTTCTAAAAATAAGGCATTTTACTCTTCGCATAAGAAATTTATGTCATCTATAAGACGTTTGATTTCTTCTTTGTTTGTCCCGTCATAAAAACCTCGAACACGGCGTTTTTGATCAACCAAAACAAAATTCTCTGTATGAACCATATCATATAACTGATCTGGGCGGCCTTGTTTTACGGCCAAATATGATTTTCGTGCCATTTTGTAAATCTCTTTTTTATCTCCAGTTACTAAATTCCACTTGCTGTCTACAACGCCATATTTTACAGCATACGCTTTTAAAACAGAAACACTGTCTACCTGTGGAAAAACCGTATGAGAAAGCAACATTACTTTAGGATTATTTAGAACTGCTTTTTGAACTTCAGACAAATTAGTACTCATTTTCGGGCATATAGAACCGCAGGTCGTGAAGAAAAAGTCGGCTACATAAATTTTTCCTTCATAATTTTTTTGTGTGATAGTATCACCGTTTTGGTTTACGAATGAAAAATCAGCGATAGTATGGTATTTACTTTTGTATTGAACTGTACTGTCAACCAATTCTGGGTTTACATCTGCAGGATTGTAAATTGGCAATGTTTTTTGTGGCTTTAAAGCCGAATAAAATAAAGATATGGTGACAACAGAAAATACAATTAAAACAATGAAGAATTTTCGGTATTTATAAAGAAACGATTTCATAAAAATAATTTGGCGCAAAAATACGAAAAGAGGTTTTTAAAAGCCTAATTATCCGTTCTTTTTAACAAAGAACACTCCATTCATCGCCACGATTTCATGAATTACAATTCAAATACAAATTCGTGAATTGGCGGCAAATTATTTTAGCTTCGATTTCCGGATTGATTTATTAACTAAATACAATCCGGTTAAAGTAACTAAAACTCCAATTGCAATGGCTTGTGTTAATGGTTCTCCAAAAAGGAAAAAGGCTAAAATAATGGCTACAATCGGATTGATGTATGCGTAAATACTGCTTACTTCTGTCGGAAGATGCTGTAAAGTGTATATAAAAGCAATGAAAGTTAAAATAGAACCAATAATAACTAAATAAAAAATTGCCCACCAAGCTGTTATAGGTATTTCTGTCAAAGGAATGTTCATGTCTGCAGTTTGGGTAATTCCAAATAAAATAAAACTTGAAATAAACATTTGAAGTCCCAGACTAAAATACGGATTAAAACTTGCTGCCTTTTTCTTGGTATGCAAGATTCCGAAAGCCCAAGTTATGGTTGAAGCAACAGACAAGAAAATTCCGAATTGAAAATCAGGTCTTAAAAAATCACCCAAATGATCCATAAAAATGATACAGATTCCTGCAAAGCAGATTAAAAGTCCTGTTACCGCTAGTTTAGCAATTCGTTCGCCTTTAAAAAAACAGATAATGACAATCCAAATTGGGAAAATAGCTCCAATAATTGCACCCAAACCACTGCTGATGTATTGCACGCCCCAAGTGCTTAAGCCATTGCTGCAGACAAAATTCAAAATGGCCAGAATTAAAATAGTTCCCCATTGCTTGCCTCTTGGCCAGGGTTCTTTTTTCAGAATAAAATATCCAACATACATTATCCCGCCTAAAAACTGGCGAATCATCGCCAATTGCAAAGCCGGCATATGTTTTACACCTTCTTTTGAAGCCAGCCAAGTGGTTCCCCAAAAGAAACTTACCCAGCACAAAGCCAGAATTGGAAGTCCGATGGCTTCTATTTTTCCTGAAAAGGCATTCTGAATTTTTGCTCTCACTTTTATGTTTGTTCTTTTGACAAATATTCCAAAAACAATTTAAATATTGCTCTAAAATGTGAGATAATATTCATGAAAATTTTAGGTCTAATCTATTCGAAAATTGAATACAGATGCTCCAGTCAAATATTGGAAAAATTTAACATAGAATTTAAAATAATAACAATATGTTTGTAGATATACTAAAAACTATAAATTAAAATGATTAAACAGCTTACTAAACCTATGTTTTGTGTTGTTTCTGCAATGTTTACATTGACAGCAGTTCAGGCTCAAAATGCAAAACCAAAAGAACCAGGTATCAATGTCTCTTTCATGGATACAAAAGTTAGTCCGGGTGACGATTTTTTTCGTTATGTAAACGGAACGTGGTTAGATAAAACTGAAATCCCAAATGATAGAAATTCATGGGGAAGTTTTAATGAATTACGTCAAAAGACAGACAATGATGCTCTTGCCATTTTAAAAGAAGCATCAAAAGATCCAAAGTACAAATCAAATACAGATCAAGGTAAAGCAATCGCTTTATTCAACACGATCATGGATACTGTTGGAAGAAATAAAAGAGGTATTGAGCCGCTTAAGCCTTACCTAAAGAAAATTGACGCTATTAAAAATGTAGCCGATTTACAAAACTATCTTATCGAAATGCAGCCTCAAGGTGGTGCTGGTTTCTTTGGAGTTTATGTTGGAGCAGATGCTAAAAACAGTAACAAAAACTCTGTTAGCTTAGGCCCTGGAGGTTTAGGATTATCTGATAAAGATTATTATAATGCAGATGACAAAGATTCTAAAGAAAAACGTGAGAAATACGAAGTTCACGTAGCTAGAATGATGCAATTTCTTGGAGAAACTCCAGCAAAAGCTAAAGAAAGTGCAAAACAAATCTTGGCTTTAGAGGTTGAAATGTCAGCTCCAAGATTGGACCGTGTTGAAAGAAGAGACCGCAGAAAGCAATACAACCCAACTGCAGTTGCAGATTTGAAAAAGAATACACCTTCAATTCAGTGGGATAAATATTTTGCAGGAATCGGAATGGCAAAATTAGATACAGTGAATGTTTCGCAGCCACGTTATATGATTGCGCTGGAAAAAACTTTTACTGAAAAGAAAATAGAAGCTTGGAAAGAATATTTAAAATGGTCTATTTTAAACAGAGCAGCTTCAACTTTAAGCACTGATATCGAAAATGCAAATTTTGATTTCTACGGAAAAACATTAACAGGAGCTTTAAAACAACGTCCACGTGAGGAAGTTGCTTTGCAAGTTATCAACGGAGCAACCGGAGAAGCTTTAGGAAAGCTTTATGTAGAGAAATTATTTCCTGCTGAAGCAAAAGACAAAGCAAAGAAAATGATTGCAAACGTAATGTTGGCTTATAAAAACAGAATCAACGCTTTGCCTTGGATGTCTGCTGAGACAAAAACTAAAGCAATTGAGAAATTAAATAAATTAACAGTTAAAATTGGATATCCAGACAAATGGAAAGATTATTCTGCTTTAGAGCTTAAAAATGTTTCTGAAGGCGGTACTTATTTTGATAATATGAAAAATATTTCAAAATGGGCTTATGCTGAAAATGTTGGTAAATTAGGAAAACCAGTTGATAAAACAGAATGGGGAATGTCTCCACAAACTGTAAATGCATATTTCAATCCATCTTACAATGAGATTGTTTTCCCTGCTGCAATTTTACAGCCGCCTTTCTACAATTACCAAGCGGATGAAGCTGTAAATTATGGTGGAATTGGAGCTGTTATTGGTCACGAAATTTCACACGGATTTGATGATTCAGGTGCACGTTACAATGCTGATGGGAATCTTGTTGACTGGTGGACTGCTGATGACTTAAAACAATTTACTGCTCTTGGTGGAGAACTTGCTGCTCAATATAGTGCATTAGAGCCTTTGCCAGGAATTCACGTTGATGGTAAATTTACTTTAGGAGAAAATATTGGTGACTTAGGAGGTACAAACGCAGCTTACGACGGTTTGCAATTGTATTTAAAAGAAAATGGAAATCCAGGATTAATCGACGGATTTACCCCAGAGCAGCGTTTCTTTATTTCTTGGGCTACAGTTTGGAGAACTAAATCTAGAGACGAAGCTATTAAAAGCCAAGTTAAAACAGATCCGCACTCTCCAGGAATGTATAGAGCGGTTGTGCCAATTCAGAATTTGGATACTTTTTACCAAGCTTTTGGAATCAAAAAAGGAGACAAGATGTACGTAGAACCAGAAAAACGAGTTAAAATCTGGTAATATTTTAAATATAAAAAACGGCGCTAATTAGCGCCGTTTTTGTTTATATGATAAAGAGTTATTGTTTATTTCGAATTGCTGTAAATATACGCTTCTAATGCTTTTAATTCCTCATCAGACATTGCCTGTGTCACTGGGAAATTTGTTTTCATTACAGAAAACTGACTTGGATCAACAATTGGATCTGCATTTCCTTTTAAGAAAGTAACGATATCTCCTTTTTTTTCTTTGTAGGTTTTTCCAATTTCCTGAATACTTGGCCCGATGATTTTTTGATCTACTTGATGGCAAGAAATACAATTTCCTCTTCCTTCAAAAATAGCTTTTCCTAAAGCTTCTGGAGTTTTCGCTTCTGCTGATTCTCCTTCTGAATAATTTTCTGTATTTGTTTGAACTTTGTTTTCAGTTGTTTCTTTTTTACATGATGCTAAAGCCAAAACAGCGGATAAGAATAATACTTTCTTCATTATTATTTATTTAAAATTACAGCGGCTTCTTTTGCGAAGTAAGTTGAGATAATACTTGCCCCAGCACGCTTAATGCAATAAAGTTGCTCTAACATAATTTTGTCATGATCTAACCATCCTCTTTCTGCTGCGGCCTTTACCATAGCGTACTCACCAGATACTTGGTAAACTGCAACCGGCACATGAACGGCATTTTTAACCTCGCGAACAATATCCAAATAAGCAATTCCTGGTTTTACCATTACAATATCTGCACCTTCTTCAACATCTAATAATGCTTCACGAATTCCTTCAATTCTGTTGGCATAATCCATTTGATAAGTCTTTTTATCCTTTGGAATATTTTGAGAATCGACAGGAGCAGAATCTAGTGCATCACGAAACGGTCCGTAAAATGCAGATGCATATTTTGCACTGTAACTCATGATTCCAACATTGTGATGTCCGTTTTCTTCTAATGCTTTTCTGATTGCTAAAACGCGTCCATCCATCATGTCGCTTGGTGCAACAAAATCGGCTCCGGCTTCAGCGTGACTTAAACTCATTCGGGTTAAGGCATCAACAGTTGCGTCGTTAATTAATTGACCGTTTTCGATAATTCCATCATGTCCGTAAATAGAATAAGGATCTAGCGCAACATCAGGCATAACAATCATTTCCGGAACAGCATCTTTTATAGCGCGAATAGTTTGCTGCATCAATCCGTCTTTATTCCAGGCTTCAACACCTTTATTATCTTTAAGATTTTCGCTTACTTTTACATAAATATTCACCGCTTTTATTCCTAAATCCCAAGCTTCTTTTACTTCTTTAATTGTATTGTCTAATGAATGACGATAAATTCCAGGCATTGATGGAATGGCAACTTTTACATCTTTTCCTTCAGCCACAAACATTGGAAGCATAAAATCCTGTGGACTCAAACTTGTTTCACGAACTAAAGAACGAATTGATTCATTGGTTCTTAAACGGCGGTTTCTTTGTAATGGGAACATGTTGTTTAATTTTAGATTTTACAATGCAGATTTAGATTTTTCTGCAATCTTAATTTTTTTATTAATTGATTATAAAGACTTTCGACTTTATGACTTTTAATCTTTCGACTAATTATGTAATAGAAGCTTCGTAAATGGCTGCAATTGTCTTTTCTAACTTAGTATTAAAATCAGCATCAGATTGACCTGCAGAAAGTCCCTCAGATAATGCTCTTGAAAAACTGGCAATCAATCCGTGATTTTGAGATAGTTTATAATTAGCTTCATCTTGACCATATCCGCCAGACAATGCCACAACGCGCACTACATGCGGATCAGATATTAATTCTTTATAAAAGTCATTCACAGTTGGGATCGACAGTTTCAGCATTACTTTCACATTATCATCTAATAAGCTAAGTTGTTTTTTAATTTCTTCTTTTAAAATTGCTTCTGACTTTTCTTTATCAGCGCTGTAAATATCTACTTCGGGTTCAATAATAGGTACAAGTCCTTTTTCAAAAATTTGCAAACCTACCGCAAATTGCTGTTCAACTATTTCGCGAATTCCTTCAGTATTTGCATCCTTTATAACAGAACGCATCTTAGTTCCAAAAATATTTCTTTCTACAGCTCGGGTTAACAATTCGTCTAAACCAGCAATAGGTTTCATTAATTGTACGCCCTTTGCAAGATCAGCAAGTCCTTTGTCTACTTTTAAAAACGGAACTATATTTTTCTTTTCCCATAAATAGTCGGCAGTCCATTGGCCGTCAATTTTGCGATCCATTGTATTTTCAAATAAAATAGCTCCCAAAATATAGTCACTGTCAAAGGCAGGACTTTTAATTATTCGAGTTCTCATTTCATGAACAAGAGTGTACATTTCTTCATCATTACTAAAACTGCTTTCTTGAACGCCATATAACGATAATGCTTTTGGTGTACTTCCGCCACTTTGATCAAGTGCTGCGATAAATCCTTTTCCAGAATGCATGCGATCTAGTTGTGCCTTATTTATATTTCTCATAATGATAATTTATTTTATTATAAATACTCCGTTATTTCGAGCGTTAGCTCATATGTAATATTGTTCATTCTAAAATTTTCAAAGGCCAGTCTTCTCATTCACCTTCTCGTAAACCTCTTTTACCTTGTTTGGAGGATCAAACCGGTATCCGATACTTAATTTTACAGTTGATATATTATCATTAAGTCTATCTTTTGCAGACTCTTTCTGAATAAAATTAATTGTATTTAAACTCGCAAAAGCAAAAAACCGATCGGTATTGTATGCTAATTTTAAATTTAGATCCAGCTGATAAAGTGCCGAAACATCACCATCTATATCATTAATTCCAGCGCCAAATGCAATTCCGGTTCCAATTAATATTCTATCACTAATCACAAAATTATAAAAATAGGAGGGCGCTAACGAAAAAACATAAAAATCTCCGTTGGAAGAATTTGGCTCATTATTTAAATTTAAATTCGTGTAATAAAACGAAAAATTAGGAATAAAACTACCAGAACTTTTAGTTTGCCATTCGTTTTGATTCACTAAAGTTTTATAAGAGAAATTATCGTTAAAAACATATGAAGTTGTTCCTCCAATTTTTGTAGTTCGCATTCGCGGAAAAGGAACTTGAACACTTTCTTCGCTGGCATAAAATCCTTTTTGATTAATTAACGTGAAAGACTGCATCCATTTTTTGTGATAAAAACGGGTATTGAAACTAAATAATTTTGAATCTGAATTATCTTTGTTTACATCAAAAAACTTCGGCGAAAAGCCAAAACTAATGTCAACGAACTTATAGCCTAAACTCAAACCTAATTGTTCCTGTCGATTCGGAATCAGGTCAATGTAATTCTTTTGACCATTTGTGGTAAATCCGATTTGAAAATTGTTGGAAGTATCTAAATAATAAGAGCTAACTGTAACTTTATCATCATACGATTTAAAATAGGGATTTTGCAGCGAATCTTTTTGGGCAAAACACCCAAAAACGCTTGCAAAAAATACTATATAAATCAGTTTTAGATCCATTCGCGCGGATTTTCTAATACATTAACTAATTTTTCTTCCTTACTTCCTTTTTCGGCATGATGATCATAAACCCATTGCACATGCGGAGGCAGACTCATTAAAATACTTTCGATTCTTCCATTTGTTTTTAAACCGAATAAAGTGCCTTTATCATGAACCAGATTAAACTCAACATAACGTCCACGGCGGATTTCTTGCCAATTTCTGTTTTCTGAGGTATATTCTAAATTCTTTCTTTTCTCTACAATTGGAACATAAGCTTCAAGAAAACTATTTCCAACTTCAGATACAAAATTAAACCAATTTTCCATTGACATTGTTTCATTTGCTTTGCAATAATCAAAGAACAAACCGCCAATGCCACGTGCTTCGTTACGATGCGCATTCCAAAAATACGAATCACATTGTTTTTTATATTTGGGATAAAATTCCGGATTATGTTTGTCACAAGCTGTTTTACACGTTTTGTGAAAGTGGGTTGCATCTTCTTCAAACAAATAATAAGGCGTTAAATCTTGTCCGCCGCCAAACCATTGTTCTATTACTTTTCCGTGTTCATCATACATTTCGAAATATCGCCAATTGGCGTGCACAGTAGGAACCATCGGATTTTTAGGATGAATTACTAAACTTAATCCGCAGGCAAAAAAATCAGCTTCGCCAACGCCAAACATTTTTTGCATTGCTTCTGGCAGTTTACCGTGAACGGCAGAAATGTTTACACCGCCTTTTTCAAAAACTCCTGAGCCTTCGGGGCCGTTTTCAATAACGCGAGTTCTTCCGCCTCCGCCTTCAGGACGTTTCCAAAGATCTTCACGGAATTTTGTACTTCCGTCAACAGCTTCTAATCCGGCACAGATCTGGTCTTGTAATTTTTGTATGTAGGCGTAAAATTTATCTTTCATGAGTATTATATTCTGATTTAAGCAATCCGAAATAGACCGTGTTTTGCAATTCGCCATCACCATTTCTAAATTCGTCTCTTAAAATTCCTTCTTGTTTAAAATTGTGTTTTAATGCAATTCGCTGGCTTGCCATATTAATTTCTGAAGTGCAGATAAAAACTTTGTTCATTTTTAATTCGTTGAAACAAAAGTCCAGCGCATCAGAAACCATTTTTGATGTTACCCCTTTTCCCTGGTAATCTTCATCTGCAAAATAGCCCAATTCACATTTTAAAATGCGGTAATCAATCGTTTTTACACACAAATAACCAATTAAATCGTTGGTTTTAATGTCTCTTGCATAAAAATAAAATCCTTCATTGTTTTTTTCTTTATCAAGACTCACTGCCAGAAAATCTTCAGCTTTCTTTAATGAATCGGAATTGGCAAGTGTTACGGGGAAAGTTTTTCCAATATGATTCCTATTCTTATTGACTAGTTTATAAAACGCTTCGGGATGAACATGTTCAATTCGGTCTATTTTCCAAGCTGTAAAACTCATGTTATCTGTTTTTGGCCGAAGCAATTTTTGCGTTTATTCCAAATGAAAAAACCTTGCTTTCCTGTTGAATATATTGGTAAATAGCCAAAGCTTTATTTTTAAAATTATAATTTTCGACATGGGAAAAATCCATTAAAAAATCAGCAAATTGTTCCAATTGATTAAAATCTAAATGACATCGAATTAATAATGTTATCAATTCTTCATTTTGATAATCAACGAGAGTTTGAATATTTAAACCAAATTCTTTTAACTGATTTTCAATATCTAATTTTGTATCATCTGTCAAGGGATGAGGTACAAAGTCAAGCGAGCGCAATGTTTTCAGTACATTGTCAATTCTGATGCTTTCCTCGTCTCTTAAGCCTTTGTTTAGCATTATTTTTTGAGTTTTGAGTCCCAGTTTTCAGTTTTAAAGTGACCGAAAACTAAGACTGAATGCTTGTATACTATTGTCCGTATTCCTTAACCGCGTCAATAAACGCTTTTGCGTGATCTACAGGGATATTTGGCAAAATTCCGTGACCTAAATTTACAACATATTTATCTTTTCCGAACTCGTTTATCATTTCGTGAACCATTTTTTTGATGGTTGGAATTGGAGAAAGCAATCTTGACGGATCGAAATTTCCTTGTAAAGTAATATTTCCGCCAGACAAATAACGTGCATTTCTAGCCGAACAAGTCCAGTCTACACCTAAAGCAGAAGCCCTACTTTTACCCATTTCACCTAAAGCAAACCAACATCCTTTTCCGAAAACAATAACCGGAGCGTGATCTGCTAAAGCTTCAACGATTTGGTTGATGTATTTCCATGAAAACTCCTGATAATCAACCGGTGAAAGCATTCCGCCCCAAGAATCAAAAATCTGAACAGCATCAACTCCAGCTTTTACTTTTTCTTTTAAATATAAAATAGTAGTATCTGTGATTTTTTGTAATAATGTATGTGCTGCAACAGGATTTGAAAAACAGAAGCCTTTTGCGGTATCAAAACTCTTAGAACCTTTTCCTTCAACAGCATAACAAAAAATTGTCCATGGCGAACCGGCGAAACCTATTAACGGTACTTCGTCGTTCAGCATTTCTTTGGTTAATTTAATAGCATCCATTACATAACCAAGACTTTCCTGAATATCCGGAACATAAACGCGCTCAACATCTTCTAATGAACGAATCGGATTTGGTAAAAACGGGCCAAAATTCTCTTTCATTAAAACTTCGATTCCCATTGCTTGTGGCACAACTAAAATGTCTGAGAACAAAATCGCTGCATCTGGAGCAATTCTGCGAATTGGCTGAACAGTAATTTCTGCTGCCAATTCTGGCGTTTGACAACGTGTGAAGAAATCGTATTTATCACGTAAAGCGATAAATTCTGGCAAATATCTTCCGGCTTGGCGCATCATCCATACTGGCGGACGTTGAACAGTTTCTCCTTTTAATGCTTTTAAAAATAGGTCGTTTTTTAACATTTCTTATTTGTTTATCCTGCAAGTTTCAAAAACCTTGTAGGTATTGTTGTTGATTAATATATACCTACAAGGTTTTTGAAACTTTGCAGGAAACGTTTCTTATTATTTATATTCTTCTAAAACAGCTTCTAAAACATCTTCAACCGTTGGCTGATCTGCAATGAGTATGTTTTTTGTAATTTTATGTAAAACTTCGGCAGTGGTTTCTCCAATGCAAAAGCATTTTTCTTTCTTAATAGTGTTCTCTTTTAAATAACTTTCAACGCCAGACGGACTAAAAAATAGTATTGCATCAACTGCAGTTTTTATTTTTTGAGGTGTTAATGAAGTATTGTAAACCTGAATTTCGTTGAATTTTATATTGGCATCTTTTAGGGCTTTTGGCAAAGTTTCTCTACGAAGATTTCCGCTAAAAAAAGTATAGTTTTCGTTACGGTAAATCAAAGTGATAATTTCTGCCAAATCTGAAGCGTAACCGGTGTAAGCCACAACATTAAAACCGCTTTCAGATAAAAGGATTTTAGTTTTTAAGCCAACACAAAAAACATTCTTGCTTTTTAGCTCCTCTGATTTTGGATCTGCTAAAACGCTGTGAACGGCATTTTGGCTCGTAAAAATTAGATTCTCGTTAATATCTTTTAATTCGAAAGATTTATTTTGAGTTTGGATAAAATCTGCTTCAAGAACTTCAATGTTGGATTTTACCAATGCTTGTTTTTGTTCGCCTGAAAGCTTTTTTGTAGATAATATTTGAATTGATTTTGCCATTTATTTTTTTAAAGATTCTTTAATAGATGCCATCAATTCCGTTCCGCCGTTGTTCAGAATTTCCTGAGCCGAATGAAAACCTAATTTTTTCCATTCTGAAATATCAACAGTTTTATTGATTTCTAGTTTTTGTTTTCCATCAACAGAAAGCAAAACACCCTGAAAATGCAAAGTGTCTTCGTCTTCATTATATGTTACTAAAGCTCCAATTGGTGCAGTACAACCGCCTTCGAGTGTTCTTAAAAACTGGCGTTCTATATAAGTACAAATTTCAGTCTCAATATGATTTAGCTGCGAAAGTGCGTCAAGTGTATAATTGTCATTTTCCATTGCTACAACAAGCATTGCTCCTTGTGCCGGGGCGGGAATCATCCAGTCTAAATTAATGTAATTTTCTGGTTTTATGTTAATGCGCTCCAAACCTGCCGCGGCAAAAACAGCTCCGTCCCAATTATTGTCTTGTAATTTTTGCATGCGTGTGTTTACATTTCCACGTAAGTCAACCACAGTATGATTTGGATATTTATTAAACCAAAGTGCCTGGCGTCGTAAACTTCCGGTTGCAATGGTGCTTGGATTCGCAAAATCTGGATTTCCTTTATGAACTAAAATATCTAAAACATTTGCTCTTTCTAAAACAGCAGCCTGAACAATTCCTTTTGGCAATGCTGTTGGAACATCTTTCATCGAATGAACCGCAATGTCAACATCGCCATTAATCATGGCAATGTCTAAGGTTTTGGTAAAAATTCCGGTAATTCCCAATTCGTAAAGTGGTTTGTCCAAAATAATATCACCTTGAGATTTTACTGCAACAATTTCAGTTTTGTAACCTAAATCATTGAGTTTTTTTTCTACATTATGCGCTTGCCAAAGTGCTAGTTCGCTATCGCGAGTTCCAATTCTGATTGTTTTTTCAGCCATGTTTTGTTTTAAAACCAAGGTTTTTGTTTTTTACCATTAAGCTTAATTAGCTTAATATCTTAATGGTAAAATAAATTTAGGATGCTTTTATTTTGAAGACTTTTTCGATCCATTCGATGCTTTCATCTACCATGGTGTCGTCGTCTTTTAAGTGATTAGCAAAATGTGTAGTGATTTTTTGAATAATTCTGTTGCTGATGATTTCAGCTTGAGCTTCATTAAAATCTGCAATTTTTCTGCTTTGAAAATCCAATTCTGAAATTTTAATGGCATTCAGTTTTTCTTTTAAAGCATTAATTGTCGGTGCAAATTTTCGGCCTTTCATCCAAACTAAAAATTCTTCTTTGATTTCTTCGATGATAGCTTCAGCTGCTGGAATATGCAGTTTTCTATTTTCCAAGGTTTCATCTGTCAACTGAGACAAATAATCCATGTGAATTAAAGTTACGCCTTCTAATTCTTCTACGTTTTCGTGAACGTTTTTCGGAATCGATAAATCTAAAATCAATAAAGGTTTTTTTAGATTTAAAATCGCTTTGTCTACCGTTGGGTTTTGTGCGCCAGTTGCAACAACCACAACATCCGCTTTCTGAAGTTCTAAGTGTAATTCTGAATAATCTTTAACAATTAAATTCAGTTTTCCTGCTAATTTTTCAGCTTTATCCTTAGTTCGGTTGATTAAAGTAATATGTTCATTTTTAGTATGTTTTACTAAATTCTCACATGTGTTTCTTCCGATTTTTCCTGTTCCGAAAAGCAAAATATTTTTATTGCTGATGTCTTCTACATTTTTAAGAATGTATTGTACCGATGCAAAAGAAACTGAAGTCGCCCCAGAACTGATTTCTGTTTCGTTTTTGATTTTTTTGCTCGCCTGAATCACTGCATTCACCAATCTTTCCATAAAAGTATTGGCTAAATTCATTGATTTTGAATGGATAAAACTGGTTTTGATTTGAGAAATAATTTCAAAATCGCCTAAAATTTGGCTATCTAAACCTGTTCCTACACGAAACAAATGATTAATTGCTTCTTGATTTTTATACACGAAACCAACTTTCTGAAAAGCATCGACTGAACCGTTGCTGTTATCACAAATTAGTTTTATTAATTGAAATGGGTGTTCTGCAAAACCGTAGATCTCAGTTCTGTTGCATGTCGAAGTGACAATCAAACTTTCTATTCCTTCAGTTTTAGCTTGTTCCAGCAAACGCGTTTTGGCAATTGCATCCAAACTAAATTGACCTCTTACCTCAGCATCAGCTTTTTTATAACTCAGACCAACTGAGTAAAAATAAAGGTGTTTCGGTACGTTATTGTTTTCCATAAATTCACTTTCATAAAAGTGGAACAAAATTATCATTATAGTGTTTATAAAAGTAACGCTCAAAGTACTTTTTGTATCGCTGCATGTTTTTTTGATTCTAAAGAGCTGTTTTTATGCAAAAAGAAGTACTTTTGTAGCAAAATCAACTCGTTAGAAACTATTTGTTTAGAGTCATTCTAAATAACATTTCCAATTTGCATCGATTTTATTTTTAAAAAAACATCGCTATGAGTTCTCAAGAAATTATAAAAATTGAAGACGACTTTACGCTAATCCGTTTTCAAAACGACAGTTCAGAATCTTTTTATGCGCAACATGAAGTAGGTAGTGGCCTGATACAGTTTCACTTCGGAATAAAAGGCAATGCAAAATTTCTGTTTAATCAGGGTACTTATGCCTTAGATTTGAAGGAAGAAAAATCACTGCTTTTGTACAATCCGCAAAAAGAATTACCGCTCAATTTAGAGTTGGCTCCAAATTCATGGGTGATTTCTGTAATTGTTTCCATTAAAAAATTTCACGCGTTATTTTCTGCAGAAGCCGATTATATTACGTTTTTAAGTCCTGATAATAAGGATAAAAAGTATTATAACGAAGGAAATATTAGTCCGTCAATGGCGATTGTTTTGAGTCAGTTGTTTCATTACAATCTTCATCCATCCATAAAAAATCTTTATTATAAAGGAAAAGGGTACGAATTGTTGAGTTTATATTTTAACAGAACCGAAGATCCAAATGCAGAACAATGTCCGTTTTTGATTGATGAAGATAACGTTTTAAAGATCCGAAAAGCAAAAGAAATTATCATCGCTAATATGGCTGAACCGCCAGGATTACAAGAACTGGCAGATGAAATTGGTTTGAATTTGAAGAAACTCAAAATGGGTTTCAAACAAATTTACGGCGACACGGTTTATGGTTTTCTTTTCGACTACAAAATGGATTTCGCCCGAAAACTTCTAGACAGCGGATCTTATAATGTAAACGAAGTTGGATTGAAAATTGGCTACAGCACCGGAAGTCACTTTATCGCGGCATTCAAAAAGAAATTTGCTACAACTCCGAAAAAGTATTTGATGTCAATTAATACGAATGTTTAAACACAAATTTCACAAATTAACACCAATTAAAAATCTGCAAAATCTGCGGGAGAATTTTAAAAGAGATGTTTGCAAATCAATTTTCGATATTCAGCAATAAATAAAAAGTAATAATTATCATATTTCTAAAAAGCAGTAAATTCTACTTTTGACGAAAATTAAAATAAACAAAATGCTTAAAGCCTAAAGCTTAAAGCCTAAAGCAAAAAACAATAATGAAAGGCGTATTATTAGTAAACTTAGGATCTCCAGAAAGTCCAACACCAAAAGATGTAAAACCCTATTTAGACGAATTTTTAATGGATAAATACGTGATCGACGTTCCGTATTTATTAAGAGCGTTATTGGTTCGTGGAATCATTTTAAGAAAGAGACCAGAAGAATCAGCACACGCTTACGCGAAAATTTGGTGGGATGAAGGTTCTCCATTAGTAGTTCTTTCTGAAAGAATGCAGAAAAAAGTACAGCCTTTGGTAAATGTTCCGGTTGCGTTAGCAATGCGTTACGGAAGCATGACAATCGAAAAAGGACTTCAGGAATTGCACGATAAAGGTGTAGATGAAGTAATGCTTTTTCCTTTATATCCACAATATGCCATGGCTTCGACTTTGACGATTTTAGTAAAAGCAGAAGAAATCCGTAAAAAGAAATTTCCAAACATGAAATTTACAGATGTTCCGGCATTTTACAACAAACCAGATTACATCAAGAATTTAGCAGATTCGATTCAGAAACATTTAGTTGGATTTGATTACGATCATTTATTGTTCTCATATCACGGAATTCCAGAGCGTCATATTCGCAAAACAGATGTAACCAAATCACATTGCAAAATTGACGGTTCTTGCTGTAACACGCCTTCTGCGGCGCATGATTTTTGCTACCGCCACCAATGTTATGAAACTACAAAACAAGTTATTAAGTTATTAGGACTTCCAGAAGATAAATACAGTCTGACTTTTCAATCGCGTTTAGCGGGAGACAAATGGTTAGAGCCTTATACGGATGTTGAAATTGAAAATATGCCGGCTAAAGGAATCAAGAAATTGGCGGTTGTAACGCCAGCTTTCGTTTCTGACTGTTTAGAAACTTTAGAGGAAATCGCGATGCGCGCCAAAGAAGATTTCGAAAAAAATGGAGGAGAAGAGTTTTTAGCCATTCCATGTTTGAATGACGATGATGAATGGTGCCAGACAGTTTCTAATTGGATTAATGATTGGGCTAAATAAATTTTTGTTTCAGGTTTAAAGTTTCAAGTTATGTTCCACTGTGAGAAATAACCTGAAACCTGAAACCTGAAACCTGAAACTAAATATTAATGGAATATTATAACTACTTAAAATCACTGCATCTTATCTTTGTAATAACCTGGTTTGCTGGTTTGTTTTATATTGTGCGTTTGTTTGTGTATCAAATAGAAGCCAACGAAAAACCTTCCCCGGAAAAAGAGATTTTACAGGCGCAATACAAAATAATGGCCTACCGTTTGTGGTACATCATTACATGGCCGTCGGCGGTTTTGGCGAGTATTTTTGCTTTTTGGATGCTGTTTTTTACAGATGCAGGTCATGTATGGATGAAAATGCCATGGATGCACGTAAAATTATGCTTCGTTTTCCTTTTATATTTATATCACGGAAAATGCCATCAAATTTTTAAACAATTACAAAACGATGAGGTAAAATATACCAATAATTTTATGCGTTTGTGGAATGAAGGCGCAACGATTATTTTGTTTGCAGTTGTCTTTTTAGTAGTTTTAAAAAGTGCTATCAACTGGATTTTCGGTGTAATCGGAATTATTTTATTCTCGGTTTTAATAATGCTGGGATTTCGTTTTTATAAAAGAATTAGAGAAAAGAAATAGTTTTTAGTTTCAGGTTTCAAGTTTCAAGTTGCCAAAACGCAACCTAAACTGAACTTGAAACCTGAAACAAATAAAACAAAAACAGATGCAGAACTTCAAAATGTCAATGCTTTCACTTCGTACCAGGATTTTCCTGTCGATGATTGTATTGATTGTTGTAGCATCATTTTTATTAGCTTCGATTTCGATTATTCAGTTTAAAACGGAGGCCAAAGAATATCATCAGGAACGTTTAGAACGAAAAGAAAACGCGGTAAAAGAGCACATCAATTATGTGCTTTCAACTACAACTTATCCTTTAAAAACAGCAAATCTTGACCTGATTTTTAAAGACAAAATCCACGAGCTGGCACAAATTCATAAAATCGAAATCAATATTTACGGTCTTGACGGTAAATTATTAAAATCTTCAAAAGAATCTTTTGCAGTTGATAAGGTTGCACCGCCAATTCCGGAATACATTTTGAAATTGGTTCGGTCTTCAATCGAAAAGCGCTTCGTAGATATTAAAACGATCGATGGCGTTAAAAACAGATCGTCTTACAGTTTAATAAAAGATGAAAAATTCAAACCTCTTGGTGTTTTAAATCTCCCATATTTAGAAGACGACGGCTATTATGACAACGAGTTGAATACTTTTTTGATTCGGTTAAGCCAAGTTTACTCATTTATGCTGGTTGTGGCTTTTGCTTTGGCTTATTTTCTGTCAACTTATATTACGAAATCGCTAAAAACCATTTCAGACCGATTAGAAGAAACCAATTTAGATCAGAAGAACGAGAAAATTGTTTTAGAAGCCAACAGTAAAGAAGTCAACTTCCTGATAAAAGCGTATAACGGAATGGTGGACAAGCTCGAAACCAGCGCCATAAAACTGGCTCAAAGTGAGCGTGAAGAAGCTTGGCGCGAAATGGCAAAACAAGTAGCACACGAAATTAAAAATCCGCTTACGCCGATGCGATTGACGGTGCAGAGTTTTCAGCGAAAGTTTGACCCGACAGCGCCGGATGTTAAACAGAAATTAAATGATTATTCTGAAACTTTAATTCAGCAAATTGATACAATGACAGCCGTGGCTTCGGCATTTTCGAATTTTGCTTCGATGCCGGCACAGCAAAATGAAACGCTGAATGTTGTTGAGGTTGTAGAATTGGCGTTGGATATTTTCAACGAAGATTATATTGTTTTTGAAAAAGACGAAGAAGAAATCATTTCGAAAATGGACCGTACGCAGTTAATCCGAGTCATTACCAACTTGGTTAAAAATGCAACTCAGGCCATTCCGGAAAGCCAGTTTCAAAAATCAATTGTCGTTACGGTAAAGAGACGAAACAATAATGTTGAGATTGCTGTAAAAGACAACGGAATCGGGATTCAGAAACTAGATATCGGACGAATCTTCGAGCCAAAATTTACCACAAAAACAAGTGGAATGGGACTTGGCCTCGGAATTATAAAAAACATCATCGAAAATTACAAAGGAACAATTACCTTTGAATCAACTTACGGAAAAGGAACCACTTTTAGAGTTTCTTTGCCTATCACAAACTCATAAAACCAGCGTCATGAACTACGAAAATCTTTTAATCTCGATTGAAGAAAAAATTGCAACCGTAACCATAAACCGACCTACAAAACTGAATGCGTTAAACAAAGCAACCATCAGTGATCTTAATAAAGCAATTAAATTATTAGGTAAAAATGATGATGTACGCGTTATTATCCTGACCGGAAGCGGTGAGAAAGCTTTTGTGGCTGGAGCCGATATTTCGGAATTTGCAAATTATACTATTGTCGAAGGCGCACAATTAGCAGCCGAAGGTCAAGAAACAGTATTTGATTATATCGAAAATTTAAAGAAACCCGTTATTGCGGCCGTTAACGGTTTTGCACTTGGCGGTGGATTAGAATTGGCAATGGCGTGTCATTTTAGAGTAGCTTCGGATAATGCTAAAATGGGTTTGCCAGAAGTAACTTTAGGATTGATTCCGGGTTATGGAGGAACACAGCGTCTGCCGCAATTAGTGGGTAAAGGCCGTGCAATGGAAATGATCATGACCGCAGCAATGATTTCTGCAGAAGAAGCAAAAGAATATGGTTTAGTAAATCATGTTGTGCCACAAACAGAACTTATGTCATTCACGAATGTAATTGCTCAAAAAATAATCAAAAATGCGCCATTTGCAATCGGTAAAGCTATAAAAGCGATCAATGCCAACTTTGAAGACGGTAAAAACGGATTTGATACTGAGATAAAATCGTTCGGAAAATGTTTCGGAACTCAGGATTTTAAAGAAGGGACAACAGCATTTTTAGAAAAACGTAAAGCTGAATTTACAGGGAAATAATTTTCTTAACCGCAAAGTTCGCAAGGGATTGCGCAAAGCACACAAGGAAAGTTGAGAAATTTTGTGAACCTTGCGTAAATCTTTGCGAACTTTGCGGTTAAATTATAATACAAACATCATGTCCTACGAACCAATATTTGCCCTTTTTTGTGAACGAGTTAAAGAAAGTATTCAAGCTGGAACTTTCGCAAAATTGACTTTGGCCAAAACCATTGGCGATACTGAAATTAAAAACATTTATTTTCGTTTGGTTTTGAATGAAGATAATACCTTTTCGATTTCATTAACTTCACGTTATAAAACCGAAGAAATAGAAAGCATTCACACTCTTGATGAAGCTTTGATGGTTTTAGGAACTTATATCAAAAATCCTTTTTTAACAGCACTTTTGTTTACAACAGATAATGATGTAACTTTTAAAGTAAACAAGAAAAATGCAGGAAGTATTATCGAACAAGAACCAACGTTTAAAAATGCTTCTCCAGTAATGCTGGAAATGATAGAGAAAGGATTGCTGTAAAATTGTTAAAATTTATCATTTTTATTTTTTGTGAAGCACTTTAATTTTGTGATTATGTTTTAAAAACTCAATATAGTCAATAAATTTAAGCTTAATAAAATTTTGTTCTTTTGTCTTATCTTGTTGCTTTTAAGTTCTTTTCTGGTATGTTTCTTTTAAAGAGCTATAGTACTTTTACACTTTATAGTAAAAAAAATTAGCTTAAAATGAAAGTGTATAGAATATCTAAGACATGGAGGATAATTATTTATAGTATTTGCTCATTCACTTCTTTGTTTTATGGAATATTTGGAATAATATTACTTCTTCCCGCAGAATTAGCGCCCTTTCAAAACAATGAGGAACCATTAGTGAATAATTTGTTGGCAGTACTATTTCTTTTTGTAGTACCGTGTATGGTATTTTTAATTTTTAAAACATATAAAACAAGAATTGTAATTACACAAGATAGTTTTCAGCTCATAGGCGTGTTTAAAAAAAAAGAACTAAAGTTTAAGGATATAAAAGGTTTTGAGGTAAGCACCAATCCAAAACTTAATTTACAGAAATTTTTAGGCGTCGAATCCAAAACCAAAGGGGAAAAAGCGATTGTTGTTAGTAATTTATTTGAAAAATTTGACGAAATAAGATCTCAGTTAAGTTTTAAAGTCGCAGATCTAAATGCTGAAAAGATAAAAGTAATTGAAGAGAAGATCACGCAAGAAAAAAATGAAATTTTAAAAAATACTAATTTTGGATTTACAATTGAAGAACGGGAAGATAAATTAAAAAAAGCACAATTATTTGCCAAACTATTAAATGGTGTAACAGCTGTTGTTATTGCCTGGTTGTTTTTTTATCCAAGGCCTTATAAATATTTAGTAATTACTTGTGTTTGTCTGCCTTTAATTGGTCTTTTAACAGTAAAACTTTCGAAAGGTTTAATTAAAGTTGATGCTGAAAAAGAGAGTGTATATCCAACAGCAGTATTTCCTCTAATGTTTCCCGGCATGATACTTTTTTTAAGAGGAATTATAGATTTTTCAATAGATGACTATTCTAATGTATGGCTGCCTGCAATATTGATCTCAGTGATTTTTGTTGGTGTAATAATAGCATTAAGCAAAAAAAAGACTGTAAAAAAAGCTAAAGACTATTTTGAAATAGTAAGTTATGTCATTTTTGGATTTATTTATGGATATAGTACCGTTGTGGCGACAAATTGCGTATTTGATAATTCAAAACCAGAAATCTTTGCTTCAGAGGTTTTGAGTAAATCTATAAGTGGAGGCAGTAAAGGCAAATTTTATAATTTAAATTTATCTTCATGGGGAAAAAACAAAGAAGCGAAAAAAATTACCGTTGAAAGTGATTTATATAATAATGTTCAAGTTGGTGATGAAGTTTCAGTTTATCGATTTAAAGGAAGATTCGATATTCCTTGGGTTGTTGTTGATTATCCGAATTAAATTTGTAGATAAAACATCCGCTAAATGCAATGCACTTAGTGGATGTTTTTTTTAGGTTAATAATTTCTAAATCAGCTTCACAAACAAATTAGAAGCAATTTTATTAGAAATAGATAATTCTCTGCCATCAATTTTAATCTTAACAGATAAATCAAAAGACTCTTTGGATAGAAATTCAATTCTTGAACCCAAAGCGATTTCTTGTTTGTCTAGATATTTCAGAAACTCTGAAGAAGTATCTTTTACGCCCACGCAAACCCCAATTTGATTTTCTGTTAATTCAGAAAGTAAATATTTTTCGATTTTAATAATTCGGCCATTTGCATCCGGAATTGGATCGCCGTGAGGGTCTTCTGTAGGATTTCCCAAAAAGTCATCTAAACGGTTAATTAACTGTTCAGATTTGATATGTTCTAACTGCTCGGCAATATCGTGAACCTCATCCCAGCTGAAATTTAGTTTTTCTACTAAAAAAACTTCCCACAATCGATGCTTGCGAACAATCATTTTTGCGGCAAGTTTTCCATTTTCAGTCAATGAAACACCTTGATATTTTTTATAATTCACCAAATCTTTATCTGCCAGCTTTTTTAGCATATCCGTTACGGAAGAAGCTTTGGTCTCCATCATTTCAGCAATAGCGTTAGTGCTTACTTCAGTTTCCAAAGAAGCTGTAAGATGATATATTGATTTAAGATAGTTTTCTTCTGAAAAAGTCATTTTTTTATTTTTTGAGGCTCGAAGGTAGAAAGTGACAAAGGTTTAGAGTTATCAAAACTTTGTCCCTTTGTATCTCTGAACCTTTGTCCCTATTTTTTAACAATCAACAAAGGTATCGAAATTTTATGTCTCAATTTATCTACGGTTGTGCCAAAAAGAAGATCTTTTAATCCAGTATGGCCGTGGGTTCCCATTACGAGAATATCGAATTTCCCTGTGTTGATAATCTTTGGGATCACGGTGTTTGGTTTTCCAAACCCAAGTTCAGTTTCTATATTGAATCCCTTCTGCGAAAGCATTTCTTTATATTCTAATAATAATTTTTCGTCGATAGTTGTTTCATGATCATCTACATGACCTCCGTACATTAATGCGCCAACGGTTTCAACAATGTGAATTAAGGTGTATTGCGCTTCAATTCCGCCCAATTCGAAGGCATTATTTAATGCAGCTTCATCGGCTTTAGAAAAATCGACAGAAATCGCTATGTTTTTCTTGCTGTATGTTTCCTTTGGGGCATATTGTAATTTTAAATGATGAGGTGAATGATTTTCAATATGCGATTTTGCTCTTGCAATAAAGGGCTTGAATACGATATAAAGCAATAAACCTAAAAAGCCAAAAGCAATGGGAACCACGGTAACCCAAAGAAAGATAGGATGACTAGAGCTTACTAGCCAGGAAGTGATTTCGTCATAAACCAATTTGGCGTTAAGTGAAACAATGATCAAAGCGATAATCCAAGCAACGACTTGAGTGGTTTTTGAAATATGAAATCCCTTCATTTTGGTTTTATCACTTACAAAATGAATTAGCGGGATAATGGCAAATCCCAATTGCAGGCTCAAAATAACCTGACTTAAAATCAATAGCTTTCCTGTTACGCTTTCTCCGTAAATTAAAATTACAACCACGGCTGGAATAATCGCGATCAATCGTGTTATGATGCGACGAACCCAAGGTTGAATTCTTAAGTTCAAATAACCTTCCATAACGATCTGTCCTGCAAGAGTTCCCGTTACTGTCGAACTCTGTCCTGCAGCAATAAGGGCAACGGCAAAGAGAACTGGTGCCCATTTGGTTCCTAGTAATGGTTCTAAAAATTTGTGAGCATCTTGAATTTCAGCAACTTCAAACATTCCGTTTCTGTAAAACGTGGCTGCTGCTAAAATTAAAATGGCTGCATTTACAAAAAATGCTAGATTTAAGGCAATTGTTGAATCTATAAAATTGTATTTTAATGCTTGTTTAATGCCAGCTGGAGTTCTGTCGAATTTTCTAGTTTGTACTAAAGAAGAATGTAAATACAAATTGTGAGGCATTACCGTAGCACCAATAATTCCGATTGCGATGTATAATGCTGCAGAACTCGGTATAGACGGAACCAATCCGTAAATGACTTTATCAAGTTCTGGTTCTGCAAAAATCATTTCAAAAATAAAAGAAAAACCGATAATGGCTACCAATACAATAATAAAAGCTTCCATTTTGCGAATGCCTTTATTGATTAAGAAAAGCAAAAGAAAAGTATCTAAAACAGTAATTAAAACGCCTTCAATTAACGGAATATCAAAAAGAAGATTAATCCCAATTGCCATTCCCAAAACTTCGGCTAAATCACAAGCGGCGATAGCAATCTCTGCCAAAAAATATAAAACGTAATTGATGTATTTAGAATAGGTTTCTCTCGAAGCCTGCGCCAAATCGCGTTGTGTTACGATTCCAAGGCGCGCACTCAAGCTTTGAAGCAGTAAAGCCATTAAGTTGCTCATAAGCAAAACCCAAAGCAAAGAATATCCAAACTGACTTCCACCCGCGATATCTGTTGCCCAATTTCCGGGATCCATATAACCAACGCTGACTAAATAGGCTGGGCCTAAAAAGGCTAATATTTTTCTGAATCCTGTTTTTTTATGCTCTGTAGCAACCGATTGATGAACTTCTTCTAAAGAGTTGGTCATTGTAAAAAATGTTGTTTTAACAAATATAGCGATAAATTATATTCGCACAACAATATTTTTAGGCAAGTCTAAATCTTAAATGTTAGAATTTAAACAATTCGGGCATAATCCAGATAATGTAAAATTTATTTCCTTCACTTTATAATTATGTGGCATAATATAACTTGGCTTTACATTTTCGAGACAAGTAATTTCATGACAATTTTCACAGCTGAAATGCGCATGATTATGTATATGAACTCGATTCACATGATGGCATTTTGCGTACTTAACTGTTCCGTCAAGATTTGAAATTTTGTGAATTATATCATCATTTAATAAGCGATCAAGTATTCTGTAAATGGTGACACGGTCACAAACATCTTGCAATTGCTTTTGAATTTCGGTGTGTGAAAGTGCTGTTCTTGATTTCTCAAAAACCTCTAAAACGGCTGTCTTTGCTGTAGTGTTTCGTGATGTTTTCATTTTTTTAAATAAAAAATATTAAAGCAACAATGTTGCAATTGAAATTTAAATGTGTATTTGCAACAAAAGTGCATTAAGTAAATATACAAGAAATTAAACAACAACAACATCTTTTTACGATATTTTAGAATTTCGATCAAGGCTGTTTGTCTGGTGTATTTTATATTTTCCCTTATTGAAGATGATGCCTTTTAGTTAAGTAATAATCTATATTGATTTGCCTTTTGCACTTCTTTAGTCTTTTTGAAATTTTTAAAATTATTAAAAAATCGAGTCTTTTTTAATAGCTGCATTTTTATTATTAAATATTGGTTTTTTAAATCTTTTTTGAATAGACCCTAGCTTCAGCTAGGGGATGAAGATTGGATCGAAATGGCTTCAGCCAAATCTAAATCTGTCTGAAGCCATTAATTTTTCCCTATGTTCATCCAGATAAAGCTGAACGCTATTCACTCTTGTGTTTAATAAAGTCTAACATATTGAATTTAATGAGTTTGAAAATTTTTAGTTTTACAATCATTATTTGTCAAATTTAATTTTTAGTTTTGTCTAAATTTAATTTTATAATAATGAAAATCTCTTTTTTAATATTGATGTTGTTCTGTTTACAAAGTTCGTTTGCACAAGAAACAACTTCTGTTTCTGGTTTTGTTTCGGGTGAAGGCCAAAAAATAAACTTCGCTAACATTCATTTGTTGGGTACAAAACATAAAGCGGTTACTGATAGTTTGGGATATTTCAGATTAGAAAATGTCGCGGTTGGAAATTATACAATTCAAGTTTCTCAAATGGGGTTTCAAACCTTGAAAAGGAAAATTCAAATTATAAGAGATTCAATTCAAACTTTTGATTTAGAATTAACAGACAATCAAAATCAGCTTAATGAAGTGGTGGTTTCTGGAACTTTAAAAGCAGTAAAACGATTAGAAAGCGCTGTTCCGGTTGAGGTTTACTCGCCAGTTTTCTTCAAAAAGAATCCAACTGCCAGTATTTATGAGGCACTGCAAAATATAAATGGCGTTCGGCCTCAGCTGAATTGCGGGGTTTGCAATACGGGTGATATTCATATTAACGGTTTAGAAGGTCCGTACACTTTGGTTTTAATTGACGGAATGCCAATTGTCAGCAGTCTTTCTACAGTTTACGGTTTATCTGGAATTCCAAATTCTCTTGTTGAGCGAATTGAAATCGTAAAAGGTCCGGCTTCTTCTCTTTACGGAAGCGAGGCAGTTGGCGGTTTGATCAATATTATTACTAAAAATCCAACGAACGCACCTTTGTTTTCTGCAGACATTTTTACGACTTCGTATTTAGAAACCAATGTCGATTTGGGAATGAAATTTAATCCGAGTAAAAAGGCAACAACACTTTTGGGTCTGAATTATTTTAATTACAATCAAGTTATCGATAAAGACAAAGATAATTTTACGGATGTTACACTTTCTGAACGAATTTCAATTTTTAATAAATGGAATTTCAAACGAAATAATAATCGTCTCTTTACGATCGCAGCACGCGGTATGTATGAAGATCGTTGGGGCGGAGATGTGCGCTGGGAGAAAAAATTCCGCGGAGGCGATGAAATTTATGGTGAAAGTATTTATACCAAAAGAGGCGAATTAATTGGAAGTTATCAATTGCCTTTTGAAGAAAAATTAATGATTTCGTTTTCTGGAAATGTGCATTATCAAGACAGCCGTTACGGGACAACATCGTATATCGCGAATCAAAAAATTGGTTTTCTGCAACTGACTTGGGATAAAAAGCTTGGTCGAAATGATTTGCTAGCAGGAATTGCCAATCGATATTCGTATTACGACGACAATACAACCGCAACAAAAGAAGCTGAAAGTACTTGGTTGCCTGGGATTTTTGTTCAGGATGAGATAACGCTTTCGCCTAAAAGTCAGGTTTTGCTAGGAATGCGATACGATTATAACTCGATTCACGGCTCAATTTATACACCGCGAGTGGCATATCGATGGAAGAAAAATGAAAACACGATTTTCCGTTTGAATGCCGGAACCGGATTTCGAGTTGTAAATTTATTTACCGAAGATCACGCGGCGCTTACAGGTTCGCGAGATGTTGTAATCAAAAACGATTTGAAACCAGAACAATCTGTAAATGCGAATCTGAATTACATTCAAAAGATAAACTTTACAAATGGCACTTTTATCGGAATTGAAACAACGGCTTTTTATACTCGTTTCAGTAATAAAATCATCTCTGATTACGAAACGGATCCAAACAAAATCATTTACGACAATATCAACGGTTATGCTATAAGTCAAGGAATCAGTACAAATATTGACGTTAATTTCACAAACGGATTAAAAATGATTTTAGGTGCGACTTTCTTAGATAATAAAAATGTTGAAAACGGAATTTCAGAAAGACCTTTTCTAACAGAAAATTTTACCGCAACTTGGAGCATCTCTTATAAAATAGAAGCACTAAATTTAGTTTTGGATTATACTGGAAATGTTTACAGTCCGATGAAACTTCCTTTATTGAGCGATTTAGACCCGAGAAGTCCGAAATCGCCTTGGCACAGTATTCAGAATATTCAATTTACTTATCTCGGATGGAAGAATTTTGAGCTTTACGGCGGAATCAAGAATCTTTTGAATTTTACGCCTAAGCAAAATAATCCGTTTTTGATTTCGAGAACAAATGATCCCTTTGATAAAAATGTGCAATACGATTCGGCTGGAAAAGTCGTGGTAACGCCTGATAATCCCTATGGTTTGACTTTTGATACGACTTACGTTTATGGGCAAAATCAAACTATTCGTGGATTTTTTGGGTTGAGATACACTTTGAGATAATAACCCAACTAAAATTAAAATGAAAAAGCTAATTCTAATTTTCTTCTTCTTCTTATTAACTTCAACCGGATTTTCTCAGTTGAAAGGAATTTCTTTTGAAGAAATCGATAGTTTACAGCAAATTCAAAAACGAAAAATCATCATTTTTATTCATACCGATTGGTGTCAGTTTTGCCAAAGCATGAAAAATACAACTTTCAAAAGCCAAGAAATCATCGAAAAATTGAACTCTGATTTCTATTTTTTAGATTTGAATGCAGAAGAAAAACGTGATATTGCGTTTAATAATCAGGTTTTTAAATATCAGCCTTCTGGAAATAATGTTGGTGTTCATGAATTGGCTTTGCAGTTGGGAACATTGCACAATCAAATCGTGTATCCGGTTTTATGTGTTTTGAATGAAAAGAACGAAATCATTCTTCAGTACAGCAGTTATTTGAGTCCAAAGGATTTTAAACTGCTTTTAGAAAAATTGAAAGAATAAAATTCATTATTTTTGAGAATGAATTCTGCACAAATAAAACACTTCGATTACATTTTTACCGGAACAGGTTTAGCGTCTTTAATGACAGTTTATAAGATGTTGTTGTCTGGAAAATTTTCAGACAAAGCCATTTTGCTGTTAGATGAGAATTTAAAAAAAACAAACGACAGAACTTGGTGTTTTTGGGGAATAGAAGAATCAATATGGAATTCTGTAATCTCAAAAAAATGGGATTCGGCTTTGTTTGCCAACGAAAACTTTAAACGCGATTTGGCGTTGAAGCCTTATGAATACAATCAAATTCGCGGAGTAGAGTTTTACAATTTTGTTTTTGCAGAAATTTCAAAACATCAAAATATTACTTTTTTAAATGAAAAAGTAACAGATATCAATGAATTAGAAACCCATGTTTTTGTGGGAACAGAGTCGAATCGATATACTGGAGATTATTTGTTAAATAGTATTTACACGAAAGCTTTAGCCGAAAGGCAAACCAAATATCCTGTTTTGCAACAGCATTTTATCGGTTGGTTTGTAAAAACAACAAATGAAATCTTCAATCCAGAACAGGCAACTTTCATGGATTTTTCGATAGAACAGAGAAGCAACACAAGATTTATGTATGTTTTGCCAACTTCTAAAACTGAAGCATTGGTTGAATACACACTCTTTTCTGAAAATTTGCTCACAAAAGAAGAATACGAAAATGAAATTCAAATTTACCTTAAAAATTTAGGAGCAGCCCAGTATGAAATTATCGAAAAAGAGCAGGGAAGTATCCCGATGACATGCTATCCTTTTTGGAAAAAAAACACGAAAAGAGTTTTAAATATTGGCACTGCCGGAGGATGGACAAAGGCAAGTACGGGTTATACTTTTAAAAGCTCGGATAAAAAATCTTCTAAATTAGTTGAGTTTCTTCACTCTTCTTCTGAAAATTCTAAATTGCTCAGTATGTCTTCTTTTCATAAAAAAAGCCGATTTTGGTTTTATGATTTACTTCTTCTAGACATTCTTCATCGTCATAATGAATTGGGAAGTTCTATTTTTTCTTCATTATTCAAAAAAGGAAATCCTGCTTTGATTTTCAAATTTTTAGATGAAGAAACAAATTTGCTTGAAGATCTCCAAGTGATTTTAAAATGTCCGAAAATGCCATTTATTAAAGCATTGTTTCGAGCTTTATTCAATTAAATTATATTTTGATCGCTATTATTTAAATCTTGAACATCTGCCGAAGCCATATAGTCTGTGGGCAATGTTCATTTTGCGATCAGATGCTAATCAATTTTACTATTAAAATGTCTTATTCTTTTATTTTAATAATTTTTTGCGGCAGTTAGAAAGATGTTGCAATATTTAGATTTGCCTGCTATAATCGATCTTTTACGATAATAATTAATTGGCAAATTTATGGGAATGACAAAACGTTTAAATTTTGATACAGAAACTGAAGCAATAGGAAAAATTTGCAAAGCTCTCGGACATCCTACACGAATTGAGATTATGACGCTTTTATGGAAGAGAGACAATAGAACTTGTGGGGAAATTGTCGAATTAATTCCGTTGGCACAATCAACAATCTCTAAGCATTTATTAGAATTAAAAAAAGCAAATTTGGTCAATATTAAAAACGAAGGAAAAAAAACAATTTACTCTATTGATGTTGACAACATACAAATACTTAAAAAATATTTGACAAGTTATCTTTCAACCATTGAAATTTCAGAACAAAGCAAGTCAACTGTTTTAACAACCAAGCATAAAGCAGGAGGCAGAAATAGTCATTTGAAAAAATACAATTATCAATTTCCAGATAAAAAAATGGCAGTTTAAAGTTTTTCAAATTATTTTTAAAGATTGCTTTTCTGTTTGGTTCAAAATTTTATATCGAACTATAACAAAACTTTATACTTCAAATTAAGTTGTTGCGAGTAAACTTTGTAACTTTGCAGTTCAAAAGTAAAATTTAAAAATAAACAATATGTATCCAGAAGAAATGGTAAAACCAATGCAAGCTGAATTGACTGCTGCAGGTTTTCAAGATTTACATAGTGCTGACGCTGTAGATAATGCTATCAAAGCTGAAGGTACCACTTTAGTTGTTGTAAATTCAGTTTGCGGTTGTGCTGCTAGAAATGCACGTCCGGGAGCTAAAATGAGTTTAGAAGGCGCTAAAAAACCAGATCACTTAATTACAGTTTTCGCAGGTGTTGACAAAGAAGCTGTTGATGCCGCAAGACAACATATGTTTCCTTTTCCTCCATCATCGCCATCTATGGCTTTGTTCAAAAACGGAGAATTGGTTCACATGCTTGAGCGTCACCATATCGAAGGGCGCCCAGCTGAATTAATCGCTGAGAATTTGCAAGATGCGTTTAACGAGTATTGTTAATTAGGTTCAAAGAAGCAAAGGTACAGAGGTACAAAGATTAAGAGGGCTATTTCATTTTTTTGAAACAGCCCTCTTTTTATTTTTTATATTCTATGTTCCGGTGGAACATCTTCTGTAGAAAATTAAATTTAAAATCATACGATACTGCTTATATTATTTAATATTCCATGATTTTTATCATTTTTAAAATTGAATAGAAAAACTTATCTTTGCGCCCGAATTCAGTAAGATAAAAGAATTCAATACCCATTTATTTCTAAACTTAAAAACTGTTTATAGCATGCAACTGTATAACACTTTAAGCGCAGAAGAAAGAGCCATCATGATCGATGATGCCGGTAAACAACGACTAACGTTGTCTTTCTATGCGTATGCCAAAATTCAAGATCCCAAAAAATTTCGCGATGATTTATTTGTAGCCTGGAATAAGCTCGATGCTTTAGGCCGAATTTATGTTGCTAACGAAGGAATAAATGCTCAAATGAGTATTCCTGAAGAAAATTTGGAGGCTTTTAGAGCAACTCTTGAAGTTTATGATTTCATGAAAGGCATTCGTTTGAATGAAGCCGTAGAACATGATGACCATTCCTTTTTAAAATTAACAATTAAAGTACGTCACAAAATCGTTGCTGATGGTTTAAACGATGATACTTTTGATGTAACAGATATCGGTGTTCACTTAAAAGCCAAAGAGTTTAATGAAATATTAGATGATCCGAATACGATTGTGGTTGATTTTAGAAATCACTACGAAAGTGAAGTGGGGCACTTTAAAAATGCGATTACTCCAGACGTTGAAACGTTTAGAGAAAGTTTGCCAATTATCAATGAACAGCTTCAAAATCATAAAGAAGATAAAAACCTTGTAATGTACTGCACCGGCGGAATTCGCTGCGAAAAAGCAAGTGCTTATTTCAAACATCAAGGCTTTAAAAATGTTTTTCAATTAGAAGGCGGTATTATTAATTATGCGAAACAATTGAAAGAAGAAGGTTTAGAAAGTAAATTCATTGGTAAAAACTTCGTATTCGACAATCGCCTTGGCGAAAGAATTACCGAAGATATTATTTCGCAATGTCACCAATGTGGCAAACCTTGTGACAATCATACCAACTGCGAAAATGACGGATGCCATTTGTTGTTTATTCAATGTGATGAATGTAAGGCAGCTATGGAAAACTGCTGTTCTACTGAATGTCTGGAAATAGTACACATGCCTTTGGTTGATCAGGTAAGATTAAGAACCGGAAAACAAGTTGGAAACAAAGTGTTTAGAAAAGGAAAATCAGATAGTTTGAAATTCAAACATTCTGGAGAACTGCCAAACAGTGCTTTGGCTACAGCCGAAAAATCAGCAGATATCCGTCAAAAAATAAAAGTAAAAAAAGCATTGCTTGGAAAAGCGGAGCATTATTATGTAAAAGCAAAAGTGGGTCAATTTACTGTTGAAAATCAAGAGTTATCCATTGGCGATAAAATCTTAATCTCCGGACCAACAACAGGCGAGCAAGAATTGGTTTTAGATAGAATGATTGTAGACGGAGCAGAAACTGCAACAGCAAAAATTGGCGATAAAGTTACTTTTGAAGTGCCTTTTAGAATAAGATTGTCTGATAAAATTTATAAAATTTTGGGATAAATCCTTTTAAATAAAGTTAAAAAAGCAGATTTTGTGTCAAACAAAATCTGCTTTTTTTATTTAACAAGCCTTTAGTTTTAATCCATAAAAAGCAAACTAAAAAAAATACTATCTTTACCGATCAAACGTTTATGAACTTAAGTTGCTTTTATGCAACACTACATATATAATTATGGCATGTACAAGTTGTTCAACCTCAGATGGTGGTGCACCAAAAGGTTGTAAAAATAATGGGACTTGCGGCACCGATAGCTGCAATAAATTGACGGTTTTTGACTGGCTTGCGAACATGAGTCCGTCTAATGGAGAAGCAATTTTTGATTGTGTTGAGGTTCGTTTTAAAAACGGACGCAAGGAATTTTTTAGAAATTCAGAGAAATTAACTTTAAGTATTGGCGATATTGTAGCAACTGTTGCATCGCCAGGGCATGATATTGGAATCGTAACTTTGACAGGAGAATTGGTAAAAATTCAAATGAAGAAAAAAGGTGTAAATCACGAAAGCAATGAAGTGCCAAAAATTTACAGAAAAGCATCTCAAAAAGATATCGATATTTGGTCTGTAGCGCGTGATCGCGAAGAACCAATGAAAGTTCGAGCTCGAGAATTAGCGATTCAGCATAAATTAGAAATGAAAATTTCGGATATTGAATTTCAAGGAGACGGGTCAAAAGCTACGTTTTACTACACGGCAAATGACAGAGTCGATTTTAGGCTTTTAATTAAAGATTTTGCTAAAGAATTCAGTACAAGAGTCGAAATGAAACAAGTTGGTTTCCGTCAGGAAGCAGCTCGTTTAGGCGGCATTGGTTCGTGCGGAAGAGAACTTTGCTGTTCGACTTGGCTTACCGATTTTAGAAGTGTAAATACTTCGGCAGCTCGTTACCAACAGCTTTCGCTGAATCCACAAAAATTAGCAGGACAATGCGGAAAATTAAAGTGCTGCTTAAACTACGAGCTTGACACCTACATGGATGCATTGAAAGATTTTCCAGATTACGATACTAAATTAGTAACTGAAAAAGGTGATGCAATCTGCCAGAAACAAGATATTTTTAAAGGTTTAATGTGGTTTGCATACACAAATAATTTTGCAAACTGGCACGTTTTAAAAATTGATCAGGTAAAAGAAATTATTGCCGAAAATAAACAGAAAAACAAAGTGTCTTCACTTGAAGATTTTGCTATTGAAGTAGTTTCAGAACCTGAAAAAGACTTTAATAATGCAATGGGTCAAGAGAGCTTAACTCGTTTTGATCAGCCTAAAAGAAAGAAAAAACCAAACCGCAAACGCAAACCAAATGCAGAGGGCGCGGTTGTCGCAGCTCCGGCTCCAAATAAACCGCAACAAGGAAATAACAATAATAATAAACCAGCTGGAGGAAATCCGAATAAATCGAATAAACCGAACAACAAGCAAAATCAATCGAATAAACCAAATAATTCGAATGAAAACAAACCAGCTGAACCAAGAAAACCTATAATTATTACTAAAAATGAGAATAAAAAATAGCGGGATTCTTCTTTTGGTGGCAATACTTCTTTTTTCTTGTGATAAAAAAAGAGTATTTGATGAGTACAAATCTGTTGGAAGTGCTTGGCACAAAGACAGTGTTGTAACCTTTGATCTGCCAGTTTTAGATTCTACCAAAAAATACAATTTATTTGTAAATTTGAGAGACAATAACAATTATCCTTTCAATAATTTGTTTTTAATTGTTGCTATTGAAACGCCAAGCGGTTTCACGAAAGTGGATACTTTAGAATACCAAATGGCAAATCCTGACGGGACTTTATTAGGAAACGGTTTTACAGATATTAAAGAAAGTAAATTGTATTATAAAGAAGACGTTAAGTTTAAAGGAAAATACAAAGTACACATAAAACAAGCCGTTAGAGAAACAGGTAAAATTCCTGGTGTCGAGGCTTTAGAAGGTATTACAGACGTTGGTTTTAGAATAGAACAAAAAGATTAGAAAATAGTTATGGCTGCTAAAAAAAACAATCAAACAAATAGCGTTAAAGATATTAATTACTATAAAAAGAAGTTCTGGCGTGTTTTTGCGTACACACTGCTAGGTATTTTAGCTTTCTTTTTATTCGCCTCTTGGGGGTTATTCGGTTCAATGCCTTCTTTTGAAGATTTAGAAAATCCGGATTCTAACTTAGCTACCGAAATTATTTCTTCTGATGGAGTAGTTATTGGTAAATATTTTAAGACTAATAGATCGCAGCTTAAATATTCGGATTTGCCAAAAAGTTTGGTAGAAGCTTTGGTTGCCACCGAAGATGCCCGTTTTTACGAACATTCAGGAATTGACGGACGCGGAACTCTAAGAGCTGTTTTTACTTTAGGAACCAACGGTGGAGCAAGTACATTAACACAGCAATTAGCAAAACAATTATTTCACGGAGAAGGTTCTAAATTCCTTCCTTTCAGAATTGTACAAAAAATAAAAGAATGGATTATCGCCATTCGACTCGAAAGACAATATACGAAAAATGAAATTTTGGCAATGTATTGCAACGTTTATGATTTCGGAAATTATTCTGTTGGAGTAAGTTCTGCTGCTCAAACGTATTTCTCTAAAGATCCAAAAGATTTAACAATGGACGAATCGGCTATTTTAGTCGGGATGTTCAAAAATTCAGGTTTATACAATCCAGTTCGTAATCCGGAGGGAGTTAAAAACCGTAGAAATGTCGTGCTTTCTCAAATGGAAAAAGCAAAGATGATTTCTACTGCAGAGAAATTAAGATTACAGGCTTTGCCAATTGCTTTGAAATTTAAATTAGAAAGCCACCGCGAAGGAACTGCAACTTATTTTAGAGAATATCTTCGTGATTACATGAAAAAATGGGTAGCAGAAAACAAAAAACCAGACGGTTCTGATTATGATATATACAAAGATGGTCTGAAGATTTACACTACTATCGATTCTAGAATGCAGCAATATGCAGAAGAAGCAGTTTCAGAACACATGAAAAACTTACAGCAACAGTTTTTCATTGAAATGAAAACCAATAAAAATGCACCTTTCGTAAATATTACTCAAGCTGAGACAGAAAGAATTATGATGCAAGCCATGAAAAATTCTACGCGCTGGGCAATCATGAAAGATTTAGATAAAAGCGAAGATGAGATTATTGCTTCATTCAAAGTAAAAACACAAATGCGTGTATTTACTTGGAAAGGGGAACGCGATACCATTATGACGCCGTTAGATTCTATCCGTTATTACAAACACTTTTTGCAGTCAGGTTTAATGGCAATGGAGCCTCAAACCGGAAATATTAAAGCGTGGGTTGGAGGAATTAATTACAAATACTTTCAGTACGATCACGTAGGCCAGGGAGCAAGACAAGTAGGTTCTACCTTCAAGCCTTTTGTTTATGCAACTGCTATCGAACAACTAAATATGTCTCCTTGTGATTCAATTTTAGATGGACCTTTCATGATTCATAAAGGACGTCACCACGTTACGGAAGATTGGGAACCAAGAAACTCTGATAACAGATACCGCGGAATGGTAACATTAAAACAAGGTTTGGCAAACTCTATTAATACAGTTTCGGCTAAATTAATTGACAGAACTGGTCCAGAAGCTGTTGTAGAGTTAACGCAAAAGTTAGGAGTTAAAACTGAAATTCCGGTTCAGCCATCAATTGCTTTAGGAGCTGTTGATATTACAGTTGAAGATATGGTTGCTGCTTACAGCACTTTTGCAAATCAAGGAGTTTATGTAAAACCGCAATTTTTAAGCCGTATCGAGAATAAAAGCGGAGAGGTTATTTACGAACCAATTCCAGAATCGCACGACGTTTTAAATAAAGATATTGCTTTTGCTGTAATCAAATTATTAGAAGGAGTTACAGAAACTGGTTCTGGTGCACGTTTGCGTACGCAGGGCGGAGGAAGCGGTGATAACCGTTGGACAGGATATCCATACATGTTCAAAAATCCGATTGCGGGTAAAACAGGAACAACACAAAACCAGTCAGACGGTTGGTTTATGGGAATGGTTCCAAATTTAGTTACAGGAGTTTGGGTTGGTTGTGAAGACCGTTCAGCTCGTTTTAAAAGTTTAACCTACGGACAGGGAGCTACGGCAGCATTGCCAGTTTGGGCTTATTTTATGAAACTATGTTATGGAGATCCAGGACTTCAAGTTTCTAAATCAGAATTTGAGCGTCCGGCAAATCTTTCTATCAAGGTAGATTGTTACAGTCGACCAGCTGTTGTAAAAGATACTACTCAAACAGAACAAAATACAGACGAATTCGAATTATAAAGCGTAATTCAGGTTTAAATTAAAAATATCCCTTTATGCACTTCTCATTATGAAGTCATAAAGGGATCTTTTTTTGAAGTCAATTTTATTTTTTACGAAATCGTTATAATTTAATCTAAAAATCTTATTTTTATCAAAATTATACGGTAATAAAGACAGTTTGTTATGATAACAAAAAAAGTAAATAACGTGCAGGAAGCGATTAACGGAATCGAAAACAGCATGACCATTATGTTTGGCGGTTTCGGATTATGCGGTATTCCTGAAAATACGATTGCGGCATTGGTAAATACCTCAATTTCAGATTTAACTTGTATCTCAAATAATGCAGGTGTTGATGATTTTGGTTTGGGATTGCTGTTGAAGAAAAAACAAATAAGAAAAATGATTTCATCTTATGTGGGTGAAAATGCCGAGTTTGAACGCCAAATGCTTTCAGGAGAATTAGAAGTAGAGTTAACGCCACAAGGAACTTTAGCAGAACGCTGCCGTGCGGCTCAAGCGGGAATTCCTGCTTTCTTCACGCCAGCCGGTTACGGAACTGAAGTTGCTGAAGGAAAAGAAGCTCGTGAATTCAATGGGAAAATGCATATTATGGAACATGCTTTCAAAGCTGATTTTGCTATTGTCAAAGCATGGAAAGGCGACGAAGCGGGAAATCTTATTTTTAAAGGAACCGCCAGAAACTTTAATGCATGTATGGCAGGCGCAGCAAAAATTACAATTGCTGAGGTCGAAGAATTAGTTCCGGTTGGCACTTTAGATCCAAATCAAATTCACATTCCGGGAATTATGGTGCAGCGAATTTTTCAAGGAGAGAAATTCGAAAAGAGAATCGAGCAACGAACAGTAAGACAGAGAGCGTAAGTAGATAAGTAGAAAATGTGATAATTAGATAATTAATTTAGATTGTGCTGAAGCATTATCCAATTATCTAATTTCCAAATTGACACATTATAAATATGTTAACAAAAGAAGATATAGCAAAACGAATTGCTAAAGAAGTTAAAGACCGATATTTTGTCAATCTTGGAATCGGGATACCGACTTTGGTTGCGAATTACGTGAGAGAAGATATTGCGGTAGAGTTTCAAAGTGAAAACGGAGTTTTAGGCATGGGGCCTTTTCCTTTTGCGGGAGAAGAAGATGCCGATATTATTAACGCAGGAAAGCAAACGATTACTACACTTCCGGGTGCGAGTTTTTTTGATTCGGCTTTTAGTTTCGGAATGATCCGAAGTCAAAAAGTAGATTTGACGATTTTGGGTGCAATGGAAGTTTCAGAAAATGGAGATATCGCCAACTGGAAAATTCCAGGTAAAATGGTTAAAGGAATGGGAGGCGCAATGGATTTAGTGGCTTCCGCTGAAAATATCATTGTTGCGATGATGCATGTTAATAAAGCAGGAGAATCTAAAATTCTTAAAAAATGTACCTTACCATTAACAGGCGTAGGATGCGTAAAAAAGGTTGTAACGGAGTTAGCAGTTCTGGAAGTGACAGAAAACGGCTTTAAGCTCTTAGAACGTGCGCCAGGTGTTTCTGTTGAGCATATTATAGCTTCAACTGAAGCTGATCTAATAATTGAAGGAGAAATTCCAGAAATGAATATATAGTTAGTTTCTTTTTTAACTAACAACACGTCTTTAGGCTGGCTTTTAAAGCTAGCCTTTTTTTGTAAGATAAATCGAGATCGTGCTTTTTTAGGATTTTTAAATGATAGTTTTATTTGTAAGTATTAAATAAGTTTAAAATATTAAATATCAATAGTATAATTGGTTTTATGTGGTATTTATTGTAGGATTATTACAATTTGTTAAATAAAAGTAAATTTAGAATAAAAAGTGTTGCATTTTATCGATTAAAGGCAAATTTAATCGACTATCTGACAAATTTAAAATACTTTTATCCAAAAATAAAGTATTTACTTACTTTTAAATACTTTGTTGTAATCCAATTTAACCAATCTTAAACCAAACTTATTATGAAAAGAAAATTACCTAAAATTTTATTGGCCACAACTGTTATCCTTATTTCGCTCAATGTGTCTGCACAAGAAACAGACAAAAGAGTAAGCAAGAAAGATCTCTCCGAAAATGGTTTGCCTAGTTTAATTACATTTAATGATAAATCAGCCTACAAGGGTTCTGATTCACAAAAAGTTTTTAAAGAACAATTAGGCTTAAAAGACAATCAGTCTTTTTCAAAAATTAAAATAGAATCGGATAAGGAAGGTTTTACTCATGAAAAATTTCAATTGTACGAACAAGGAATTAAAGTGGAGTTTGCCAATTACACCTTACACTCAAAAGGCGGGAAATTAGTTTCGATGAATGGAGAATTTTATGCTCTTGAGAATGTCAATGTAACTCCAAAATTATCAAGTCAAGCTGCATTTGATAAAGCAATAGCCTACACAGGAGCAAAACAATATTTATGGGAAAAACCAGCAGATGCAGCTGCAATGGATTATGAAAAACCAACAGGCGAACTGGTTTTATTGCCAGCGATGGAAGAGCAGGGGCAATTAAGAAAAAGTGATAAAGTGCGATTGGCGTATAAATTTGATATTTATGCTACTGTACCTTTAAGTCGCGGCGATCTTTATATTGATGCTGAAACTGGAAAAGTTTTGTTTTACAATGCCACAATTAAACATCTTGGAGAATACAGTCACGGCAAATCGAATGCTGATGGAATTCAAAAGCAAAAAAATAATGTGTCTTCAAAAATGGCAGTTGTAGCAGCAAACGCAGCAACTCGTTACAGCGGCACTCAAACTATTCAAACTAGTTTAAGTGGCTCATCGTATATTTTGTCAGATGTTACTCGTGGAAATGGAGTTCAAACTTATAATTCTGCAAGAACGGCAACTTATCCAACAACAAATTTTACCGATGCTGATAACAACTGGACTGCTGCTGAATATAATAATACAAATAAAGATAACGGAGCACTTGATGCACATTGGGGAGCTGAAATGACGTATGATTATTGGTCGGCTGTTCACGGCAGAAACAGCTATGATAATGCTGGAGCAAAAATCAAAAGTTATGTGCATTATAATTTAATTGCAGCCGGATATTCAAGTAATAATAATGCTTTCTGGAACGGAAGTGTTATGACTTACGGAGACGGAAGCGGAACTGGAGGTTTTGATATCTTAACTTCTATAGATGTTGCAGGACACGAGATTGGGCATGCAGTATGTACATACACAGCAAATTTAGCATACCAAAAAGAATCTGGAGCGATGAACGAAGCTTTTTCGGATATTTGGGCAGCCTGTATTGAATATCGCGCAGCACCAACAAAATCAACATGGTTAGTAGGTGAAGATATTGAAAGAAGAACTGGACATTTGGCTTTACGTTCTATGAGCGATCCAAACTCTGAGGGTCAGCCAGATACTTATGGAGGAACGTATTGGGTAAATGTAAGCTGTACACCAACAAGCAACAATGATTATTGCGGTGTTCACACCAATTCAGGAGTATTAAACCATTGGTTTTATATTTTATCTGTTGGTAAATCAGGAACAAACGACATAGGAAGTGTTTATAACGTTACAGGAATTACAATCGATAAAGCGGCTAAAATTGCTTTCCGTTTAGAAAGCGTTTATTTAACCTCAAACTCGACTTATGCAAATGCGAGAACTTCAGGTATACAGTCTGCTATTGACTTATATGGCGCTGGTTCTGCAGAAGTTATTGCTACAACAAATGCATTTTATGCCGTTGGTATTGGAGCCGCTTATTCAGGACCTACAGATGCAGTGGCACCATCAGCACCAACCGCACTTGCTGCTTCTGGAACAACAGGAACAACAACAAATTTATCGTGGACGGCCTCTACAGATAATGTGGCAGTAACAGGATATGATATTTACCAAGGAACAACTTTAAAAGGTTCATCTACAACTACAAGTTACACGGTTACTGGATTAACTGCTTCAACTGCCTATACTTTTACGGTAAAGGCTAAAGATGCAGCAGGAAATGTTTCTGCAGCTAGTAATGCTGTAAATGTTACCACTACTGCGACTACAATAACGTATTGTACTTCTAAAGGAAATAGTGCAGCAGACGAAAGAATTGGCAAAGTAGTTTTGGGTACAATTAATAATACTTCTACTGGAACTACTGGGTACGAAAATTATACTTCAATTTCTACAAATGCAACAAGAGGAACAGCGTATACAATTACAATTACGCCAAGTTGGACTTCTTCTGTTTACAGTGAAGGATATGCTGTTTTTATAGATTACAATCAAGATGGCGATTTTGCAGATTCTGGTGAAACTGTATTTACAAAAGCCACATCAACTGCAACTCCAGCAACAGGTACAATTACAATTCCATCAACTGCAACACTTGGAACAACGAGATTAAGGGTTTCTATGAAGTATAACGGAACTCCAACATCTTGTGAGACTTTCTCATACGGTCAAGTGGAAGATTATTCTATAAATATAACGGCTTCTGGCGCAGTTGTCGATGAGGAAATTGTAGCAGGATTAGTTGAAACTACTGAAGCTTCAAGTTTTGCATTATATCCAAATCCAGTAGAAAATGAATTAAATGTTTCTTTTTCTAACAGCAGCGGTTATTCGTATAAAATTACAAATACATTAGGTCAGCAGCTTAGTTCTGGAGAAATCTCTGGAAGTGCTATCGATGTAAGCAAGTTGGCTACAGGATTTTATATTATTGAATTAAATAACGGCAACAAAAAGATTATCAAGAAATTCGTTAAAAAATAAATTGTAATTTTAGAAAAGGAAAAGCCTTGCAATTGCAAGGCTTTTTTTTATGAGAATTTATAAAATTTACAAATTAAAAGAAGCTCCCAAACTAAAAGTCGCCTGATTGTTTAGGTGGTCAAAATAATCATTTTTGTCACTGTATTTTGCAATTGGAAAACCAATTTCTGTAAAAACACCAAATCCTTCAGTAAAAAAATAACGACCGCCAACGTGACCGCCAAAATTGCGTAATCCTAAACTCAAACCAGGATAAATATCTAATTGATCAACACCAATAACACTGCTTAAGTTAGCATTGATTCTGGCTTTGGCATCAAAACGGTCACCAAAATCCGGAGATACTGTTCTAATTTGGTTATTAACAAAAACATTACGGTCTTCTACTCCTAATAAATAATTTGAAACAAATCCGAAAGAGAAATTTTCTCCCAAACCAAAATCTACAGAACCTTGAATTCCTGAACCACCATCTTGTATATTAGCACCAATATTAACTTTGACATCTCCTTTTCCTGTATAGGCATGCTGTGCATGAGTGAATCCAAATGATACTAAAAACAAAAGCGTAATTACTTTTTTCATAAACTTAAATATTAATTGTTTTAAAATGCAAAAATATATTTTTATACATTAATTCCTACCTTTTTCGTTGGCATATAATTCGTTTAAAGGATCACTTTGCCAGAATTCCTTGGTGTCAACATTCAAAATTGTCAAAGGACCTTTGAATGCTGCGCCTGTATCGACATTCCAGACACATGCTTTTTGAACCGGGACCGTTTTTCCAATTCTTGTAACCGGAGTATGCCCAATATAGATTTCTTTATACAATGTAAAACGTTTTGGGTAATAAGGATCATCTACACTTAAATTTGGATCTAAAGAAAGAGCGGTTTCCCAAAGTGTTCTGTCCCAATAAAACAGTTTCGGAAAATATTCCCACATTACACCACTTAAATTGGTAAAACCTGCGTGAACAAAAAGTCGGTTTTCATCGTCAAGATGATAATCCTGCAAAGATTCGAGAAAGGCAATATGCGTTTTCTTTTTTTCTTCAGAAAGTTTCGAATACCCTTCAACAGTAGCGCGTCCGCCATGTTTGTACCACATTTCTTCGTCAAAATTTTCATGTCTGTTCTCAAGCCAATCTAAGGCAAGCTGATCATGATTTCCTCTAATGCAAATACAGTTTTGTTTGCTTTTTAAATCAATAAGGTAATCGATAACTTCTGCAGACTGACTCCAACCGTCAACGTAATCGCCTAAAAATATAAGAGTATCTTTTGTAGTAATTTCGGCTTTTTTCATCACTTGTTCAAGCGCGAGTAATCCGCCGTGTATGTCGCCTATAACAAATGTTCGCATTTTATTTTATTTCGAGTAGAAGTACAAAAATAAAGAAAATGATTTGTTTGAGATCATTAAGTTGCTAATCTTTGCGAAACTGAAGATCGTTTTTGTTTTGAAGATCTTTAGAGCAAATCAATTGTATTAACTAAATCAAAACCAAAAAACCAATTTAACATGAAAAAAAATTTTACTATTTTATTTTTAATTCTTACGCTGGCGGGCTATTCGCAACAACTCTCTTATAAAAGTGGCGGAACAGTTTATAATGCTGAAAACAAACGACTTAATTCTAATGAAGTTCGAAGTTTGCTAGCCAATAATTCTGAAGCGTTAGCACTTTATAATGCAGGAAGAAGTAAAAAAACTTTTGGAAATGTTTTCTTTTATGGTGGTTTGGGACTTGTAACAGCTAATTTACTTTTTGGAATGAATAGTGACCCCAATTATTCATCAGGAGGCTATAATCCGAATCCTTCTGAAAAAACAAATATGACAGCTGCAATTATTGGTGGCGCTTTAATTGTCGCTTCAATACCAATAAAAATAGGATATCCAAAGAAAATCAAATCGGCTCTGGAAAAATACAACAGCGGTTTGGCCACTACTTATAAGCCAGCGCCTAAAACAACTTTAGTTGCAAGTGCAAATCAAATTGGTTTTAGAGTTGAATTTTAAGAATTTCAAAAGATAAAAAACAGAAAGCTATAATTGTAAAATTGTAGCTTTTTTTATGACTATTTTGATCCCATTTTGGTGTTTTCCTATTTAAATTTGTAACATGTCTGAATCGCCTACATATCGAAAAATTATCCATATTGATATGGATGCTTTTTACGCGTCTGTAGAACAGATGGACAATCCTGAATTACGCGGAAAACCTGTTGCTGTTGGAGGTTCAGAAAACAGAGGAGTAGTTTCGGCGGCGAGTTATGAAGCAAGAAAGTTTGGTGTTCGCAGTGCTTTGAGCGGGACATTGGCCAAAAAATACTGCCCAGAAATTATTTTTGTGCGTCCGCGTTTTGATCGCTATAAAGAGATTTCGTCTAAAATTCATAAAATCTTTCACGACTATACTGATTTGGTTGAACCGCTTTCGCTAGACGAAGCGTATCTCGATGTCACGCAAAATAAAAAAGGAAACCCAAGTGCCAGTTTGCTTGCACAGGAAATTAGACTCCGTATATTGAATGAAGTTGGGTTGACGGCTTCAGCGGGAATTTCTGTCAATAAATTTGTCGCTAAAATTGCGAGCGACATCAATAAACCCAACGGACAAAAAACAGTAAATCCAGATGAAGTTGAAGCTTTTTTAGAAGAATTGCCTATTCGAAAGTTTTATGGCGTTGGAAAAGTAACAACTGAAAAAATGTATCAGCTCGGAATATTTACCGGAACAGATTTAAAAAGCAAATCGTTAGAATTTCTAGAAAAACATTTCGGAAAGTCGGGCGCTTTTTATTATAAAGTGGTTCGAGGTATTCACAACAGCGAAGTAAAATCGCACCGAATCACCAAATCAGTTGCAGCAGAACATACTTTTGATGTAAATTTATCATCAGAAATTTTTATGCTAGAACAACTTGAAAGAATTGCAACATCACTAGAAAAACGACTGCAAAAGCATAAAATTTCTGGAAAAACAGTAACGCTTAAAATCAAATACAGCGATTTTACGCAACAGACCAGAAGTAAAACTTTACCTTATTTTATTTCAGATAAAAGCTTGATTTTAGAAACGGTTGAAGAATTATTGTATCAAGAAAAAATGAAGGATTCTGTTCGGTTACTCGGAATTTCATTAAATAATTTGAATACAGAAGAAAAAAAAGCGGTTGTTGTACAGCTGAAATTTTCGTTTTAATAAACTTCAACATACGTTAAATGAGGGTTTACGTAATTAAGTTTCCAATTTTCTCGCTATCTTTGAGATAACTGCAGTCTTTAAACTCTTTCAAAATGAAAAATACTAACTCTGAAGAAGCTTTGTTTCGTAATTCAGTACCAATTATGGCCTGGGATTTTCATTATGAATATGTAAATGAATTGAAAGCTGTTTTTGCTGATTTGAAAAAAGTAAATAAAATTTCAAGCCAGTTTTCCTGGGATGAAGAAGATTTGAAAATTGAGGAAAGAATTAAAGCCGAGGTTGTTGTGGTTACAGATTTGAATCTCAAAATCGTTTTTGCCTCTAACCGAATTAAAAGCATGACAGGTTATACAGAAGCTGAAATATTAGGGAAAACCCCAAGAATATTTCAAGGACCCACAACATGTCAGACTGTTTTAAAAGAGATAAGAGAAGCAATAAAAAGCCAAGTTCCGTTTGAAAAAATAATCGAAAATTATAAAAAAAATGGCAAACCGTACAGTTGTAAAATCAATGGTTTTCCTATTTATAATTTAAAAGGAGAAGTGTCGCATTTTATAGCTTTTGAGCAAAATGCCCTAAGCGCTTAATTAACGGCGGCAGTAAACAAGTTTTATATACAAAAAACCGCCCAAAAGGCGGTTTTTTGTATATAAAACTTAGAAACTCAAATTATAAATTTTCGAAAAAGTCATTTCCTTTATCGTCTGTAATAATAAACGCAGGGAAATCTTTAACCGTGATTTTGCGCACAGCTTCCATTCCTAATTCTTCAAAATCTACAACTTCAACTTTCAGGATGTTGTCTTGTGCTAAAATTGCTGCAGGACCACCAATAGAACCTAAATAAAATCCGCCATATTTGTTGCAGGCATCGGTAACTTGTTTGGTACGGTTTCCTTTGGCAAGCATAATCATACTGCCGCCATGTTTTTGAAATTCATCTACATAAACATCCATACGTCCAGCAGTTGTTGGTCCAAAACTTCCTGAAGCCATTCCCTCTGGCGTTTTTGCTGGACCTGCGTAATAAACAGGGTGATTTTTAAAGTATTCCGGCATTGGTTTGCCTGCTTCTAATAATTCCATGATTTTTGCATGCGCAATATCGCGGGCAACAATCACAGTTCCGTTCAATTTTAAACGTGTTTTAATAGGATATTGCGTTAATTTAGCTAAAATATCAGCCATTGGCATGTTCAAATCAATTTCAACTGGCGCTTCTAAATGCGGTGCGGTTTCTGGTAAAAATTGTTTTGGATTTACTTCTAACTGCTCAACGAAAATTCCATCTTTCGTAATTTTTCCTTTAATATTTCTGTCTGCAGAACAAGAAACTCCCAGTCCAACCGGGCAAGAAGCTGCATGGCGTGGCAAACGAATTACACGAACATCATGCGTGAAATATTTTCCGCCAAACTGAGCTCCAATAGCACTTTCCTGGCAAATTTGCTGTACGCGCTGTTCCCATTCGATATCACGGAAAGCCTGACCAGACATATTTCCAGTAGTTGGCAAATGATCGTAATATCCGGCAGACGCTTTTTTAACGGCGCTTAAGTTCGCTTCCGCAGAAGTTCCGCCAATTACTAAAGCCAAATGATAAGGAGGACAAGCCGAAGTTCCTAAATCTTTAATTTTTGCACGAACGAAAGCATCCATAGATTTTTCATTCAGCAACGATTTTGTCTGCTGGTATAAATAGGTTTTGTTTGCAGATCCACCGCCTTTTGCCATAAATAAGAACTCGTACGAACTTCCTTTTTTAGCATAAATATCAATTTGAGCCGGAAGATTCGAACCTGAATTTTTTTCTTCAAACATCGAAATCGGAACAATTTGCGAATATCTTAAATTACGTTTTTGATAGGTATTAAAAATTCCTCTGCTAAGCCATTCTGCATCATCAACACCTGTAAATATACTTTCGCCTTTTTTTGCCATTACAATCGCTGTTCCGGTATCCTGACAGCTTGGTAATTGTCCTTCGGCTGCGACCGAAGCATTTTGAAGTAAATTGTAAGCCACAAAACGATCGTTGTCTGTTGCTTCTGGATCGTCAAGAATCTTTCGTAGTTTTTGCAAATGTGATGTTCTTAGCATAAACGAAACATCTGTTAAAGCTTCTTCAGCTAATAATTCTAAACCTTTAGGATCAACGGTTAAAACTTCACGTTCTCCAAATTGCTCCACTTTTACAAAATCAGAGGTGATTTTGCGGTACTGCGTATCATCCTTTAAAATAGGATAAGGGTCTTGGTATATAAAATCAATCATTTCTTTGTTTTTGGCAAAGTTAAAAATTATTTACCTAAGAAAGAATTTGAATAAGGGCTATTAAAAGGGTTTAATTTTGTTTGTAAAAGTCATCAAAACTCATTTTCTTTTGGAAATAAGGCTTGTCTTTTGCAGAAAGTAATTGCTTTTCCCAATGATTTCCGCTTAAGCGAAAGACAATTGAGTCTGAGTATGTAACAGTTCCCATATTCTCATCATTATCATCAGGTCCAAAAGCAACTGTCTTGCAATAAAAAGATTCAGGATTGGCTTTCGCCGAAGGATTTTCGAATTCAACCCAGCTTCCCCAGCCACTATCAGACATCGTGTACCAATCGTAAACCAATTGTATATCATTGTTTTTTAAATAATACAAATAATGGCTCTGATTGTAACCACAGGCAGGATATCCAAAACTAATTTGGATAAAAGGAGAGCTGCTTTTGGTACTTTGTTCACCCAATCCGTAAACAACACTCCATTCTGATCCTTCTTCAATGCCTTTGATGGTAATTTTTGTTTCAGCAGTTTTAGTTTTATCAAAATAAAAATCAAGTCGGTATTTTCCCGTTATAACGCTGTCTTTATCCATTTTTTGATCTAACAGATATGCTAAAATATAATTACTCTTTGAAGTTTCTTCCTCAGTATTTACAATAACTGTGTCCACCTTTAAGAAGTTTTTTTCTATAGCAATTTTTTCTGTTTTTTCTTTAGAAAGAGAACTTGCTATTTGGGATTGATGTTTCGGTTTTTGGCAGCTTATCAACAGAAATAAAAAGAAAAGAGAGGAGATTTTCATAATGTAAAGATGCTTCTTATTTTAATTTTACAACGCTTAGTTTCTTTTGTTTGTAAAGTTCAGCAAGTGATATTTTTTCTCCATTCAAATAAAAAAGCTGATTCTCAAATTTAACTTCGTTAGGATCAATTAGAAAATAATAATTATCACGATCGTTAAGAATGCTCAAATTTTCATAGTTTAATGTTATCATTTCAACATAATTTATGATATTCAGTTTATAAGCTTCTTCTAGTGTTATTGGATTATCATTGTATCTAAGAGAGAGTTTGTCTCCTTCTCCGGGCATTCCAAACCACGGAATTGCTTTTGCAGAAACTAATGAAATATATTCAGGAAATTTATTAAAGACAAATAATTTCTTTTCAAAGTTTTCAAAAAACTCAGGCAAAGATTTTTTCTCAAACGGTTCGTTGTAATCCCAAAAAAAGATACCCTGATTTTGCCAGGACGGATCTTGAAGGTTTTTTTCAGTATTGCTATCCCAATAATGCATGTACAATTCGCGGGGCAGAAAAGTGAGGATCGAATCGTTAATCAACCAATCAATTCTATTAGGTTCGAATTTATTTTCTTCATGTTCAATTTTTTCAATAGGTTTAGTTTCCTCAGTAAATTGAACATTTTCAGTATTATTAACGATTTCAATTTCCTCTTTTTTACTAAAAAAGCTTTTAAATATATTCACGTTTTTTATTTTGATTAGATAAATTTAAAAAAACCAAGTCGCCACAAAAATTGCCGTTATCACACAAATAAGATCTACCAAAAGCATTGTTCCCAGTGCATAACGCGTATTTTTGATATTAATCGAACCAAAATAAACCGCAATTACATAAAAAGTACTTTCGGCACTGCACTGAAAAATACTGCTTAATCTTGCCGTTAAAGAATCTGCTCCAAACGTATTCATCGAATCGATTAAAAATCCGCGGGATCCGGCAGAACTAAAAGGACGAAGCATAGCAACCGGCAACGCATTTGTAATTTCTTTATTTACTCCCAAATTCGAAAAAACAAAAGCAATTCCGTCGCTGATAATTTCGAATAAACCACTGTTTCTGAAGAGCGAAATAGCAACTAACATTCCCAATACATAAGGAAAAATAGTAACTCCGGTTTTTACGCCATTATTAGCGCCTACCACAAATGTTTCAAAAACTGTCGTATTTGCCTCAGTAAATTTCTTTTCGTTTATGAATGAAAAAATCAAGGTGAAGGCAATAATTCCAATTAATATTAGTCCAGAAAGATTAGAGGTAAAGTAATTTTTTCCAATTAAATCCAAATGATTTACATACATCAAAAGCCCAACAATTGCAGCTATTAATCCCATTAAAACGATAAGAAGAGAAGCACTTTTGAAGTTGATTTTTTGTTTAATTCCCACAATTAAAAAAGCAGCAATAGTACCAATAAAAGAAGTAATGATACATGGAAGCATAACATCGGCAGGATTACTTGCGTTTGCAGCCGCGCGATATCCAATAATTGAAGTTGCGATTAAGGTTAAACCAGAGGCATGAAGACACATAAACATAATTTGCGCATCACTTGCCCTGTCTTTGTCCGGATTTATTTCCTGTAAACTTTCCATAGCTTTTAGTCCAAATGGCGTTGCAGCCGAATCCAATCCCAAGAAATTGGCAGCAAAGTTTAAAGTCATGTACGATATCGAAGGATGATTTTCTGGAATACTTGGAAAAACCTTTACAAAAACGGGACTCAAAGCTTTAGCTAATTTTCCAGATGCTCCAGAAATAATTAAAAGTTCCATTAAGCCACAGAAAAAGGCTAAATAAGCAATAAGCGGTAAAATTAAATCGAGTAAAGTTGTTTTGCAGGTAGGTAATAAACCATCAGATTTTTGAAGCCCGCTGTAAACTTTTACGGTTTTGTTTTTAAAAACATAAGTTGTGTCAGCATTAAGAGTATCACGATTGATAGTCATGCTCTGATCTGGTGCTTTTTTAATACTGTCTTTAATAAATGCAGGAAGCTGATCAATGTATTTTTCTGAGACTAAAACAGGATCATCTTTCTTGCCATTTAGTACAGAATCAATAGTATAAGTGTTGGCAGTAAATAAACTGACAGCAATAAAGAAAATTGAAGATATAAAAATCACTAACCAAAATCTGCTTAATACCATAATGCTAATATTTTTTGTAAATATAATTATTTAGCGATAGTATGCGCAAAGATTTTATTGATCAAACTAGAAGTATCTATTAGAAAACACAACATTTTAATGAAAAACCGATTTATTCAATAATGATTTTGGTTTCCAGATAATTTTCAAAAGCTTTGATTCCTTTAAACAAAACTTCTTTTTTATGTTTTTGGGTTTCGTTAAAAAAATCGGTTTCTATTTTTGCGTACTCTTTTTTGATGGTTCTTTTCCAAGTTCCAATAACTTTTCCGTTTTCAAGAATAATGGGTTTGAAAATGCCGTTATTAGTAAAAGCTTTAGCTTGATGCTCAACTAAAATTGAAGCTTCACGAGTTTTATAAGAAATTAAAATCTCATCAAATGCGGGTAGAAAGTGTACACTTTCGCGGAAGTTGTCTTCATCAGAAAATTGATTTCCGAAGTAATAAGTTTGATTTTCAATTGCAACAGAAGTCAATTGCAACTCAATTGCATTAACTGCATTTTTGCAGGTTGTAGGTGGAAATCCGGACCACCACGAAAAGTCAAGAAGTGTAGCAGGGCCGTGACTTTCGAAATATTTGAGGGCTAATTTTGCAAGACCTTCTTCTATAGTTAATTTAGATTTTGGTTTTAAAACTCGCTCTTCGAGTAAAGCATACGTAATTTGTTTGCCTTTCATTCTTCCATTACAAACCAAACCGTCAAGTTCTGCATTCATCATAATTGCAGCACTTAAAAAATCTGCAGAGGACGTTTTTTTAATATCGAGTTCCTGCATAATCTCCTCTCGTGTCAAATGATTGTTTCGGGCTAAAAGCTTTGCAATTTTAGAATTTGCCTGATCGAGTTTTTTGGCATCATAACCGTATTTTTTGCCCGCAGCAACCGTGAATTTTTTCACTTGCGGAGCAGAAATATCCAGCATCCAGTAAATATCTTCAGCAGAAACAAAATGCCAAGTTGGACGCAAAATATGAGTTCGGATTATCTTTGCGGAATTTACAGCTTCTTCAATCTCTTTTTCAGTAGCGTTACAACGGGAACCAATTGCCCATTTTGCCATCGCATAATCCTGAGCCTGCATGGCACCTAAATGATGTACGATTTGTTGTGGAGAATTGTGATTCTTTTCAAGAAGTTTTTGTGCTGCAAGTCGATAATATGAAATTTCCTGATGCGTCATTTTCTAAACAATTTAAATTCTGGAATTTATAAGGAGCTAACCTTTGTACCGCTGCATCTTTTCGCTTTGTAACTTAAAAAAACTCATACATGAATAATCTCCTCATCAATCAGTAAATCTTCTCTGCGCAAGCGAAGAAAAATCTGTGCCACAGCAATTGTATCTTTTTCACAATAGGTTACAATTCGGTCAATATCTTTTTCGACGTAAAAAACATGTGCAACCTGACTTCCGTCAATATCGCCTTTTGGCGATGGGATGCCGAGAATCTTTGTCAACAGTTTCAAAGAAGTAAAATGTTTGTAATCGCCAAACTTCCATAACTCTAAAGTATCCAAATGCGGAATTTCCCAAGGTTTTTTGCCGAATAAATTCAGTTTGTCTGGAATGGCAATTTGGTTGATAATCATACGGCGTGCAATAAACGGGATATCAAATTCTTTCGCATTATGCCCGCACAACAAATGTTGAGGTTGATTAAAATGATTATTCAGCAGATTATTAAAGTCTTTTAAAATCTTTTTTTCTTCTCCAAAAAAGGAAGTAACTCTAAAATTTCGAATATCGCCTTTGATGGTGAAATACCCAACAGAAATACAAATAATTTTTCCGAACTCTGCCCAAATACCGGCGCGGTCATAGAATTCTTCTGGCGTAAAATCGTCTTTTCGCTGATATTGTGTTTTATGATCCCAAAGCGATTGCATTTCCGCGTCAAGCAAATTGAAATTTTCTTCTTCAGGAACGGTTTCAATATCTAAGAACAGGATATTATTAAGATTTATTTTTTCAATCATATTTTTAATTTAAACACAGATTACACTAATTAGCACAGCTGTTTTGAGTAAAACAATTATATAGAATCTTCTGTTTTGTAAATATAAAGTTATAATTTTAATTCGTGCAAATCTGTGAAATTTGTGTTTTAAAACAAACTCTGCTGTATACTTGGATTTTCATGCTCGAGCAACCATTTTTTGCGGAACAAGCCACCGGCGTAACCTGTTAAGGATCCGTTTGTACCAATAACACGATGACACGGAACTACAATCCAAAGCGGATTTTTTCCATTTGCGGAAGCAACCGCGCGAATTGCTTTTATATCGCCTAGTTTTTTGGTTTGGTCCATATAACTTACCGTTTTCCCGTACGGAATCTCCAATAAAGATTTCCATACTTTCTGCTGGAATTCTGTGCCTTTTGGATTTAGCCTTAAATCGAAATCGGTTCTTTTTCCTTCAAAATATTCATTTAACTGGCAAACAGCTTCTTTTAAAACTTCCGGAATTTCTTTAGAAACTTCGTTTAAACCAACATCCGAAACAGAAATAACAGCAATACCGTTTTCGTCTCCAATGATTTTGGTGATTCCTAAAGGTGAATTGATGTAAACTGTTTCCATTTTTTAACCGCAAAGGCACTAAGGTTTATCGCAAAGTTCGCAAAGTTTTTGTTTTAAACCATAAAAGTCGTGTATGTAAATTTAAGGTTTCGGAATTTACTGTTAATCCCACAATGTTAGATTTAAATGAACTTATATCAATTATATGGTTTAATACTTATCTAACGTAAATTGAAAATTTAAATCAGATTCTACCTTTTCGCTTGAAATGGTTTTTTTGACATTCGATTTTTCAAAGTTGAATCTCGGTAAATCAAGATTTTGCAATTTCGCTTTTTGCGTATAATATTCCTCTCTTGTGGGATGAAAAGGCGCAACAGCATTAAAAACTTCATTCCACTTGGATTGGTTGATGATTTCTTCAATGATTCTGACACAATCATTTTGATGAATTAAGTTGACAGGCGCATCTGGATTTTCAAGATTTTCTTTGCCGGCTAAGAACTTTACAGGATGGCGGTCTTCACCAATCAATCCGCCGAAACGAAGAATTGTAGTTTCAAAATTTTTATTTTTTTGAAGAATAGCTTCTGCCAAAAGCAATTGTTTGCCGCTTTCAGTTTCTGGATTCGGAATCGTTTTTTCTGTAACCCATTCGTTGTCATCCCCATAAACAGAAGTCGAACTCACAAAAAGCACTTTTTTTATAGTTGATTGCTCTATAAACGGAATCAAGGTTTGAATTTTTTCTACAAAGATTTTTCTCGAAGAATTTGATGAATCCGAATTGTTTCCACGCAATTTTGGCGGAATATCAATGATTAAAATTTCGCTTTCCGCTAAAAAATCAGCTATGTTTTCTGAAACAGATTCACTTTCAAGCACAACCAAAAATGGATTTATTCCAGCGTCTTTTAAAACAGAAAGTTTATTTTCCGAAGTAGTTGATCCGTTTACCGAATGTCCATTTTCAATTAATTTTTTTGCTAAAGGCAAACCTAGCCAACCACATCCTAATATGCTTATTTTGCTCATTTTTTGTTTTTTAGGTGAAAAGATACAAAGGTACAAAGGTGAAGGAGCAAAGTTAGGATTATGTACACAAACTTGTCATCCTGAGGAACGAAGGATCACACAAGTAGCTCCGCATACTAAATCGCCAATCGTTGTCGAGTTTCAAGTGCGATCCTTCGTTCCTCAGCATGACAAAAAACTCTGCTACTTTGCGAGATTAAATAACTCTTGTTTTAGTTATATCACAAATTCAAAGTAAACCGAACTTTGTCTTTTCCTTTTGCACCAATTCTATTATAAAATTTAATGGCTCTTTCGTTAAATTCAGGCGTTTGCCATTGTATGTTGATGCAATTTTTGGCAATACCAATTTGTTTTAGTTTTTCAATTAAAACTTCCCCAATTCCAAAACTTCTGGCGCTTTCTTCCAAAAACAGACAATCCATGTAAATAAAAGTTCCAGCGTCCCACGTTGAAAAGTCAAAAGTATATGAAACGTAGCCTAAAATGTCCTTATCCGTGGCAACAACCAAGCAATATAATTTCGGATGTTCATCAAATAATGCTTTTTCTAAAAGTTCTTGTTTTCCTTCTGGAGAAAAAGAAGCTTTTTCGTATGCAGCATGTTTTTGGCATAAAACAACGAGCTTAGGCAAATCAGCCACTTCGCAGTTTCTTATTGAATATTCCATTGCAAGTTGATTTCGGTTTGTAAAAAAGTTATAAAATGATGAAAATAAGCCGGATATTCCTGATTGTCTCTAACTGCAATAAAATGTTTTCTTTTTAAACCGTTTTTGCCAATTTTAATCGCTTTTATGGGATTGTTTTTTAAATGTGGCAACAATGCCCATTTAGCCATCGACATCACGCCCATATCAGCCTTAACCATTTCTAGAGAAGCTTCGGTAAGTGGCAACGCAGTTATTTTTTTGGGAGTTACTTTGGCTGGAGCCAAAACAAACTGATGAATCGTCACAGTTTCCATCGGAAGTGAGTGAATTAGCAAATGTTCGTTTATAAAATCTTCAGCAACGACATACTTTTTGTTCGTCCAAGCATGATTTTCAGAAACGGCCATAACAACTTCGTCCTGAAAAAGTTCTAAATATTTGATGTTATTATCATTAATCTGATCGCTGATAATCGCAATATCAATTGTGTTTTCAAGTAATTTTTGCAGCGGCATATGAGTGGCTTCGGTCACAATTTTTAAATCAACATTCGGATACAGCAAATGAAACTGCTTCATAACCGAAGGAAGCCAATGATAACTCGAAAAACATTCGGTACTAATTCTGATTTCGCCATGTTCTCCAAAAACCATTTGTTTAATCTGAGTTTCAGTCTGCGAAAGTTTGTCTAGAATTTCATTAGCCAATTCATAGATTTTTTCGCCAGCTTTTGTCAAAACCAGCTTTTTATTGGTTCTCAAAAAAATAGCAGTTCCCAATTGATATTCAGCTTCTTTAAGCTGATGACTCAAAGCTGATTGCGTCAAATGCAATTTGTCAATCGCTTTGGTAATGCTACCTTCTTCAACAATTGCTTTTATTAATCGTAAGTGACGTATTTCCATTTTTTGAGAATTAGTATACAAAGGAACAAAATTTTAGAATGGCTTTTCTATGAAAAAAAGTAATCAAGTTGATGAATTCTTTTCGTTTTTACGGGAGTTATGGCTGCATTACTTTTGAAAAAACAAAATCATAAAAACTAAAAAACATGGAAGCACAAATTAAACATTATGAAAACAAATTGGCATTTGAAATGGATCCGTCAGATTTGTTTGATGCCTTGAATAACGGAGAAAAAGTAATTGCTTTAGATGCAAGAAAAGCATTTGGATTTGAAGCAGAGCATATTCCAACAGCGATTAATATGCCGCATCGCGAAATGACGGCTGAAAGTACACAACACCTTGATAAAGAAGTTTTGTATGTAACCTATTGCGACGGAATTGGCTGTAACGCTTCAACAAAAGCGGCGTTGAACATGACAAAATTAGGTTTTAAAGTCAAAGAATTAATTGGCGGAATAGAGTGGTGGAAGTTTGATGGTTATGCAACCGAAGGAACAAAAGGGGTTAAATCTGGTTTAAAAATAGAATGTGCTTGTTAGAGGTACAGAGGTTCAAAGGTTCAAAGGTTCAGAGGTTTTCGGCATATATTAAAAAAATAAAAACACAATAAAAATAGTGCTTTTTAATCTTTGTGACTCTGAACCTTTGAACCTTTGTACCTAATTTTAAGATTCGATTAAAGCTTTTAAACTTTGAAGAATCGGGTTTTCTTCGCCTTGCGGTTCTTCTTGAACTGCGCCCGGACGATTGTCTTCCTGAATTATTTCGAGCTTGGTTTTCTGATTTTCTTCAGATAAAACATAGCTCATAATAAAATAATTTTCTGGTTTGTCTTCTAATTCCGGTCTTGGAAAAAACAAAGAATATTTGATTTTCTGATTCGGAACAACTTCTAAAACGGTTCCCCATTGTTCGAAAACCTGACCTTCCCATTCATTTCTAAACCTGATTTCATTGCCAACTTTCCAATCAGTAATCAAATCACTTCCATATTGCCATTGTTTAACCAGATCTGGCTGTGTCAAAGTTTTCCAAACTTTTTCACTGGATGCATTCAGGACGATTGTAGAAATATTAGTTGCCATATCATTCTAGTTTAATGTTGTTCTTTCTGCTATTTTTTTGAACAGCTCTTCTTTATTTTCAGATTTCATTTTTTGATAAATGGCTCCCAAAAGCTGTTCAGAATCTTTTACATATTCTGATTTTTCGCTTGTATAGATAATGTGAGCAATAAAAATATTGTCAAGCGCCTTTTCGTCATCATTTAGAAGAAAATAATTTTTTCCGGCACCAAAGTAACCCTCAGCATTATTTGGCTGATATTGAATTAGTTTTTCGTAATATCCAACAGCAGTTTTAAAATCTGATTTTAAGCTATACGCTGTTCCAATATTCATTAAGGCCATATCACCTTCTGGAAAAATTTCCAGCGATTTTTTATAATATTTTATGGCATTATCAAAATCATCTAATTGTCTATAGCAAACCGCGATATCATCAAGCGCCAAAACAAAATTTGGATCTTCTTTTAAGGAAAGTTGTAAACTTTCAATCGCCATTTTGTAATTCTTGTTGCGCATTAAATCTTTGGCAATTGTATACGAATTCTGTGCATTTTTATTTTTAGAATTGACATAAAAAGCGGCGCTTTTGTCTTTTGGTGCTTCAGGTACAAATTTTGGACAGTTTTTAATTACTAAATCTTGTACTTTTTGAATCATGCCCTGAATTCCCTCAACTGTATTAAGCGATTCTCTCACTTTTGGATCTTTGTCATTCAATATGATTTCTGACATTGAAGCGGTTAGACAATCTCTAAAAGCATTTTCGGTAATTATTCCTGAACTTTTACTTAAGCAATCGCACGATTTAGTTGCTATTTTCTCTTCGACAGCTTGCGCATATAAGGTTGGAAAGCTTGCAATTGCTATAAAAAGCAGGAATTTATTCTTCATATTAAAATTATAAACGTTTATTATTAATGAAATTAAATTTATTGAGGCTTAACAGGTGATATCAAGCTGTCTTTTGCAATAATAGCACTGTCTTTTGCCACTACTGCTGGTGCAAGCGGCGTTACTGGCGCTGTATATTTTTTTATTTTTTGATGAATTAAAACAGCATCATTCAAAACAAATGGCGTTGGCATCATCCAGTCGCTTCTTGGTTTGATTTGAAACAATGGATTAGTCATCAAATCGAAAGAACTTTCGATTAAATCCATATCAAAAACAGATGATTTGTTGATGTAGAAATCTAGGACCAAAGGCTCATTTCCAACTACATAATAGCATAGAATTTTCATTCCTTCTCGTTCCAGGCGATTTCCTTTTTCGCCTGAAGTTGAAACGCCGTTTGCCTTAAAGTTGAAAAACGTCATTTTAGGATTGGCAAAAATGTCGTAACGATTAACTTTTCGATTTGGCGTAATTTTTATTTTTAGATATCTATTATTTCCTATTACGCTGTCTTTTAAGAAAGCAATTGTCGGCTTAGGAACATCTACAACTGGCGCGATCGCACTGTACGTAAAACTTGAATTGTATTTGCTCGCTATTGGCAGACTATTTAAACCAACTGCTTTTTGATTTTTGTCACCTAAATAAGTTCTAGTCCATTCGTCTAAATTAACATCATAAGTAGTCCAAACTGCAGAGTTTGTGTTTGCATTGTAAACGTATAACAAACTATTTGATTTTGCTTTGCCAGGTTCGTAGCCAGAATTGTAACCGGCATAGATGAAAAAGGCTAGGGAAAATGCAAAAAACAGCATAGTCCAACTTCCCTTTTTAATAAAAGCTCCAAATATTGGAAGTAATAATCCGAAGAGCAAAACCGTCAAAATTGCGCTTCCAAAAAGTATTTTTAACCCTAACCCAATAGGGAACATTACGATAAATGGCGCTATAATAGCCAAAGCCGGAATACTTAATATTAAGTTTAAGCCAAGACTGTAATGTGAAGTCAAAACATAAATTCCGAATAAAATAACTCCGAAATAAACAGGTATAATTAAGAAACCAGCTCCTGTTAAATTATTCGCTAAAAAAGCATTAATGACAATCCAAAGCAATAATGGCGATACAAAATGATTCATTGTCGCTCTTGTTTCAGAGAAATGATGATAAAACGCAAAACAAATAGCAATGCTTAACATTACAAACGCTCCAATATAAGCATGTCCGTTATAAGTAAATCCGTTTAGTAAATCAGAATATTGAGGATAAGCTTCTAAAACTATTTTCCATCCTAAAAAAGTAACCAATCCGGCAATTATCAAAGAACCTAAAAGTGGCACAAAACCTCTGAAAATTTCTCTGAAAGTGATAATGTGTTTTGCTTTTCCAATAAAAATGAAAAGAATCAATAATCCTAACGCAATAATTGTCATTGGCATAACCCATGTAAAGGGATAACTTATAAAAGAAAACGGAACACTAAAATAAACATCGTCTTGTGTAGAATCTGTTGCGTTTAAATCGATATTCGAAAAATATTTTAATAAAGGCATTAAATACGTTCCCTGATGCGCAAGAGTCATTTTGTTTAAATGCTGTACGTCGTCTTGCTGTGTGTGGTAATTGTAATGTCCGTCTATAAAAGCAAAATTGAATCCCTGAATGTTTCCTTGTTTTCTAAAAACGGTCAAATCAGTATCGTTTGGAAGCATTTTGTAAATACTGTACATCAACGAATTTGAAACAGGATAAGGTGCTTTTGCTTTACTGAATTCTTTAACGAGCTCTTTATTTCCTTTGTTGGTTTCCATCAGCATATAACTTGGCCCAGAAGAACCTCTTGCTTCAAAATTGATAACCAAACCAACGTCTTTTGCCCAAGGATGCTTATTTACGAAAAGTGCGGCACCGTTTAAGCCTAATTCTTCAGCATCAGAAAACAAAATAATAATGTCATTTTTATGAGGTTGTTTAGCGTATAAAAATGCACGGATTCCTTCGAGTATAGTAGCAACTCCAGAAGCATCATCACTTGCACCTTTAGAAAAAGAATGCGGAGCACTGTCATAATGAGAAAGCAGTAAAAGTGCTTTTGAGTTATTGGTTCCTTTTATTCTGGCCAGAATATTTTTTGATTTTACTAAAAGTCCTTTATCGTTTAAAGTAAATCCTTCTTGAGTTGAGGTTTCTAAACCAATTCGGTTTAGCTCAAGTTTTAAGTAATTTGCAACTAATTCATGATTGGTAGATCCCACATAATGTGGCTTTTGGGCAATAATTTCTACTTGATTTAATGCCCTTTCTGTAGAGAATTCAGCGAGTGCTTCTTCTTCTTTAGAAATATATTGAGGCATCATAGTGGCATAAATAATGCCGAGTATTGCTAAGACACAAATGAAAGCAAGAATTGAGGTGGGGTTTTTTTTCATGATGAATGGTCTATATTTCTTTTTTAACAAGCATAAAATAATCGTTGTCTAGAGAACGGTATCCTTGGTCATACAGGAAATAGTAGGTATTTCCTGTTTTCGTTTGCAAGATATTGGTAAAGAAATCAAAATCAAAACCTTTATTAATCATTTTATCCCTCGTTGCTTTCGATTTTCCTTCTGTATTTAATTCAGCCAAAATACGGTAATTTTTGCGTAATTTATTGTTTACATTGCGCATAAAATTAGTGCTGTCTTTGTTTATTTTATTATTGTAGGCATTTCGGCAGCTGTCTGAACAAAATTTCTTGTCTTCGCGGCCTACAAGTTTTTCGGAGCATTCCAGGCATGTTTTCATTGCTCAATTTTTTTTATTTCATATAAATCAGTTCTTCTGTCTTTTAATATTCGCACACTTCCATGTTCGTGAAGCTGTTTTAATAAATTCAAATCAACATCTACAATTAATGTCATTTCAGTATTTGGAGTAGCTTCGGCCTTAATTCCATTACTTGGAAAAGCAAAATCAGAAGGCGTAAACACAGAAGCCTGCGCATACTGAATGTCCATGTTATTTACTTTTGGTAAGTTACCAACACAGCCTGCAATTGCTACATAACATTCATTTTCGATTGCGCGTGCCTGCGAGCAGTGTTTTACGCGTGTATAAGCATTTTGAGTATCCGTTAAAAAAGGCACAAACAAAATATTCATTCCTTCGTTGGCCAATATTCGAGAGAGTTCTGGAAACTCAACATCATAACAAATTAAGATTCCAATTTTACCGCAGTCAGTATCAAAGGTCTTAAATTGTGATCCGCCTTTCATTCCCCAATGTTGAACTTCGTTTGGCGTGATGTGAATTTTGGTATACATTTCAGAAGTCCCGTCTCTTTTGCATAAAAACCCAACGTTGAAAAGATTACCGTTTTCTAAATGAGGCATGCTTCCGGTAATAATATTGATGTTGTATGAAATGGCAAATTCCTGAAAACGCTTTCTAATCGGGTCAGAATAACGGGCTAATTCACGAATCGCCTCAGCTTCAGATAAATGATTGTAATCGGCCATTAAAGGTGCAATGAAAAGTTCTGGAAACAAAGCAAAGTCAGCTCCATAACCAGAAACAACATCAATAAAAAATTCAGATTGCTCAAAAAATTCTTCTAAATTGTTTAATTGACGCATTTGCCACTGCACTAAGCCTAGGCGTATTACACTTTTTTCAAGATTAATCAGTTTTGGACTTTCATCATAATAAACATTGTTCCATTCAAGCAAAACGGCAAATTCTTTTGATTCTTCGTCGCCTTCGAGGTAATTTTTGATAATTCTTAAAACGTGAAAATCATTGCTCAACTGAAAAGAAAGTACAGGATCGTGCAATTCTTTATGTTTTACTTTATCAATGTAAACTTTTGGAGTCATTTTTTTTGCATGTTGAGAATAATTTGGAATTCTTCCTGCAAAAACAATCGCTTTAAGGTTTAATTGTTCGCAAAGTTCTTTACGCGTATCATATAAACGGCGGCCTAAACGCAAACCTCTATAATTTGGATGTATAAAAACATCGATACCGTACAAAATTTCCCCATTTGGATTATGGGTTGAAAAAGTATAGTCGCCTATAATTTGTCTGTAATTATGCCTTTTGTCTACTAATTTTTCGTCTACTATTAAGGATAGGGCAGAGCCTACAACAATGCCGTCGACCAATATTACAAGTTGGCCTTCAGGAAATATAGAAAGTAATTTTTTAATATCGTTAGGCCTCCAGTATGAATTCGCCATTTCTGGATACGATTCGACCATTGAATTTTTTAATTGCTGATAATCGTCGAACTCTAGATTTCGTAGTTCAACTTTATTAATTTTTGTCTGCATGTAGTAAGATTTGTGTTAAATATACGAAAAATTTTTCCATTTACAAACGTTTACAAATAGTTACAACCGAAAGTAAATAGATGTTAACCGAATATTCTCTGCCTTCCTTCACATCTTTGCACCGTTGAATTTGATAAACGAATTCAAATTATAAGCACATCTAAAAAATATACGCCATGAATGCAATGAAAAACAGAGTACAATTAATTGGAAAAGTAGGGAATGATCCAGAAATCAAAACATTAGAAAACGGAAAAAAATTAGCACAATTAACTATTGCAACACACGATTATTACAAAAACGACAAGGGGGAGAAAATAGAGCAAACCGAATGGCATCGTATTACTGCTTGGGGAAAAGTGGTTGAAATTATCGAAAAATATGTGGTAAAAGGCAAAGATGTTGCGATCGATGGAAAATTAACCCACAGAAGCTACGACGACAAAAACGGGGAAAAAAGATTTATTACAGAAGTTGTAGTCAATGAGATTTTGCTTTTGAGTAAATAATGAGAAAATTAAAGCCCGATAACTTGAGAAGTTATCGGGCTTTTTGTTTGAATCAGTTGTAATTATAAAACCGAAGCGCCATTAACATCGGTTGAAAGTACTTCGCTCATATAATCAAAAAAAGGCCTCATATTTTTACATGTTTCCAAAGCTTGTTTTAAAAAAATCGGACTTAAAACTTCTTCATCTGTAAAACGCTTAATAATCAAAAACTGTTTGTAACGAAGCAGATCGATAGCTTCATGATTTACATCAAAACCCTTTGGTGTGGTTTTAAGCTGTTCGCCCTGCAAAGTTCCAAAAGTGTTTACAAAAGATTTTGACTGCAATATTTTTCTAAATAATTCAGGATCTTGGGCAAATTCGTTTCTAATACGTTTTAAATCTCCAGCATTTGGTCCCCAAAAACCGCCGGCAAAAAAACTGTTTCCTTTTTCGAGATGAAAATAATAGCCGCCGCGTCTTGCGCTTGTTGCTCGTGTAAAACTGCCTCCCCAAAAAGTTTTAAAAGGAGTTTTGTCTTTTGCAAAACGAATATCACGATATATTCGGTACACACTTTTTTTTCCAGAGGGTGTTTCTAAAACATCGGTTTTAGAAAGTTCTTGAAGCAGCGCACCAGCAAAAGTTTCAATATGATTTAATTCTTTTAAGTATTCTGGCTTATTAGCTTCAAACCAAGGTTTGTTATTGTTTTCTTTAAGTAGAACCAAAAAATCAAGGCTTGATTTAGGTATAGTAATTGGGTTGTTCATAATTGAAAATTGATTCTTTAAATATCAGAAGAAACTAAAAACCCACCAAATATCTTGGTGGGTTTGTATATATTTTGTTAAGCCGTTTTTTTGAATAAGTCAAACATAGGACAACGCGAGCAACGTTTTTTTTCGCTTTTTTTATATTTCTCACAGCACGAAGACTTACAGTTTTCAATCTTCTTAATTTTATCAAGGATATCTTTGTTTTTCTTTTTCTTTTTATCCTTTTTCTTGTCCTTGTCTTTTTCTTTCTTGCTCAATTTTCCTCAGTATTAAAACAGAGGCAAATATAAAAGAATAAAAGTTATTTTTAAGTATTCTAAATAAACTTTAACTTTTTTATTTTGGATTAATTGCAATTGAACTTGTAACTGTTAATTGCTGAATATCACGATCAAACAAATAAAGTCCGCCTTTGTCATCGCCAATTAAGTTGATTTTATCTAAGATAGATTTAGCTGTAGCTTCTTCCTCGATTTGTTCAGATACATACCATTGCAAGAAATTATGAGTTGCATAATCTTTTTCTTCAAAAGTAATGTGTACCAATTCGTTGATAGATTCTGAAACAAAAATTTCATGACTGTACAGTGCTTCAAACATTTCTTTAAATGTAGAATAAGAAGTTTTAGGTGCTTTAAGATCTGTAACTTGAGCATGACCTCCACGTTCGTTCACATATTTTACTAGTTTGAGCATATGTGCACGCTCTTCATCTGACTGTGTGTACATAAATTGAGCGATTCCCTCTAATCCGTGTACTTCAGCCCAGCAAGCCATAGAAAGATAAGTTTGCGAAGATTCTGCTTCTATGCGAATTTGCTTGTTTAAAGCTGTTTCAATATTTTTTGATAGCATAATGATGTCTTTTTTGTAAAGTTAAAAAAAATAATTCAAACCATTTTTTTTAACCTAGAAACAAGCCACATTTGTATTAATTCTCAATAAAGATTAATTTCTGTTTAACGGAATAGATTTAGAAAATATCGCTTTATTCATAATTGGATTTCCAAAACCTTGATCCATAAAACCATCTGTAAATTTGCGCATAGTATAGCTTTTTGTATCTACGTCGTAATATCCTAAAATATAAAAATCGGTCAATTTAATAATACTCACCATTAAAATATTCTTACTATTGCTCATAAAATAGTTAAGATTATCAATTGCCAGCGGTTCAGCCTGGCTATTATTTATAAATTCAAAATCGGAGTTTAATGCAGCGTCAAAAAACACCATTTTGCTTGAATCCTGAATATTATTTTGCCCGTAATTGTAACTTATGCCAAATGATTGATAAGAAGCAAATCCACCGAAAGTAATAAACGTAATTTGCTTGTTTTTAAAAGCCGAGAGAGTTGCATTAACAGTCGATAATTGTTTCAAAAACTTACTGGTAGTTTTTAACTTCTGAGGTTTTTCTTCGTTTATCTGTAAAAACATAGGTGAATTTTTAAAACTGATGGTATCATTTTTTGTAACAGAAATGGTTTTTATGTCTTTACCGGAATAAAAATCTTTTATGCTGAACAAAAATTGCTCGCTGTTTGCACTAAGTTGATAAAGTTTGTTTTCTAGATAAAAAGAGTTTGTACTTTTTGATGCTGTTTGAGTAACAGGGGTATCAAAAATTTTCTCCGTAACTTCACTAGTCTGCAGATTTAGATTAAAAACTTGTGTATGATTTATGTTATAATCAAATGTTAGAATAATACGGTCATCGAACACATACATCTTGCTTTTCTTTTCGGTTTTATCTAAAGTAGAAAAATCGTCAGTTTCAATTTTTTCGATTGGGTAATGATATTGAACAAGTGCGCTAAACGAAAGATTTTGAGCTTTTTCATTTTTAAAAGAAAACGAGGTGAAATCGAACATTTTTATTTCACATTTATCGTTTCGGAATTCAAATAATAGCAAATGCTCCTGATCTTTTTCTTTTGACAGCACATAAAAGGCATTATTTTTTTGAAAAGATGTTATAATGTTTCCTGTATTTGCCGGAAAATCAAAATTCAAGGAGGTTGATTTTTTAGTTTCCAGATTATATTTTATTATACGGATACTTTTGTGGTTTTCAGAATCCCAATAAAGTGTTGGGTTTTCATCTTCACCAAAACTATAACCCATCAAAACCCTCTTTTTTTCAGCTCGGAGCGTGTCTTTGAATTGGTTCGCAAGAAACAGAGATTTATTAAACTTTAAAATATTGATGGCTTTATTATCAGAAGCAAAAACATAAACTTCATGAGTTTTTGTGTTTTCAGCATTAATAAGCTGGCCACTTTCTGCTGGCTTGCTCAAATTTAAAACAGAAGAATTTAATATGGTCTGGCTTATCAATATTGATTGCGAGAATAGAAGGAAGAAAAGCAGTAGTTTTTTCATTAGGATTTGCTCAGATATATTTTCAAAATTAATGAAATAAATGAGTTTTTGAAAAGGAAAACAAGAATACACAAAAACAATTTTCTATTTGGGGAATCATAAAAACAGTTTAATTTGTTTTAAAAAAAAACTCTTCTTGTTAAGCTTTTAATTTTTAGTACTCGTTTTGGATTGATACATTGGTGCTGATGAATTGAAGTTAATCCGAGTAAAGTCAACGCCTATTTTTTGAGAATGACTTCGAAAAACTAGACGGCGTATCGAGCGGGTCAATGGCATCGTCAGTTTCAAATCCATCCTGAAATTTTCGCATTATATATTGTTTTGTGCCTTTGTCATAATAACCTAAAATGTAGTAATCTTTAAATTTCATTATGCTTTGTAAGGTTACTTTTTTGTTTATATCTAAAAAATAGGAAATATTATCAATGGCAAGCGGTTGTGGTTCGGGGTTTACAAATTCATGATTATCATTCAGTTCAGTTTCAAAATAAACACTTTTTGAATGTATCTCAGCTGGATAACCGCCTTGGTAAAAATTGGCTTCTGGAAAATCTTGCGTGAAAGGATCATAAAAATTATTAAACATCGAAGAGGGTTTTTCTATTTCTGAAGCTCCTCCCAACATAATAAAAGTATTTTGATCATTTTTGAAAACAGATAAACCAATATCTAATTTAGATAAATGCTGTAGAAACACATTGGTTTTCTCAAATTCTTTTGGCTTTGCACCATCTCGTTCTAGAAAAAAAGATGAGATTTTAAAATTGATGTTTTCATCTTTAGAGACTTTAAAACTCTTTATAGTCTGATTTGAATTAAAATCTTTTATATCAAGAAACATTTGTGATTTATCAGCAGTTATCTGATAGAGTTTATTTTGGTGATAAAAAGAATTACTTACTATTTTGGGGTTTTGGATAATTGATTGTGTAAAGTTTTTTTCTTTTATTTCTTCACTTTCCATACTAATTTCAAATACCTGAGTTTTTTTAGGATTATAATCTAAGGTCAAAATAAATTTGTCATCCAGAACATAAAATTTACTCTTTTTCGCGCTTTTGTACAAAGAATTGTAATCACCAGCTTCAATTTTTTCAATTGGATTTTCTTTGATAAGCTGTGTGAAAGTTAATAAATGTGTGCTTTTATCTTGAAAAGTAAAGGGTGAGAAATCAAATATTTTTTCTTCAACTGTCCCGTTTTTAAAAGCGTAAACATTTAATGTTGGCTTAGAGACATCTTTTGAAAGAATGTAAAATGAATTGTTTTTTTGAAATATATCTACAACGTATTGATCTGCAGATGGAAAACTGAAATTCAAGACCTTAAAGGTTTTGCTTTCCAAATAATATTTAATAGCAAAAATGTAGCTGAAATCAAGTCTGGACCAATAAAGTGTTGGGTTTCCGTCTTCGCTAAAACTATATCCAATTAAATGCTTATCATCTAGATTTTTTATCGGAGCCTTGTATTGATCTGTTAGAAATAAAGAAGCATTGTATTTTAAAATCGAAATGTTTTCATTATCAGAAGCAAATACAAAAACCTCATGGGTTTTGACATTCTCTACATTTAGAAGTTCGTTATTAATCCCTGATATTTTTAGATCTAATGGATAAGAGTTCAATATCGTTTGACTAAACAATATAGATTTATAGAATAGAAGAAGGCAGAGTAATATTTTTTTCATACGTTTTTATGGACAAAAATCATTCCAAAATTATGATAGTTAATGATTTAGTAAATTATGAATTATCCAGATTAAACATTGTTTTTTAAATATTAAAAAGATAAGTTTTAATGATAATATAAAAACATATATAAAAAAAGCCCTAAAGGAATTTCCTTTAGGGCTTTTTTTTGTTTAGTTCAGAATTATTTTACTCTGAAAGTAACTCTTCTAGCTAATCTTCTAGCTTCTTCTGAATCTTTTTGGATAGATGTATCAGCACCTTTTGCTGCTACATTTAATCTTGAAGATGAAATACCCGCTTTTTCGAAAATAGTTTTTACGTTATTTGCTCTCGCAGTTGATAATTTTTCATTGTACTCAGAACTTCCAACTTGATCAGCGTAACCAATAATATCTAAAGAAGCTGATGGATGTTTTCTTAAATAACTTAAAACTACATCAATTGCAGCTGTAGAATTTTCGATTGGAGTTGCTTTGTTAAAGTCAAAATAAACACTGTAGTATTGTTCGTTGATCATTTCTTTGATAAGATCTTTGTCATTTACTACCGTATTGTTAACTGGTTTTTCTACGATTACTTGTTTTTCTGGCATATTTTTAACCATTGCTTCCAAATCAGCAATTTTGTTTTCTAGTCCAGAAACATCAGTATCTTGAGAAACTACAGTCCAGTCAGCATGTTTTGTGTTTTTTCCTAAGTAAACATTTAGTCCAACTGTTCCGTTAAAAACTAAGCCTGAAAACCCTCTGTTTTCTGGAACAATTACACCGTCAAAAGTTGCATCTTGTGAAGCATTCATAATCGTAGAAAAATCACCTGTTAAAGCAATTCTGTTTGATAATCTGATTTGACCTGTAATACCAGCAATAAAATTACCAACTCTGTCTTTTACATGTAAATCTTTATTTTCGATTTGGCCAACTCCAAAACCAGCATGTCCTAATAAACCAAATGTATTAGTCCAAGTTTCAAAATTCATGATTCTCCCTAAGTTTGCTACACCTTGTAAATCTACTCTGTAGTACTTAGTGTCGAAATCTTGAGAATTGTTTTTTCCTGTAAAGCTGTTATATCCAAAATCAGCTTTTAAACCAAATTTGTTGTTTAACATATAACGTACTCCAAAATCACCAACAAATGGACTTGGCGTCGAAGTAAAATAGTTAGAACTGAAAGGGCGTTGAGGTTTGTTTACCCCTCCATCTAATTCTATAGACCATTTGTTATAGTCATTCCCCGTCTTTTTTTCTTTTTCTGTTTGTGCATGAAGGTTTGTTAAACCTAGTGAAACCGCAAGAATAAATGCAATTTTTTTCATTGTAATTTGAGATTTTAAATTTTTCCCAAACCAACAATTATTTGTAAGAATTATTATCCAATAAAAGCCAAAAACGTAGCAAAATAAGGTTAATTGTAAAACTTAAAAAAATCAGCTATTCATTAAATTTTGAAAAATATCTACAAACTGGCCAACGTGTAAGCCGTCCATCAAACCATGATGAACATGAACAGACATCGCAATAGTTCTTTTTCCGGTTTCTGAAGTGATCATTTTTCCGAAAGAGATTTTAGGACAGCTATCTGGAAAAGTATAACTTCTTGCGTGAGAAAGTGAAGTAAAATTCAGCCACGGAATTGCCGAAAAATGAATCAGGTTATCGTTATCAAAAGATCTTGTAAAAAGTCCGCTTGTGTTTTGAATACGTTCAATTTCTGCTAAAGCTGTTTTCTCAAAGATTTTAAAATCGGGATTGTATTCAATTAAAGAAAATCCAAAAGTGCCGTCTTCACGGCCTATTGTTGCAGAAGCATCGACGCGTTCGTTAATGTAAATTTGGTCTTCTGAAATTCTATATTTAAAATTCTCAACTGAATTTACCGCGACTAATGTTTTATGAAGATAATAGATAAAGAAGGAAGCTTTCAAATTTTTAGCCGTTTGATAAGCTTGGGTACAATCAATTTCGACAGTTGCACCAAAAAATGGTTCTTCCATTTGTCTGAAATGCTGAAAATGTTCTTTTCTATTCCAGTTTTCTAAGTCTAAAAGTGTTTTCATTATAATAAATTGTGAACGACTTCGGTAATTTTTTCGAAGGAACTAAAATGTTCATGTTCGACTTTGTGATTAATTTTTTCGTGCTCCCAAGTGGTATGAAACGGAATGTGAACGGCATAACCGCCAATTCCCAAAACTGGAAGAACATCTGATTTTAAAGAATTTCCGATCATCAAAAATTCAGAAGCTTGAATATCTAGACGTCCTAATAATTTCTCATAATCGACTTCTTGTTTGTCTGACATTACTTCAATATGATGAAAATAATGCCCCAATCCAGAACGATGTAATTTGCTGTGCTGATCTTTCAAATCACCTTTTGTAGCAACGACTAATTTGTATTTTCCGTGCAGTGACTGTAAAGTTTCTTCGATTCCATCCAGCAATTCGATTGGTTTTTCAAGAAGTTCTTTTCCGTATTGAATAATTTTTTGAATAACTTCAATCGGAATTGTATTTTCTGAAATGTTCATCGCCGCTTCAATCATCGAAAGAATATAACCTTTAATTCCGTAGCCGTATAATGGCAAGTTGGCAATTTCGATCTTAAATAACTCCTGCGAAATTCCCTGATGCGAAAGATAATCTTCCATCAAGGCACAAAATTTATGTTCGGTTTCTTGAAAATATGGTTCGTTTACAAACAAAGTGTCATCAGCGTCAAATGCGATTACTTTTAAATTTGGTATTTTGCTTTTATGTAACATATGTTTTTTGTTTCAAGTTTTTGTTTGTTTCAGTTTTTTTTGACACAGATTATTGAAATTAAAATGATTTTCAAATCTGCATGAAACCATTTTAAATCAATTTCTTAGAAAAAAGCTTTTTTAAAGAAATAGTTTTATCGTAAAAAGTAATTCGGATTCCGAAAAGTAAAACGATTCCGCCGAAAACCATTTGTAAAGTTATTTGTTCTTCTAAAAACAACCAAGCTAAAATAGATGTAATTACAGCCTGGCTCAATAAACTTAATGAAACGCGGGTTGCGCGCATATGTTGTGTCGCATAACTAATAGAAAGCCAAGCGCATAATTGACAAATTACCGCTTGAAGCAAAAGTACAAACCAGCCCGTATTTGAAAATCCGGTAAAAGGTTGGTTTAAAGTATAACAAAGAATTCCTAAATAAATACTTGAAGCTAATAAACTAATAGTCATAAAAGACAAAACATCCACCTTTGAAAGTACATTTTTGCTGACCAAAAGATAGATCGAGTACAGAATTCCGGATAAAACTGCAAACAAAAAAGCCTGATTGAAATTCAATTCCATAAAAAAGCTAAAACCAACTAAAGTCACCATTCCGAATAAAGAAACAATCGTTCCGATCCAGAAATTAGTTGCCGGTTTTGATTTTAAAAACAAGAAAGAACCAATCCCAACCCAAAGCGGAGATAAATTTGTAAGCAACGAAGCCTGCGTCGCGCTTGAATCCTGAATAGCGATATTCCAGACCGCAACATCTGAGGCGAATAATATGCCACAAAGCGCTGCCAAAAGAATAAATTTTAGTGTTGGAATTTTAAAATTTTTGCTTAATAAAACATAGGGCAAAAGTAAAATCACCGCAAAGAACATTCGATAAAAAGCCGAAATTAATCCTGGCGCTAGTTTAAGCTTAACCAATATTGGAAAAATCGATATGCAGAGTATACCGCAGATTAGAGCTAATCTTGGTTTTGTGAGTTTCATTTAAATTTAAATTACGCTTTTCAAATCATTATTCAGAAAAGTTGAAAATTTGATATTTTTTATAGTCTTTGCTATAGTTTCCTAGGTATAAACTATTTTTGAATTTAAAAAGTATTAGATCTTTATACAAACTTGTTGAAAACATCGAAACAGTGCCTTTAATTTCTTCGTTCTCTTCGAGGAAACTCCTAGCTTTATCAAAAGCTGAGGTTTTCATCTCGCCATCAAGATGCCCAAAATTAGCATCAAATAGACAATTTGTATACACTACAACTTTATCTTTATAGGAAATTAAATTTTCTACTGTATAACTTCTTCCATAACTAAAAGGGGCTATTGCGGCTCCTCCCATACCCATGCCACCTGCACCCATTGCCATAGCGCCACCTCCATGAATAATGTCATCAGAACTACCCAAAACAGTGTAGTAAATTCCATTTAAATTATAACATGAAATGCTTGGCGAGTCTTTAATTTTTCTTAGAAATTGTTCTGAATTTTTAATAGGTTTTTTACTAAAGAGAAAGCCGTTATTTTGCTGAAAAAAATCAGAATTTTTAAATCCTATTTCCTCATTATGCAAAACTTTATATTCATTAATTTTATTACCATTTAAATCAGTAATGGTAAAAAACAAAACAAATGAATTTGTTTTTAACTGAAGGATTTTATTGTCAATCAAAAATGAATTCGATTTAAATTGTATTGCTCCATACTCTCCTTTAATAGTTTCTCGTTGTTTAATTGATATTAGATTTGATGTGAAGTCTAAAAGATTAATTCTTAAAATTTGTGTTGCTTTTGTAGTATTGTCTATCGTAAAAATAATCTCGCCAGGATTAGAAGTATAAATTTTATATCTTTTAGAACTCATAGCTAATGATGGAGGACTGTCACTGGCTATAGTTTGAAAACAAGGCTCTGAAGACTCATCAGTTAAGACAGTATATAAATCTTCAGGGTGATTAAATATATTTTTAAATTCGAAATGAGATAAATCTACAGTTTTTTCAATTAGGTTTCCATCATTGTTTGAAATATAAAATTTCAAAAAACTTGTATTTTTAACAATCGTAATTAGATAAAAAGTATTGTTAATAGTAACTTCCTTAACTATTTTTTCTTTTTTTAATTCTAGTGAAATTGGAGTTGTACGAGTTTCTTTTTTTGCAAAATTAAAATATTGGGCACTGATTTCTTTTCTATCTTCCGATGCCCAAAAAACAAAATAATTATTATCCTTTTGACTATAACCAATTATATTGTCATATTTTTTTTCTGGACGGGTAGCGGTCAAAGAATCTATAATATTGAACTTCTCATCAAATCTTATTGAAGTGACTTTTTCCTTATCATTTAAAAATAGAATTACTTCTTTTTCAGATTCATTAACTACTTGAAAAAAATCTCTTTTCTTGTCTAATTTTAAATCAAATTCTTTTACAATTTCTTGCGAGAAAGAATTTAAACAGCTGAAAAATAAATAGGTGATAAATAGTTTTTTTATCATTACAAATGGTTAAAAGGTTTAGTTTAGGCGAATATCTTATTTTTTTTCCAAACTTTATTAGGCGTAAGAAATTTTTTAAAAACAAAAAGCGTGAATAGATTATCATCAATCGATTCACGCAATTTTATAGTATTTATAAAACGTTAGTTTATCGTCTCACCATTCGGTGCATCAGCATCTGGATTTACAAAAACTAGTTTTCCTTCAGCATTTGTTGTCATTAAGATCATTCCCTGGCTTTCAACACCACGTAACGCTCTTGGTGCTAAATTTGCCAGAACTGTAACGCGTTTACCAATAATTTCTTCGGGAGAAAAGCTTTCGGCAATTCCTGAAACGATTGTGCGAACGTCAATTCCGGTATCGATTTTTAGTACCAAAAGTTTGTTTGCTTTTGGCATTTTTTCAGCTTCAATAATGGTTCCTACACGTAAATCCATTTTAGCGAAATCCTCATATTGAATCAAATCTTTTTGAGGCTCAGCTTTTTTGTTTTCAGCGATGTTTGCGGTTTTGGTAGCTTCCAATTTGTCTATTTGTTTTTGTATTTCTTCGTCTTCGATTTTTGCGAAAAGCAATTCTGCTTCGCCAATTTGGTGACCTTCAGGAATTAATTCTGAATTTTCAGCAACGTCATTCCAGTTCAATTTGCCTTCATTTTTCAATATTCTTGACAATTTAGCCGCAGTAAAAGGCAGGAACGGTTCAGCTAAAATGCTTAAAGCGGCAGCAATTTGCAATGCCACATACATTTGTGTTTTTACACGCTCCGGATTTTCTTTCATTACTTTCCAAGGCTCTTCGTCGGCAAGATATTTATTTCCTAATCGTGCAACATTCATCAATTCTCCTAAAGCTTCACGGAATCTGTAACGCTCAACCGAACTTGAAATCACGGCCGGATAGGCTTTTAATTCTGCTAAAGTATTTTCGTCAACTTCTGATAATTCATTCGGAGTTGGAATATAACCGTCATAATATTTGTTGGTTAAAACCACAACACGATTAATAAAGTTTCCAAAAATCGCAACCAATTCGTTGTTATTTCTCGCTTGAAAATCTTTCCACGTAAAATCGTTATCTTTAGTTTCAGGAGCGTTAGAAGTTAATGCATAACGCAATACGTCTTGTTTCTCCGGAAATTCTTCTAAATATTCGTGCAGCCAAACCGCCCAGTTTTTAGAAGTTGAAAGTTTGTTTCCTTCCAAATTCAAAAACTCATTTGCAGGAACATTGTCCGGCAAAATATAGCTTCCTTCGGCTTTAAGCATCGCCGGGAAAATGATACAGTGAAAAACAATATTGTCTTTCCCAATAAAGTGAACCAGTTTGGTATCTTCATCTTTCCAGTATGGTTCCCAGTCTTTTCCTTCGCGCAACGCCCATTCTTTTGTTGATGAAATGTATCCAATTGGCGCATCAAACCAAACATATAATTTTTTTCCTTCGGCACCTTCAACCGGAACATCAATTCCCCAGTCAAGGTCACGCGTTACCGCACGAGGTTCCAATCCGCCATCAACCCAAGACTTTACTTGTCCGTAAACATTCGGTTTCCAGTCGTTTTTATGTCCGACTAAAATCCATTCTGTTAAGAAATCAGTATATCTGTCTAATGGTAAAAACCAGTGTTTTGTAGATTTCAAGATCGGAGTTTCTCCGGTAATTGTCGATTTTGGATTAATTAAATCCGTCGCATTCAAAGTCGATCCGCAATTTTCACACTGATCGCCGTAGGCTCCTTCATTACCGCATCTCGGACAAGTTCCAACAACAAAACGGTCAGCTAAAAACTGATCTGCTTTTGCATCGTACAATTGCTCTGTTATTTCTTCAATAAAATCACCATTCTCATACAGTTTTCTAAAAAATTCCTGAGCCGTATCATGATGAATTTTAGCCGAAGTTCTGGAATAATTATCAAAAGAAATCCCGAAATCAGCAAATGATTTTCTGATAATTCCGTCATATTTATCAATAACTTCTTGTGGTGTAATTCCTTCTTTTTTTGCTTTCATAGAAATTGCAACCCCATGTTCATCGCTTCCGCAAATAAATGCAACATCTTTTCCCTGCAAACGCAAGTATCTCGAATATATATCTGCCGGCACGTAAACCCCCGCCAAATGCCCAATATGAATAGGTCCGTTGGTGTAAGGAAGAGCCGCTGTAATAGTATATCTCTTTGGATTCTGTATCATAAGTCAATTTTATTGAGTGCAAAAATAAGCAATAGAATTGAGATTTTGTTATTTCGCCGAGATTCGCCAAGATTTTCGCCGAGATTCGCGGAGAATAAACACAGAGATTCACCAAGTTTTTAGTAAAGAATGCGAATTAATCTCGGAAAGTCAAAGATTCGCAAAGAAAATTTAATCTGACAACTGCGAACCTCTCTGCATCTCTGTTGAAAACCGCCATAAAATAGAACCAGTTTAAACTACGATTAGTATTTATAAATCAAGATATATTTCGCAATCTTTGCCCTGAAAAAAACAAAAACAAGTTATGAGCAAGACAAAATTAATCATCAATAAAAACGGATCTATAAAAATAGAAGGCGATTTCGAAATTATGGACGCTGAAGGAACGATTTACGGACTTCAAGGAAGATCTGCACTTGGACTTTGCCGTTGCGGATTATCTGCAAACAAACCTTTTTGCGATGGCGGACACCGTAACAATTTCGAGCACGATTCTATCGCGTTTGATTTGCCTCCTATGAAAACGAATTAAGATTCTTTCAGATAAAATATCTTAAAACCGCATTCTATTTGAGTGCGGTTTTTTTTTGTGCATTATTTTTCATAAAAGTAAGTTATTACTTAAAGAAACAAATATTACATTTACTGCAACTTTAATTTCCAAAAATGAAAAAACTAATAATACCACTGTTATTTTTGTTTTTCAGCACCAGTTATGCTCAAACACAAAAAACGATTTCAAGTGATTGGACATCTTTCAATCAGACAATTGATATTCAGACTGCTGTTACGAAAAAATTCAAGGTAATTGCATCTGTTAAAGCCGAAACTACAGAACCAACAGCTTGGGCTGGAGTATGGGCAAGAGTTGATACTAAAAATGATGAAGAAGGTTTTTTTGATAATATGCAGGACAGACCTGTAAAATCTAAAGAATGGAATTCGTATACTGTTGAAGGAACTTTAGATAAAAATAGCAAATCATTGAGTTTTGGAGGTCTTTGTATCAATAACGGAAAATTCTATTTTGATAAGTTCGAATTATGGATTGAAAATGATAAAGGTATTTTTGAACCTTTAACTGTTTTAAATTCAAGTTTTGAAACTGCTGTAAAGAATGGAGACATTCCGAAATGGAGTTTAGGAACTTCAAAAGAAGCCATTGTAAAAGTAAAGGAATATAAAATTACATCTGATAAATCAAGCGTTGATGGGAAAAGCAGTTTATTATTAGAAGGAAGCGGTATTAAACCAAGACCACAAGCTAGAATAGGAAATGTTGATGGAGCTTCTCCAAAGATCGCCGACATGATTTCGATGCTGGAAGATCTTAAATCTCGTGTTGAAAGAACGGTGAAAAACATGAGTCAGTATGAAATCGATTATCTCCATGATGAAGAGGCGAATCGAATTGGAGCTTTGGTGATGCATTTGGCTGCAGCCGAAAAATATTATCAGGTTTTTACTTTTGAAAACAGGGATTTTAATGAAGAAGAAAAGAAAATTTGGAACAACGCTTTAAATTTAGATCAAGGCGGACGCGACGAATTTAAAGGTCACGATATTCAATATTATTTGGACATTTATAATCAAGTTCGTGCAAAAACTATTGAAGAATTAAAGAAAAGGGACGATGCTTGGTTTGCCGAAGTTCAGTTAAAATACGACATGACCAATCAATATTGCTGGTTTCACGTAATGGAGCATCAATCGAGTCATTTAGGTCAGATTTTGTTTTTAAAGAAACGAATTCCGCCTCAACAAGAGCCACCAAAACCAATTAAACAAGGGATTAAAAACTAAAATATTATATATAAAAAAAGCTGCACTTAATGCAGCTTTTTTTATATATAAAGTTCACCTCGCATTGTAATAATAGAAGAACCGCCAACTAAAACATCATTTTGCCTGCACATTACTTCTATAAGCGATGCCTGGTTGAGTTTTACGCCTTGCAGAATTTTATATTCTTTATTTAATTGCGTGTATCTGTTTTTGGTTAAAAAGCCAATTAAAGGCCCAGCAGCAGTTCCTGTTGCAGGATCTTCTTCAATTCCGATTATTGGATTAAAAAATCGGGCTTCAACTATATGATTTTGATTTTCATTAGAAATAGAGAAACAATAAAACCCTTCAAATTGATATTCTTTCGAAATTTCAATCAAAAGTTTGCTGTCCGGAACACAATCATTTAATAATTGACTGCTTCGAACTGGAACCATAGTATGCGCTACTTCCGTCTGAACAACTGTTGGCACAAGCATATCGATTTCGAGATCTTCAATTTTAAAACCCAGCGCAATTGCTATTTTGTAAGTTGGTATTTGCTGTTTGATAACCGCTTGTTTTTGATGCATTTGCACAATCGGATATTGCGTAACAGTATCAAAACTTACCGTCAACGGAATTGGTGAATGTTTCATAATCACAAAACGATTGTTTTCGTCCTGCTCATCAAAAATGGGCATTTTTTTTAACAAAGCGCCACAGACTGCACCTAATAAATTATGTCCAGCACCGTCTATTTCAAATCCAATTGGCGTGAACGAGCGAACATTTAGTGCTTTTTGTTCTTTTGAATAGTAAACAAATGAAGTTTCAGAATAACCAAATTCCTTCGCAATATTTTGATAGGTTTCTAATTCTAAATTGCCATCAGTAAAAACGACAGACAACGGATTTCCTTTGTAACTTTCGTTTGAAAATACATCTAAAACGTAATATTGTAAGGCTGTTCTTTCTGTCATTGTTCTTCTTTTAGCTTTTTAACGGAATAAAGTTACTGTTTATTCTCAATTTAAATCAAAACTTACAACATTCGTTTTTGCTCAGCACTTATACTTATTGTTTTTTCGAGACGTGAAATTCTGGTTTTTTCTTGTTTCGCCGTCATAATCCAGTGAATCATAACTTTTTTGTAGGATGGCGCTTGGTTCTTAAAGTATTCCCAAGCTTTTTTATTTTCTTTAAATTGTTTCTCGAATTCTGCATCAAGAATGGAAGGTTCTTTTTCGTGCGAATAAATTCTGGATTTCGTTTCCGATCTTAATTCGAAAGCTTTTATGCCGGCTTCGTTCATCAATCCCCCTTTTGTGAGTTCCTCTATTTTTTTAATGTTGATAGCACTCCAAATGCTGGACTTTTTTCTCGGTGTAAATCGGATCGAATAACTTTCTTCGTCGATAGATCTTCGAACACCGTCGATCCAGCCAAAACAAAGCGCCTGATCTACAGATTCTGACCAGGACATTGATGGCTTTTTGCTGTTCACTTTATAAAAACCTACTAAAAGTTCGGTTTCTTTTTGGTGATGCTTTTCTAGCCATATTCTGAATTTTTCTTGGGTAGGGAAGAAGGTTGGGTTCATTTTTAAGTATTTATAACACTAGTCTTAGAAATAGAATCGTGCCAGCCAATATCAGATACCGCAAATGATATTGCATCGAAAGGAATAAATCGTGAAAGATTTCTAATTAACAGCTTTTTGAAATTTGGCTTCTTGTCATTTTCATCTATTACTTTTGTTGCAGTAAAAATTTTTCCTGGTGTTCGTCCAAAAAGAGATTCAAAAAACATATAATAAATAAAGCGCAATAATAAAAAGCAAGAGATATTTATTAAAGCCGATCCTTTGCCAATATTTGACTGTATCCAATCTTCAAAAAATAAAATAGTGATAATAAATAAAATCCAAGAAATAAAGTTATCAATAACAAGATTTAAAAATCTGGTTTTCTTGCTTGCGTAGTCTGTTAAAAGTTCATTATCCATAATGTTTTTTAAAATAAATTAAAAATTAACAATCATTCTAATTATCAATAAAAGTATAATAAATCCAACAAAACAGAATTGAACTATATTAATTTTTTAATTGCCAAACTTTCTGACAAAAAAGCGATTAGCGATTATTCGATTGTTTTGAAATTTTCATAATGAGTAACATTGCTATTGGTGCAACAATGATATTAGCATAAAATAATATTTCAAAAAATGCTCCCGAGTCAATTATTTGTACAGCCATTGTAATTAAAAGTAGGATAAAAAAGAACAAATTGATCCAGAAAATCAATGTGAGCAAGAATATTTTAAATTTAGGTTTTAATCTTTTTATAAATGAAATTAATAGTACGATTAATCCAAAGCTTGCTGAAAACCAACAAGAATATAAGAAAAATCCAAGAGTTTTCAAACCACTAAATATTCCAGGACGTTCAAAGAAATAAATAAAAAATACAGCAACACTCCAAATGTTAGTTAGTAGCAATGAAAAAATTAAACTTTTTTGGATAGTTTCTTTCATGTTTTGATAAATTTTTGGTTATTAGAATTTAATGATTATGCCAAGCTTTAATTCTCTTCACTTACTTTATCAATCATTATTCCATTTCTTAATTAGTTAACTTCTATCAGGAACTATCTTATAAATTTATCAAAGTGAACTTAATATTTTTTATTTACTAGAACAATCCTTCTTATTTCATAATATACTCGCAAAAATCAAATCTTCTTTTGAAAACGAGTGCGTTAGGGATAGCAGTGGAAAGCCCACAGCCTGACGAAGGAAGTGCGAGGACTTGAAGCGAATAGCCCGGCCCAGAGGGAAACGCCCAAAAAATATTTTTAATGTATCATTATTTCGCCGAAATTTGCAAAACAAACTAAGAGGAAATCATGGCAAAAGGACCCGAAAAAAATACCAAAAATAAGGCTTTGCATACCAAATTGCTAAATCGGAAAAAGGCTAAGCTTCGTGAGGAAAAAAAAGAGCAGGCATTGCGTTTGAAAGCCTTGGTCGCAAAGATGAATGAAAAAAAGGATAGTGACGGAATTTGATTCTGTTTTTATTTAACTGAAATTTGCAAAACAATCTCAAAAAACAAACAAAATGGAGGAATTTGGTAGAATAATAGTTTCTGAAACGGCGATGAATAGTGAAAATCTGCATGATATTATTCACTCAAATATTTCGGTAATCAATTTAATGCGCGAAGAAGGCGTCGATGACGAATTTATTCACGAAGATGCTTTATTGAGTTATTATCTCGATTATTATTGGTCGCAATATACTGAAGGAAATTTTGCGCAGTTTGTCTATAAATCAGGTTGGAACAAAGAACTAAACGAACTGCTGGAAGAAGGTTTAGCTTTGATTGGCGCCGAGAAACACTTGGAGTTGTTTCAGCAGCAAAGCAAAAAAGTAAAACTGATGAGCAGCGTAAAGCTGAATAAATTTGTAAGCGGTAAATTTGAAGGTGTAAATCCGGTTCGCGACTCTTTGAATAACGATACTTTTTATGAATTAGAAGAAAACTTGGTGACCCTAAATGCCAATTTCCTTAAAAATCACCCCGATTTCGAAGTGCTTTCTGTAGATGATATGTTTGCTGCGTTGGAAGAATTTGTTGGGCATGAGATTAAAAGAGCTTAATGTGAGTCACAAAGGGTCAGAGAGGGAAAGGTTCAAAGGTTTTGCGGGCTTCTCATGATCGGGCGGCAGCAAAAGAATAAAAATCTTTGCGAGTCTTTGCGTGACCTTAGCGCTATTTGCGGTCAAATAGTTCGACATAAAGACTTGTTTTTTAATTAATTGGCTTAATTTTAGTTCTATAAAATAAATTTTTATTTATGGAAGAACTAACGCACGTCAAATCGATTATCGGTATAATTCTGGGTTTAAGTTTAACGCATCTTATTAAAGGTTCGGTACTATTTATTCAGCATCCGGGTCGGAAGAAAATTTATTTTGTGCACTCGCTTTGGGTGTTTTATGTTTTTTTGCTGATTATTCATTTTTGGTGGTGGGAGTTTAACTTGAAGTTAATTCAGGAATGGTATTTTGCCGATTATTTCTTTATTATCTGTTATATTCTGATTTTCTATTTAATGTGTGCCATTCTGTATCCAGATGATTTAGTTGATTATACCGGTTACGAAGATTATTTCTATTCACGGAAAAATTGGTTTTTTGGTATTCTTGCGATAAGTTTTGGCGCGGACTTAATTGATACCGCAATAAAAGGAGGTGATTATTTTTTATACAATCAAACCGAATATTACATTCGAATTATAAGTCACATTATACTTTGCCTTTTGGCGATAAAAGTGCACAATAAAGTTTTTCATCGCTATTTGGCGATTGCTTTTATCGTTTATGAGCTTTCGTATATTTTGAGATTGTTTAATGTGGAATAAATGCTTGTTTTTGAGTGTGTTAATTTTAAAAATCGTTATTTTTGCTAGACACATTCATAGTACTAACTAATAAATCGGGATCATGAAAATTAAAGCTATCAACTTATTTGTCATCACAGTTTTAGTACTGAGTTTTTCTTGCAGCAAGTCTGATATTGAAAGAGGAATCGATTGTGTAGCAGAATCTACATTTATTAAATTAAAGCATACAGCAGACGCAACAAATACAAAAATCATCAATTACGAAATAGAATATACGGGTACTTATGCGCTGACATCAGTAAAATGGACGTTTGGCGATGGTACAACTCAAACCGTTTCTGGAAAAACCGTTTCACATACTTACGCCACCGGAGGAACATTTGCAGTAAAGGCAGATGTGACAATAAAAAAAGATAAACAAACCTGTACTTCGTCGCCAACAAAAAGTGTCACAGTTAATTAAAAGTTGTAATTGCAATTAATTTTTAAAACCCATTTTAGTTTCTTGTAACTTCGCGTAAGCTTAAATATATTTTGAATTAAGAAATTTTAATGATTCTGAAATGAAATGCAACTGTTTTAAAGTGATTCTTTTTTTGTTTTGCCAAGTTCTAGTTTCGCAAAACAAAATCAATCTTTTTTCAGAGATCAACTATAGTTCAATTCCTGCCGTATCATTAAACGATTATAAATCGGTTCAGGAGCGAAATATCAGGTTTCAGAATCCAAATATTGCTTTAGGAATCGGTATTTCAGGAGGCGGGTCGCGTGCACAGTTTTTTAGTATGGGCGTTCTTTTAGGCTTAGAAGAAATTCAGGAAAACAATTTACAGCGCAACTTTTTAAACGAAATCGATTATTTTTCTACCGTTTCTGGAGGCTGTTATTCAGCAGCATATTATTTAACGATTCTGAAAAACAAACTCAATTACGACAATTGTACCTTCAATGAGTTTTATTTCTCCAAGGCCGATGCGTATAAAGATTATGTAGATAAATCGGCTACAATCTTATCTCTTCTAAACAATAGCCGAAACGAAAAAGGCGATAAAATATCCATGACGCAGCGATTAGACTCGGAGATTTTGCAATATGACAGCTCAAATCCTGAAAACCCAAATAAATTTGGAACCCAAATGCTGATGTCTGATTTTTTTATTCCGAAAGAAAGCAAAAAGAATCCTGACCTTCCAATGTTAGTCGCAAACGGAACGGCTTATAATAACGGAGAACGAGTTCCGTTTATGCCGCATATTATTCACGGTTTAAGTTTAAATACGTCTTTGGCTCCCAATAAAGCTTCGATTCCGCTTGATCATAATCTTATAAATGATGGTTATGATTTTCCGGTTACGTATGCAATCACAGCAAGTTCTGCTTTTCCGGGTGTGCTGCCAAAAGTAAAATTTGGAGTAAAAAACCAAAACAAAATATTATGCATTATTGATGGAGGAGCTTCAGATAATACGGGCTATAAAACGCTGTTAGAACTTCTTTATAATGATACTAAAGTAGATAGCAAAAACAAAAGAGCGCTTTTTATTGATTGCTTGGGACAAGGAAAAAAAGAACCTTATATAAGTGATGAGAAAATTAAACTGATTTCGTTGTTTGAAACGGCTTCTTTATATACCGTTCAAACCCGATACATGACTTTTGATCGTGATGTTGAGAATTTAATGGAACGTTATAAGATCCCGACTTCTAATTATCAGGTAATTGGTTTTACAACACTTCGCGATCATCTATTAAAACTTAAAAAAGATGAAAAATACGAAGCTCTGGTAGCCGAATTAAAAAACACTGATGATGATTATTCGAATTGGCTAAAGTTCTACAGTAATTTTAGAAAAGAATTAATCGAAAGATTTGGTGAACTCAGCTTTACTAAAGACAAAGACGGCGAAGTGATTTTGGCTACTTTAAATAAAGAAAAATTCACATCATTAACTGCTAGTGAGATTCTTATATTATATGAATTTTCATCTCACGTTCAGACAAAATTGAGAATAGCTCCTGAAGAAAGAGAAATGTTGCTTCTGTCTGGTCGTTTGGCTTCATTTTTAAAAACAAATGAATTGAAGGAATTGCTTATTGAACGTAAGTAAACATTAACCAGTTTTTAAACAGCTTTTGCGGATCTTTACGTAAAGCTTACACTTCTTGGTGTAATTTTATGAATTTACTTACGATTTTCTAATAATTATGTAAATGATGAAGAAATTTGTGTAACATTTCCCACAGCTTTAGAATTAATTTAGCACTATTAATTTTAAACAAATCAGACATGAAAATCAGAAGCTTATTACTCGCCCTTATCTTAAGCGTTGGCTTATTTACAACCTCTTGCAGCAGCGATGACAATGAAGGAGAAACATTAGTACCATTAGAAGGAAAATGGGATCTTAGCAAAACAGGAACTGTTATAAACGGAACTGAAACTTTGGTTGATCCAATCGAAAATGCAAACAATTGCAGCAAAGATTATATCGAACTTAAATTGGATAACACAATAAATGTTGGAAATTATGATTCAGCTGTAACTGCTTGTGCATTAACAGTTCAATCAGGAATTTATTCTAGATCACACAATAACATAACTACAGTTGTAAATGGTGTAACTAAAACTCAAGATATCGTGAATCTTACGCTTAAAGAATTAAAAGTGAAAGATGCAGCGGGTGTTATCACGGTTTATACTAGATAACTATTGATCTTATTGCTAAATCTTAATTTTTTTGAGATGCAGCATAAAAACGGAAACGGCTTTTTAAAAGTTGTTTCCGTTTTTTTTTATGGAATAATTTCGCAGAGACACAAAGACCGCTAAGTTTCACTAAGATTTTAAAAAAGAGCTTTGTGAATCGCTGTGTAATTTTAGTGCATCTCTGAGAATAACTTTAGAACAAAATTACGAATTCTCCCATTCTTTGATTGTCGTTACGTTGGCATATCGAAGAAAAACTTTAGTAGTCAAAACATGATGTACTTCTTCATCAGTATCGGCACAGCCATCAGATAAAATAGTGATTTTATAATCTTTATCAGCAGCTTCTGTTGTAGTTGATAAAACAATACCGCTTGTTGCATAGCCAGTCATTACAAGATGTTTAATATCTTTCGATCTTAAAACAACTTCTAATGCGCTTCCTGCAAATGCACTTATGCGACGTTTTATTACTTGTATATCGTTTTCCTGTGGCGCTAATGCCGGATGAACTTTTGTAAAATCGTCAAAATTAATGTTGATGATGTGTTCTCTGGTTTTTGCAAAAGTTTTATTGTTAGGACTAATTTCAGATGCTCCATTTTTGAAACCAAGGGTGGCGTAAATAATTGGAATGTTTTTGCTTCTTGCAACTTTTATTGCTTGGGCTATATTTTCGACTATAACTGTTGAATCCTGAAGGCTGGTTAATATTGTCCATTACTAGTAAAGCGCTATTTTCATTCATGATGTTTTACTTTGTTTAAAATTCTTTGGAAAAGAAAATTACGCAAATTCACTAAGATTCACTAAGAATTATAATGTTTAATTTTGAAAAAATTTTGCTAATAGATGTTTTATCGCAGTCCAACGCTGTGAAATAACTTTTTCCGCACAAACTTTGTCTTATTCTTAGCAAACATTTCCTTAAATTTGCTTCCTTTATATAAAAATACTAGTTATAAAAACCAAGCTATGTTACAAATCGCATTTATTAGAGAGAATCAAGAGAAAGTAATCAAGGCTTTAGCAAAACGAAATATCGATGCTAAAAGTGTTGTAGAAGAGGTAGTGCAATTAGACGAAAATCGTCGTGCTGCACAAGTTGAGTTAGATAATACTTTATCAGAATCTAATAAATTGTCCAAAGATATAGGCGAATTAATGAAAGCGGGAGAGAAATCTAAAGCCGCAATTTTAAAAGAAAAAACCGTTTCATTAAAAGAAAAAAGCAAAGAATTAAGCGAAAAAGCAGAAGCTCTAGCAACTGAATTGACCAATAAATTATACACTTTGCCAAATCTTCCGGCTGATATTGTTCCTGAAGGAAAAACACCAGATGACAATTTGAATGTTTTTCAAGAAGGAGATATTCCTGTTTTGCACGAAGGTGCTCAGCCTCACTGGGAATTGGTAAAAAAATACGATATCATCGATTTCGAATTAGGTGTAAAAATTACAGGTGCAGGTTTTCCAGTTTATAAAGGAAAAGGTGCTCGTCTACAGCGTGCCCTAATCAATTATTTTTTAGATAAAAATACTGCAGCAGGATACAACGAAGTGCAAGTGCCTCATTTGGTAAATGAAGCTTCAGGATACGGAACAGGACAATTGCCAGATAAAGAAGGACAAATGTATCATTCAACAATTGATGATTTATATTTGATTCCGACTGCTGAAGTTCCGGTTACCAATTTATTCCGCGATGTACTTTTAAGTGAAAGCGAATTGCCAGTTTTACACACGGCTTACACACCGTGTTTCCGTCGTGAAGCAGGTTCTTATGGAGCGCACGTACGCGGATTAAATCGTTTGCACCAATTTGATAAAGTAGAAATCGTACGTATCGAACATCCTGATAAGTCTTATGAAGCACTTGACGGAATGGTAGAACACGTAAAAGATATTTTAAAGGAATTAAAATTGCCATACCGTGTTTTACGTTTATGTGGTGGCGATATGGGTTTCACATCTGCTTTGACTTATGATTTTGAAGTGTTTTCTACAGCGCAGGATCGCTGGTTAGAAATTAGTTCAGTTTCTAACTTCGAAACTTTTCAGGCTAACCGCTTGAAGTTACGTTTTAAAGACAAAGACGGAAAAAATCAATTAGCGCATACTTTGAACGGAAGTTCATTGGCTTTGCCACGAGTTTTGGCCGGAATTTTAGAAAATTACCAAACACCGGAAGGAATCGTAATTCCAGAAGTTTTACGCCCTTACTGCGGATTTGACATTATAAATTAAAAAAGTTTACAGTCGCAGTTACAGTTTTCAGTTTCAACTGTAACTATAAACTGCGACTGAATACTGAACACTGTGACTTCAACTGCGACTTAAAAAACTGAAATATGAAAAACATCTTTATCTATATCGTTTTGTTGTGGTCAACTTTTGCAATGTCTCAAAATGAGCAACTTGCTCAATATTACTACGATAAAGGTGATTTCGAAAAAGCTAAAATAAGTTACGAAGAACTTTTGCGTAATGTGCCGTCGAATACTCAATATTTTTTAAAAACGATCGATTGTTATCAGCAGCTGCTGCAGTTTGCTTTGGCCGAAAAATCGATTCAAGATCGTTATAACAAATACAAGCAAGGTGTTTTTTTAGTTGAATTGGGTTATAATTTTCAATTGCAGAAAAACGAAGCTAAAGCTAAAAACTACTACGATCAGGCAATAGAAAAAATAAAAACGAATCCAAATGATGTTTACGGAATTGGAAATTCTTTTGAGAAAAAAGTGTTATTGGAATATGCTTTAAAAGCTTATCAGACCGCAATGCAAGTACAGCCGAATTACAATTTCAATTTCCAAATCGGAATGTTGTACGGACAGTTAGGGAAAACAGATCAAATGATTGATCTTTTGCTGACAGAATCGTTTCAGAACCCGCAAAATGCCAATTTGATCCAGACACAGTTATCGCGTTTTATGAACGGTGAAACCGATAATACTGCTTTTAAAGATGCAATGCGAAAAGCATTAATCCTGAAAACGCAGAAAGATCAAGATGTATTCTGGAATCATTATTTGAGTTGGTTTTATGTACAGCAAAAAGAATTTGGAAAAGCATTTATTCAAGAAAAAGCAATTTACAAGCGAGATCCAGAGTCACTTTCGAGTATTGTTAATCTGAGTCAATTTGCATTGAATGAAGATGACACAGAAACAGCATCTGAAATTCTGAATTTTATCCTTCTTAATACCAAAGACTTAGATTTATTGATTCAGACGAATTATTATCTAATGGAAATTAAAATTGATAAGGCACAGGATAAAGATTATCCAATTATCAATACTGAGCTACAACAATTGCTGGCAACCTACGATATAACTCCTTTTACCTTATCTTTGCAATTACTTCAGGCGCATTTTGTCGCTTTTAATTTAAAAAAGCCTGAAGAAGGAATAACGATTGTCAAACGAGCTTTAGAACTCAATTTGAATGATTATCAAGAGGCAGATGCTAAAATGGAGTTGGGAGATATCTTGCTTTTGCAGGAGAAATTCAATCAGGCATTAATTTATTATTCTCAAATTCAATTGGATTTAAAGAATGATGTCATGTCGCACGAAGCGAGTTTAAAAGCGGCGAAAACAAGTTATTTTAAAACTGATTTTGAATGGGCTTTAAAACAATTTAAAGAATTGAAGTCGGCCAATACGCAATTGATTGCAAATGATGCGCTGGAATATTTTTTATTGATAAACGACAATACCGTAGCTGATTCGACGCAAACAGCATTAAAGCAATTTGCAAAGGGCGATTTTTTAATTTATCAGAATAAAAAACCAGAAGCTATTGCCCAGTTTCAGAATATTTTAAAAACCTTTAAAGGCCAAGAAATTGAAGCTGTAACCATGTTGCGTTTAGGTAAAATCTATGAAAGTCTAAAAGATTATAATTCGGCTCTAAGCCAATACCAGCAAATCATTGACAATCATAGTGACGGAATTTATATGGATGAAGCGCTGTTTTTTTCGGCAGAAATTTACAATGACGAATTGCACGATACAGAAAAGGCAAAGCCTTTATATGAAAAGGTAATTTTTAATCATCAAGACAGTATTTACTTTGTTGATGCCAGAAAAAAATACCGCGAGTTAAGAGGAGACAAGAATTTATAAAATAGATTCTTAAATCTTTAGACTTTCTGAAATCTAAGTAGTCTAAAGATCTAAGAAATCTAACAATCTAAAAGAAAATGATTATTTACAACGTTACCACAAATATACATGAAAGCGTTCATGACCAATGGTTAAAATGGATGCAGGAAAAACATATACCCGAAATTCTAGCTACGCAAAAATTTTCTTCTGCCCGAATTGTCAGAGTTTTAATTGAAGAGGAAATGGGTGGAATTACCTATTCAGTTCAATACAATACCGACAGCAAAGAAACTTTAGAGAAGTTTTATATCGAAGATGAACCAGCATTTCATAGAGAAGCTTTAGGGTTATTTGCTGATAAAATGCTTTCTTTCAGAACGGAGTTAGAAGTTATTTCGGAACATTAAAAGAGATTTAGATCATTAGACTTCAGATTTTAAACTTACTAAAATCTAACAATCTAAGAAGTCTAAAAATCTGCAATCTAAAAAAGAAAATGGAAAAAGTAAAAGCCAAAAAACATTTAGGACAACACTTCCTGAAAGACGAAAGTATTGCAAAAGCAATTGCAGATACTTTGAGCTTAAAAGGATACGATGAGGTTTTAGAAATAGGACCAGGAATGGGTGTGTTGACTAAGTATTTGCTTGATAAGCCAATTAATACACACGTGATTGAGATAGACGGAGAATCTGTAGTGTATTTGGGTGAAAATTATCCAAAATTAAAAGATAAAATTATCTCTCAGGATTTCCTGAAATACAATATTAACGAGGTTTACGAAAACAAACAATTCGCAATAATCGGTAATTTTCCTTATAATATTTCAACACAGATTGTTTTTAGGACTTTAGAATTCAAACATCAGATTCCAGAATTTTCCGGGATGTTCCAGAAAGAAGTTGCTGAACGAATCTGCGAGAAAAAAGGCTCAAAGGCTTACGGAATTTTATCTGTTTTAGCTCAGGCTTTCTATGACACAGAGTATTTATTTACTGTCGACGAAAATGTTTTTATTCCTCCGCCCAAGGTGAAATCGGGTGTGATGAAAATGACCCGAAAGGAAGATTATAGTCTTCCATGTGGCGAAAAGTTGTTCTTTACGGTAGTGAAAACTGCTTTTCAGCAAAGACGAAAAACATTACGTAACAGTTTGAAAACATTAAATTTAACTGATAATTTGCGATTAGACACTATCTTTGATAAACGTCCCGAGCAACTTAGTGTAGAAGAATTTATTGAACTGACTCAAAAAATAGAAGCCGATGGAGTTCAAAGTTAGTAAAGAATTAATCCACCAATTAGAAGAGCATATTGTTAACAAAAACGACAAAGAACTTGAAGTTTTGCTTAATGATCTGCACCATGCTGATATCGCCGAAATCCTGGATGAACTGGATTTCGACGAAGCGACCTATATTTTTAAGGTTTTAGATAGTGATAAAACTGCAGAGATTCTTCTTGAATTAGAAGATGATTTGCGTGAAAACATCTTAAGCCGACTTTCGCCTAAAGAAATTGCAGAAGAGCTTGATGAGCTTGAAACGAATGATGCGGCGGATATTATCGCTGAACTTTCGCAGGAAATAAAAGCAGAGGTAATCTCTGAAATGATTGACGTTGAACACGCAAAAGATATTGTAGACTTATTGCGTTACGACGAAAATTCTGCAGGTGGTTTAATGGGTAAAGAGTTAGTAAAAGTCAATGAAAATTGGAATGTACTAACTTGTGTGAAAGAAATGCGTATTCAGGCAGAAAATGTTTCGCGCGTTCATTCGATATATGTTGTTGATGATGAAAACCGCCTTAAAGGAAGATTATCATTAAAAGATTTGTTGACGACATCAACCAAAACACAAATTGGAGATATTTATATTCGAAAGTTAAATTTTGTGAACGTAGATACCGAAGATGTTGAGGTAGCACGTATCATGCAGAAATACGATTTAGAGGCTATTCCAGTTGTAGATGAATTAGGTCGTCTGGTTGGAAGAATTACTATTGATGATATCGTAGACGTAATCAAGGATGAAGCCGATAAGGATTACCAGTTGGCGGCGGGTATTACACAAGACGTAGAATCAAATGACAGCGTTCTTGAACTCACAAAAGCGCGTTTGCCTTGGCTTTTAATCGGAATGGTGATTGAAATTGTAGCATCTTTTGTTTTAAAAGGTAACGAAGCTACATTTCAAAAATATTCAACCTTAATTATTTTTGTGCCTTTGCTTTCGGCAACTGCAGGAAATATAGGTGTCCAAGCATCCGCTATTGTAGTGCAAGGTTTGGCTAACGGAACTTTGAAAGAATTTAGCCGTAGCTATTTTAGTAAAGAAATCAGCGTTTCTATGATTTCAGGAACGATTATTTCCTTATTGCTGTTGGGCTACCATTCTGTTATGTACCAGCAATATTTAGTGGGTATGGCAATTTCAATTTCGATGATTGTAGTAATTTTATTCGCTGCAACCTTAGGAACTCTTGTGCCTCTTTTTCTTCATAAAAATAAAATTGACCCTGCAATTGCTACAGGTCCGTTTATCACAACAACCAATGACGTTTTCGGGATTATGCTCTATTTTGGAGTTGCCAAAATGATTCTTGGATTTTAAATTTTTGCCACAAATTAATAAATTTCAGTGATTTAAGATCTCTAAAATCTATGTAATTTGTAGGCGGAAAATAGACTGTTAACTAGCGTCAAACAAATTAAAACCAAGAAGAATGAAAGTACACATAATAGGAGGAGGAAATCTTGGGGTTTCTATTGCCTTGGGAATTGCTAAATTCTCTAAAAACAACCAAGTTACAGTTACAAGAAGAAATATTGCGAGTATTCAATATTTATCAGAATACGGAATCACGGTTTCTTCAGATAATAAACATAACATTAAAGAAGCTGATGTGGTAATTTTAACTATAAAACCGTATCAAGTCGATACTGTTTTTGCTGAAATTTTGCCAGTAATTAAAGGCAAAACAATAGCTTCAGCAGTTAGCGGATTGTCTCTTGATGCACTTCAGTCTAAAACAAATAACGAATATCCCGTAATCAGGATTATGCCGAATATTGCGGCGCAGTTTGGCGAATCAGCGACTTGTATTTCCTTCCCTGAAAAAGATAGAGAAAAAGCGCTGCCAATTGTTGATTTATTTCAGGATTTAGGAACCGCTCCTGTTATTGACGAAAAATTAATGGATGCAGCAACGGTTTTAGGAGCATGCGGAACGGCGTATGCTTTAAGATACATTCGCGCGTCTATGCAGGCCGGAATCGAAATTGGTTTTGATTCTCAAACGGCATTGGCAATTGCTGCTCAAACTGTAAAAGGTGCAGCAAAAATGCTTTTAGAAGAAAAAGTACATCCAGAACAATTAATTGACCGTGTAACAACACCACAGGGCTGTACAATCGTTGGTTTGAACGAGATGGAACATAATGGATTTAGTTCCTCTTTAATTAAAGGAATTAAGACTTCTTTGAAGCAAATAAAAGGGTAGATTATTTAAATTCCAATATTTTAAAAATTCCAAATTCCAATTTTGTTGAGGTTTGGAAATTTTTGTTTTTGAAGAGAGCTGGCTTTTGTGTCATTTCGATCCCGAAGCCTCGGGATCGAAATGACAAATATTGGGAGGTTGCTTCATAAATGTTTCAAGCAAAAACCTCAAAATGCGCTACTTTTTCTTCAAACTCCAAAAGAAAATCATTGTCTTCAGGATAATATTTTGCTTTTTCAAAATCTTCTCCAGCAAAGTTTTTAATAACTTCCAGGTTTTCCCAATATGTGATCAGTGTAAAATGGGCTTCTCCGTTTTTGATGTTTCGTAAAAAAGATAATTTTATAAAACCGTCTGTTTTTGAGTAATCCGGAATTGCAGTCTTTCTTGTAAAAGCGGTATAAGCTTCAGAATCTTCAATTCTTGTTTTTCCATGCCATATTCTTGCGATCATAATAGTAAGTTTTAAAGTTAATTATTAAGGCAATGCGATGAGTAATTGGATTTTTGAACTCTAGCGTTAACGAAAAGTCGAAGTAATTTTATTTATTTGATTTTCCTTTCTTTATAAGTTGAATGTACTTACTTCCACATTCAGAAAGCTTTGTATACGAATTCATAGCATTGCCATAATTCTGAATCGTAAGTGTATCTTTAACATAACTTGCGTCAATGCCAACAGGAATCTCTAATTCTTTTGGTTCAGATTCTGATAAAGAATCTTCTTCATGGCTGATATCTCCTTCGTATTCATCCCATTTTATTCCTTCTAAAACTAAATATTTTTCACCAGATTCACTTTTAGTAAAATTTGCTTTTCCTTTTAACTGTCTGGTTTTTGTTTTTAAAAAATAGCTGTAACCGTCTTTTGTTTTATTTATTTCAAGAGAAATTCCGCATTCTTCTGAATTGTTAGAATCAGAATATGTTTTATAAATGCCTTCTATTGATTCTTGCGTTTTAGTGGTCGGAGCAATTACAGTATCTTTAGGAATAATTTCTTCAGAGGCAGACTCAGTTTTTTTATTACAAGAGCACAATAATAAAACAGCAAAAAGGATATAAGTTAATTTCATGTCTTAATTTATTTATATGTTTTAAACTTTAATTTCTAGTTGCTTTTCTTTTTTTCAAGATGTATTTCAAATAAACAAATCCAAAAATTCCAGAAAGTATCGAGGCAATTAAAATAGCGATTTTAGAAAAAACGATGGTTTCAGGATCTTTAAAAGCCAAAATGGTAATGAAAATGGACATGGTAAAGCCAATGCCACCCAACATTCCGGCACCTAAAATATGAGACCATTTTAAACTTTTTGGCAAAGCACACAAACCTGCGCTAACGCCAATAGATGAAAAAAGCAAAATACCTACTGGTTTTCCAAGAACCAGACCTAGAATAATTCCGAAAGTATTTGGATGACTCAAACCTTCATGCCAGTCTGATTCAATCGCGATGCATGTATTTGCAATCGCGAATAAAGGCAAAATTACAAAGGCAACAGGTTTATGTAAAAAGTGCTGGAGTTTATAAGAGGACGATTTTTCGCCTCCATCGCCAAACGGAATAACAAAGGCTAAAATAACACCAGTAATGGTAGCATGAACGCCAGAATTAAGCATGAAATACCACATCACAACGCCTCCAATTAAATACGGAATTAAGTTATGAATTTTCATTCTGTTTAAAATGAATAAGAAAACCCAAATCCCCAAAGCAATTGCAAGATTTATAAAAGCTATAGAAGTAGTATAAAAAACTGCAATAACAATGATGGCGCCTAAGTCGTCTATAACTGCTAAAGCTGTTAAAAATACTTTTAATGAAGCCGGAACTTTATTGCCTAATAGCGATAATATTCCAATGGCAAAGGCAATATCTGTCGCCATCGGAATTCCAGCTCCGTTTTGAGTGTCAGTTCCGAAATTTAAAGCGAGAAATATAGCAGCAGGAACCAGCATGCCGCCAAAAGCAGCCATAATAGGCAAAGAAGCATTTTTTATGCTGGATAATTCGCCATGGTAAATTTCGCGCTCTAATTCTAACCCGATCAATAAAAAGAAAATCGTCATCAAACCATCGTTAATCCAATGTGTGATCGAATGTCCGCCTAAATCTTTTTCCCAAAAACCAATAAATTCGTTTTGAAAAGAAGAGTTTGCCAGAGAAAGTGAAATTATCGTAACAAACAGCAAGAGCAAACCTCCTGATTTTTCATTTTCAAAAAAGGATTTAAAAGTTTTTGTTAATTTCATTTTAATGAAGTTCTGAGAATTTAAAGGAAGCGAATTTTTGAGGTGTATTTCCAAAGTTAAAAAAAATCTGACCAATAAAAAATTTTATCCGTAGGGACAAGCAATCATCAAATATTGCCTAAGAATAAAAATGTGTTTAAAATATGCAAAATCTGACTTATACAAAGAGACTTTCGAGATTAATATTTGGGTCATATCTTAAAGAATTAAACGTATTTTTGCTATATAAAATTCAAAAATAATGAGCATAAAAATTCTGCATATAGACAGCAATAACCCAATTCTGTGGTCACAGTTAGAAGAAGCAGGTTTTGTAAACCACGCCGATTTTAAATCTTCTAAAGAAGAAATTGAAGCCAAAATTCAAGATTACAACGGAATTGTTATTCGAAGCCGTTTTAAAATTGATAAAACTTTTTTAGATAAAGCGACCAATTTACAGTTTATTGCCAGAGTTGGCGCCGGTTTAGAAAGTATCGACTGTGATTATGCGGAGACAAAAGGCATACGCTTAATTGCGGCTCCAGAAGGTAATCGCAACGCTGTTGCAGAACACTCTCTGGGTGTTATTTTGTCTTTGTTTAATAATTTGAATCAGGCCGACGCCGAAATAAAAGCTGGACATTGGAATCGAGAAAGCAATCGGGGTCACGAATTAGATGGAAAAACGGTTGGAATTATCGGATACGGAAATATGGGGAAAGCCTTTGCAAAAAAACTTCGCGGTTTTGAAACAGAAGTTTTGTGTTATGATATTTTGGAAAATGTGGGTGATGAAAATGCCAAGCAAGTTTCATTGCAACATTTGCAGCAAAAAGCCGATGTTTTGAGTTTGCATCTTCCATGGACTCCAGAAACAGATAAAATGGTTAATACTGATTTTATAAACGCATTTTCGAAGCCATTTTGGATTATAAATACTTCGCGCGGCAAAAACATAGTCACAGCTGATTTAGTTGATGCAATGAAGGCTAAAAAGATTCTGGGTGCTGGTCTGGATGTTTTAGAGTATGAAAAATTATCTTTTGAGACTCTTTTTCAAGATAAAAACACTCCAGAAGCATTTCAATATTTATTGGAAGCTAAAAATGCTTTGCTCACACCTCATATAGCAGGATGGACTTTTGAAAGTCACGAACGTTTAGCTCAGGTTATTGTAGATAAAATCAAAACGCTTTATGACGATAAAGCCAATGATTTTAAGGTTTAAAGAGTTATCCTTTTTTATGTAATGCAATTTAGTTTTTAATAACAAGTCTTTTCTTTAAAAGTAACATTGAGAATTAGTTTTTAAGATTATTTTTTTTTAATATTGTTGTGATTTTTTTAACAAAATTTTATAAAAGGAGCAACCGAAAATCCTAAAAAGAGTAGGGATTAACTAAATAATTTTCTTAATTATGATTGAATGGTACAAAACGGCACTTTTTGAGAACTATGCAAATTTTACAGGAAGAGCTAGAAGAAGCGAATACTGGTATTTTCGTTTAGCAACTGCAGTTATTTTCTTCTTGTTTATCATATTATCAGTGATTATATATGCTGTTACTGATAATGGTCCTTTGGCTGTAGGTTTAGGATTTGGACTTTTAGCTCTTTATTCTCTTTTGACATTCATTCCATCATTGTCTGTTACAGTTCGAAGAATGCACGATATTGGTAAAAGCGGCTGGACATTTCTTGTAGCTTTAATTCCATTAGCTGGCCCAATTTGGCTGTTGATTTTGCTTTTAACTGAAGGAGATTCTGGTGAAAACTATTATGGGGCAGATCCAAAAAGTGAAATAGAAGAAATTAATGAAATCGGAAACGTTGAATTACAATAATTAAATTAATAAATAACTAAAAATGGAAACTACCAAACAAGAAGCTTGGAACACCCCAGCAGGACCAAAACAAGAGAATAAAAAAGTATTAGCAGGAGTTCTTGCTTTAATTTTTGGATACTTAGGAATTCATAAATTTATATTAGGATATACTCAAGAAGGGATAATTCAATTAGTAATAAGTATTGTTACTTGTGGCCTTGGAGGTATAATCGGATTTGTTGAAGGAATTATCTATCTGACAAAATCAGATGAAGAATTCTACCAAACATACCAAGTAGGTAAAAAAGGCTGGTTCTAAAACATATAAATCCCGTTCATCATGTGAACGGGATTTTTTTTAATATTGATTTACTTCCCATTATAAATTTAATTTAAAAATAAGAATATGGAAAATACACAATCAGAGTTTGGAAATACCAAGCAAGAAAATAAAAAAGTGGTTAGCGGAATCTTTGCAATTTTATTAGGCGTATTTGGAATTCATAAATTTTATTTAGGTTATACGAAAGAGGGCGTTATTCAACTCATCTTGGGTTTTATTTGCGGAATAGGGGCTGTTATTGGCCTTATTGAAGGAATTATTTACCTTACAAAATCAGATGAAGAGTTTTACGAGACTTACCAAGTTGGCAGAAAACCTTGGTTTTAAAATATTATAAATCCCATTCGATAGAGTGGGATTTTTTTTTGAATGTATCTGTTTTAAAATTGCCTTTTTTTAATATAACACTGGCTTATTGTGGGATATTAAGGTTTTTTAGATTTATAATTTCGCACGAAATTTCAAGGATGTATTTCTTGAATAAAGCATACTAAGCTTTAAAACACAATTATAAATTTATAAATCAATAAAATGGAAAACGGAAAAGCAGAGAACAAAAAAGTAGTTGCAGGAGTTCTAGGAATTTTATTAGGATCATTTGGAGCTCATAAGTTTTATTTAGGGTATAAAAAAGAAGGGATTATTCAGCTTATTGTAAGTATGGTAACTTTCGGGCTTGGAGGTCTTGTTGGAGTAGCTGAAGGAATAATCTATTTGACTAAATCTGATGATGAATTTTATCAAACGTATCAAGCGGGTAAAAAGCCTTGGTTCTAAAACAAAAAATCTCATTTTCAAATGAGATTTTTTTTATAAAATATTGTCAAATTAATAGCAAATAATAATTATGATTAAATGGTACAAAAAAGTAGTTTTTGAAAACTATGCAAATTTTAAAGGACGAGCAAGAAGAAGTGAATATTGGTATTTTGGCCTGGCTGGTCTTTGCATTTTGATTTCTTTTTTGGTAATTGGAGGCCTAATTGGAGCAATTTTAAACGGCAAGGTTGGAGCTGGCAACGGAATTGCCTTAGGTTATATTTGTTTTACGGTTTATTCGTTAGCAGTTATGATACCAAATTTAGCAGTTCTTGTTAGAAGATTACATGATATTGGTAAAAGTGGCTGGTTTTTTCTAATTGCTTTTATTCCTTTTGGTGCAATTGTTCTCTTGGTTTTTTTTGGCAACAGAAGGAACAAGAGGCTCTAATCAATATGGTACAGATCCTAAAAACCAATTTGAAGAAATTAATGAAATTGGAATCGAATAACTCCAATTAGTTTTAAATAAAAATTGTAATAAAAAATCCCATTCTCGTACGTGAATGGGATTTTTTAATTTTATATAAGGCATTTACTTAATCTTCCTTCTCGGATAATTTACGCTCTAATTCTATTTGAAATTCTTCGATAACAGGTTTCATTGTGCTTTCGGGAATATCGGCGATTCTAATGTACATCAAACCGTCAATCGCGTTATTAAACAAAGGATCAACGTTAAAAGCTACAACACGCGCATTTTGCTTGATGTACTTTTTGATTAAAACCGGTAAACGTAAATTTCCTGGTTCTAATTCGTCAATAATTTTGTCAAATTTATTTAAGTCTGATTCTGCTTCATCGAAGATAAAGTCTTTATCTGCATCTTTCAATTTTACTTTATAGGCTTTTTTCGGATGAATGTATTGCGCAATATACGGATCGTAATAATTTGATTTCATGAATTCAATCATCAATGATTTAGAGAAATCAGAAAATTGGTTGCTGATACTAACACCGCCTAATAAATACTTATGTTCCGGATAACGTAAAGTAGTATGAATAATACCTTTCCATAACAAGAATAAAGGCATTGGTTTTTGTTGATAGTCCTTGATGATAAAAGCTCGGCCCATTTCGATCGATTTATGCATCATATCATGCAGTTCAGGCTCGAATCTAAAAAGATCGTTCAAATAGAAACCTTCGATTCCGTATTTTGGATAAATTTCAGAACCTAATCCCATGCGGTAAGCACCGGCAATTTTTTTGGTTTCATCATCCCATAAAAACATATGGTGGTAATATTGGTCAAATTTATCTAAATCAATAGATTCATTTGTCCCTTCACCAACTTCACGAAAAGTGATTTCGCGTAGACGGCCAATTTCATGCAACACATTTGGAATCGATTTTGCTCCCGCAAAAAATACTTCATAGTTTTTGCTTTGCAATAAACGGCAATCACTGCCTCTTAATGCATCAACTTCAGCAATCATTTGTGTTTCGTTGGCTGGGGTTGCAATTTTTTTAGGTGCTTTCGGAATTTTTAAGCTTGCTGTATCAATTAGCTTGGTATCCTTTTCAAAAGGATTTGCCAGCATGTAGGTTTTCTTTCTTAAAAACTCTGAATATTCTTCAAATGATTCGATTTCGTTTTGCTCGTTCACAGAAATTGGTTTTCCAATACGAACTTTAATTACACGGTCTCTTTGTGTAAGTAATTCTGATGGTAATTTTGCCGTACGCAAAGTATCATCAATTTTAGAAAGCCAATAAAATAATCTGCTGTTTTTAGCATGAAAATAAATAGGAACAACTGGAACTTTTGCTTTGCGAATTAGCTTCAAAGCACCTTCTTCCCAAGGTTTATCTACAACAAGTTTTCCGTCTTTATAAGTCGAAACTTCTCCAGCAGGGAAAATTCCCAATGGTTTTCCGTCACTTAAATGGCGTAAAGTTTCTTTAATTCCAACAACGCTAGATTTTGCATCCTTATGATTTTCAAAAGGATTAACAGGCATGATGTATTTTTTAAGCGGAACAATTCGGTGTAATAAAAAGTTAGCAATAATCTTGAAATTGGGTTCTCTTTCAAGCATTAATTTCAAAAGTAATATACCATCAATTCCTCCAAGTGGATGATTTGAAATGGTAATATATGCGCCATCTTTAGGTAAACGTTTTAAATCTTCTTCAGGAATTTCAAATTTGATTTCCATCTCATCTAAAATCCCGTTTAAAAAAGCGACGTCTTCTAAATGTTTATTATGATCGTAAATTTTATTAAGGGTAGAGATCTTAAGAACCTTCATAAGAATCCAGCCTGAAAAAGTACCAAAAACTCCGTACTTATCAACATTTATTGCCTTTGCAACTTCTTTCGCGGTAACTAAACCCATGTACTATTTTTAATTTATTAGAGCAGCGAACAAAGATAACAAAAAACTCTACTTTTCGTTGATTCAAACACAAACTTTCCACTTTTTTATTACATTTGGAATCCTAAAAAAAAACTGTAATGAAAATTATTTCTTATAATGTGAACGGAATTCGCGCCGCGATTTCTAAAGGTTTTATAGAATGGCTGCAACATGCAAATCCAGATGTAATTTGCCTTCAGGAAATAAAAGCGACTCAAGAGCAAATTCCTGTCGACGATATTACTGCTGCCGGATATCCGTACCAATATTATTATCCTGCGACAAAAAAGGGCTACAGTGGCGTGGCTATCTTATCTAAAATAAAACCGAACAACATTGTTTACGGAACAGGAATTCATCATATGGATTTTGAAGGCCGTAATCTTCGTGCTGATTTTGATGATTGTTCTGTAATGAGTTTATACCTTCCGTCAGGAACAAACATTGAAAGATTAGATCATAAATTTATGTTTATGGATGATTTTCAGACATATGTTAACGAACTGAAACTAACAATTCCGAATTTGATTATCTGTGGTGATTATAACATCTGCCATGAAGCGATAGATATTCATGATCCGGTCCGAAATAAAACCGTTTCTGGGTTTTTGCCGCAAGAGCGCGCTTGGTTAGACAGTTTTATGAAATCTGGCTTTGTCGACAGTTTTCGTCATTTTAATAAAGAACCGCATCAGTATTCTTGGTGGAGTTACCGTGCTGGAGCCAGAGGAAATAATAAAGGGTGGCGTATCGATTATAATTTAGTAAGCGATTCGATGCAGCACAGATTAAAACGTGCCGTTATCCTTCCAGACGCTGTACATTCAGATCATTGTCCGGTTTTGGTTGAGATTGAGTAAAGTTTGGTACTGTTCTTGCTGAAAGAATATCAATTTAAATTCGAAATTATACCCCAAATAAAAACCAAAAAGTAAAATGATTAAAAAAGCCTCTATCGGAATGCTAGTTTTAGCTTTGTCTATGACTTCTTGCGTATCCAAAAAAATTTACAACGATCTTGAAACAAAATATTCAGATCTAAAAAAAGAAAATCGTTCGCTTGCTGATCAAAACGCAGATTTAGATAAAGCAAAAAATCAATTAGAATTAGATCGCGATAAATTAACCAAAGATTTAGTCAGTACAAAAGATGACCTTGCTAAGCAAAAAGCTGATTTAGCTGCTGAGCAAAAGAAATACAAAGTATTGCAGGATTCTTATAATGCGTTAGAGAAAAACAGTAACGATGCATTAGAAAGCAATATGGCTAAAAACCGAGATTTGTTAGCACAGTTAGAAGCAAAATCTAAAAAATTAGCAGAAGAGCAAGCACGTTTAGATAAAACAGCAAGCCGCTTAAACGAACTTGAAGCTATGATTGCTGCAAAAGAAGAAGCAATGCGCAAACTAAAAGAAACTTTATCTAAAGCTTTAAATGGTTTTGAAGGAAAAGGTCTTACCGTGGAACAAAAAAACGGAAAAGTATATGTTTCTATGGAAAATAAATTGCTTTTCAATTCAGGTAGTTGGGCAGTTGGTGTTGAAGGTAGAAAAGCTGTTGTAGAATTAGGAAAAGTTTTGGGTGATAATCCAGATCTTTCAGTTCTTATTGAAGGACATACAGATGATGATCCTTACGCAGGTTCTGGACCAATTGCTGATAACTGGGATTTGTCAACTAAAAGAGCTACAGCGATTGTAAATATTTTAGGAGAAAACAAAAAAATCAACAAGCAAAAATTAACTGCAGCAGGACGAAGCGAATATTCTCCACTTGCCAGCAATGCAACTCCAGAAGGAAAAGCCAAAAACCGCAGAATCGAAATCATCTTAACACCAAGATTAGATGAAATCGCTGAGATGCTTAATAGTATTAATTAAGAGGCTAAGTTTCTGAGATACCAAGTTTCTAAGATTTAAAAAGGCGCAAAGTTTTATTTTGCGCCTTTTCTTATTAATAAAAATCAAACTTAGAGTCTTAGCAATTTAGAAACTTCGTACCTCAAAAAAAACTTGTGGTTTTTTTAACTTTTGTCAAATTTTCATTTGAGTATAGCATCGTATCTTTGAAGCTTATAAAACAAAGAAAAAAAACTTAGAATCTTAGTCACTTAGAAACTTAGCTGCTTAGAAAATGAAATACACAACTTTACCCAATACAGATATAAAAGTTAGTAAAATATGTCTTGGAACTATGACTTTCGGACAACAAAATACAGAAGCTGAAGGTCATGCTCAAATGGATTATGCACTTAAAAAAGGTGTAAACTTTTTTGATACAGCCGAAATGTACTCTGTTCCGGCAAATGAAGCAACTTATGGAAGTACAGAAAAGATCATAGGAACTTGGTTTAAGAAATCAGGAAATCGTGAAAAAATAGTTTTGGCTTCTAAAATTGCAGGTCCAAATGCTAATTTTGGCTATATGCGCGAAAAACTGGATTTCTCTCCAACAAGTATTAAATATGCCGTTGAAAACAGCTTAAAACGCCTTCAAACAGATTATATCGACTTATATCAGATGCATTGGCCAGAGCGTAAAACCAATTGTTTTGGACAAAGAGCTTTTACTGGTTTTGAGGATTCTTGGCAAGATAATTTCAGAGAAGTTCTTGAAACTTTCGACGGCTTGATTAAAGAAGGAAAAATTAAACATATTGGTGTTTCAAATGAAAATTCTTGGGGAATGATGCGCTTTTTAGAAGAAAGCAAATACCAAAATCTTCCAAGAATTAAAACCGTTCAAAATCCATATAATTTATTGAATCGTCTTTTTGAAGTAAATTCTGCAGAAGTTTCAAAATATGAAAATGTTGGTTTGTTGGCTTATTCTCCTTTGGCTTTTGGAACTTTGACGGGTAAATTTTTAACTGGCGATGAACATCCAAATGCGAGAATTAATCTTTTTCCGCAATATACACGTTACGCAAGCGAACAATGTACGGAAGCAACAAAATTGTATCAGGAAATCGCTCATAAACACGGATTAACGTTAACACAGTTGGCAATGGGTTTTGTTTTACAGCAACCGTTTTTGACAAGTGCGATTATTGGAGCAACAACTTTGGAACAATTAAAAGAAAATATTGACACAATTGACGTTGTGCTTTCTAAAGAAATTATAGCTGAAATCAATAAAGTACAAGCTGTAATTCCTGATCCAGCGCCGTAGTTAAAGATTTAGAATAAATATTAATTCCACAAATTTTCACGGACTAATCTGTGTTAATTTGTGGAATTTTTTTATTTAAAGATTTGCTTTCTGAATTATAGAAGAGTTAGTGAAATCTGTTTTATTAAAATTTACAAATCAAATTCTTCTCCTATAGACAAAGAATCGTTTTTAACCGCAGTTGAATCTGGAGCTTTTATTCTGATTAATGAACGTGCATTTCCAGAAATGTAAACTGGCAATAACCCAATCGTGTCTTCAGGAATTAAAAGTCCTCGGCGAAACATTAAGTTTCTTAAGAATTTTTGATTCTTGATGGCATAATCTTTCAAATTACCTTGATCATTAAACTGATACATGAATTTTCTCGGTTTCGGAATAATCGTTGCCAAAAATAAACATTCATCTACGTTTAAAGCCGAAGGACTTTTTTGAAAATAAAAATGACTCGCTTCACCAATTCCGTACACATTTGGTCCCCATTCGATAATATTGAAATAAACCTCAAGCATTCTTTCTTTGCTTACAATTCGGTTGTTTTCTAAAATGTAGACTAAAAGAATTTCTTCAAGCTTTCGCGAAAGCGTTTTTTCACGCGTTAAAAATACGTTTTTAATCAGCTGCATGCTGATTGTGCTGGCACCGCGTGAGAATTTTTTGGTTCTGATATTCTTAAGAATAGATTGTTTAAAAGCTTCATTGATAAAACCTCGATGCGAAAAGAACGAAGGGTCTTCTGTAGTTAAAACACATTTTCTCAAATAAGGTGAGATCTGGTCTAAAGGCGTGTAATTCGGATTTGCATTTCCAACCAAAATTGGGCGCTGCAAAACGTTTTGAATTATGGCGCGATAAACAAATTCACCATTTAATTTATTTAAATCGGCTTCGCCATATTTGGTGATTCTTAAATCTTCCTTATTCAATTTGCTATCGAAAACCAAATTATTGGGTTTGTTTTTGTTGAATTTGAAATCTAATTTATAATCAAAATTTCCGGTAGCCTGCATACCTTGAAAATGAGTAAATAAACCGTCTGGCAATGAAACAATAAATTCCTGCGCCAACATTTTTGGGATATTGACTTTTAAAGTGTAAACGGTGTCTTTTTCTGTGTTGTAAGAAACATATGGATGCAGTTTAATCTTGTTCAACTGTACAGTTGATGTGCTGTCGATGGAAATAAAATCATCTCCCAATAAAAATCGATAATCAAAACGTGCATTTTTGATGACTACATCTTTACTTGCAATTTTTGGGTGATTGATTTTAAGATTCGCGATAGAAGTGTAGCCGTCTATATGAAGTTCGCTTCCGTCTTTTTCGATGTTTTCGACATTTAAGCGAATGGAATCAAAACTTGCTTTTAGGTTATAACGTTCATCTAAATACGGAACACGAATTGCGCCAGTATCTAAATTAAAGAAACGAATATCAGCTTTTTTATTTCTTGGGTCAGCAAATCCTTTTATGTTCCAGCGCTGATCAAAATTTTTGCTCTGAACATGAAGATTGGTTTCGAGCTGTTTGTTGTCTAAAACAAGTTTATTTACTGCGATAGAGGTTTTTTTGCCGTTATCATCAATTCTGAAATTTAGGTTTTCCAATTTCATATCGGTCGGAACCAAATTCAATAATTTTGAAATGATTCTGTACGCAAAAGTGGCGTATTTTCGTTTTTCATTACTATCAGTATCAGCTTTGTCTCTTTTTAAAAAAGCATCGAAATTTCGAACTTTTCCTTTTTTAACCAGTTGAATGTAGCCGTTGTTAACTTTTAAAGTTCCAACTTGTACATCGCCAATCAGTAAATTTGCTAAGCTGATACTGGTTTCAATTTTTTGAATATGAAAAAGGGTATCAGCGTTTTTTGGAACCAGTATGACATCGGTCAATTTAATTCCGGATAAACCACTAAATGAAGCCGATTTTACAGAAAAATCACTGTTATAATCTACAGCCATTTTGTGGGTTACTTTAGCAATTGCCTGTTTTAAAAGCGAATCACGAAAAAAGTAAAGTCCAACACAAAGCAAGATAAATATCAGGGCAAATATTTTTAGTGCTTTGAATATTTTTTGTTTAGGAAAAGTCATAAAGTAGGTTTGTAAAAAATTAACCAAATAAAATACTGGCAACATCTTCAATTTTAGCTACAAGCTCAATTTTGATTCCGGTATTTTTTAAGGCAATTTTATTGTACTTAGATACAAATATAGTGGTGAATCCTAGTTTTTCTGCTTCTTGAATGCGCTGGTCAACTCGGTTTACAGGACGAATTTCACCTGAAAGTCCGACTTCGCCCGCAAAGCAAAATCCTTTAGTAACTGGAATATCTTCGTTTGAAGATAAAATTGCAGCAACAACAGCCAAATCAATCGCTGGATCATCAACAGAAATCCCGCCTGTTACGTTTAGGAAAACATCTTTTGCACCTAAACGAAAACCAGCTCTTTTTTCTAAAACAGCCAAAATCATGTTTAATCTTTTAGCATTATAGCCAGTTGTGCTCCTTTGTGGCGTTCCGTAAACCGCTGTACTTACTAAGGACTGTATTTCGATCATTAACGGACGCATACCTTCCATGGTTGTAGCAATTGCAGTTCCCGACATTTCTTCGTCTTTATGCGAAATCAATATTTCTGACGGATTGCTTACTTCACGTAAACCGCTTCCTAACATTTCATAAATTCCCAATTCAGCTGTAGAGCCAAAGCGGTTTTTTAACGATCGCAAAATGCGGTAAACGTGATTTCGATCGCCTTCAAATTGTAAAACGGTATCGACCATATGTTCCAGAATTTTTGGTCCGGCGATGTTTCCGTCTTTCGTAATATGTCCAATTAAAATAACCGGAATATTGGTTTCTTTAGCAAATTTTATTAATTCAGCAGTTGTTTCTCTAATTTGAGAAATACTTCCGGCGGTCGATTCGATATAATCAGTATGCAAAGTCTGAATCGAATCTATGATCACAATTTCAGGCTGAATTGCTTCAATCTGTTTAAAAATATTTTGCGTTTTAGTCTCCGTAAGAATATAGCAGTTGTCGCTGTTTGGTGTGATTCTTTCGGCACGCATTTTTATTTGCTTCTGACTTTCCTCACCAGAAACATATAAAGTTTTATAAGGTAATTTTAATGAAATTTGAAGCAAAAGTGTACTTTTTCCAATTCCTGGTTCACCGCCTAAAAGTGTTAGAGATCCTGGAACGATACCGCCTCCTAAAACACGATTCAATTCGCCGTCGGTCGTGTCCATTCTGACTTCTTGAGCCGAATCAATTTCGTTAATTTTTAAAGGTCTTGGTGCTTTGTTTGCTGGAGTTGGTTCACTTTTCCAGGCTACTTTTTCTTGTTTCTGAATAATTTCTTCAGCAATAGTATTCCATTCTTTGCAGGCATTGCACTGTCCTTGCCATTTGGCATATTGAGTTCCGCAATTTTGACAAAAAAAGGAAGTTTTAACTTTTGACATTATTTAGTTTTTTTTGAAAGTGTATTCATTTCGTCGATTTTCTCATACATTAAATCCTTATTCAAATCTCCGATTGGCTCCATTTGAGAAGCATTCTGATATTTTTTTGAAGCATGTTTTGGATCACCCATTTTTTCATACATCAATCCCAATTCATATTCTCCCAACATCGCTTTTGGATAGTTTACATTTCCAATTTCGGCCATTTTTCCTAATTCGTCATAGGCATTTTTCTTCAAAATAAGATTTTCAATTACTTTGAAATCACTCATACGAACCGGAATCTGAACTCCCATAACCTTAGACATCGTATTGTATTTATTTTCTAAATAATCTGCATAACCAGATTCAAGAATCGCAATTTTATCGTTGTATTCTGCAGAATTAATTGGTCTGTAAATTTCAAAAATTTGATACAAAGCACTCGGAATAGAGTGTAAAACCTCTGTATAATGTGTTGTGTTTTTGAATACATCATACTTATAATTCACTAACGGATTATTTGCGATTTTAATATTGCTGTCTAATTTTTCTATCGGTTCTTTTATTTTTTTGATGTCGCCATCGCCTACAGATAGGTAGTAAAAGAAAGGCTCTTCGACTTTAGCAAATTTCTCTGGAATTCGAACTTCCATTTTAGGAGCAAGTTCTGGGCTCAAGCAGATGTATGCGTTAAAAAGAGGTTTTTCTTTGTATAAATAAAAGTTGATAAAACTCGCGGTAATATCATGACCCGCAATAATGCGAAATGGAGTTGTGCGGTATTTTTTTTCAATATAAGGAACTAATTCGCCTCCAATAAATTCAAAAAACGATGCCCCTTTTTCAAAAGGAAGTCCAGTATTTTGGTCGATAGTAGTATCATCATAACGTTCTCCATCTTTATTTTGATGAACTCCAATGATAATCATCTCAGGCAAATCATCCCAATAAGCACCATAACTGATAGCTCCAGAAAAAGGATCAAATAAATAATCACCGTCTAATAAATAAATAACAGGATATTTTTTTTCAGGATTAGCTTCATAAGACGCAGGAAGTCCGATGGTTATTCTTCTTTCTTCTCCAAGTTTTTCAGATTTGATGTTGTCGAATTTTTTCTGAGCAAAAGCAGAAATAGAGATTAAAATAAATAGCAGGTAAACTTTTTTCATGATTTGTGGCATTTCAGTGAATTAAAAAGTATTGAAATAGTGTAGCAATATAATACTTTATTTGCTTTTTTCTTACAATGAGATTTTAAAAAGCAATGAAGTTTCAACTTAAAATCTATTTAATTTTAGGCAAAGGCAATGTTCTTTGTTCAAAAATAATTTTGACAAATCTTAGAAGAGTATAAAAATAAAAATAAGGTTAGGTTAACGAATTATCGTCTTCATTAGGAAAAATGATCCATGGTTTGAAGGTTTTTGCTTCTTCAAAATCAAGGGTTGCATATGAGATAATGATAATAATATCGTCTTTTTGAACTTTCCTAGCAGCTGGACCATTCAGTGTGATATCACCTGAATTTTTTTCTCCTTTGATAGCATAAGTTTCAAAACGTTCGCCATTATTAATGTTAACAATAGATACTTTTTCGCCTTCAATAATATTTGAGGCTTCTAGTAAAGTTTCATCAATAGTAATACTGCCAATATAATTTAAATCAGCTCCAGTTACTTTTACACGATGAATTTTTGATTTTATAACTTGAATTTGCATGTTGCAAAGGTAAATTAATTTAATGAAATGGTATCAATCAACCTTATAGAATTAACAAATACCGCTATAAACGCACGGTAATTTTTGTCTTTACTTTTATGATCGATAGGTAATAATGTAGATTCGTCAGCAATTACGAAATATTCGAGCTCAAATTTTTTGTTGTCTTTAAAAGAATTTTCTACAAATTCGATCGTTTCTTGAGGGCTTTTGGTTTGAAATATTTCTTTTGCTTCCGTTAATGTTTTGTAGATTATCGCGGCTTCTTTACGTTCTTCCTGAGTTAATCGTTCATTTCTAGAACTCATCGCCAGTAGATTTTCTTCTCTGTAAATAGGACATCCAACAACATTTACGGGCAAATGGTTTTTCTCAACCATTTTCTTTACAATTTGCAGCTGTTGAAAATCTTTCTCGCCAAAATAGGCATTTGTAGGGGTAACGATTTCAAATAGCCTTTTTACGATGGTGCCAACGCCGTTAAAATGTCCTGGTCTGAATTTTCCTTCCATTTGGTTTTCTAATCCATCAAAATCAAATGATTGCGAAATAGTGTGCCCTTCATATATATCTTCTACAGAAGGTGCATATAAAATTATTTTGTCACTTAAACCTCGCATTTTTTTCACATCTTCTTCAAGTGTTCTTGGGTATTTTTCGAGGTCTTCAGGATTGTTAAATTGAGTTGGATTTACAAAAATACTTACAACAGTATCGTCGTTTTCTTTAAGTGATCGCTGCATTAAAGCCAAATGCCCTTGGTGTAAAGCGCCCATTGTTGGTACAAATCCGATCGTGGAATTTGCAGTTTTGATAGTTTTCAAATAGGCTATCAAAGCTACTTTACCGTAGAAAATATGCATGGCAGTATTATTAAAATTTAGTGCAAACATAATATATTAGTTATAAACTGCATAAAATTTTGTAATTTTGCGACGTTTTTATTACCAAAAATTAAGTAAAATACTATTATGAAAGATAAGAGGATATTATACGTATCATCTGAAGTCGTGCCTTATTTGGCTGAAAATGAGGTTTCTTTAATGTCTTATGACGTTCCAAAAATGATTAACGATCAAGGAGGTCAGATAAGAATTTTCATGCCCAGATATGGAAATATCAACGAAAGAAGACACCAGTTACATGAAGTGATCAGGCTTTCAGGAATGAATTTGGTAGTGAATGACTTAGATATGCCATTGATTATTAAGGTAGCTTCAATTCCGAAAGAAAGAATTCAGGTTTACTTTATCGATAATGATGAATATTTTAAGCGTAAAGCAACTTTTGCTGACGAAGAAGGTGTTTTATATCCTGATAATGATGAGAGAGCAATATTTTTTGCAAAAGGAGTTGTTGAAACAGTGAAAAAATTGAATTGGGTTCCTGATATAATTCATGTTCACGGTTGGCTGGCTGCAATGTTGCCAATTTATATGAAACACTATTATAAAAATGAAGCTTTATTTTCTGAAACTAAAATTGTGACGTCTGTTTACGGTCAGTCTTTCGATGAAAATTTAGATTTAGAAATGATAAATAAGGTTAAATTTGATGGAGTTCCTCATGATTCTATTGCTGATTTAGAAACGCCTAATTACGAAAATATCCTCAAGGCTAGTATATTACATTCTGATGCTGTGATTATAGCGTCTGAAAACGTATCCCCAAGTTTAACAAAATTTATAGAATCTTCAGGAAAACCTTTTTTACCTTTCGCCACGAAAGATGCATTCGCTGAAGCGTATACAAATTTCTATAAAAGTATGGGTCTTTAAATTTTAACTTTATTATTAAACATGTATAATACTTCTTTTATTAAGAAAATTCTAATAGTTGCAACAGTTGTTCTTTTATATTCTTGCGATAAAGATTTTAATGCGATTGGTGATGATTTAATCGGAGATAATCATTTTGGTTTGACGCCAGAAAATTACGATGTGCTTGCATATAATCAAGAAGTAACTCCAATTCAATCAAATGGATTGCCAATTAATGCTTTGGGTATATACGATAATCCTGTTTTTGGTACAACAACAGCAAATTATAATACACAAGTAGCTTTGAGTGAATATGCTCCAACAATTGGTGATGCACCAGAAATAGAGAGTGTAGTTTTGAGTGTGCCTTATTTTAGTCATATCACCGCTGCAGACCCAAAAGGAGGTAGTGTATATGCCTTAGATTCTATTTTTGGAGATCCAAAAGGGAAGATTAAATTAAGTGTTTACGAATCTGGTGTTCAAACACGTGCAAGTTATTTTGATACAGGTAATCAATTGGCACAATTGTACTATACTGATGAAAATGCTAATTTTGATAATTTCAAAAAAACGTTATTAAATGACGGAAAAGCTTCTGAAAACACTGAATTTTTCTTTGATGCTGCACAAAAAATTGACTCAACTGTAGATGCAACAACAAAAAAAGTAACGGTAACCTATTCTGCGCCAGAAATGCGTTTGCATTTAAATAATGCATTTTTTCAAGCTAAAATTTTAAATGCGCCTGCTTCAAAATTATCTTCTGCAGATGTTTTTCAAGAATATTTTAGAGGATTGTATTTTAAAGTTGAAAAATCTGGCAGCAATACAAGCAATATGGCATTGATTGATTTTGCGAAAAGCGGAAAAGTTACAATAAAGTATAAAGCTAGAACGGCAATTACTACTGATCCTGAAGCTACAATGGAGGATAAAACTTTAGTGCTTACTTTAACAGGGAGTACGGTAAACTTGCTTCAAGATGCAAAAAATGCTGTCTATGATAATGCAATAAAAAATCCAAATGTTACAGAAGGAGATGATAGGCTTTATTTAAAAGGAGGTCAAGGTTCTGTTGCGGTTATTGATCTTTTTGATAAAACAGATTTAATAGGATACAACAGCGATGGTGTGTTGCAAAATGCCCCAAACGGTGTTTCAGACGCATTAGATGAAATTAGAAATAACGTTACAACTAAAAAATGGTTGGTTAACGAAGCTAATCTTGTTTTTTATATCGATTCAGACAATATGTCAAAAGCAGATCCAGTAACTAAGTTATTAGCTGATGAACCAAAAAGAGTTTATTTGTATGATTTAACTAATAATCTTCCTTTGATAGATTATTCTGACGGAACTTCGGGGGTTTTAACTCCAACAGATCCAAAATCTACTAAATATGTTTTTGGCGGTATTATTGATATTGATGCTACTACAAAACGAGGAAAGACATATAAGGTAAGAATAACAAATCACGTTCGAAATCTTGTAAAAGACGCTACAGCAGTTAATGTTAAACTAGGTTTAGCTGTTACGCAAGATATCAGTATTATTGCTTCAAATAAATTAAAAGCGAAAAACAGCGTTATTTCTGAAGCGCCAAGAGGCTCAGTAATTAGTCCGGCAGGGACAATCTTGTATGGAGGAAAATCTTCTGCAGGAGATAAAAAACTGAAACTTGAAATTTACTACACGAAACCAAATTAATAAATATATATGTGTGGAATTGTTGGATATATCGGTCATAGAGAGGCGTATCCTATTGTTATCAAGGGATTAAAGCGACTCGAGTACAGAGGATATGATAGCGCCGGTGTTATGTTGTTTGACAACGAAGCTGGGGTAAAACTTTGTAAAACAAAAGGTAAAGTTTCGGATCTTGAGGCTAAGGCAAAAGACAATTTTACAACAAATGGAACTATAGGAATTGGACATACACGTTGGGCAACTCATGGTGTTCCGAATGATGTAAACTCGCATCCTCATCTTTCTAATTCTGGTGAATTGGTAATTATTCACAACGGAATTATTGAGAATTATGCACCGCTTAAAGAAGAATTAAAAAAAAGAGGTTATACTTTTAAATCTGATACGGATACAGAAGTTTTAGTAAACTTAATTGAAGAAGTTCAGAAAAAAGAAAATATTAAACTTGGTAAAGCGGTTCAAATTGCTTTAAACCAAGTTGTAGGAGCATATGCAATTGCTGTTTTTGATAAAAAAAATCCAAATGAAATTGTTGCAGCAAGATTAGGAAGCCCGTTAGCTATTGGTGTTGGTGAAGGAGAATATTTTATTGCTTCAGATGCTTCGCCTTTTATTGAATATACTGCAAATGCAATTTATCTTGAAGATGGTGAAATGGCAAACATTAGATTGCATAAGCCTCTTAAGGTTAGAAAAATAAAAGACGACTCGTTAGTAGATCCTTATATCCAAGAGCTTCAAATGAATTTGGAGCAAATTGAAAAAGGCGGTTACGACCATTTTATGCTAAAAGAAATCTACGAACAGCCAAGTGTAATTAAAGATACTTACAGAGGAAGACTTCATGCAAATGAAGGAATAGTTCAGATGGCAGGTGTTGAGGATAATCTTGAAAAATTTCTTAACGCTGATAGAATTATTATTGTTGCTTGTGGTACTTCATGGCACGCAGGTTTAGTTGCAGAATACATTTTTGAGGAGTTTACTCGTATTCCTGTTGAAGTAGAATATGCTTCTGAATTTAGATACAGAAACCCAATCATTAATAAAAACGATGTTGTAATTGCTATTTCTCAATCAGGAGAAACTGCAGATACAATGGCGGCTATTAAATTGGCTAAAGAAAACGGAGCATTCGTTTTTGGAGTTTGTAACGTTGTTGGTTCGTCTATCTCTAGAGAAAGCCATGCAGGTGCTTACACACATGCAGGACCAGAAATTGGAGTAGCTTCAACTAAAGCTTTTACAACTCAAATCACAGTGTTGACTATGATCGCTTTGAGATTAGGAAAAGCAAAAGGAACTTTATCAAATACAGATTTTCATACTTATTTGCAAGAATTAGAGATAATTCCCGAAAAAGTAGCTGAGGCATTAGAAACTAACGACAGAGCAAAAGAAATTGCTGCAGCTTTTAAAGATGCGCCAAACTGTTTGTACTTAGGTCGTGGATATAATTTTCCAGTAGCTCTTGAAGGAGCCTTAAAGCTTAAAGAAATTTCATATATTCACGCTGAAGGTTATCCTGCAGCCGAGATGAAACACGGTCCGATTGCTTTAATTGATGAACATATGCCCGTTATTGTAATTGCACCTAAACAAGGTCACTACGATAAAATTGTAAGTAATATTCAAGAGATTAAATCAAGAAGCGGTAAAATTATTGCCGTTGTTACTAAAGGAGATACACAAGTTCGTGAATTAGCTGATTATGTAATCGAAATTCCAGAAACTTCAGATGCTTTATCTCCATTAATTACGACTATACCATTGCAATTACTTTCTTACTATATTGCTGTAATGAGAGGTTGTAATGTAGATCAGCCTCGTAACTTGGCAAAGTCTGTTACGGTAGAATAATATATGTAAACATACAAATGTTAAAAAAGCGAGATTTAGGTCTCGCTTTTTTTTATTGTCATATTTTTTTTCTAACCCCTGTATTTTTATTGAATCCTCATTTTTTTTCTTAAATTTTATATGTATGCATACTATTTAAGATTTGAAAAGGTTTGTTGTTGCCGTTAGTTTAATAAAAGTCAATGTGAAAAAGTTAAAATACTAACTAAAAAGATGCGTATTATTAATTTTTTTTAACGTTTTTTTATTAATATTAAAATTATTTGTATTTTGGCTAGATAAACTAACCAAAAACTAACCAAAATGAGAGTGTATTTACTAATTATGTTGTTTTTCTGCGGAGTTTCCTTTGCGCAGAACACAATTACTGGTTCTGTTACCGATAGTAACAAACAATCTATTCCTGGTGCGAATGTTAATGTAGTTGGAAGTTCAACAGGAACTTCAACTGACTTTGATGGCACATTTAAATTAAGTACTACCGCGAAGCCGCCTTTTACAATTAAAGTATCGGCAGTGGGTTTTGAAACTAAAACGATTAGTATTACATCGCTGAATCAAAAAGTTGATGTGATTCTAAAAGATGAAGAAACAAAACTGGATGAAATCGTAGTTTCTGCTTCAAGAACTCCAGAAAGAGTAATTGAATCGCCAGTTACAATTGAGAGGATGGGAATTCAGGAAATTAAAAATACTACGGCAGCTACTTTTTATGATGGATTAGAAAACCTTAAAGAGGTCCATTTTAATACCAGCAGTATTTCATTTAAATCGATTAATACCCGTGGTTTTGCTTCTGTGGCCAATACTCGTTTTATGCAATTGGTTGATGGAATGGATAACTCGTCACCAGCACTAAACTTTGTACTAGGTAACTTAATTGGTATATCGGATATTGATGTGGCTAATGTGGAGCTTTTGCCTGGAGCATCTTCTGCACTTTACGGAGCAAATGCTTTTAACGGTATAATGTTTATGAACAGTAAAAGTCCTTTTACAAATGAAGGAATTAGTGTTTACTACAAATATGGCCAGACTACTCAAAATGCAGCTGGAACAAATGATTACAATGATTTTGGAATTAGAGCAGCAAAAGCATTTACACAGCATTTTGCCTTAAAAGCCAACTTTACTTATATGGAGGCAACTGAATGGATTGCTGCTGATACAAGAAGTATGACTGGAGGTTCTGTTGGGCATGCAATGAATCAAAATTATGATGGATTAAATATTTACGGAGACGAGGTTACTACTTTTATTCCAAATGTTGGACAAGTAAGCAGAACTGGATACCGTGAACAAGATTTAACAGATAACAAGGTTAAAAATGTCAAAGCCGATTTTTCTGCACATATCAAACCTTTTAATGATAGTGAGACAGAAGTTATCTTGCAATATAAAATTGGGTTAGGTAGTACAATCTATCAAGGAGCTAATAGATATGCGCTGAAAGGCTTTATGATGCAACAAGGAAAAATTGAAGTAAAAGGAAAGAACTTTTTCGTTAGAGCATATGCTACAGATGAAGATGCAGGAAATTCATACGATATGAGATTTGCAGCATGGAATGTTAATAGAGCAGCAAAATCTGATACAAACTGGTTTACTGATTATGGAAGATCTTTTCAATTGTCTTCTGCTGTACTTGGACTTAATGCAAATGACGCCGCAAATTATGCTAGAAACTTCGCAGATTATAATGTTTCGCCAGGTTTAAATTTGGTGCCAAATACCGATCCTAATAATCCTAGTGCTCCAAGATCGGCTAGATTTGAGCCGGGTTCTCCTCAATTTAAAACTGCTTTATCAACTGTAGTTTCTAATCCTGATTTAACTCAAGGGGCTAAATTTATTGATCACTCAAAATTATACCATACAGATGTGAATTATAATTTTAGAGATATTATTAAATGGGCTGAAATTCAAGTTGGTGGTTCTTGGAGAAAATACATAATGGATTCTGAAGGAACTATCTTTACAGATTATGATGGTCCTATTGATTATAAAGAATACGGCGCTTACGGACAATTGACTAAAAAATTCATGGAAGATAGATTGAAATTCACAGGATCTTTACGTTATGATAAAAGTCAAAACTTTGATGGAAAAATTTCACCAAGAGTTTCATTCGTTTATTCTGCTGGAGAGTCTAAAAGACATAACTTCAGATTGTCTTACCAAACAGGTTTCCGTAATCCAACAACGCAAGATCAGTATATTGGTTTAGATTTAGGTCCATTTGCTTTGATTGGTTCAGCTCCTGAAAATTTAGATCGTTTTCAAGAAACTGTAAATGTAAGTGCTGCAGGTCAGGCAGTAGCTGGGCAACCTGCAACTATCGCGATGTCTGGTCAAAATGCATATCATAACGCTTATACTGTGGCTTCTGTTCAGGCTTTTGCTGCTTCTGCAAATCCAGCAGATCTTAAAGTTGCGAATATTGGATTGGTAAAACCGGAGCAAGTTCAAGCTTTTGAAGTTGGGTATCGGTCAGTAGTTCAAAATGATTTGTCAATCGATTTGAATGCTTATTATAATATTTATAATGATTTCATGAATACGGCGAGAGTAATATCTCCTTATTACGGAACAGTAGGTACAGATTCTTCTAATCCTGCAGTACAGCAAACTTATCAAGCGTTAGCATTTGGTGACAGAAGAGTTTATCAAGTTTATACGAATACCACAGCTCAAATTTCTTCTTTTGGTTTTGGAGTTGGTTTATCTAAAAAAGTGTATAAAGATTTTGAGGTAGGAGTTAATTATAACTATGCGCAATTTGACTTTGATCAATCAGAAGATCCAAGTTTTGTGGCTGGATTTAATACGCCTAAACACAGGATTAAAGCGTCACTTGGTAATGCTAAAGTGATCAAAAATTTAGGTTTTAATGTAAATGTGAGATGGAATACAGAATATTTATGGCAATCTTCTTTCGGAGACGGAATGATTCCAGAAAATACTGTTCTTGATGCTCAAATTAATTATGCTTTTCCAAAACTTAAATCAGTACTTAAAGTTGGGGCAACTAATCTTTTTGGATCAGATTATCTTCAAGTGATTGGAGCTGGAGCAATTGGCCAAATGTGGTTTGCTTCTTGGACAATCAATCCATAATTAAAAGCATTTAATTGAATGAAGCAGGTTTTTCTTTCTTTTTTTATTATTCAATAAAAGTAAAATGAAAGAAGTATTAATTTTAAACTTAATGACATGAAAAAAAATATAAAATGGCTTTTATTGGTTTCTTTAACCTTTATGGCATGTAATAATGATGAAAGTGATGCGCCGGTAGAGGTGCCTGTTGTTCCTGGATCAGCAGTTTTTACAAAATATGTGGCGCTCGGAGATTCTTTTGCTGCGGGTTATAGTGATAATGCGCTGTTTAAAAAAGGCCAAGAAGGAGCTTATACTAATATTTTGGCACAGCAATTTGTTGCTGCCGGCGGAGGTGCTTTTGCAACTCCGTTTATGAATGATAATATTGGTGGTTTGCTTGTAGGAGGAAAGGTTGCGGCGGGAACACGTTTGTATTTCAACGGAGTTGGACCGGTAAATGTTTCGGGTACACCAACTACTGAAGTGACAGCGCATCTTACAGGTTCGTTTGGTAATTTAGGTGTTCCGGGTGCTAAGAGTTTTCATTTATTAGCCGCAGGTTATGGTAATGTGGCTGGATTGGCAACAGGAGCTTCAAATCCTTATTTTGTTCGATTTGCCAGTGCGCCTTCAACAACAGTTTTGGCTGATGCGGTAGCGCAGAATCCGACTTTTTTCTCTTTATTTATTGGTGGAAATGATGTTTTAGCTTATGCAACTTCTGGTGGAATTGGAAAAGACCAAACAGGAAATGCAAATCCAGCGACTTATGGAGGAAACGATATTACAGATCCAGCAGTTTTTGCAAGTGTTTACAATAATTTGGTTACAGGTCTAACTTCGAAAGGAGCAAAAGGAGTGGTGGCTAATTTGCCATACATTACAGCTTTGCCTTATTTTACAACTGTTCCTTACAATCCGCTTACGGCTAAATCGCTGGGTGGTGATAATGAAGCAGTGGGTAAAGCAACTATTCAAGCTTTGAATGCACAATTATATGGACCATTAAAACAAGCATTGACTGCGTTTAGTGCAGGAGACAGAATTAATTTGTTGTCTGAAACTGCTGCTAATCCGGTTTTAATAAAAGATGAATCGCTGACTAATTTATCAGCTCAGTTAACGGCTGCATTTACACCAACATTAGGGGCTCAGACTGCGGCTTTTTATGGAGCTGTTTTTGGACAGGCAAGACAAGCTAAAGCTACAGATCTTGTAGTTTTGCCAACAAGAACTGCAATTGGTGCTGCGCCAGTGGCTGAGGATTCTGGTCTTGGAATTGCACCGCCTGCTCCATTAAATAAATTTGGAGTAACTTATCCTTTGCAGGATAAACACGTACTAATTCCGACGGAAATTGCTGAGATTAAAAAAGCAACAGACGCTTATAATGTAACAATCGAAGCCGTTGCCAAAGAAAAAGGTTTGGCTTTTGTTGATACGAGAGCGACTTTAACCCAGTTATCAAGTGGAGGAATTCGATTTGGGAATTTCAGTATGACTTCTACATATGTTACCGGAGGAGCTTTTTCTTTAGATGGAGTTCATCCAAGTGCAAGAGGTTATGGTTTAATAGCAAATATTTTTATAGATGCAATTAACAAACAATACGGTTCGACTTTGCGTCATGTTGATTTGGCTTTATATCCAATTCAATATCCCGCATCTTTATAATAAAGCCAATTTTTTTAGTAAGAAAGTCACGCGTTTCTAAAATGTAGTGGCTTTTTTTATTTTTGCTAAAAAATGCTATTTTCGGTTTTTGAAGCCTGACTTTTAGGAATCAAACAAAATCGTAGTATTTTTTATAAAAAAAATATTGATTTTATATTTTAAAAAATTATCTTTGCGCTCTGAAAAAAGAGGTATTTTCGATAAACCTAAATAGCTATTTAATAAATACATAAGTAATGTCAAAAGTAATAGGAAAAGTTGCTCAAATCATTGGACCAGTAGTTGACGTAGTTTTCAACGGTAAGGATGTTGAACTTCCAAAAATTTATGATTCACTAGAAGTCACTAAAAAAGATGGAACATTATTAGTTCTAGAAGTACAATCTCATATTGGAGAAAACACTGTTCGTACCATTTCTATGGACTCAACAGATGGTTTGTCAAGAGGATATGAAGTAGTTGGAACTGGTAATCCAATCCAAATGCCAATCGGTCCAGATGTATATGGAAGATTATTCAATGTAATTGGAGATGCAATTGATGGTTTAGGAAACTTGCCAAAAACTGGAGAAAACGGTTTGTCTATTCACAGACAAGCTCCTAAATTCGAAGATTTATCAACTTCATCTGAAGTTTTATTCACAGGTATTAAAGTAATCGATTTGATTGAGCCTTATGCAAAAGGGGGGAAAATTGGATTGTTTGGTGGTGCAGGTGTTGGTAAAACAGTATTGATTCAGGAGTTGATCAACAATATCGCAAAAGGTCACGGTGGACTTTCAGTATTCGCAGGAGTAGGTGAAAGAACACGTGAAGGAAATGACTTGCTTCGTGAGATGTTAGAGTCAGGAATTATTAAATATGGTGATGATTTCATGCACTCTATGGAAAATGGAGGATGGGATTTGTCTAAAGTAGATATGCCAGGAATGAGAGAGTCTAAAGCTACTTTCGTTTTCGGACAAATGAATGAGCCTCCTGGAGCTCGTGCACGTGTGGCACTTTCAGGATTATCTATCGCTGAGTATTTCCGTGATGGGGCTGGAACTGATCAAGGTAAAGACGTATTGTTTTTCGTTGATAACATCTTCCGTTTTACACAAGCAGGTTCTGAGGTATCAGCACTTTTAGGTCGTATGCCTTCTGCAGTAGGATACCAACCAACTTTGGCAACAGAGATGGGAGCTATGCAAGAGCGTATTACATCTACAAACAAAGGATCTATTACATCTGTACAAGCGGTTTACGTTCCTGCGGATGACTTAACTGACCCGGCGCCGGCAACAACGTTTGCTCACTTAGATGCTACAACAGTATTGTCTCGTAAAATTGCTGAGTTAGGTATTTATCCTGCGGTTGACCCGTTAGATTCTACTTCAAGAATTTTAACTCCTCAAATTTTAGGAAATGAACACTACGACTGTGCACAAAGAGTAAAAGAAATTCTTCAAAAATACAAGCAATTGCAAGATATTATCGCGATCTTAGGTATGGAAGAATTATCTGAAGAAGATAAATTATCAGTATCTAGAGCACGTCGTGTTCAACGTTTCTTGTCTCAACCTTTCCACGTAGCGGAGCAATTTACAGGTATTCCTGGAGTATTGGTTGATATTAAAGATACTATCAAAGGTTTCAACATGATTATCGATGGTGAATTAGATCATCTTCCTGAAGCAGCTTTCAACTTGAAAGGTTCTATTCAAGATGCTATCGAAGCTGGAGAAAAAATGTTGGCTGAAGCTTAATATAATTATGAATTATGAGTTATAAATTATGAGTTTCAACTCACTTATAACTCATAACTTATAACTCATAACTAAAAAAAAATGATTTTAGAAATAGTATCACCAGAAGCAAAATTATTTTCAGGAGAAGTAACATCTGTTACATTGCCTGGAGTTGATGGAAGCTTTCAAATTTTGAACAATCACGCTCCTATTGTTTCTATTTTAGAAAAAGGAACTATTAAAATTGCAGCTTCAAACTTCAATTTTTCTAAAGAGGTAGCGACTAAATTCAAGAAAGTAAACGATCAGACTTATACATTAGAGATTACATCGGGTACTATCGAGATGAAAGATAATAAAGTAATTGTTTTAGTTGATTAAGACAATTTCAAAATAAATGAAAAAGCCAAACATTATTGTTTGGCTTTTTTTATTTTTAGAGCATGGAAGAAAATCAAAGAGAGGAATTAATTTATGTTTCAAAAAGACCTTTTTGGCACTATTTAATTGCCTTTTTTTTCTATTTTTTATTATCGTTTATGTTTCTTGAAATGGTAGATCTTTTTTATTTAGGAAAGGTTTTATACGGATTAAGATTCACACTTGCTGTTTTAGTGATTTTTATATGTGCAGCTGGATTAACTTTTACTAAAAAAGTATATACAAATACTGACTTAAAAACAGTTCGATTTAATTTTACATTGTTTAAAATTCAGTTAGGCAAGGATATAATTTTAAGGATGTTAAATATGTATCGGTTTATAAAAATTATTCAGATAGAGATTTTGAAATTAAAATTTGGCTTTCTGACACGAAAAAGAAAACAGTTTCAGTACACCTAAATTCGGAAGCGGCTTTTAAACTAGCCTATTGTATTGCTGTTGGATTAGATGTAAATTTACTTGATGCTACTAAAAAAGGAAACTTCAAATGGATTGAAAAGGAAAACCTGAAATAATGTTTGATTTGATTTTCATAACTTTGTTTTTATGAAATTACCAGAAAATCTTATTCGAAGGATCGAAAACAGGAAGCAAAATAATTCGTTGAGACAATTGCCAAGCTTTAATAATCTTGTCGATTTTTCTTCTAACGATTATATCGGATTTTCGAAATCAGAATCGATTTTTAAATTAACACATCATTATTTAGTCGAAAATGAGATTATTCAGAACGGGGCTACAGGTTCACGATTAATTTCTGGCAACCATTCTTTATATCAAATTGCGGAAAACTTCATTTCGCATTTTCATGAGGCTGAATCGGCTTTAATTTATAATTCGGGTTACGATGCCAATGTTGGTTTTTTTAGCGCTGTACCACAACGAAACGATGTTATTCTATATGATGAACTAAGTCATGCTTCTATTCGGGACGGAATTACAATGTCTAATGCCAAATCATATAAATTCAATCATAATGATTTTGAAGATTTAGAACGTCTTATACTTAAATTTCCAGACACGAATATCTACATCATTACTGAAACCGTTTTTTCTATGGATGGTGATAGTCCAAATCTTGAAGAATTAGCGCAGCTTTCAGAAAAATACAATTGCTATTTAGTGGTTGATGAAGCACATACTCTAGGTGTTTTTGGTGAAAAAGGAGAAGGCTTAAGTCAATACCTGCACTTGCACAATAGAATTTTTGCCCGAATTATGACTTTTGGAAAAGCTTTGGGCTGTCACGGTGCTGTAATTTTAGGTAGTTCAGAACTTAAGGAATATTTGATAAACTTCTCCAGAAGTTTTATTTACACAACAGGATTGTCTCCACATTCTGTAGCCACAATTTTAATTGCCTATCAACAATTAGAAATCGAAGCACAAACTATTGATAAACTGCGCCAGAATATAATTTTGTTTAATCAGCAGAAAAATTTATTAGGCTTAAAGCCGATGTTTGTTAGAAGCAAGTCTGCCATTCAATCTGCGATTGTTCCCGGTAATGAAAATGTCAAAAGATTAGCGCAACAGTTGCAAGATAGAGGTTTCGATGTAAAACCAATTCTTTCGCCAACAGTTCCAGAAGGTCAGGAACGTCTGCGTTTTTGTATTCACAGTTATAATTCTGAAGAAGAAATTAATCAAGTACTAGAATTATTAAGAAATTCCATTTTTTAGTTTTTCTATTCAACAGAGAGAGTTACAACTGAGAAAATAAAGAATTATTTTTTGTGTTTTCTCTGTTTTTTTCTTTGTGAATTTCTGTGTAATAGCTGAATTTCCGTACTTTCTGAAAAAAGTTTAATTTTTTTTGTAACGTTTTGATTATTCGATTACTTACGAGCCGTAATCAAATAAACCAAAATAATTATGAAAACTATAATCACTTTTGTAAAAAAAATCATTTGTAATTTATTGCTTGTTTTAACTTCCATTCAGGTAACTTATTCTTTAGTAAATCATTTTTTCTATAGTAAACCATATCCTGATTTTACAATAATAATTATTTGTCTGCTTGTAGCAACTTATGCTTCTGTAAAAAGAGAAAAATACAGCAAACTATAATTTGGAGTTTCAATCATCAAAATCATCAATCAATAATCAACTTAAAATCAATCAAAATGAAAAATTTATTTAAAGCAGCAGTAGTGGCAATCGCCATTATTTTTAGTGGAGCAACTCAAGCACAGACAACAGTTGCAAAACTTGAAAATTCTCTTTTGTGGGAAGTGTCAGGAAACGGATTATCGAAACCTTCTTATCTGTATGGAACCATTCATATGATTTGTGGAGGAGATTATTTTCTTACTGAAAAAACAAAAAAAGCATTCGAAGCATCAAATAAATTAGTGCTAGAAATCAATTTTGCTGATCCGAAAGAGATGACAGAGATGCAAAAACTGGCTATGGGAAAAGAACCATTAAGCAAAAAGTTAAGTCCAGAACAATTGTCTAAATTAGATGAGATTTTGAAAAAGACAACTGGAATGACGGTGCAACAAGTAGATGCTTTTAGCTTAATGACAGTAATGAGTTTAATCTCAATGAAATCTTTTGGCTGTACAGATATAAAACTTTATGAAATGGAATTTATTGATCAGGCCAAAAAAAGAAATATTGAAGTAGGCGGACTTGAAACGGTTAAATCTCAGTTTGCAATACTTGAAAATGCTTATTCAAATAACGAAATGATTGCCATGTTAAGTGAATCCACTCCAGAAGAAACGGCTAAATTAGTAACGGCTTATAAAATGGAAAACATTGATGAATTGCATGAATTTAGTACGGATGAAAGATTTGCAAATGAAAAAACCAGAAAAACAATTTTAGATGACAGAAACAGCAATTGGATTAATCAAATGCCAATATTAATGAAAAAAGAATCTGTGTTTTTTGCTTTTGGAGCGGCACATTTAGGAGGAGAATTTGGAGTGATTAATTTGTTAAGAAAAGCAGGATATAGTGTAAAACCGGTAATGAACTAGAAAAGTTTTGAAAGAGAAAGAACAAGAGTTTTTAAAACGGATAGAAAGTCACAAAGGAATTTTGTACAAGGTTTCTAAAATGTACATGGATAATTTTGATGATCAGCAAGATCTTTTTCAAGAAATTGTTTGTCAGCTCTGGAAATCGTACGACACTTTTAGAAATGAAAGTCAGTTTTCGACTTGGATGTATCGCGTCGCAGTAAATACAGCAATTGTTTTTCTTAGAAAAGAAAAGCGAAAAGTAGATAAGTATGAAATTGCTTCTGAAAATATTAAAGACGAAGAAGGCGATTCGTATATAAAAGAAAGTCAGCTTGATCATTTTTATAAAGCAGTTCAGAAACTTGAAAAAATTGACAAAGCCATTATTTTCTATCAGTTAGAAGGTTTCTCGCATAAAGAAATTGGAGAAAATCTTGGAATTTCTGAAGGGAATGCCCGCGTAAAACTGAACAGAGCAAAAGAAAAATTAAAAGAAATAATTAAAAATCAAGGATATGGATTTTAACGATATACAAAATGCATGGAATAACGAAAAGACAGAAAATGTCGTTCTTCCAAATAATTTAGAAAAAATACAATCGGCAAATACGCCACTGGATAAAATCAAAAAGAATTTAAAAAACGAATTTATTTATCAAATACTTTCAATTGTTTTTATAGGATTTATTCCCATATTATGCAATTTTCCGCAAAAAGGAATCGTTTTGTTTTATCTGCTTTATAGCCTTTTTACTGCCGTAAGCCTTTATTATTTGATAAAACTATATTTATTTTATAAGAGATTAGGCTCGATAGAATTAAAAACGAAAGACAGTTTGTATGAAACTTATTTTGACATAAGACTTAATATGGAATTGTATAAAACTTTTGGATTTGCCTTGACACCTTTTTTAATTTTATATTTGATAGGCCTTTTTTATTTTCAATTATCTAAAATTCCTGGTTTTTTGTCAAATGAAATTACAAATTATCAATTAGCAGTATTGGCCTCAGTAGTTATTTTTACTATGCTTTTTATGGGAATTATGCTGGAATGGTGGGTTCAAAAATTTTACGGTAAATACGCCAAAGAAATCAAAAAAGTGATCGACGAATTAAAAGAAGAATAAACAAAAACAGAACCTATTGTAATGATGGGTTTCTTTTTTATTGGTATTTTGCAGAGAATCTTACACAGAGACTCACAGGGAAAATGCAGAGATTCCCAAAATTATTTATTCTTTGTGTAGCTTTGTGTAGCTTTGTGAATCTCTGCGAAACAAAATCATGAAAATATTTATAACAGGAATTTCTACCGACGTTGGTAAAACCATAGTTGCTGCAATTGTGGTTGAAGCTTTAGAAGCTGACTATTGGAAACCTATTCAGGCTGGTGATTTAGGCAATTCTGACAGTCATAAAATCAAATCTAAAATCTCCAATCAAAAATCTAAAATTTTTGAAAATGCTTATCAGTTAAATACGCCAGCGAGTCCGCATTGGGCAGCGGAAATTGATGGGATTACAATTGATGTCAGTCAAATTCAAGAACCAGAAACAGATAATCATTTAGTTATTGAAGGAGCTGGAGGGATTTTTGTTCCGTTGAACGAAAAAGAAACTATTATTGATTTGATTAAACCGGATTATAAAATTATTGTTGTTTCAAGACATTATCTCGGCAGCATTAATCATACTTTATTGACAGTTGAAGCAATTCAGAATCGAGGTTTGCAAGTTTCCGGAATTATCTTCAGCGGCAGCGAAAACAAACCGACTGAAAGTTTAATCTTGAATAAAACAGGAATAAAATGCATTGGAAGAATTGACGAAGAACCGTACTTCGATCAAAATGTAATTAAAGAATACGCCGATTTGTTCCGACAAAACCTTGTTAATTTATAGAGCAAAGAATATAGAATAAAGAAAACAGACTTTTCTATCTTTGTCAAAACTACAGTGGTTTAGTCTTTGCTCTATACTCTGTTTTCTATATCCTAAAAAATGACTTTATCTGAAAAAGACAGCCAATATCTTTGGCATCCGTATACACAGCACAAAACTTCTCAAACTCCAATTGTAATATCGAGAGGTGAAGGCGCGTTGCTGTGGGATGAAAATAATAAAGTATACATCGATGCGATTGCCTCTTGGTGGGTAAATCCGTTTGGCCACAGTAATAAATTTATTGCTGATTCGATCTATAAACAGCTGACCACTTTAGAACATGTTTTATTTGGAGGTTTTACACATGAACCCGCGATAAAAGTTGCAGAAAAACTCATGGAAATTTTGCCTAAAAACCAAGAGAAAATCTTCTTTTCTGATAATGGTTCGACAGCAGTTGAAGTAGCTATTAAAGTAGCTTTGCAATATTTCTTTAATAAAAATGAAAAACGAACCACGATAATTGCTTTTGAAAATGCTTTTCACGGAGATACTTTTGCAGCAATGGCGGCAAGTGGCATTTCATTTTATACCCAAGCTTTTCAAGGAATGTTTATTGATGTTGTTCGGATTCCTGTTCCAGTAAAAGGAAAGGAACAAATTAGTTTTGATGCTTTAAAAAATGCAATTCAAAATCATAATTGTGCCGGATTTATTTTCGAACCTTTAGTTCAGGGTGCAGCCGGAATGGTAATGTACGAGCCAGAAGCATTAGCAAAACTAATTAGGATTTGTAAAGAAAACCAAGTTTTAACTATTGCAGATGAAGTTATGACCGGTTTTGGGAAAACAGGAAAAACATTTGCAATGGATTATGTTTCTGAAGAAGCAGATATGATTTGTTTGTCGAAAGCTTTGACTGGAGGAACAATACCTATGGCAATTACAACTTTTACTAAAGACATTTTTGATGCTTTTTTTGATGATGATATTAATAAAGCTTTGTTTCATGGGCACACCTTCACGGCGAATCCAACTGGTTGTGCAGCGGCTTTGGCAAGTATAGATTTATTGCAAACATCGGAAATGCAGCAGAACATCAAAAGAATTAATGCGAGTCATTTAGATTTTCAAAAGAAAATTGAAAATCATTCAAAAGTAATTACAGCCAGAACCTTAGGCGTTATCTTTGCCGTCGAAATCAAATCAGATTCTGAAGAAAGTTACTACGGCTCAATGCGCACAAAACTCTATAATTTCTTTATCGAAAATGGAGTAATTTTGAGACCAGTTGGCAACATTGTTTACATTTTGCCACCTTATATTATAACCGATGAACAACTTCAAAAAGTATATAAAACTATTGAAGAAGCGATTGAAATGGTATAGATTTTTCAACCATATTAGAGATATAAATTCAATAAAAAAGTTTGGTCTAGTTGGTCTTATTACATTTGCTTAGATCTCTTATATGGTTATAATAAAATTCTAATTTTTCGCGAACTTGCACGTTTAAAAATCAGTAATATTGAAAACAAAAATCTCCATAACAGCTTTCTCTTCAATTTCTTCTCTAGGAAATAATACTGATGAAGTTTGGAAAAAATATCTTGATGGCCAACATTGCTTTTCCAAACAATTTATAGATAAGCAAGAGACTTCTGTTGCTGTTCTTGATGTTGCATCGAAGAAGCTTATTATAGCAATTCGGGAATCAGATTCTAAATATAAGTTTTTAGATGATTCGGTTTTATTTGCATTAGCAGTTTCACGAAAAGCTATCGAAGAGGCAGGCTGGAATTCAAAGGCTGTTTTTGGAATCAATATTGGTTCTTCACGTGGTGCTACTGATTTATTTGAAAAGCATTACAAAGAATATATAGATACGGGAAAAGCACAGACTTTGGCTTCTCCAACAACTACTTTAGGAAATATCTCCTCTTGGGTTGCACATGATTTACAAAATGATGGTCCAGAAATATCGCATTCTATAACTTGTTCGACAGCACTTCATGCAGTTTTAAATGGAATTGCCTGGCTGCAATCAGGAATGGCAGATAAGTTTTTAGTAGGAGGGAGCGAAGCGCCTTTGACTGATTTTACAATTGCCCAGATGCGTGCGCTCAAAATATATTCAAAAATTAATCAAGATGAACAAGCTTGGCCAAATCTCGCTTTTGATTTTCAGAAAACCCAAAACACCATGATTTTGGGTGAAGGCGCAGCGGTTTGCTGTTTAGAAGCAGGAGAAAAAGACAATGCAATCGCTTATGTTACTGGTGTTGGTTATGCAACCGAAATCCTAGAGCATAATATTTCTATTTCTGCAGAGGCGGACTGTTTTCAGAAATCCATGAAAATGGCTTTAAAAGACGAAAAATTAGAAGATATTGATGTAATCGTCATGCACGCACCAGGAACAATAAAAGGTGATTTGACAGAATTGCGCGCTGTAGAAAAAGTTTTTGAATCTAAATTGCCGTTATTGACAACCAACAAATGGAAAGTCGGGCATACCTTTGGCGCATCTGGAATGTTGAGCTTAGAATTAGCACTTTTAATGATGCAGCATGATACATTTATTGGAGTGCCTTTTTCAGAAGTAAAAACTCAGGCAAAATCGATTAAAAAAGTTTTGATAAATGCTGTAGGTTTTGGTGGAAACGCAGTAAGTATTTTGATTGAAAAACGATAGTAAACAAAAAATCCATTCTGTTTTGCAGAATGGATTTTTTTTAAATATTATTATTTTATTGAAAG
>NZ_JADKPU010000003.1:0-427815 GCF_015350695.1 Flavobacterium sp. MR2016-29
TTGTTCTAAATAAATCAGAACTAATTATTATGCGACGTTTTCTCTATCGGTTCTTTTCGAATCTCTCGATTCTATTACTCTTATTCTTTTGCTCTAACATCTCTGTTAAAGCGGCTGTCAATTCAATATGTCTACGAACGTGTTTCAATCTTGTTTCGCCTGTGTCTCAAAGCGGGTGCAAAAGTAGAAAACTTATTTCTAACCGGCAAATGTTTTTTGAAGTTTTTTTTCAGAAATTTTCATTCCCTTTTTCTTCTCCTTGTCTGCCAGTCTGTCAATGAACTTTCCGTGTTTTGCGGGGTGCAAATGTAACATCTGTTTTCAAATCTCGCAAGCTTTTTTTAACTTTTTTTGAAAATATTTTTTCGTTTAGTTTAAATAACTTGTCAGTATTTCGGTGAACGTCTGTCGTTGTTGCGGGTGCAAAAGTACCACCTTTATTTACATCTGCAAGCCTTTTATTATATATTTTTCCTGTTTTTTCAAAACTTTTCTTAACACTCTGATAACGTCATCTTTACATTTTAATCTTTTTTGATACATTGTGAGTTTTTTCCTCGACTTACTGTGTTTTTGGCATTTCAAGACCTTTTTAGTATGGCAATTTTATCAAGTTTGTACATTTTTCAAGGATTTAGATTGTAAAACATAGTCCTAAAAGCTTTTGTGGCGTTTCAATCGCACAAAGGTTCAGAGTCGCTAAGTTTTTCTCTTTATTCCCTCTCACTCGTTATGAAAACCTCTGCCCTAGCCCCGATAGTCCTCCCGACGATTCGGAAGGAAATCCTTTTGTGCCGGTCCCGAAGCTTCGGGACCGGCACAAAAGATTGGAACGGATAACAGGAAATAGCTCCTAATTCTTAATTTAAATCCCATTTTTTTAAATCCCAAACTCTTAAGGCTTCGACTTCGCTCAACTGGACAAAAAATGATCTTATATACTTTATGCAGTAAACCCGAAAGGTTTTGAAAACCTATCGGGTTCGTTCGCGAAGAAATCACTCTTATATATTATAGTAGAAACTTGTCCCTATATAGTATCGTTAAATTGTACTTATACATAAGAGAGAATAAGATGTTATATATTCTAAAAACTCAATGATTGAATTGCCGATATACCTTTATTATATAGTACCTGGAAATGACGATGGAGAGAATTATTAAATATACTCTTATATATTATCGTATAAACATGTACATATATATTGTATGTGTTTTTGTAATGCTTTATATTTGCATTCACAAAATTATAAACAATGATTAAGATTACTTTACCCGATGGGTCAATTAGAGAGTTTGCTTCGGGCGTAACTCCGATGGAGGTTGCTAAAAGCATTAGTGAAGGATTTGCAAGAAATGTGATTTCTGCTTCTTTTAATGGTACAACAATAGAAACCGAAACTCCATTGACGACCGACGGTAGTCTTATTTTATATACTTGGAATGATGCAGAAGGTAAAAAAGCTTTCTGGCATTCGACTTCGCACGTAATGGCGCAAGCTCTTGAAGAATTGTATCCTGGAATTAAGTTAACTCTTGGACCTGCAATTTCTAATGGATTCTATTATGATGTTGATTTTGAAGATCAGAAAATTGTTGAAGCTGACTTTAAAAAGATTGAAGATCGTGTTCTTGAAATTTCAAGAGAAAAGCATGAGTTTAAGATGCGTCCGGTTAGTAAAGCTGACGCTTTGGCAATGTATAAAGATAACGTTTACAAGACTGAATTGATTTCGAATCTTGAAGATGGTACTATTACATTTTGTGATCATGCAACTTTTACTGATTTATGCCGCGGTGGACATATTCCGAATACCGGAATCATCAAAGCTTTTAAAATCATGAGTGTTGCGGGTGCTTACTGGAGAGGTGATGAAAAAAACAAGCAATTGACTCGTGTTTACGGAACTTCTTTCCCTAAGCAAAAGGATTTAACTGAATATCTTGAACTACTTGAAGAAGCTAAACGTCGTGATCACCGTAAATTAGGCAAGGAACTTGAATTGTTTGCTTTTTCTCAAAAAGTTGGACAAGGTTTACCTTTATGGTTACCTAAAGGTGCTGCACTTAGAGATCGTTTGGAGCAATTTTTAAAGAAAGCTCAGAAGAAAGCCGGTTACGAGCAAGTAGTAACTCCACATATTGGACAGAAAGAACTTTATGTAACTTCTGGTCACTATGCAAAATATGGTGCTGATAGTTTTCAGCCAATAAATACTCCTGCTGAAGGCGAAGAGTTTTTATTGAAACCGATGAACTGTCCTCACCACTGTGAAATTTATAATGTAAGACCTTGGTCATATAAAGATTTACCAAAACGTTATGCTGAATTTGGTACGGTATATAGATATGAGCAATCTGGCGAGTTACACGGTTTAACTCGCGTTAGAGGGTTTACTCAGGATGATGCGCATATTTTTTGTACTCCGGAGCAATTAGATGAAGAATTCAAAAAAGTAATTGACCTTGTACTTTATGTATTTGGTTCGTTAGGCTTTGAAAACTTTACTGCTCAGATTTCATTGAGAGATCAAGAAAACAGAGAGAAGTATATTGGTTCAGACGAAAACTGGGAAAAAGCTGAAAATGCGATTATCAATGCTGCAGCTGACAAAGGACTGAATACTGTTGTAGAATATGGCGAGGCTGCTTTTTATGGTCCGAAGCTTGACTTTATGGTTAAAGATGCTTTAGGAAGACAATGGCAATTAGGAACTATTCAGGTTGATTATAACCTTCCTGAGCGTTTTGAATTGACTTACAAAGGTGCTGATAATGAATTACATCGCCCTGTTATGATTCACAGAGCTCCTTTTGGATCTATGGAACGTTTTATCGCAATTTTACTAGAGCATACTGCGGGAAATTTCCCACTTTGGCTAATGCCGGAACAAGCTATAATCTTGTCTTTGAGCGAGAAATACGAAATATATGCTAAAAAAGTTTTAGATTTGCTAGAAAATCACGAAATTCGCGCCCTAATTGACAACCGAAGCGAGACTATTGGTAAGAAAATTAGAGATGCTGAAATGCAAAAAATACCGTTTATGCTTATTGTAGGTGAGGAAGAGGAGAAAAACGGAACTATTTCGATCCGTCGTCACGGGCAAGAAGGAAAAGGGAATATTACAGTTACAATTGATGATTTTGTCGCTATTGTAAACGAAGAAATAAAAAAGACATTAAAAGTTTTTACAGTTTAACTTAAATTATAAAGTCATAGCAATAAGAAGCAACAGAGGTTATCAACCTCGAGTAGAAAAAAAAGATGCACACAGAATAAACAATAATATTCGTGGTGTACAAGAAGTAAGACTAGTAGGCGAGAACATCGAACCAGGTGTATTTAAGCTTGCAGAAGCTTTACGTTTAGCAGATCAATTTGAATTGGATTTAGTTGAAATTTCGCCAAACGCTGAGCCACCGGTTTGTAAAATAATGGATTATAAAAAATTCGTTTACGAACAAAAGAAACGTGATAAGGTGTTAAAAGCTAAGTCTACGCAAGTTGTAGTAAAAGAAATTCGTTTTGGTCCTCAGACAGATGAGCATGATTATGAATTTAAAAGAAAGAATGCTGAGAAGTTCTTAAAAGAAGGAGCTAAATTAAAAGCATTTGTATTCTTTAAAGGACGTTCAATCATCTATAAAGATCAAGGGCAGATTTTATTATTACGTTTGGCTACAGATTTAGAAGAACATGGTAAAGTGGAAGCTATGCCAGTTTTAGAAGGTAAGAGAATGATTATGTTCATTGCTCCTAAGAAGAAAAAATAAGTCTTAAAGTAGAAAGTCTTAAAGTCGAAAGTCATAATCTGACTTTTGACTTTAACTTTTAAACTTTCAGACCAAGATATAAGTAAGTAAGAATAAATTAAAACACTAGGAAAAATGCCTAAAATGAAAACAAAATCTAGCGCCAAGAAACGTTTCAAAGTTACTGGTTCTGGAAAGATTAAAAGAAAGCATGCTTTTAAAAGTCACATCTTGACTAAAAAATCTAAAAAACGTAAATTAGCTTTGACACACTCAGCGCTAGTTCACTCTACAGATATGAAAAGCATCAAACAACAATTAAGAATTATCTAATATAAGTCTAAGTTGTAAAGTCTTAAAGTTGCAAGTTTAAACTTTTGACATTTGACTTTTAAACCTTTGACTAAAGATTTTCTTTAGGTTAAAAAATTATTTATATAACCTTGGAGTATGGCTTTTAAGTTCCTTTGATTTAATTCAGGACGCCTGCTACAAAAACACATTAAAATTATGCCAAGATCGGTAAATTCAGTTGCTAAAAGAGCAAGAAGAAAAAAAATAATGAAGCAAGCCAAAGGTTTCTTTGGTAGACGTAAAAACGTTTGGACAGTTGCTAAGAATGCAGTAGAGAAAGCAATGTGCTACGCTTACCGCGATAGAAAACAAAACAAAAGAAATTTCCGTGCATTATGGATTCAACGTATCAACGCTGGAGCTAGATTGGAAGGAATGTCTTATTCTCAATTCATGGGGAAAGTAAAAGCTAACGGAATCGAATTGAACCGTAAAGTTCTTGCAGATTTAGCGATGAACCACCCTGAAGCTTTCAAAGCAATACTTAATAAAGTAAAATAAACGTTTTATAAACTCAATTTAGATTACTTACTTATCATAGAAAAACCATTCCGATTAAACGGAATGGTTTTTTGCTTTATACGAGTTTACAAAACTACATCTGCAATGTATTAAATTTAGAAGTACTTTTGTAATAACTAAAACCTCTATATGTACGACTCGCTTTTTCAACATATCCAAAAGTTTACAACCTTAGAGCCTTCAGATATTGATATTCTAGAATCATGTTTGAATCTTTCTCAAATAAAAAAGAAAGAACATGTTTTAAAAGAAGGCCAGGTTTGCAATACGATGTATTTTATAGTCAAAGGATGTATGCGACAATATATAATCAATTCACGAGGTGCTGAGCAAACACTTCAATTTGGCATCGAGAATTGGTGGATAACAGATTATCTGAGTTATCATAATCACATACCCTCACATTTTTATATTCAAGCAGTAGAGAATACAAGTGTTATAGCAATTGAGAAATCAGTTTTAGAATCAATTTTAATTCAAATGCCACAATTAGAACGTTACTTCAGAATCGTATCCCAAAAATCGTTTGGTGCAGCGCAAATGCGCATTAAATTCTTATTTACAATGTCTGCAGAGGAAAGGTATCATCATTTTAACAATTTGAATCCAAAATTTGTTCAACGAGTTCCTCAATACATGCTTGCCTCCTATTTAGATTTTTCTGCAGAGTTCATGAGCAAAATTAGAGCTGGAAAGGTCTGATTTCATTTCTTGAAGTAGTTCAAGTTTTTAAAAGGAGATATCTCTGACCTTTGTATCAAACTTTTAAAAATACATAAAATGAAAACAAGAATCACTCTGCCAACAGTTGCACCAGAAGCTTATCAAGCATTAATGAATTTAGAAAAATATATTTCTACTACTTCACTGACACCCATTCATAAAGAATTAATCAAAATTCGTGCATCACAAATAAATGGCTGTGCTTTTTGTATTAATATGCATACAGCAGATGCAAGAAAGCATGGCATATCAGAGCAGCGTATATACTTACTTAGTGCTTGGCGTGAAGCGGATGTTTATTCTGAAGAAGAAAAAGCAATTCTTGCTCTTACTGAACAAGTAACTTTAATCAGTAATCATGTTTCTGATGAAGTTTACCAAAATGCTGCCAATTTATTTGATGAAAAATACCTTGCTGAAATCCTTTTAGCGATCATTACAATAAACGCATGGAACAGAATGGCAATTACTACTGGAATGCGTACTGTATAATTTTATAAAGATAATTTTTACAACTTTTCAACAAAGACAAACCCTCACGACTGAGGGTTTGTTTGTATTTGCTTGTAAATGAGAATCAGATAATTACAATTTTTTAGATTTTTAAAAATACCGTATTTATACGCTTTCATAAGAAAAAAAATTCTTTATTTTTGGCGCATGATACCAAAAAGCAAACAAATATCCTTATATATTTATTTAATTTTTCTTGTTCTTTTTTCCTGCCAAAAAAAGACAATCATTACTCCAAAACCAAATGCTTCTCAAGAAGTTTCAAAACTTGTTTTGATAGCTGATAAATATAAAGCCACTAATAAAACTGACAGCGCCTTTTTCTATTTTAATAAAGCAAAATCGGTTGCAGATCCAAAAGCAGATTTCAAAAAAATTACATATTCTCTTTTGAAAATGGCTGAAATTCAACAAGAAAATGGCGATTACATTGGGAGTGAAACAACAGCAAAAGAAGCTCTTAAATATTTAAATAATGCTAATGAAACAGATTATACCTGGAGAATATACAGAGTATTAGGTATCGATTATTTCTGCATTTATAACTTTGAAAACTCTATTCTTTATTATCAGAAAGCCTATCAATTAAAAACTGATAAAAAGCGAAAAATAGCAATGAAAAACAATATTGCTCTGGTTTATCGCGAACAAAAAAAATACAATAAAGCCATACAAATATTTGAAACGCTCTTAAATGAAAAAGAGATTAAGAACAATCCGTTGCTTTTTTCTAAGGTATTAGATAATTTGGGTTCTTGTTATACATTAGTTGAGAATCCTCTGGCAGTAGATTTTCTGCATAAAGGTTTAGAAATTAGATTAAAGTTAGATAATAATTTAGGCTTAGGCATGAGTTATATGCATTTATCAAAATTTCATGATAAGAGCAATCCTGAACTCGCTAAAAAATATGCTCAGATAAGCTATGAGAAATATACAAAAGCAAACTGTATAGAGGATCGGCTTAATGCATTAGAATTAATAATCAAAAATAGCAATGATGCCGAATTGAAAAAAAATTCTATACTATATATTGGACTCGTTGACAGTATTTTTGAGGCCAGACAAAGAGCTAAAAATGAATATGCGAGAATTAAATATGATTCAAAAAAAGAAAAGAATGAAAATCTGAAATTGCGAGTACAAAAGGCACAAAATGAACTTCAAATAGAAAGACAAAAAAACAGAAATATCTACTCTTATATCATAATTATGTTAAGCCTAAGTCTAATTTTGGTGCTTTACTTCTATTTGACTTCTAAAGGAAATAAAGACAAAATCGAAGCTACCTACAAAAGTGAAACAAGAATATCAAAAAAATTACATGATGAACTTGCAAACGATATTTATCATACAATGGCCTTTGCTGAAAACAGAAATCTTTCAATTGAAGAAAACAAGACGCAATTATTAAATAATTTAGATGCCATTTATTCTCGAACTAGAGACATTTCTAAGGAAAACAGCCCGATAATAACTAATGAGAACTACCCTTTTTATTTAAAAGAAATGATATCGAGGTTTAATACCCCAAATATTGATCTTATTTTGAATGGCGTAGATTCAGTTCCTTGGAATAATATTCAAAGAAATAAAAAGATTGCTGTTTATAGAGTGCTTCAAGAATTGCTTGTAAATATGAAAAAACACAGCAATGCCACTTTAATCGAAATTAGTTTTAAAGTTACAGATAAAAGTATCATTGTAAATTATACAGATAACGGAAAAGGTGTCGATGTTACTAAAATGGCATTTAAAAATGGATTACATAATGTTGAAAGCAGGATTTTAAGTATAAAAGGCGAAATAGATATTGATTCTGCTCCAGACAAAGGCTTTAAAGTCTTTTTTAAATTTCCTTATAAATAATGAAAAAGACTTTAATTTCTTATAAAAACCATTTTAAAAATCGGCTTCGCATAAACATCATTTACTTTATTATTGGTAGTTTGTTTTTTGTACAATCTTGTGAAAGAAAAACAGAAAAGAAACTTATCAAACAAAACCACTCAGCCGAGATTAAAAAGCTGATTGAAAAAGGCAATTATTTTTTTGACAGAGTAAAAAATGATAGTGCATATCTTTATTTTAATAAAGCCATATCTCTTTGTGAACCCAAAAAAGATCATGCAGAGGACTATGTATTTGCACTAACTTGTATGGCAAACATCCAACAAAACAGCAGTGATTATATTGCATCAGAGGAAAGTCTAACCAAAACGCTGCCTTATTTAAAATATCTCAAAAATCCAAAATTCACTTACAATGTTTATACTTTAATAGCATACAATTATTACTATAGCTTTGATTATAAAAGTGCCATATCATACCATCTAAAAGCTTTAAAATTAGCTAAAACACCGTTTAAAAAGTCTGTTATCTTAAACGACATTGTACTGGTTTATCTAACACAAGAGAAATATAAGGAAGCTGCTGAATTATTAATACCATTGGTTGCAAAAAAAATCAAACACGAAAGCGATCAAAATAAAACCGACTTTAATTATTCTCTTTTACTGGACAATCTAGGATATTGCTATTATAAAATTGGAAATCCTAAAGCGTTAGATTGTCTGAATAAAAGCTTGAAAATAAAACTAGAACAAAATGATAACCACGGTTTAATAGGAACTTACAATACACTTTCAACCTATTACTCGAAAACTGACGCAAACTTGTCGAAAATGTATGCCGAAAAAGCATATAGCAGTGCGTGTAAAGCAAATTCAGCAATTTATAAAGCAAATGGTTTGGCTATGCTGATACAAAAAAGTGATGGAGATGAACTAAAAAAATATTCGTTAGACTTTATTAAACTTGCTGACAGTTTTACTGTTGCCCGAGAAAAGGCTAAAAATCAATTTGCGAGAATTAAATACGATTCTGATTTAGATAAGGCTGAAAATTTATTTCTTAAAACTCAAAAAATTGAAAATGTACTTCAAATAGAAAGGCAAAATAATAGAACTAAAATTTCTTATATTATTATTTTATTTACTGGCACAATGCTGCTTTATCTCTTTTTTCATTTAACCTCTAAAGGAAAAAAAGAAAAAAATGATGCTATTTACACAAGTGAAATTAGAATTTCAAAAAAATTACACGATGAACTTGCCAATAATGTCTACCAAACATTAGTTTTTGCTGAAAGCAGGAATTTGGAATTAGAGGAAAACAAAGAAGAACTCCTGAATAATTTAGACCTTTTATACTCAAAAACAAGAAAAATTTCAAAAGAGAACAGTACAATCAAAACAGATAAAAGTTACGATCTTGTATTGAAAGAAATGATTTCAGGATTTAAAACTCAAGATTTGAATATTTTATTAAATGGTTTTGATACCATTGACTGGAATGAAGTAGATAAAAACAAAAAAATAACCCTTTATAGAGTACTTCAGGAATTGCTAACAAACATGAAAACACACAGCAATGCATCATTAGTTGGTATAAACTTAAAAAAAATGCACAAAAACATTACTGTTATTTATAATGATAATGGAACTGGTACTAACATAGACACAATTTCATTTAAGAGCGGACTCCACAATATTGAATCTAGAATTCATAACATAAAAGGTGACATTAAGATAGATTCAGCTCCAGACAGGGGTTTTAAAGTTTCTTTTAATTTTCCTTTGTAAATGAAAAACCTTTATAGCGCATTTAAAAATAAAGTGGTCTTAAAATCTTTTTTAGTTATTTTAAGCATGCTGCTTGTTAGCATTATATTTTTAAAACAGTTATACAAAACAGAAGCACCATTAAAAGAGAAGGCAAAAGATAATACTGCCGCAATTAAAATACTTTTTGATAAAGGAGATATTCAATTTGATAAAAGTGAATATGATAGTGCGTTATTTTATTATAACAAAGCACTGATCCTTTGTAATCCAAAAATAAATCATGAAGAATACGTGTTTATTGTTGCATCAATTGCTAATATTCAGCAAAATAACAGTGATCTTATAGCTGCCGAAGCAACACTTACAAAAACTCTTCCTCATTTAAAAAAAATAAAAGAACCAAAATATGCCCGATATGTATATACGCTCATGGCTTATAATTACTATAATAATTATGATTATAGGAGTGCCATTTTATATCACAGAAAAGCATTAAAATTTGCTGATGATCTTTTCAAAAAGTCAATAATATTAAATGATATAGCAGTAGTTTACATTGAACAAAAAAAATATAAAGAAGCTGTCGATTTGTTATATCCATTAGCAGTAAAAAAAATTAAACATAAGACAAAACCTTTGCAAACGGAGTATCAGTATTCCTTAATACTAGACAATTTAGGATTCTGTTATTTTAAACTTGGAAATCCCAAAGCAGTAGATTACTTAAGGAAAAGTTTAGAGATAAAGCTTGAACAAAAAGATGACTATAGCAGTATAGCTACCTATAAGTTTCTTTCGATGTATTATCAAAACAGGAATTCTACACTATCAGAAATGTATGCTAAAAAGTCTTACATGAATGCTTGTAAAGTAAATTCAGCCGCAAATAAAGCGAATAGTCTGGCACAATTAATTAAAAGCTATAACGGAAATAATCTGAAGAAATATTCTTTAGATTATATCAAACTTATTGACAGTATTACTAAAGGCAGACAAAAAGCTAGAAATCAATTTTCTAGAATTAAATATGATGCTAGCATAGACAAAGCTGAAAATTTACATCTCAAAATTCAGAAAGCTGAAAATGATCTTCAAATAGAAAGACAAAAAAATCGTACTATAATTTTATATGCTATTCTGGCTGTTGTTATTGGAGCAATTTTATTTCTGATTTTTTATTTATCCTCAAAAAGTAAAAAAGAAAAAAAAGAGGCAATTTTAAAAAGTGAATTTCGGATATCAAGAAAACTGCACGATGAACTCGCTAAAGATGTTTTTCAAACTATAAGTTTCGCACAAAATAAAGATCTTGAAACAGCAGAAAATAAAGAACAATTTCTAAAAAGTATCGATAGTATTTATGTCAAAACAAGAAATATCTCGAAAGAAAACAGTGTCATTAAAACTGATAAGGATTTTCCTTTTATCCTTAAAGAAATGATTTCAGGTTTTAAAACTGCAGATTTAAACATTTTAATTAATGGTTTTGATACAATTCAGTGGAATAAAATTAATGAAAACAAAAAAATAATAATCTTTAGAATACTTCAAGAGCTTTTTCTGAACATGAAAAAACACAGTAAAGCGACTCTTGTCAGTATAACATTTAAAATTATTGATAAAAATATTTCTGTAACATACAGCGATAACGGCATTGGAATAGCGAATAAGACTTTAATTTTGAAAAATGGACTGTCAAATGTGGAAAACCGTATTAAAACTATAAATGGAACTATTATTTTTGACAATAATTCTGAAATAGGTTTTAAATTCAGTTTCACTTTTCCTTTATAAAATAATAATATGTTTAAAAAAGTTTTAGTTGCCGAAGATTTAGATAGTATTAGCATAGCAGTGGTTCAAGTACTTGAAGACTTAAAAGTACCAACCATTCATCATGTAAAATACTGTGATGACGGTCTTTTAAAAGTTAAAAAAGCGCTGGTTGAAAAAGAACCTTATGATTTACTAATAACTGATTTATCATTTAAATCAGATCATCGCAAGACAACTCTTACTTGTGGCGATGAGCTTATCGAAGCAATCAATGAAGTACAGCCAAAACTAAAAAAAATAGTTTTTTCGATAGAAGACAAATCATATAGAGTAAAGACTCTTTTTAATGATTTAGGAGTAAATGCCTATGTTTCTAAAGGAAGAAACAGCATGGAGGAACTTAGAAAAGCAATCGAAGGAACTTTTAGAAATGAAGAAAAAATAATATCATCAGATTTATCGTTTAGTTTTAATGATAAAGCTTTAATTGAAATTGAATCCTATGATATTTCTATATTAAAACTTTTGGCTCAGGGTTACATTCTAGAGAATATCTCTAACGAATTTAAGTCTTCTGCTATCACTCCAAACGGAACCAGCAGTATTGAAAAGAGAATCAACAAATTGAAAATATATTTTAAAGCAAATAACAATGTGCATTTAATTGCAATTGCAAAGGACTTTGGTTTAGTGTAAAAATTACTGCCTTTTACGGGTTTCCGTAAGGAAATGATTTTATATAGATTTAAGTTTGTGTAATCGATTAACCAACCATGAAACCGAATAATAAAATTAATTTAGAGAAAAATTTTTCTGAGAGATTGATCTTAAAAATTAATACAACCAATAATAAAATTGTTATGAAAACAATGTTGCTTTGTATCTTTTTATCAATAAGTTTTGCCTTCGTGTCAGATAGAACAGGATGGTTTGAAGTTGATTGGAAATTAGTTTTCATTCCAGCTTTATTAGTACTTCAAATTATTATTATTGGAACTGCCTTAAAAAACAGATATAAAAAACACTAAGACTATTATTGTAAAATTTTGAAATGCTTATATTTGATTTTTTAATACTGCATGAAAAATAGTCTTAGCCTTGTTCTGTTATTTCTTACACTCTTTTCTTTTTCTCAAACTAAGATTTTATCTTGGAACATAGAAAATTTTGGAAAATCAAAATCTGAATCTGAATTAAATTTTATTACCTCTACTCTTCTTGAGTATGACATTGTTGCTATTCAGGAAGTTGTTGCCGGTTATGGGGGTGCTCAAGCTGTAGCAAAACTTGCTGTACTATTAAATGAAAAAGGTACAAACTGGGATTATGTGATAAGTGATCCGACAAGCAGCAGCAGTTATAAAACAGAACGTTATGCTTTTATTTGGAAAAAGAGTAAAGTCAAACTGAAAGGAAAGCCCTGGCTCGAGAAAAAATACGGTTTAGAAATTGACAGAGAACCTTATTTTGCTACTTTTGAAAGTGGCAAAAAAACATTTACACTCGCTAATTTTCATGCTATAACGAAAAACAGACAGCCTGAAACCGAAATCAAATATTTCAAATTTTTGCCAGCAGAATATCCCAGCTTAAATTTGATTTTTATGGGAGATTTTAATTGTCCTCAATCACATACTGTTTTTAATCCTTTAAAGAAAATGGGCTACGCTCCTATTTTACAAAATCAAAAAACTTCTTTGAAACAAAAATGTAAAGATAATATTTGTGTCGCATCAGAATTTGACAATATGTTTTTCAAATCAAATACAGTAAATTATATTAATTCTGGGGTAGTTTCATTTTATAAAAAATTCAATTCTCTGCAGGAAGCCCGAAAAATATCAGATCATATTCCTATTTGGTTTGAATTTTCATTGAATTAAATTATGTTTTAAGTTTTTTCTTTTTTGCTGCAGGAAACAAAACGTTGTTAAGAATTAATCTGTAACCTGGCGAATTTGGGTGTAAATCGAGAACCGTTGGCGGATCTCCAACCTGATGCTGAAAATCTTCAGGATCATGGCCTCCAAAAAAAGTAAACATTCCTTTTCCTTTTTCACCATGAATATATCTTGATTCACCGTTGAGTTCGCAAGTTCCCATTATCAAAACATTCGATTTTATTAATGCTGTATCAAACGAAGTAGTTTGTCCCATAAAACCTTTGACTAGCTGTGTATGATTTTGGCACAACATACTCGGAATTGGATCCCACTTTGCAGAAAATTCCATTAAAGTAAAATAATCTTTTTCAACAGGAATTTTTCTTTTCAAAGTCATATCAATATCTGAAAATTCATATTGTTCTGGTCTTCTTTCTAAAGTAAAATTTTTAAATGCAAATGAATTTCCAAAATTTAATTTTGCCTGATAGTTAGAATCACTAGCGTCACCATCAAACATGGCTTCGCAAATATCTACTCCATCTGCTGCGAGAGCAATATCAAAACTGTCTGTTGCAGAGCACATAGCAAACATGAATCCTCCTCCAATAACAAAATCTCTAATTTTTTTTGCAACTGCACCTTTTTCCTGAGATACTTTAGCATAACCTAATTTTGTTGCCAAAGCTTCAGCATCTTTTTTCTGATCGATGTACCATGGTGTATTTTTATAAGCTGCATAAAATTTTCCATATTGCCCTGTAAAATCTTCATGATGCAAGTGCAGCCAATCATATAAGAGTAATTGATCACTCAAAACTTCTTCATCATAAATTGGTGTAAAAGGAATTTCGGCATAAGTCAAAACCAAAGTTACAGCATCATCCCAAGGCTGTTTTCCTTTTGGCGTATAAACGGCAATTTTTGGTGCTTTTTCAAGAACAACTGACTCCATATTTTGAGAAGGACTTGAAATTTCATTCAAGATTGATGCTTCTTCGCTATCAGAAAGTATTTCAAAACTAACGCCACGTATTTTGCATTCTTTTCTAATTTCATCTGCATCAGGCAATAAAAAAGAGCCACCGCGATAATTAAGTAGCCAGCTTGCTTTATAATCTTTGCTTAAACACCAATATGTAATTCCGTACGCTTTTAAGTGATTTTGCTGGGTTGTTTCGTCCATCGGAAGTAAGATAAACGAAGCTTTTGCACTTAATGAAAGCAACAATATGAAAATAAAAAGTAAACACTTCTTCATTAGAAAATTATTTTAGTAAAGATATAAAGGAAGCCTCAAAAAACACACTAGATATCTTTGTTTTATAAGAGATGGAAACGTTAAAAATTTTCATTTTAAATTTAAACTTTTAACACAAAAACAGGTAAAAACACGTATTTCAAAAAACTATTTTCTAATTACATTTGGAAACCCAAATCATTGAGATATTAATCAATGAAACGAGAAACAATGAAATTTAACGAAAATAACCAACCAAAAGGATTAAGCGTAATGCAAAAAATAGGTCTTTGTGTACTTGTAGTCACAATTGTTTTTTACTACGTCCTGTCTATTCAATTTTTAACCAGTTAACTATTAAATTGTTATAACAGCAATTTCATTTTGAATAGCGTAAACCACTAAGCCGGCAATATTTCTTGATTCTGTTTTAAGCAATAAATTATTGCGATGACCTTCTACAGTTCTTGGACTTAAAAAAAGATGCTCAGCAATTTCTGAAGTCGTTCTCTGCTGACATATAAGTTGAAGAATTTCTATTTCGCGTGGCGACAGAAAGCTCGTTTCTAAATGTACTTTTGAATTTTTTGATGATACAATAGTTTCTTGAATTGTCTTTAAAACATTTTCATTGTAATAAAATCCTTTTTGCGCCACTTCATTAATAGTATGAATCAAATCCTTTGGAGTTGTATTCTTTATAAGATAAGCAACAGCACCAACCTGAATCATATTGGCAATAAATGATTTAGAATCGTAACTTGTCAAGGCAATTATTTTTATCTCGGGATAAGATTTTCGAATAATTTTTGTGGCCTCAACACCATTTAGAACTGGCATTTTCAGATCCATTACGATAATATCTGGTTTAATTTCATTCTCTTCCAGATTTGAAAGAAGTTCTTCTCCGTTTGATGCTTCAAAAATAATTTCAATATTATCTTCGCGCTGCAATAAAAAAGAAATCCCTTTTCGAAATAAAACTTCGTCATCAACTAAAGCAATTTTAATAGCGGCACTCATTTTTATTCGGTTTTTGGTCGTTTGGCTCGTCGAAATTACAAAATATGTATTAAAAAACAGTTGAAAAAGCCCATTTTATTGACTAGAAAGATAGATTATTCTTTTATTTTAACTTAAAATGTAAAAGTTACTGTAAAACCTTTATTCAATTCTGAAGAAATTTTTATTGTTCCGTTTAAAAATGAAATTCGGCTGTCGATATTTTTCATTCCAAGCCCTTTTTGATTTTCAGCATTTTTACTGTCGAAGCCAACTCCGTTATCCTCATAATCGCAGGTTGAAATTGCATTATTTTTTTTAAAAGAAATCCAAATCTCACTTGCTTTTCCATGACGCAATGAATTATTCATTAATTCCTGAAGAATTCTAAAAACATGCAGCTGGCGATCCATTTCATTATCATCAAAATCAATTTTATTGGTATAATGAACTTTTACAGCTTTACTTGTTTCAAATTCTTCGCACAACTCTTCGATGCCGGCATTAAGCCCAAATTTTTCAAAAACCGGAGGCAACAAATTATGTGCAATTTTTCTAGAATTCTCTAACGCCTTCGCAGTAAGATTAATAATATTTTCTGTAATTTCTCTAGTTTCGCTTTCTGTTAAATTTGGCGCCGAAAGCAAATGCGTATTCAGTGACACTATATTAAGTTTAGAACTAATATCGTCATGCAAATCTTGAGCAATTCTTTTTCGTTCTTCTTCCTGCGTAATAATTATAGCATGTAATTGTTCTTTTTGAAGATGAATCTCTAAATCTTTTTTTTCTAATTCTTTTTGAATGATTTTTTTTCTTGAGAAATAAAAAAACAATACCAAAACAATTCCCATTAATAAAAAAGACACACAACTGAATATGACTGTTGCAACTATTTCTGATTCTGGAATTGCCTTTAAACTCATCTATTTTTAATTAAATTAGTATTGTTTCAGTAAAAAACCTTTGGCAAAATAAAAAATAATGCCAAAGGTTATATGTTTTTAATTTATGAATTCTTCTTTCTTGTTTTTATAGAAACTTACTTTCCATTCATATAATATAAACAGTTGATAAATTACATACAAAATTGCATTTAACAACCATGTGACCATATTGAAATCCTTACTGAATTTGACCGTCAAATTTCCGACTAAAAAAAGAATTGTGCTTCCAAACAGATAAAGCAAAATTCCCATATTGATAAAATAAAATGTTCTTCTTTCCTCTAACATATTGTAGAAATGAAAAGTTGCATAAATAATCAGTAAAAACGAAGTAATAAATATTTCATAAAGATTAAATTTTAAAAACAATTCAGGCTTTATTCCATATTGAATAGCTAACGTCAGCAAAACCAGCACAAAACCAATTTTAATCGCTTTTTTTTGAAACTGATCTTTCACTAGTTTTAAATAAAAGAAACTAAGCATTATAAATTGACCTATAAAATATAAATGAGACAGAAACAAATTGCTGGCATGCATTAGCATACATATTTTAGCGCTAAGCTGTACACCTATCATTACTAGTATATATACTGTAAAAATTTTATAAGCCGGATCTTTTTTAGGAAATTTTACTGCATATAAAATAAAATTAAGTGCCAATAAAACATATCCTAAGTTTACAAGAAATGAATGCATATTTATTGATTCATTGGGCTATTTGGATCTGCAGTTGCTGGTGGGCTTGGTTCGCTAAAATCGTAAATACCACCACCATCTTCTGTACATTCAACTCCATAACCGGGCAGTACATCAACATAAATACCAGTTTTGTCATCATATCGGGTTCCCACAATCATCAAAGTTTGCAAACCTTGTTCATTAACTCCAATATACGCTCTTGCAGCATCAATTCCTTCTGCTAAAACTTTTTCTAAATTGTATTTAGGAATTAAATACGAATCGACTTTTTTCCTTAGAACCTCTTCATCAGTTTGTTTTTTCCATTTTGCTACCCAAGTCTGAGCAAGTTTCAAAGGGATTTCCGTGTCTTTTTCTGGTAATTTGATGTTGTTTGCCATAATTTAAATTTGTTTTTGGTTATGTTAATATACAATTGATTTTCAGCAATTGCTGTGCTAATCTACAGAATTAAATTAATAATTTTAACATTTGTTCATAAAAAAAAGCCTTGTAAAAAAGGCTTTTTGATATATTAAAATGGAACATCGCTATCATCATCGTCATCATTCAAATTGCTTCCGAACGCTTCATTTGCCGAAGGCAGATTTTTTGTGATAAATGGATTATCATCATGATTCATTTTAGAAGGCAAATCATCGTAACCTCCCGTAAAATCTTCCAGATTATCAAACTTACCCAAATGCCCCAAGAATTTTAAACGAATATTTTCAAGACCACCATTACGGTGTTTTGCTATAATAAACTCGGCTTGACCAGCAGTTGGAGATTGTTCATCATCGTCCCATTCTTCAATTTTGTAATATTCAGGACGGTAAATAAACGATACAATATCGGCATCCTGCTCAATAGCTCCAGATTCACGAAGATCCGAAAGCAACGGTCGTTTGCTAGATCCACGCGTTTCAACGGCACGCGATAACTGCGAAAGTGCAATTACCGGAACGTTTAGCTCTTTTGCCAAAGCCTTTAAGTTTCGAGAAATTGTCGAGATCTCCTGCTCACGATTTCCTCCCCCTTTTCCACTTCCTCCGGCGGTCATCAACTGCAAATAATCGACAATAATTAATTTTATACCGTGCTGTGATGCCAAACGACGGCATTTTGCACGTAAGTCAAAAATAGAAAGCGAAGGCGAATCATCAATAAATAATGGTGCTTTTTCTAAGTCTTTTACTTTAGTACTCAGCTGTTCCCATTCGTGTTTTTCTAATTTTCCTGTTCTCAATTTCTCAGAAGACAAACCAGTTTCTGATGAAATAAGCCTTGTAATTAACTGCACTGATGCCATCTCTAAAGAGAAAACTGCAACCGGATGTCCAAAATCGATAGCAATATTTCTTGCCATCGAAAGTACAAACGCGGTTTTACCCATACCTGGACGCGCCGCGATAATAATTAAATCCGAAGGCTGCCATCCTGAAGTTACTTGATCTAGTTTTTCAAAACCAGTTGCAACTCCACTCAAACCTTCTTTTCCTGCAATTTCTTCAATACGTTTTTTTGCCTGTAATACTAAACTTTGTGCAGTTTCAGAACTTCGCTTGATGTTTCCCTGCGTAACTTCGTATAGTTTTGACTCGGCTTTATCCAGCAAATCAAATACATCGGTAGTTTCGTCATAAGATTCTTCTATAATCTCAGAAGAAATTCTAATCAAACTTCTTTGAATGTATTTCTGAAGAATGATTCTAGAGTGAAATTCAATGTGTGCCGAAGAGGCAATTTTTTGAGTAAGCTGAATTAAATAAAAATCACCTCCCGCTAACTCTAATTTTCCGTTTTTTTTCAGCTGAGTCGAAACAGTTAATAAGTCAATTGGCTGTGTTTCTGTAAAAAGCTGCACAATTGCTTCAAAAATAAATTTGTGTGCATCTTTATAAAAAGCATCTGGCTGCAAAATATCAATTACATCATCTACCCCTTTTTTATCAATCATCATCGCTCCAAGCACAGCTTCTTCTAAATCAAGTACTTGTGGTGGCAGTTTTCCTTTTTCTAAATTGATAATCGTGGTTTTATCTACCTTTATAGGGTTTACATTTTTGAAATTTTCCATATAGCGAAAGTAACAAAATTTAAAAAAAAATTGCTATCGAGTTATAACTATTAATTGTTTATAAATAAGTTTTTTTTGTTCATAACCAAAAAAAAATCCGAAACTGTAAGGCTTCGGATTTTTAATATTCTTGTAAGAATTTACTCCTTATATTCACCCATATTACTGTATTTGTCCATTCTTTGGGCAATTAAGTCGGCTGTTGATAAGTCTTTCAATTCGTTATATCCTTTCGTAATATATTCAGCAACAGTTTTGAAGGTAGTTTCGCGATCATAGTGTGCTCCTCCTAATGGTTCTGGAATAACATCATCAACTAATTTTTGTTTTTTCATATCTGATGAAGTCAATTTTAAAGCGTCGGCTGCACGTTCTTTGTACTCCCAGCTTTTCCATAAAATTGAAGAACATGATTCTGGAGAGATTACAGAATACCAAGTATTTTCTAACATATATACTTTATCTCCTACACCAATTCCCAATGCTCCACCTGAAGCTCCTTCACCAACAATAATCGTGATAATTGGCACTTGAAGACGAACCATTTCAAAAATATTTCTTGCAATTGCTTCACCTTGTCCTCTTTCTTCAGCTTCTAGTCCTGGGTATGCACCTGGAGTATCTACTAAAGTTAAAACCGGAATTCCAAATTTCTCTGCCATTTTCATCAAACGCAAAGCTTTACGGTATCCTTCAGGATTTGCCATACCAAAATTACGGTATTGACGGGTTTTTGTATTAAAACCTTTTTGCTGTCCTACAATCATAAACGACTGTCCGTTTACTTTTCCTAGTCCGCCAACCATTGCCTTATCATCTTTAAAGCCTCTGTCTCCATGAAGTTCTAAGAAAGTATCACCGCAAATTGCTCTGATATAATCTAAAGTATAAGGTCTATTTGGATGTCTTGACAACTGGACTCTTTGCCAAGCCGTAAGGTTTTTGTATATATCTTTTTTAGTTTGCTCTAATTTTTTGTTGATTTCCTTGCAGGTTGGTGTTACATCAACATCAGATTCTTTTCCAATTATAACACACTTTTGTAACTGTTCTTCAAGTTCTTTGATTGGAAGCTCAAAATCTAAATATTCCATGGATTTTTGAATTTTGTTTGTAAATCGAACCGCAAATATAAAAATATTATATCATTGGTATGGTTAAATCGTATTTAAAATATAAAAATGTAATTTAAAGATAAGGAAATTATTACAGTTCTTTCCTGTTTTTATAATGTTTAAAAACCCCGTTTAAAATAACTGTAATTACAATTATCAGTGCGCCAATATAAAATTCTGCACTCATTTTTTCTTTTCCGCCAAGAATAAAATAAGCCAGCATAATTCCGTAAACGGGCTCTAAATTAGTCGTTAGCATTACCGTATAAGGAGTTAATCGCTGCATTACTTTTACTGAAGCCGTAAACGCATAAGCGGTACAAACCGAAGCTAAAATCAGCAATAAAACCCAATTATTTAATGACATTGTAAAAAAATCAGCATTAAATTTTCCTTGCACCAAAAAATAAATTGAAATAAAGAAAACGCCAGCTCCAAATTCATAAAATGTAATAACTGAAGGTTCATGATCTGAGATTAATTTCCCATTCATTAAAGTAAATAATACGCCTAAAATGATCGAAGCCAAGGCATAATACATGCCGTGCAAGTACTTTACCTCAACTTGCATAATCAAACAAAGACCTGCAATGATAATTAATCCAAAGAAAACTTCGTACCATAATATTTTTCTGCCGTAAAAAAGCGGTTCCAATAAAGATGCAAAAAATGCTCCTAATGAAAATATTGATAGAGTGATCGAGACATTAGAAACATGAATGGCTCGAAAAAAGAAAATCCAATGCATCGCAATTAATAATCCGACAAAAATTAATTTGGCTAAAGATTGAGCTGATATGACAAAAGATTGTTTTTTATACACAATAAATCCGGCAAGAAAAATTCCTGCAAGAAGCATTCTGAACCAAACTAAATTTTCGGCATCAATAGTAATTAATGCACCTAAAATAGCAGTGAATCCCCAGATAAAAACAATTAAATGAAGATTTAAATAACTTTTTAAATTATCGTTTCGCATTTCGTAATAGATAAACTGCCAAAATTCCGAAAACAATATTCGGGAACCAAACAGCTAATAAAGGTGAGAAAGTAGATTTTTCGGCAAGAGTACCAAATATTTTATCAAAAAAGACAAATGAAAAAGCAATTGCAATTCCGATTGCCAAATTCGTTCCCATTCCGCCACGACGTTTCATAGCCGAAACAGCAACAGCAATAATGGTTAATATAAAAGCAGATACTGGTACACTATATTTTTTATACAGTACTACTAAATATGTATTGATATTTCCTGAGCCTCTTTTTCTTTCTTTTTCGATAAAATCGATCAATTTTCCTAACGAAAGTGTTTCTGCAATATACACTACCGGAGTTAAATCGGCCAGTTCAAACTTAAATTTCACTTCTTTTTCGGGAATTTTCTCTATAACATCATTCAATTCGCCAACAGTTCTTTTGGTGTAATCATAAAGAATATACGTTTTCTTTTTAGGATCCCATTTAATACGGCTGGCACTAATTTTATAAGTCAGTTTGTCTTTTTCGAAATGCTCCAGTGTAAAATTAAAAGCTGTTTTTGATTCTTCATTAAAACTATTTACAAAAATAAAATCATTATCGTTAAGCTGGCGGTAAACATTGGTGTTTTCGCCACGCATGAGCTCTTTTCCATTTCCCTTTAAATAAGTATACCTAAAGTTATTGAACCCTTCACTGGCAGCTGGAACAATGAAAAATCCCATTAGAAGTACGAAAACTGAAACGATTGAAGCTCCGATAATATAAGGACGCAAAAACCTCGTAAATGAGATTCCAGAACTTAAAATAGCGATAATCTCTGTGTTATTTGCCAATTTTGAGGTAAACCAAATTACCGATAAAAATAAAAATATCGGAAAAAGAGAGTTCGCAAAATAAATAGTAAAGTTGTAATAATAGATTGCAATTTGAGTAAATGGAATCTTGTTTTCTAACATCTTATTCACCTTTTCAGAGACATCAATTACAATCCCAATTGGAATAAACAAGAGAATCATCACCGAAAAAGTGGCTAAATATCTTTTTAAAATATACTTATCTATTATTGTCAGCATAGATTTTTCGTTTCAATTTAATGCTCAGGTTTTATATTTCAGATTTCACGTTCAGTATAGAACTTGAAACTCAAAACTAAAAAACTTGAAACTTTTTAAAGTCTTTGACTCATATTTTTAACCATCATTTCTTTCCATGGTCTAAAATCTCCTGCTAAGATATGTTTTCTAGCTTCACGAACCAACCACATATAGAAACCAAGATTATGTATAGTCGCGATTTGTTTTCCTAAATATTCATTAGCTGCGAATAAATGACGCAAATAAGCTTTTGTGTATTCGGTATCTACAAAAGTATGGGCCATTTCATCAATTGGAGAAAAATCAGCTTCCCATTTTTTATTTTTAATATTGATTGTTCCGTTTGCTGTAAACAACATACCGTTTCTTGCATTACGGGTTGGCATTACGCAGTCAAACATATCAATTCCCAATGCAATATTTTCTAAAATATTAATTGGCGTTCCAACTCCCATTAAATAACGTGGTTTGTCTTCTGGCAAAATTTCGCAAACCACTTCGGTCATCGCGTACATTTCTTCTGCAGGTTCTCCAACTGATAATCCACCAATTGCATTTCCTTGCTGACCAGAATTGGCAATATATTCTGCTGATTGACGACGTAAGTCTTTATAAGTACTTCCTTGCACAATCGGGAAAAAAGTTTGCTCATATCCGTATTTATACGGAACTTTATCTAAGTGACTGATGCAACGATCCAACCAGCGGTGCGTCATGTGCATAGAGCGCTGTGCGTATCTGTAATCGCATGGATAAGGCGTACATTCATCAAAAGCCATAATTATATCAGCCCCAATGGTACGCTGAATTTCCATTACATTTTCTGGCGTAAAAAAGTGATATGAACCGTCAATGTGCGATTTAAACTTCACTCCTTCTTCCTTGATTTTTCTATTATTTGAAAGAGAATATACCTGATATCCTCCAGAATCTGTCAAAATATTACGATCCCAATTCATGAATTTATGCAATCCGCCAGCTTTTTCAAGAATTTCTGTCTGCGGACGCAAATATAAATGGTAAGTATTTCCAAGAATAATATCCGGATTAATATCGTCTTTAAGTTCGCGCTGATGTACACCTTTTACAGATGCAACTGTCCCAACAGGCATAAAAATAGGCGTTTCAATTACGCCGTGATCTGTAGTAATGCTTCCCGCTCTTGCTTTTGATTGCGGATCTTTTTGTAATAAATCAAACTTCATCTGTTTCTTTTTTCTCCCGATTGTTCGGGACGGCAAAGATAGGTTAATTTGAGGAAAATTTAATTAATTAGATAATTTGTCAATTTAGAAAATTAGATAATTAGAAAACATGGCAGTTTGATAATGAGAAAATGGCAAGCAGTCCAGACGATAACGTAAAAATTGAAGCAAAACCATTATGATTTAATCTTTAATAAATTATAATTCTTAACTATCTCATAAATGTAAAATTTACAACAATCACAATCGTAAAGTGTAACATCAAACGGCATCTAATTCTTAATTTTATTATTAGTGAAAAACTAAATTAGTGTCAATTAAATTATTAGAAATCATGATAAATTCAGAAGAAAAAAATCCTGTTGATTTAGATCAAATTAAGGACGATCAAATTGAAAGAAATTTAGAAAATTTAGATTATCCAGCTAACGAAGATATTTACAATCAGGAAGACAAGTTAGAAGATATTGATCCGGAAGGAATTTCAGGAGAAAGAATCATTAATCAAGACAATAATCACGAGTGGAAACAAAACAGCGACAAACTCGGAAACGACTTAGACGTTCCAGGTTCTGAACTTGATGACGAACAGGAAGATATTGGTTCTGAGGATGAAGAAAACAATTTTTACAGCAGAGGGAATGATTAATTTGCCCTCATTTACGTTACCACCTTTTTTACCCCAAATTTGATTAAATAATTTCTCAAGTTTATTTTTGCCACAGGTTAAGCATTAAAAAGATTTAAAAATCTATGTTGCTTAACCTGTGGCAAACTTTTTATGTACTATCTACAAGATTTCAGGCTTTTTTTCGAGATTAATAAAAAAAGAACTATAATTTAACAATTCCAGCAAACTAAAGCAAAAAATCATTTGTCAGCCCGCAAAATAAAAATTACTTTTGCACCAGTTTAACTTTTACAAATAAAATGAAGCCTAACACACAACAATTAAGCGATTTAACTATCCAAGTAAGAAGAGATATTCTTCGAATGGTACATGCTGTCAACTCAGGCCACCCAGGTGGTTCTTTAGGTTGTACTGAATTTTTGGTAACACTTTACCAAAACATTATGGACCGCAAAGAAGGTTTTGATATGGACGGAATTGGAGAAGATATCTTCTTCCTTTCTAACGGACACATCTCTCCAGTATTTTATAGCGTTTTAGCACGTAGCGGTTATTTCCCTGTTTCAGAACTTGCAACTTTCAGATTGTTAAATTCTCGTTTACAAGGACACCCAACAACTCACGAAGGCTTACCTGGAGTTCGTATGGCTTCTGGTTCATTAGGACAAGGTTTATCTGTTGCTCTTGGAGCAGCTCAAGCTAAAAAACTAAATGGCGACAATCATTTAATTTACACTTTGCACGGTGATGGTGAGCTACAAGAAGGTCAAAACTGGGAAGCTATTATGTATGCTTCTGCTAAAAAAGTAGACAATCTTATTGCAACTGTAGACGTTAACGGAAAACAAATTGACGGAACAACTGACGAAGTTCTTGCAATGGGAAGCCTTCGTGCAAAATTCGAAGCTTTTGACTGGGATGTTTTAGAAATTGCTGAAGGAAATAATATCGATGCAATTATCGCTGGTTTAACAGATGCTAAATCAAGAACCGGAAAAGGAAAACCAGTTTGTATTTTACTACATACTGAAATGGGTAACGGTGTTGATTTTATGATGCACACTCATGCTTGGCACGGAAAAGCACCAAACAACGATCAGTTGGCAAGTGCTTTGGCTCAAAACTATTCTGCAGATCAAATCGACTATTAAAAAAAGCTATAAGCCTTAAGCAGTAAGTTTTACGCCTATTGCCTACAGCCTATTGCGTACAGCAAAAAGACAAAAATGAAAAAATATACAAATACAGGAAGTAAAGACACTCGTTCTGGTTTTGGAGCGGGAATGACTGAATTAGGTCAAAAAAATGAAAAAGTAGTAGCACTTTGTGCTGATTTAATTGGATCATTAAAATTTGATGATTTCAAAAAAAATCACCCAGAGCGTTTCTTCCAAATTGGAATCGCAGAAGCTAACATGATTGGTATCGCTGCAGGTTTAACAATTGGAGGAAAAATTCCATTTACAGGAACTTTCGCTAATTTCTCTACAGGAAGAGTTTACGATCAAATTCGTCAATCTGTTGCCTATTCTGATAAAAACGTAAAAATCTGCGCTTCTCACGCTGGTTTAACATTAGGAGAAGATGGAGCAACTCACCAAATTTTAGAAGATATCGGATTAATGAAAATGTTGCCAGGAATGACTGTAATCAATACTTGCGATTACAACCAGACTAAGGCTGCAACTTTAGCTTTAGCTGATCATCATGGTCCAGCTTATTTGCGTTTTGGTCGTCCGGTTGTACCTAACTTTACTCCTGCTGACGAGCCTTTCGTAATTGGAAAAGCAATTTTATTAAACGAAGGAACTGATGTAACAATTGTTGCAACAGGACACTTAGTTTGGGAAGCTCTTATCGCCGCTGAAGCTTTAGAAGCAAAAGGAATTTCTGCTGAAGTAATTAACATTCACACTATTAAACCACTTGACGAAGAAGCAATTCTTAAATCATTGGCTAAAACTAAATGTGTGGTAACGGCAGAAGAGCATAATATTCTTGGAGGTCTTGGAGAAAGCATCTCTAGAGTATTAGCTTTAAATACTCCTGCTCCGCAAGAATTTGTAGCTGTAAATGATAGTTTTGGTGAATCTGGAACTCCAGAGCAATTAATGGAAAAATACAAACTAAACAATCAAGCAATTGTTGAAGCTGTAGAAAGAGTTATCAAAAGAAAATAATTTTTGATTTTCTTACTTTATAAAAAAACCTCGAAATCACTTTCGAGGTTTTTTTATGTCTAATTTTTATTTATCATTATTTAACAGCATGATGATCTTTATCAATATGCAGTCTTAATCTGTCAGGAGTAGTATAATCGCCTCCAAAAGCAGGAATTCCGTAAGTTTCAGTCTCATCTACATTTGGTGTTTTTGGATTGTCAGAGACAGGGTTATAAGGATAATATAAACTTATTCCAGTCTTTGGAGCTCCAGTTGGTTTTGTAATTTCAAATCTAGTTGTATATCCGTCACCATCATCATCAAAATCTAAGAAATCAGCCAAACCATCTTTATCTGTATCATCGACTAAAGCTGCAGGAAGATTTGGGTAACGTGCTGTATCTCTTGCATCATACAGATAACCATCATGATTGATGTCTTCAAAATAATCAGGAATACCATCTGGAGCCGAAGTCGCTTGTCCGTTTACAATTTGGATATCGTGATCTAATCTTTGAAGCCCCAAGAGCTTAAAACTAAAAACTAAAGGCGAATAAGCAGGAATTTTATCTTTTGTATTTGCATAATAACCTAATCCTGAGGGTAAAAACATTACACCTGCACCAAAATCAGAATACGTGATTTCACCAGTAGGTGAAGGATCACTTGCTATACCGGTTCTAAACTTAGGAAAAATCTCTCCCCAGCCATCTATTACAGGAGATTCTGCATATACAAATAAATCAAAAGTACGCCCGATACCGTATGAAGTATCGAAAACTGTTCCGTTTAAAAGATTTCCTGAATAAGAAGCAGAAATTCTATCGGTATTAGTTGGAGCTTCTCCAGATCCTTCTCTTAGAACCAAATAATAAACTTTATAAGTAATATCATCATTATAAACATCTCTGGTCAACAACTTGGGAAAAGTAGCACTATTAAGATAAGACATAATAGAAGGCTGAGTTGCAGGATTTGTAATTTTACTTATAACAACATCCTGATCCTCTGGAGTACCCGGACTATTCGTAACCGTAATATAATTAGTATTTAAATATTTTACAATAGAATCATTATCTGCTTTATATTGTTCTGCATAGTCATGAACAGGAACCACTACTGGATCATCATTATCTTTATTACATGATACTATAGCAATACTTGCCAGTACTAAAATAAAATAATATTTAAATTTATTCATTATTGTTAATTTTTTAGGTGCGCAAGATACAATATTGATTTATTTTTGTAAAGAATTTAACTTTGATTTTAGAAAAATTATGAGAATCGATAAATACTTGTGGTGCGTGCGTTATTACAAGACCAGAAACATGGTAACAGAGGCTTGCAAAAAAAACCACGTTACTGTAAATGGGCAGGTTGCCAAACCTTCTAAAGAAGTTTTTCCTACTGACCGAATTACTTTTAGGAAAGATCAAATTACGCAGATTATTACCGTACTCGACATTCCAGAAAGTCGCGTGGGAGCAAAACTAGTTGATATTTACAGAAAAAATGAAACCCCCGCAGAAGCTTACGCTCATTTAGAACTTTTAAAACTGTCTAAAGAGCACTATCGCAAAAGCGGCACAGGAAGACCTACTAAAAAAGATAGAAGAGATATTGATGAATATGGAAATGAAATTTTTGATGAAGACGAGGAAAATTAAATTCCAAATTCAAACTCAAAAAATCTGAAATCTAAAATCTGAAATCTAAAATTCTAATTGTATTTTAGCAAAAAAAATAAATCATGAGCAAAAACATCATCTTAACCAATCAGGAAATCGAACACAAAATAAAACGTATTGCCTATCAAATTTACGAAACCTTTGTTGACGAAGAAGAAGTTGTAATTGCTGGAATTGCTTCTAATGGATCTGTTTTTGCCGAAAAAATTGCTTTAGCGTTAAGCAATATCTCAACACTTAAAGTTTCTCTTTGCGAAGTAAAAGTCGACAAACAGAATCCACAATTGCCAATTCAAACTTCTTTAACTAAAGAAGAGTACCAAAACAAAGGATTGGTTTTAGTTGATGACGTGTTGAACTCAGGCACAACTTTGATTTATGCTGTTCGTCATTTCTTAGACGTACCGCTAAAGAAATTCAAAACAGCGGTACTTGTAGACAGAAATCATAAAAAATACCCTGTAAAGGCCGATTTTAAAGGAATATCTCTTTCTACATCTTTATTAGAACATGTACAAGTTGTTTTTAATGAAAATGGTGATGATTATGCTTTTTTAAGCTAAGATTTCTAAAATATCCTGAACTGTTTCATCAACCGTTTTATTATCTACCGAAACTTTTTGCTGTGCATGGTTGTAATAAAAGCTTCTGTCGAATAAATGTTTTGCGATAAACTCTTTCATTTCTTCCTCCTCCATATTAGCGATCAAAGGGCGTTTGCTTTTGTTATGCACTAATCTATTATATAAAGTCTCAATTGAAGCTTTTAAATAAATCGAGATAACATCATCTCTTTTTAATAATTCATGATTATTGGCATAACATGGTGTACCACCACCCAAACCTATTATGCTTTTTTCTGAAGATTGAAGTAATTCTAAGAACATTTGGTGTTCTAATTTACGGAAATAGATTTCTCCGTGCTGTTCGAAAATTTCATTTATGGACAAATTTGCTCTTTTTTCTATGCATTTGTCTAAATCTAAAAACGGAATATTTGTAATTTTTGAAAGGTTTTGGGCAATAGTTGACTTTCCGCAACCCATATATCCTAATAATATGATTTTTTTCATTTTAATAATACCCTATAAACTAAGGCGTTGTAAATTTTGATTAAAAAAAGACAAATTTATAATAAATAAGCTTGCAAATATCAAAAATAACTCCTTATATTTGCACCCGCATTCAAGAAACGAATATGACTCGATAGCTCAGTTGGTAGAGCACATCACTTTTAATGATGGGGTCCTGGGTTCGAGCCCCAGTCGGGTCACAAATTGTGATTCACAATACAAGTTTCTTGAAAGCAATGACTCGATAGCTCAGTCGGTAGAGCACATCACTTTTAATGATGGGGTCCTGGGTTCGAGCCCCAGTCGGGTCACAAAAAGGTCGAGTATTAATTTACTTGACCTTTTTTTTGTTTGGGCCACGTGGAGAAACGGTAGACTTGCCATCTTGAGGGGGTGGTGCTCGTAAGGGCGTGTGGGTTCAAATCCCACCGTGGTCACATAAGAAAAAAACCTATTTCAAAATGAAATAGGTTTTTTTCTTTTCTATCCGCAGAATTCACATTAGAACTCTTGCGAACTACTTTTAATTAATTTTTTATTTCATCCACCTCTTTGAAACAGCAACGAAGAAAATGCTTTTACACCAGTTCTGATACATTCTTCATCAACTTCAAAATTAGGAGCATGATTCATTGCTACAATTCCTTTTTCGAAATTAGAACCTCCTAGCAAGAAATAAACTCCTGGTATTTTTTGCTGAAAATAGGCAAAATCATCATTAAAATAAGGAACCTGTCCGTAATCAATTGTTACAAATCCTTTTCCATACATATCGTCAAGTGTATTTATAGAAATGGATGTTAAATTTGGATGGTTTAAAACTGTTGGATTTTCTTTTATATACTTAACAGAAAGTACTTGAGAAGCGTAATTATTATCTCTAATTACCTGCTCAACGGTCGGAATAATATTTTTCAATCGAGCAGCATCTGTTTCATATAGTTCTGTATTTAAATAGAACACATTATTTTTAGAATAGGTTCTAAAATTTTCGTCAACAATTAAATAGTCTTTAAATATTGTGTTCGGATTCATCAATCCAATTTTAGAATCTATAATAGATTGGATTTCCCATGGCTTGCTGCCGTTATTCGACCTAACTAAAGAATTTCGAATTTTTGACGTGAGTTCTTTTACTTCTTCTCCTGACAATCTGTTTTTAAATTCTATTTCTATTTCTTTTTGGTAGGCAAACATTTCATTAGGCTTTACCATTATTTGTCCAGCCGGCAATGCCGTTATATGAAGTCCGTAAATCTCATCAAGTTTATATTTGACAAATATTTTATTCTCAATAATTCCTTTTGCTCCTTTAAATGTTTCTTCTTCTGGCTGAAAAATAAAATAAACAGTACCGTGCAATGTCTTTTTGTTTTTTTGCTAGAACTTCTGCAATTCCTAGCGCAATTGCCATATGTATATCATGTCCGCAACCATGCTGAACACCTTTTATCTTGGATTTAAAATCAGATTTATCAGGAAAGTCATTTGGCAAAGCATCCATATCGGCTCTCCAGCCAATTTTTTTACCTTTTTTAGTACCTTCTAATATACCAACGACACCATAACCGTAAATATTAGTTTCAACTTGAAGGCCTAAATCCAGTAAATATTTTTTTATTAATTCTTGTGTCCTTTTTTCTTTTCCGGCAAGTTCTGGTTTTTCATGAAAGTCTCTTCTAATTTGAACGAGCTTATCGAAAATTTTATCCGTTTCGAGTTGAATAGATTCTTGAGCAGCGATTTCATTATTTTTTTCCTGTGCATAAATAATTTGTTTTGTACAACATATATTCACAAAAAGTAATGCTAATAGAATTTGTTTATTCATTTGGAGTTTTGTTAAATATCACTTAATTACAAAACGGCTAATATAACCATATTAAAAGATAAATTATTTGGTTCTAAAGTGTTGAATAGATATATAATAACAAAACTCATTTATAATGTTTAACTCTTTAGTAAGAGTGCAGAATTCCGTACCTCCAAATAATCTTTAAACAAAACGGCAGCCTCACTATTTTTTGTATTTTTATTCCCGAACAAATTTTAATCATGAGATTTTACATCAACACAGAACATTTGACAAAGGAAATTGAATATCCTACAAGATATCAGTCTCAAAATCTAATAAAAAGTTCGGTTGTGGTTTTTCTTATTATTATAACTTTTCTTTTGCTATTCAGACCTTTTGGAGTTTATGATCCCGAACTCAAAATGCATTATTTATTGATCTGCTTTTTTCATGGCTTTGTTCCAGCATTGATTTTAGGTTCTTATTTTAAAATATTAAATTATTTCAGGAAAATACAAAATCGAAGCAATTGGACTTTACTTAAAGAATACATTCATATTGGGGTTCTTTTATTTCTAATAGGTGTATCGAGTTTTTTATTACGAGATTTACTTTATGATAATCCAAACAACTGGTCTTGGAAATATTTTTTTGAAGAAATCAGAAATTGCTTTGTGGCAGGAATATTTTTCTATTTCTTTCTCAGATTATCCAGCTTTTATTTTGAATCCAAAAAAGGTGAACCATTTGTTCTTCAATTTATTCCACTTGCGGTTGAGCCTGAAAAAACAACTTTTAAGTCCAATCTCTTTATTAGTACACAGGTAAAACAAGACGATTTTAGTCTGGATATTGATCAATTACTTTTCGCAAAAGCAGATGGTAATTATATAGAGTTAACAAAATCAAACGGCAATCAAATTAACACAGAAGTAAAGAGAATATCTTTAACTCAATTTGAAACTCAAATAAAAGATTATCCACACTTTTTTAGATGCCACAGAACCTATTTAGTAAACATGTTTAAAGTAGAAAAGGTAACCGGAAATTCACAAGGCTATCTTTTATCTTTTAATGAAACCAACATAAAAATTCCCGTTTCCAGAAAACAAATCGATAGCTTTAATAACTATTACCAAGAGCTTCGCACGAAATATATCGCTTAAACTTGTTGTTCATCACAAAAGCTAGTTATCAGTAACAAGCCTTAAAACAAAGGGTTCTTCTTGTTGTACGTTTGTCATCAATAACGCTAAACCAATTTATTATGACAACTGCAACTTTTACCGCGAATCAGGATTCGGGTACTTCAAACAAATTATTTTACATAGATAATATTAAAATCCTCTTAACAATATTAGTAATACTTCATCACATTTTTATCGCTTATAATTCTTCTGAAGGCTGGTACTATTGTGAAAAAACAAACATTGAAGGCGCCAGAATTCCGATGACAATATTAATAAGCATTAATCAGTCTTTTTTTATGGGCTTTTTCTTTTTGCTATCCGCTTATTTTACAGACGCATCTTATGATAGAAAAGGAGCTGCGAAATTTATTAAGGATCGTCTCATCAGATTAGGCATTCCGCTTCTCTTCTATTCTTTTATTCTTTCTCCGTTTTTAAGCTATTTGGTAAATTACTTTGCAAAAGAAGAACACATCACATTTCTACAATATCTTTCTGGTTACAATGATTACGAAACTGGCGTAACATGGTTTATCGCCGCATTATTGCTGTTCGCGTTAATTTATGCCACAATGAAAAGTCTTTTTAAAATTAATTACAAAAGTTCCTTAGCTGTACCAAAAACCAGCAGTATATTATTATTTGCAGTATTATTGGGGATTATTAGTTTTGTTGTGCGAATTGTATTTCCTGTTGGATGGGTGCTCAAACCAATTGGTTTTCAATTTGGGCATTTTCCGCAATACATTTCACTGTTTATAATTGGCCTTATTGCAAAAAAGAACAACTGGTTCGACAAACTAACAGAGCGTACAGGAAAACAACTGACTTTATCAGCTTGGTTATGTTTATTATTTTTTCCTCTATTTTTTATAATCAAACAGAAATTAAACATGCCAGTTTCTTGGTATTGTGGCGGTTTTCACTGGCAATCTTTATTATACGCGGTCTGGGAACAATGGATTGGTCTTTCTATCCTAACAGCTTTATTAGTTAAAGGAAAAAGAAAATGGAATACTTCATCAACATTACTTTGCAAACTATCCCGTTCTAGTTTTGCAGTATATATTTTTCATCCGCTGGCAATTGTTGCTTTTACATTAGCTTTAAGAAACTGGGAAGTTGATTCTGCAATAAAACTTTTAATTGCAGCTCCTTTGGCAATTTTAGGCAGTTTTTTATTTGGATCAATGCTGGTATTAATTCCTGGAGTCAAAAAAATAATTTAAAAAAACTTCTATACTCAAGCCTTATGGTACAAAGAATAAACAATTCTTTGTACCATTTTTTATTACAGCCTTTTAGATATTTTTAAAAAATATAGTAAAAAAATTTGTGTAGTTAAATAACTACATATAAATTTGTAGCCAAATAACTTCACAATGAATTTAAGAAGAGATGTATTTCAAGCCATAGCAGATCCAACAAGAAGAGCTATATTATTGCTGGTAACTTCGCAATCTATGACCGCAGGTGCTATTGCATCTAACTTTGACACGGCGCGACCAACTGTGTCCAAGCATTTGAAAATATTAACCGAGTGCGAATTGTTACAACAAACACAGAATGGCAGAGAGGTTCACTACAATATCAATGCTAAAAAAATGAGAGAAGTAGCTGATTTTATTGAGCCTTTCAGAAAAATGTGGGACGACCGATTTAACAAACTTGAATCAATTATGAAAAACTACAAACCCGAAAACTAAATCAAAATGGAACAAAAGACAAAAATAGACGCAGAAAATGGGAAGCAAGAAATTGTAATTACAAGAGATTTTGATCTTCCGGCAGCCTTACTTTTTAAAGCATACATTGAACCAAGCATAGTTGAACAATGGATGGGAACAAAAGTACTCAAACTTGAAAACAAGAAACACGGAGGCTATCAATTTGAAACAAGCGATCCTAAAGGAAATGTGGTATTTCAGGCGAACGGTGTTATTCATGAATATATTCCAAACCAAAAAATCACACGAACATTTGAAATGGAAAATTCTCCATTTGCTGTTCAGTTAGAATTTTTAGAATTTGAAACATTAACAGAAAACACCAGCAGACTCAAAATGCATGTGGTATACAAATCAATTGCTCTTAGAGATCAAATGCTGCAATTACCATTTGCTCAAGGCATAAATATGGCTCACAATCGCCTACAAGATATCGTTAGTAAACTAAAATAAGAATCATGACAAAGAGAAACAAAATTATCTATTGGATTGCAACCGCTTGGCTTTCATTAGGAATGCTGTCAACCGGAATTGTACAATTACTACAACTAAAGGAAGAAAAAGAAATGATGGCACATTTGGGTTATCCACTTTACTTTCTAACAATATTAGGCGTTTGGAAAATTCTTGGCGTAATCGCAGTTCTTATTCCAAAATTTCCCTTATTGAAAGAATGGGCCTATGCAGGTTTCTTTTTTGCTATGTCTGGCGCTATATTTTCGCACTTTGCAATTGGCGATGGAGTAAAAGAATATTTTGGGCCCACTTTATTGCTAATTCTTACTGTACTTTCATGGTATTTTAGACCTGAAAATAGAAAAACAATTTCGGTTTAACTTTAAAAATAGTTACAATGAATCCTAAAGTTGATTTTTATTTTAACAAAGACCAAAAGTGGCAAGAAGAATTGGAGCAATTAAGAACCATCGCTCTTGATTGCCAGTTAACAGAAGAATTAAAATGGGGAAATCCTTGCTACATGTATCAAAAAGGCAATATTGTTTTAATTCATGCCTTTAAAGAGTATTGTGCCTTTTTATTTTTTAAAGGTGCGCTACTAAAAGACACAAATGGAATTATGATTCAGCAAACAGAAAATGTGCAAGCTGCTAGACAAATTAGATTTACCGACGTTAAAGAAATTATTGAATTAAAAGACGTTTTAAAAAGGTATATCTATGAAGCGATCGAAATTGAAAAAGCAGGCTTAAAAGTCGATTTAAAAAAGACAACAGAATTTGCAGTTTCTGAAGAATTTCAAAAGAAACTTGATGAAGATTTTAAATTAAAAAAAGCTTTTGAAAGTCTAACGCCAGGACGTCAAAGAGCTTACTTGCTTCATTTTTCGCAGCCTAAACAATCTAAAACGAGAGAATCAAGAGTCGAGAAATATATCCCGCTAATTCTTGACGGAAAAGGATTAAATGATTAATTTTAATTCACCCCTCTAAAAAAAGCAAACAACATGAGCTTCATAAAAAACAAGTTGACACAAGAAGAGCAGGAAGAAATCATCAGTATTTTGAAAGCTCGTTTTGAAAAAAACATGAGCCGTCATAAAGGTATTGAATGGTCTAAAGTAGAAAAAAAACTGCAATCTCATACAGAGAAACTTTGGTCATTGCTTCAAATGGAAAAAACGGAAGGCGAGCCTGATGTGGTTGGATATGATGAAAAAAAAGATGAATACATTTTTTTTGATTGCGTGGCCGAAAGTCCAAAAGCAAGAAGAAGTCTTTGTTATGATCGAAAAGCGCTTGATTCAAGAAAAGAAAACAAACCCAAAAACAGTGCAATTGATTTGGCTGAAGAAATGGGAATTGAAATCTTGACAGAAGAACAATATCGCGAATTACAGCAACTGGGAAATTTTGATACTAAAACCTCGAGCTGGATTGCCACACCTTCTAACATTCGAAAATTAGGAGGCGCGCTGTTTTCAGATTTTCGTTACGACACTGTTTTTGTATATCATAATGGAGCAGAATCTTATTATGCTGCAAGGGGATTTCGCGGTTCTTTAAGAGTTTAATTTTATTTGAATTTGGGCAAATAATTTATATTATATTTAAAATTAATCAAGATTATTTCACAAAAAGAACTTCTCTTACAAATAAAACTTTGCTAAATTCGTTTCAGAATTAATTAACACATCAACCTAATCCCAAATTAGTTTATGAAACACCTACTATTAGCATCATTTATTATGATTACCTGCTCTACCTGGGCGCAATCTGCAACGGCTTATTTTGACAAAGCCATGAAAAAAGCCGAAGCCGGCAACACAAAAGGCGCCATCGCTGATTATACTAAAGCCATCGGCATGAATTCAAAATTTGTTGAAGCCTACCAAAACAGAGGTGTTGCAAAATTTAAAATCAACGACTTAAAAGGTGCGTTGGCAGATTTTAGCAAAACCATCGAATTAGACGACATGAATGCAGATGCCTTTACGGGAAGAGCAAACGTAAATTACAAATTGATGAACTTTAAAGAAACTATCGAAGACTGCACTGCTTCATTAGGTTTAAATCCGAAAGATTATATTGCCTACAATCTTAGAGCTTTGGCATATAATAAAATTGGAGACAAAAAAAATGCCTGCAGCGATTTCTCTAAAGCAATCGAATTAGGAAGTCAGAGTGCGATTAAAAACAGGGCTACTTTTTGCAAATAAACTGATTTTACAATTAAAAATAACTAAAAAGCAATCTTTAAACTAGCTGTTTACAGGTTGCTTTTTTATTAAAAACCCAACCACAATTTCCTATTAAAGATATCCTTACATTTGTCATTCAAATTTAATTTCGATGGCACTTCTTAAAAAAATAAACAACAACGCTCAAACCGATAAAAACTCTGGATTCGGGACAAATGCAGGCAGTTATGGCGGGAGATTCGTAAATAAAAACGGAACCCCAAATATCGAAAAAAGAGGTATGAATATACTTCGACGCATTAGCTGGTATCATACCATGATCGATATGCCTAATTGGAAATTCATGTTGATACTTTTTACTTTTTACATCGTAATCAATTTTATTTTCGCTGTTATTTACTATGCAATCGGAATTCAACATCTCGACGGAATCGCACAATCGCAAAGTGTATTGACTCAATTTGGGCAAGCTTATTTTTTTAGTGCACAAACTTTTACAACTGTTGGTTACGGCCATATAAGTCCAACCGGATTTTTAACAAGCGCTTTGTCTTCGGCGGAAGCCTTAATTGGTTTATTGAGCTTTGCTATTGCAACAGGTTTATTTTTTGGAAGATTCAGCAAGCCAACCGCTTTCCTGAAGTTTTCGCACAATGCCTTAATCTCGCCTTACGGAGAAAATAAAGGCCTAATGATACGTCTTGTTCCTTTTAAAAATACCAATTTTACAGATGCAAAAGCAAAAGTTACATTAGGAATGAGTGTTGAAGAAAACGGCGTAAGAACAAACAAATTCTACAATTTAGAACTCGAATTAGATCGAATTAATGCACTTTCTTTAAGCTGGACACTAGTTCATCCTATAACAGAACAAAGTCCTTTATACAATTTTACTGAAGAAGACTTTAAAAAAATACATGGCGAAATTTTAGTTTTCATTACCACTTTTGATGATTTGTATAGCAACACTGTTGCAGCCCGAACTTCTTATACTTTTAGTGAGATTATTTATGGCGCAAAATTCGTAACAATGTACAATAGAAGCAAGGATGGCACTAAAACGATTTTGTATTTAGATAAATTAAATCAGTATGATACTACAAACCTCGAATAATCGACCATTTTTAGTAAGTTTTAAGGGTTATTTCAGATTTTATTTTATTTTTGTTTATTCAATAATAACAAATGGTGAACAATATAAAAACGGTCTTTAGCATTAAAGATCTTGAAAACTTATCTGGCATAAAAGCTCATACAATCAGAATATGGGAAAAAAGATATAATATTCTTGAGCCCATGCGAACTGATACTAATATCAGACTCTATAATTTACAAAACTTACAAAAGCTTTTAAACATAACATTATTACACGAATACGGTTATAAAATATCTAAAATAGCTACTTATCCTGATGATAAAATTCCGCAATTAGTTAGAGAAATTATCTCGAAGAAAAATTCTCAAAACTACGCCATTACTTCATTTAAGATGGCAATGATGAATTTTGACCAAGAATTGTTTTTCACCACTTTTGATTGGCTGATTTCTGAAAAAAGCTTTAAAGAAGTTTTCAAAGATCACTTTTTGCCGTTATTAAAAGAGTTAGGATTATTGTGGCAATCTGAAACGATAACTCCTGCAAATGAGCACTTCATGAGCCATTTGATCAAGCAGAAGATTTTAATTTATACCGAAAGCCTTCAAATATTAAAGCCAACTAAAACAGATCGATTATTTGTACTTTCCTTGCCATTAAATGAAATTCATCAAATTGGATTATTATATCTGCAATACGAAATTTTATCTAAAGGATACAAAACCATCTATTTAGGCGAAAGTATGCCGATAGAAAATTTACAGGATCTTACGCGTCATTTTGAGAACATTACTTTCGTTTCTTTTATGACTGTACAGCCAGATCGTAGTGTTATCAATCAATACGTTAAGACTATGGCACAAAAATTACTTCTAAAAAACAACGAAATTTGGCTTATGGGCAACATGGTAGAACATATTGATCAAGCTAATTTGCCAGACAGAATACGAATTTTTGATTCTATGGAAGAAACAATAGAACAAATCTAATATTTTTGTTTAAAGTTTTTGTACATTTGTTAAACAGATGACAAAAACAAAAACAATAGCAATAATAGGATCAGGCTTCTCAGCTTTAGCCGCTTCATGTTACTTGGCTCAGCAAGGCAACAAGGTGACTATCTATGAAAAAAATGATAGTATTGGCGGTAGAGCCAGACAATTTAAAAAAGACGGATTTACATTTGACATGGGACCAAGCTGGTATTGGATGCCCGATGTTTTTGAACGTTTTTTTCAGGATTTTAACAAAAAAACATCCGATTATTATGAACTCGTAAAATTGAATCCAGCCTATCGGGTTTATTTTGGCGTTGACGATTTCATTAACATTTACGACAATTTAGAGGAAATCAAGTCTACTTTTGAAAGTATTGAAGAAGGAAGCGGTAAACAGTTAGAAACCTTTATCAATCAAGCCAAAAGCAATTATGATATTGCGATCAAAGATTTAGTTTATCGCCCTGGGGTTTCGGCGCTAGAATTAGTCACTCTCGAAACTACTTTAAAACTTGGTCAATTTTTTAGCAACGTAAGTACTGATATCCGCAAGAAGTTCAAAAATGAAAAACTGATTCAGATTCTTGAATTTCCAGTCTTATTTTTGGGAGCAAAACCTACCAAAACACCTTCATTTTACAATTTTATGAATTATGCCGATTTTGGCTTAGGCACTTGGCATCCTAAAACCGGTATGTTTGATGTTGTTCGCGGTATGGAAAAACTAGCTCGTGAATTAGGCGTTTCAATTGAAACCAATTCGGCAATAGAAAAAATAATTGTCGAAAACAAAACGGCAACTGGAATTGTTATCAACGGAAAAATCATCAGTGCAGATATTATCTTAAGCGGTGCTGATTATCATCATACAGAAACTTTACTTGAAAAATCAGACAGAGCTTACTCTGAAAAATATTGGGATAGCCGTGTTTTTGCACCTTCTTCTCTCCTATTTTTCGTGGGCTTTAATAAAAAAATAGAAAACATAACGCATCATGCACTGTTTTTCGATGTTGATTTTAATCAGCATGCAGCAGATATTTATGATAAACCAAAATGGCCAGAGTCTCCGTTATTTTACGCCAATTTTCCCTCTAAAACAGACATAACTGCTGCGCCGGAAGGTATGGAAAGCGGTTTCTTTTTGATTCCGTTAGCACCGGGAATAACAGACAGTGAATCGCTTCGAGAAGAATATTTCGAAAAAATTATCACTCGTTTTGAAGCACTTACACAACAAAAAATTAAAAATAGTATTATATTTAATAGATCATTCTGTAAAAATGATTTTGTATCCGATTATAACGCGTACAAAGGAAATGCCTACGGAATGGCAAATACCTTATTACAAACTGCTTTTTTAAGACCGAAATTAAAAAGCAAAAAAGTAAAGAATTTATACTTCACAGGGCAACTAACCGTTCCTGGACCAGGGGTTCCGCCTGCTTTAATTTCGGGAAAATTGGTTGCTGAGTTAATTCAAAAATCTTAGATCTTAAAAAAATGAAATCACTATTCGACGCCGTTTCTTCTAAATGCAGTAAGCTTGTTACACAGCACTACAGCACCTCATTTTCGCTAGCAGTAAAGATGTTGTCGCCAAGTATTCGCGATGCTATTTACAGCATATATGGTTTTGTCCGCTTTGCAGATGAAATTGTAGATTCGTTTCATGAATACGACAAAGAAAGTCTCATAAACGATTTTGAAAAAGAGTTTTATAAAGCGATGGAACTTGGAATCAGCCTTAATCCGATTCTGAACTCTTTTCAGCACACTGTAAAAGAATACAATATTACAGATGATATGATTCAGGCTTTTTTAAAAAGTATGAAACTCGATCTTATAAAATCAACTTATAATACACAAACTGAATATGAAGATTATATCTACGGTTCTGCAGATGTTGTTGGCTTGATGTGCTTGAAAGTTTTCGTTTCAGGAAAAGATCATAAATACGAACAGCTTAAAAACGAAGCAATGCGTCTAGGATCTGCTTTTCAGAAAGTGAATTTTTTAAGAGATTTAAAAGATGATAATTTGGTTTTAAACCGAAATTATTTTCCAGGAGTCGATTTGAATTCTTTTGATGAAAATGCAAAAACAGCCATTATCAATGAAATCGAAGAAGATTTTAGAATTGCATATCAAGGAATTGTAAAACTTCCTATCGAAGCTAAATTTGGCGTTTATACTGCTTTTGTTTATTATAAAAAATTACTGAAAAAGCTAAAAAATACACCTTATTACGAAATTGGAACTTCTAGAATCAGAGTTTCAAATTATACTAAAGCAGGACTTTTAGCGCAATCTTTTGTAACTTACAAATTGAAGCTGGTTTAGATTTCCTAATTCTTTAGCTCTAAATACTAAATACTTTTTTGAGTCAATCTTTTATAATTTAAAGGTAAGCTCATCATATTTTAAATAATAATTTTAATATTTCAACAAATAAAAAAAAATGATTTCTTTCTTAATCTTTTTAGGTGTTTTTCTGTTCATGGAATGTGTTACATGGCTCACGCACAAATACATTATGCACGGGCTTATGTGGTATTTTCACGCTGATCATCATCAGCCTAAGTACGAGCATACTTTTGAGCGCAACGACGTTTTCTTTGTAATCTTTGCGGTTCCGAGCATCGTGCTGTTTTATTTTGGAGTTCAAGGCGGATTTAATTATTGGTTTTTTGTTGCTTGTGGCATAACAACTTACGGAATATGCTACTTTTTAATTCATGACGTTTTGATTCATCAGCGTTTTAAATGGTTTAAAAACACTAAAAACAAATACCTTATTGGGTTGCGAAAAGCACATAAAATTCACCACAAACATTTAGGAAAAGAGCATGGAGAATGCTTCGGAATGTTATTTGTTCCTTTCAAATATTACAAAATGTAAATTTACTTTATGAAAGTATATAAAATAGAAGCTGTACAGCATATCAATGCCAGTATTGAAGAATGCTGGGATTTTTTTTCAAGCCCAAATAACCTTCAAACCATAACTCTTGACAATATGAGTTTTGAGATTCAAGATTTTGACGGCAAGCGCATGTATCCTGGTCAAATTATTACATACACATTAAAACCTCTTTTAGGAATAAAAATAAACTGGGTAACGATCATAACTGTTTCAAAAGAAAATCAATACTTTATAGATGAGCAGCGTTTTGGTCCTTACGCTTTATGGCATCATAAACATTTTTTTGAGCCTGTCGCAAACGGAACAAAAATGGTAGATATTGTGCATTATGCTTTGCCTTTTTGGTATTTAGGCCGACTTATGAATGCTTTAATTGTAAAAAGAAAATTAAAAGCCATTTTTGAATATCGCCACAATAAGATTGAAGAATTATTCAATTTGAAATAAGTTCTGCTAAAGATTTCACAGCTTAATACAAATCATTAAACGTTTTTATTCTAATAGAAATCTCTGGCAACACAACAAAATTTCAAAAGCAGAAATTAATATAATGACAAAACAAAAAGTTACTTTTTTCTGGTTTAGACGTGATTTGCGTTTAGAAGATAATACTGGATTATTTCATGCCTTAAACTCTGAATTTCCTGTAGTTCCATTATTCATTTTTGATGAAGATATTCTAGAAAACCTTCCTAAAAACGATGCACGGGTAAGTTTTATTTATGATTCCCTTCAAAAAATAAATACTGAACTTGTTGGAATTGACTCTTCTCTTTTAATTAAAAAAGGAAAAACAATTGATGTTTGGAAATCGCTATTAGAAGAATTTGATATTCAGAAAATCTTCTTCAATAAGGATTACGAACCATATGCTATTGAACGCGATTTAGCAATTTCTTCTTTAGTAAAAAAAAATAATATTGAAACTTTTTCATTTAAAGATCATGTAATTTTTGAAGAAAAAGAAATCACAAAAGCAGACGGACTGCCTTACACGATTTACACACCATATAAAAACAAATGGCTCGAGAAATATCATTTCTCTGAACAAGCTCCAGAATATGATACCAAACCTTACTTTGCAAATTTTGCAAAAAATCAATTTAGATTTCCCGAATTAGTTGAAATTGGTTTTGAAAGAAGTTTAATAAAAGTGCTTCCACACAACTTAACTCACATTTCAAATTATAAAGAAACGAGAGATTTTCCAGCTTTAGACAGCACTTCTTATCTGTCTCCTCATTTGCGTTTCGGAACTGTCAGTATCCGAAAATTAGTCAATTGGGCGAACAAGAAAAATCAAACTTTTTTAAGCGAATTGATTTGGAGAGAATTTTTTATTCAGATTCTTTTCAGTTTTCCAAATTGTGTTAATCACAATTTTAAATCAGCTTACGACGGCATCCAATGGCGAAATAACGAAGACGATTTTAAACGATGGTGTTCTGGCACAACAGGTTACCCAATGGTCGATGCCGGAATGCGTCAGCTCAATGAAACCGGATACATGCACAATCGCGTGCGAATGGTAGTAGCAAGTTTTTTATGCAAACATTTGCTAATTAACTGGCAATGGGGCGAAGCGTATTTTGCAGAAAAATTACTAGATTTTGAATTGGCCTCAAACGTAGGAAACTGGCAATGGGCAGCTGGAACGGGTTGTGATGCTGCGCCCTATTTCAGAGTTTTTAATCCTGAAATTCAACTAAAGAAATTTGACCAAAAAGGAATCTACATCCGCAAATGGATTCCAGAATTTGATTTAGGATATAATGAACCAATGATCGACCATGCCTTTGCAAGAGATCGCGCTATTGCTACTTATAAGGCTGGAATTTTGAAATAAATTCCAAAATTTTAAATTCCAAATTCCAATTGTTCGTAATCTTGTCATCCTGACGAAGGAAGAATCACACAAGAAATTCCGCACAGAAAGCCGCCAATCTTTATCGATTTACGAGTGTGATCCTTCCTTCGTCAGGATGACAAACAAGACAAAAAAAACTTTGTCAAAGTTTTAAACTTTGACAAAGTTCTATATGTAAAGTTCAGCCAACTTGAAACCTGAAACTTGAAACAAAAACTTAATATTTCAAATAATTATCAACCACAATCTTTGCTTTCAAATCGAACATTAAATTATAAAGTCCGAAGAAAGTACGGTTCATGTAAATAAAGTGCTTAGAACCACGATTTCCATTCATTTTTTTAAGATTTGTATCTTCCGAGAAACGCTTTCCTAATTCGGCGATTGCATTAAAAAAAGTTTCATCTGCAAAATCGAAGGTTTCATTTTGAAAAGGCTTGGTAAAAAGTGATAACAAATCAAAAAACATATTTGTAAAATATTCGATCTCCTCTTTAGAATCATCAGATCTAAGAACTTCTAACTCTAATAATTTTTTATTAAAATTTTCCAAATCATTTAAAACTGCTTTATTAATCAATTCAAAATATGGTGAGTAAAATTCCTGGGGAATCTGTTTCATACAACCAAAATCCAAAGCAATTAGCTGATTTTGATCATTAATTAAAAAATTACCTGGATGCGGATCTGCGTGAACTTTTCGTAAAACGTGAACTTGGTACATATAAAAGTCCCAAAGCGCCTGACCTATTTTGTCGCCAACTTCCTGATCAGCATTTTTAGCCGTAAATTCAGAAAGATGAATTCCTGTCATCCAATCCATTGTGATGATTTTCTCTGATGAAAACTCTGGATAGTAATTCGGAAAAAGTATATTTTCGATTTTATTACACGCATCAACAACTTCCTGACTTTGTTTTAATTCTAATAAATAGTTTGTTTCTTCAATAAGTTTATCTTCAACTTCCTTGAAATATTTGTCAGAATCTTTTCCTTGCAGGTTAAACATTCTAATTGCAATTGGTTTAACCAAAGCCAAATCAGACGAAATACTGTTTGCAACTCCAGGATATTGAATTTTAACAGCCAGTTTTTTATCATTTTTCTTAGCCAAATGAACCTGACCAATACTTGCCGCATTTACAGAATTTGCATTGAATTCGTCAAAAATTTCATAAGGTGTTTTTCCGAAATTTGCTTTGAATGTTTTTAAGACTAAAGGTGCCGATAAAGGCGGAACAGAAAATTGCGACAAAGAAAATTTCTCGACATAAGCCTGAGGCAAGAAGTTCTTATCCATACTCAGCATTTGAGCTACTTTTAACGCGCTTCCTTTTAAGCTTTTTAGTCCGTCATAAATATCTTCGGCATTGTTTTCATTTAATTTATCACGTGTCAAATCAGAATTTACCATTTTTTCAGCATAATGCTTAATGTAGTTTACTCCCACTTTTGCACCTGTCTGAACTAATTTGCTGGCTCTTTCTATTTTTGACGTTGGTATATAATCTATTGTTTTCATTGTTTGCTGTATATTTTTTCTTTGAATAGAAATTTTCCGAAATCTATCAAATGATTTATTGGCGCGACATTCATTAATTCAAACGAAGCATTAACTGATTTTTCGATAAAAATATCTGTTTTTTCAAAAGCCGGAGACGAATCGTCAATCCAGAATTTTATCGTCATCATCAATTGCAGCCAAGCACTTTCCTGAATTGCCTTTTCTTGAAATTTTTGAAGTTTTTGTTGTTCCAATCTATAGTCGTCTGTCAAGATTTCAGAAACATATTCTTTAAATACTTCACGAAGCGAAGTAAGCTGTACTAAATTTTTAAGCGGATTTCGATCCAGTTTTAGCGATTGCAAAACATAACTTCTGTTGGCAGTCAACATCTCGAAGAAAGTAAAATAAAAACTCAGCATTTTGTTTTTCATATTGTATGCCTCATACTCACTGTTTTTGTGAAGCAGATCAACAGTATTTACAAAAAACAGTCTGAATATTTCTTTTTCTAAACCTTCAAGCGTTCCAAAAAAAGTATAAAATTCAGCTTCAGTAAAATCATTTTCTTTGACAAAATGATAAACTGATTTTGGCTTTTCTCCTTTTTCTAAAACGTAATCCATATATTTTGAAACAATATCATCTCTTGTGATCATCTTTTTTTTAGTTGCCATTTCATTAAAATTTAGAATTTGCCTTAAAGGTAAGCAATGTTTAAGTATCTTTACTTATGCTTAAACAAGATGCACTGTTAAATATATTATAAACTATCATGGCTAAAAATGTTTTACTAACCGGAGGTACTGGATTCATTGGAAAACATCTCACAGATATACTTATTGAAAATGGTTTTTCGGTATCTATTTTGAGCCGATCTGATAGAGAAAATACTCCTTTGGTTACCTATTATAAATGGGATTTAAAAAAGAATTACATTGAGAAAAATGCCATTTTAAATGCCGATTATATTATCCATTTAGCGGGCGAAGGAATTGTAGAAAAAAGATGGACTAAAAATCGTAAAAAAGTTATTTTAGAAAGCCGCATACAACCAATTGAACTTATCTTTTCTGTCTTAAAAGAAAACAATAAAACTTTAGACGCATTTGTTTCGGCTTCAGCGATTGGAATTTACGGTGCTATAACGAGTCATAAAATATGTGATGAAAATACACCGCCAGCAAATGATTTTCTAGGCACAACTTGCCAAGAATGGGAAAGTAGTGTTGATAAAATAAATTCATTGGGAATTCGGACTGTAAAAGTCAGAACCGGAATTGTTTTTGGTAAAAATGAAGGTTTTCTTAAAAAACTTGTTCCGAGTTTCAAATCTGGTTTTGGAGCAGTTTTAGGCACAGGAAAACAATATTTACCTTGGATTCATGTCGAAGATTTATGCCAAATTTACTTGAAGGCAATTTTAGACCAAGAAATGATAGGTCCCTACAATGCCTGTATCACCGACAATACTACAAACTCAAGATTTTCTAAAGAACTGGCCAAGTTATTTGGTTACTCAATATGGCTTCCAAAAGTGCCGCCATTTCTCTTAAAAATAGTTTTAGGCGAAATGAGCGATGCAGTTTTAGAAGGCCAAAGAGTTTCTTCTGAAAAAATTCAGAAAATGGGTTTTGAATTTCAGTTTACAGATTTAGAAAAAACACTCGTAAGCTGTTTGCATTAGCTTTATTTTAAAGTCAGATAAACTTGATCATTAGTTCTCATAACTCCAATTAATTCTGTATTAGCAGTTTTAGAAATTCTGGAAGCTATTTCATCTGGAATTTGAATATCAAAATCAGAAACCAAAATAGGAAAGTCAGATATAATTTGAATTCCGTCGCCCACTTTTTTAATTAAGGCATCTACCATAATTTGTTTAGTTTTTCCTCGTACGACCAATTTTCCTTTTATTTGATACATTTTTTCTTCTTCAGTAATGTCCTTCAAATCAAATTTCTCGATTTTGCCTTTAAAAACTGCTTTAGGATAACGCTCGCTCTGCATGTAATTTTCGTTAAAATGTTCTTGCATCAAGTCTAATTTAAAACGAAAATCTTTGATAACAACAGTACAAATAAATGTACTTGTTTTAGGTTCTAAAACAATTGCAACCTGTCTGTTTACGGCTTTTATTTCTTCAAAAAGAGGAATTGAGGCTTCAAAATTAATTGTTCCCGAATTGGTGAAAAATTTATCTTGAGCAACAACGGAATAAGCGGTAAATAGTAAAATAAATAATGTAATTTTTTTCATAATCGTCAAATATTTAAACAATTATGTCAATCGATAATTTAATGATAAGAAGACAAAAACTGAACTTAATTAAACCGATAAAAAATCGAATGGCAATACTCCTTGAAATATAATTTTAAGATTGATTCTATACCTTAAATTTACGATTTTTACAGGAGAGCCGGTTTCATATTTTTGCCAAATATTTGTGAAATTTACATTATTTCATTTCCGTACAAATCTCAATTAAAAAGCCATCTAAATCTCGTACATATGCTACAACCTGTCCCCAAGGTTTTTTTGTTGGTTCTACAACTAAGATTGCTCCTAAAGAAGTTGCTTTTTGCACTAATTCGCCAACTTCGTCTGTTATAAAACCAATTTCAATTCCAAAAGGCTTGCCTTCTAAATTACTTTGAACAAAACCCTCTTTTAAGTTTTGGCTGGCTAAATTTTTTGAAGCAAACGAAAGTGTCGTTTCTCCCGTAATTAATTCGCCATAATCATGATCTGGTGTTATAAATTTTCTTGAAAATCCGAATGCATTTTCATAAAATGAAAGCGACTTTTCTACATCTTCTACATATAAAATTGTATATCCAAACTTTACCATTTTGTTTTAAATTAAGTGATTTAATAAATTATGCTAATTCTAAAAGTACATTATATTTGTCTAAACTTGCTAAATCTTCAATCGAATTTACATTTGTAATTTTGGCATGTTCTTCGACTTCTTTTTTAGACTCAATTTGTTTGATGCATTTTCTAAAGCGTCGAACCTCATCTAAATTAGATAAAATAAGTCCTGGTACTTGAACGCTTTTCCCATCTTTATCTTTGGCAACCATCGTAAAATAAGACGAATTACAGTGTTTAACTGCTCCTGTCTGAATATTTTCAGCCTCAACTCGAATGCCTACAATCATCGAGCTTCTTCCAACATAATTTACAGATGCTTTCATGGTTACTAATTCGCCTACTTCAATAGGTTTTAAAAAGTTCACTGTATCAACCGAAGCTGTTACACAATAATTACCGCAAAATTTTGATGCCGAAGCAAAAGCAATCTGATCCAGCAATTGCAAAATATATCCTCCGTGAATTTTGCCGCTAAAATTGGTATGCGACGGAAGCATTAATTCTGAAATACTAATTTTTGATGAAGAAACGGGTTTAAAATCTGTCATGTTTATTTATATTTAAATGGGGAACTTTCTTTTTGAACAGCTGTGACAAAAAAATGAGAATCTCCCCACCAGCTAAATGTTCTATAGCGTTCTACGTAAGTCAGTTTTACATATTGACCTTGCAGATCGTTTAATTGATCAATTACTTTTTGATCGCTGTCTAAAACTGAAAATCTAAATATTTGTGATCCAGAAACGCCTTGACTTATTTCGCCTTCCCAAGTTTTCATCATTACGCCTTTATGACTCATTCTGATCAATTCGCCAGAACGATATCCTTCACTGTAAGGAATATAATAAATAAAGGTAAAATAAATCGTAAAAATTAAAACACCAATTGCTGCAATTATTATTAAAATTCTTTTCATAAGATCTTAATTTAAAGATTGATTTTCGTCTGTATTTGAGGCTCTCGCAATAATATTTTCTGGCAAAGCTTTTTTAGCCTTTGCTCCCATTTTCTTCAACTTTTCAACGCTTGAGATCAAGTTTCCTTTTCCGTCTACCAATTTATTCATTGCGTTATCGTATTCACTTTTAGTATCTTTAATTTTATTTCCAATTTTAACCAAATCGGTTACAAAACCTTCAAATTTATCGTATAAGGCTCCGGCTTGTCTGGCAATTTCAAAAGCATTTTCCTGTTGTTTCTGGTTGGCCCACATGCTGTCAATAGTTCTTAAAGTCGCTAATAATGTACTTGGCGTAACGATTACAATATTACGGTCAAAAGCTTTGTTGTATAAAGCAGAATCTTCGTTTAAAGCAATTGCAAAAGCGGGTTCTATCGGAATAAAAAGCAAAACAAAATCTGGGCTTTCTATTTGATACAAATCGTGGTAATTTTTATTTCCGAGTTGCTCAACATGTCTTCTTATAGAACTTACATGCTCTTTTAAATATTCAACTTTTAGAATTTCTGATTCTTCATTGATCCATTTTTCATAAGCAACCAAAGAAACTTTCGAGTCGACAATCATTTTTTTACCGTCTGGCAAATTAATCACCACATCCGGAAAAACGCGATTTCCTTCATTGTTAGTAAAACTCTGCTGTACTTCGTATTCACGACCTTTTTCTAGACCCGATTTTTCTAAAACACGTTCTAAAACGAGTTCGCCCCAATTTCCCTGCATTTTACTGTCGCCCTTTAAGGCTTTCGTCAAGTTTAGGGTTTCTTTGCTCATTTGAGCATTCATTTCGCTTAAACCTACAATTTGCTGGCGCAAAGCGGCATGATAATCAATACTTTCCTTATGTGTTTGTTCTACTTTTTGTTCGAAACCATGAATTTTATCCTGCAAAGGCAAAAGTATATTTTTCATGTTTTCGCTGTTCTGTTCCGTGAATTTAGCCGATTTTTCTTCGAGAATTTTATTCGCCAAATTTTCGAATTCTTTCGTGAATTTTTCCTGAAGCTCTGTTATTTCACTTTTTTGTTCTCTGTGGCGCTCCCATAAATTTTCAAAATCGACTTCTTTTTTAGAAAGCTGAATCGCCAAACTGTCTTTTTCGGTTCTTATATTTTCTTTTTCAGCATTGGTTAATTGAAGCTGTTTCTGAAAATTGTTTCTTTCATTTTCGAATTGTTCTTTTTGCAATTCAAGCTGATTTGCATTTGCATTTAATCTCTCTTCTAAACTCACTTTTTCAGATTGTGATCTTGCCGAAAAGAGCAATTTTCCTAAGTAAATCCCTAAGAATAAAGCAACAACAAACGCCAGTATAAGTGGAAGAAAATCAAACATAATTAAATTTTTATTTAAGTAAAAGTACGCAATAATACGTAGTGCTTAATCTTTAAAATCAAAATTTCACGAATTAGGAGACATTCTAAATTAAACGAGAATTTTAAAAATTTCCAAGAAAAAAAAATCTTTTACGCAACCTTTTCAAAAAGAATCATCTACTAGATATAACCTATTAAATAATATCATGAAAAAATTAATGTTAAGCTTGTTTATAGCTTTTGGATTCAGTGCTTGCTCCCTTGGCGACGACATAAATGTTGACTGTGGCGCAAATACAGATTTAGCTTTTACAGGGTTTCCACTATTATGCAATTACAGCATCAAAACTTTACCTGTAAAACCAGCTGCCATTCTTGTCGCCTCGCAAGAAAAAATGGATTCTAACTTTACAAAACACGAAAATACTTGTACCGCTGCAAGCGATCCTACAATAGATTTTACTAAAAATATGCTGGTAGGAATTTTTGCTGGAGAAAAACCAACAAGCGGCTACGCTATAAAAATGACTTCGATTGTCGAAAATAACTGCGAAGTTATCATCAGTTTTTATGAAAAAGCACCTTTAGCTGGAGAAGCTATTACACAAGCTGCAACATATCCATCAGATTTTATTTTGATTCCAAGAACATCTAAAACTATTCTTTTCAACCCAGTAACAGAAACTCCAGACAATATTGTAATTGGAACTTACTTTGGAGAATGCGCCAGTTCTGATTGTCAAAAATTCTTTCAGATAAACGATTTTAATATTATGAAATTTCAGAATGTAGCTTCAGGAAACTACAATTTTGAGCAATATAAATATATGGCTGCTGGTAAAAGAGGCGACTATACTTTGTTCTTAAAAAGTGTGCCGGCAGAAATTTTAAATTTAAAAGGACAAACAAAAACGTACGGTTCGCCAGATGCTGCAGATCAAGGCGGTATTTATTTTGAACTTCATCAGGGACCAATTGCTACAAAAGTATTTATAGATACTAATGATACTGCAGATCAAAGTGCAGAAATTAAACTTTTCAAAAAAGCGATTCAAGACAAAATCACAAGTTTAAAATAATCATAACCATGAAAAAACAAATTTTAATCCTTATCGTCTTTGGACTTTTCTCAACAGCTTACTCTTTAGAATCGACAACCTTAAATTCTGGTTCTATTGTGAACACTTGGATTTGGGAAAAATCTATTGGAGGAGCAAGTAATCCTTATACCGCCACTCCTAAAACTATTGGCTTTACAAAAAAGGTAGTTTTTACTCCTGACGGAAGAGTAATCACGTATAAAAATGATGTTGAAATTAGAAATAGTGCGTATGAAATAGGAAAAGGAATTGGTTTTTCTGATAAGGCAGAACACGACCTTATTACCTTTGAAGGCAAAACTTATATTATAGAAAACCTTGATAATCAAAACCTAACAATCGTAAGCAACTGTCAAGATGCAGCACGTACTATTTTTAAAAGATAGTTTTTTAAGTTTATAAGAACTATTTTTGCAAAACCAAACAATACCACATTTTTGAAAGACGATTTAGAAAAATACATTAGGCAATGCATGCAGAGTGAGCGCGAAGGACAGCTGAAAATATATCAGCTGTTTTCTCCTGTTTTGTATGGTATCTGCCTGAAGTATATGAAAAACGAAGATGATGCCAAGGATGTTTTCCAAGAAGCATTTGTAATTGTTTTTCAGAAAATAAGCCAATATAAATTTGAAGGAAGCTTTGAAGGCTGGCTAAAACGGATTTTCATCAATAAACTCATCGAAACTTTAAATAAAAAGAAAAAAGAGAGTTTCTTTCTAGATGTTTTTGACCCTGATACTGATTTTATTGAAGAGGAGGAATTAGAAACAATTCCGATAGAACAAGAAAAATTATTAGAATATATACGGGATTTGCCTGATCAATACCGGACGGTTTTTAACCTCTATGTTTTTGAAAAAATGAAACACAAAGAGATCGCCGAATTACTAAAAATATCAGAAGGAACATCAAAATCAAATTTAAACAGAGCGAAGGGAATTTTGCAAAAAAGGATTTTGAGCATAAAAAAAAATTTTAAGATAGCATGAAAAAGCAAAATATAGAAGATATTTTTTCATCAATGGAAAACTTTTCGAGTGTTCCGCCACCCGAGCTATGGGCTAACATTGAGGAAAAACTGGATAAACCTAAAAAGAAAAAAAGGGCTATTATTTGGTGGTCGGCTGCGGCATCCTTGTTATTAGGACTGTTGCTTCCTTCTGTTTTATATTTTACTTCAAATTCTGGAATTAAAACTATAAACGGCAGTGGTATTGAAAATAATAAAGTTGTTTTAGATGAAAATAAAAAGGAGCAAAATGACAAAACTCCAATTAAATCAGAACAAAATAATAGTAATCAACAATCAGATGATACTACTAATTCAATTGTAGAAAGTAATTCAGTTCAAACTGACAACTCTGAAGGAAATCAAACTGAAGAAACAGCAGTAGCCAGTACAGAGGCTTCAAGCAAAATTAATTCTTCTAAAAATTTAAATTCAAAATCAAATAGAGCAAAAAACAATATAAATCAGGCTCTAGCCGAAAAAAATACTGTTGCTGAAAAACAAAATCAATTGAATTCTTTCTCTAGAAATCAGAAATTGAATTCAGAGAAAGCAAATGCAAATCAGGCTGTAGCCGAAAAAACTTTCGTTTACGGAAAACAAAATTCATTTAATACAGCTTCAAAAAATCAGTTTTCAAATCCTGAAAAAAGAAATGCCGACAAGATTTTAGCCGAAAAAACATTTGTAACGAAGAAAAAGAATGCCTTTAATTCTCCAAAAAATCAGACACCTGCTTCTATATTTGAAGACAAATTAAATTCGAATTCAAATAATGTTGCTTTTAATGCTTCAAATTCATCTTTAGGCAACAAACAAAATGGAGCTGTTGAAAGCGAGAAAAATGCTTCGAATGAGATTGTCAAAACAGATAAAGCAATTGCAGAAAATACACCAAAAAGCAACTCGAAATTTAAGGATGTTATTTTAAGCAAACAAGATTCAGTTCAGTTGGCAGAACTTCAAAATTTAGAAAAAGGAATTATAACTCCCGAAGTCAAAAAAGGAAAAGAAAAAGATCCTAAAGCTCTGTCAAATTCTGACAAATGGGCTCTTGAAGTTTTTGCAGGTATTGCAAATTCTGAAAATACCAAAAACGAAAAAACTTTAGGAAACGTAAACGATTCAAAACAAAGCAATACGTACGGAGTTAAAACAAAATATAAAATCAATAAAAAATGGGCTGTTGGTTCTGGTTTCAAAATCAATGAATTAGGACAAAGCGTTGCGAATGTTTCTTATATAAGCACAAAAAACAATGCTTTTTTAGGGACGGGCGATTACCTTGCTCAAAATTCTTCAGTTCCTCAAATAGCCAGCAATAATGCTTCTGGTGTTGTACTTTTATCAAGCACAACTAAAACGGCGATATCAAGCGATAATATTCAGAGTGGAAATTTAGATCAAAGCTTACGATATATCGAAATGCCATTAGAAGTTTCCTATTCTGTTTTTTCTAAAAACAAAGCCAATATCACTTTAAACACAGGAGGATTTGTTGGTAAATTGATTTCGAACAACGTAGCTTTAGATGGCAATAACATTGGACAAAATGTAAATGCTAATGATTTTGTTTACGGATCGACTTTGAGCAGTACAGTACAATATCGCGTATACAAAAAGACAAATGTATTTGTTGAGCCAGCTATGAATTATTATGTAAATCCGCTGAACAGTCAGTCTTTCAACCAATTTCAGTGGGGATTGAATTTTGGATTGAATGTTTCATTTTAAAATAGTTTTTGAGTTACTTTTACAAATCTCAACTCAAAAATAATCTTACAAATGACTATTCAAAACAATTGGAATGAACTGCAAATTTCAAAAGATTTGCTTCTTTTAAAACAATTCATTTTTGATTCCTTTGAATTTGATTGCACGCAACCTCAACCGGAAGCTGAAAGCAAAGAGTACAGTGCTTATCGTTTTTCTTTTAATAAAAAAAACATTTGTTATAGAGAAGCTAAAATAACACCAACAAAAACAGGGCAGTTTGTCACTTTATGGAAACGAAATAAATCAGGAATTATCGAACCTTTTGATTTTTCAGATGAAATTGATTTTGTAATTGTAAGCGTTAGAAAAGAGACTCTTTTAGGCCAATTCATCTTTCCGAAAAATATTTTGCTTCAAAAAGGAATTTTTTCTACAGAAACAAAAGAAGGAATACGAGCAACGAGAGTTTATCCGCCGTGGGATGTCACAACTAGTAAACAAGCACAAAAAACACAGCAGTGGCAATTACATTATTTTTATGAAATAAGCCCAAATTTAGATTTAAAGAATTTTAAAAATTTGATTGGAGTACATTCAATTTAAACATATAAAAAACCGTTCAATCGAACGGCCTTTTGTTTTAGTTTTATTCTTATTTCTTGATAATCTTATTTTTAAAAACAATTTTATTGTTTTCTGTTAACGTATAGATATAGATTCCTGATTGCAAATGCGATACCGGAATTATCGTGGTTTCTTGAGTTCCGTTTATTTCAATTGGTTTTCCAATTAAATGCCCTGAAATATCATACAGTCTTAATTTGAGATCTTTAGCATTATTGGTTTTTACAACAACATTCAAAACATCATTTGCTGGATTAGGATAGGATGCTACACCATATTTATTTGCACCAAAATCTATCGTCGACAAAACGTCTTGTTTTAATTCAAATCGAGCAATTACAGGACCGTGATCAGAAGTTGTAGACGTATAACTTGTAATGTCTGCACGTGGATCATATACGGCAATTGAATTCGGAATATATTGATCTGTTAATTCATTAGAAATTATAATATGATCTAAAAATCCGCCAGAACTTAAAAAACTAAAAGCTCCTGCTTGGCTAATATCGAATGTTAAAGCATTGTAATTTGTTTTATCTTCTACAAATTTTTGGTAAGATGATGGCGTATTGGCATTTCCAACCCATGCTTTTACATCATCATTAAAATCTCCTAAAAGAACAAGATTTGAATTCGGATACTCAGCATCTAACGCTTGTTTCAGATATTCCACATCATATTTACGCTGATTGTATTTCATTATATCGGTTCCGCTATTGGCACGGGCGTGAAGATCAATAAGATTAAGTTCTTTTTTGACACCGCCAATATTTGTTTCTACCTGAACTAAATATGGCAGACGTCCTGATGAGAAAAAACTATCATCATTAACTTGAGGAGTACCTGTACCAGGATAATCAGGCAATACTACAGTTCCAGCACGAACTTGATCATATAAATCTTTAAACAATACTTTTGTGCTTTTAACAGTTGTAGTCTGCGTATTATAAAGAACCACTAATTTTTGTGGAGGAAAATCAGCTTCTGGGGCATTAAACGAATAAGACCAAGAAGTCGAAATTGATTTATCAAATGTTTTTCCATTAATATTGATTTTCTGAATTAAAAGATCTAAAGATGGATCATCAGAAACTTCTTGAACGACATAAACATCTGCATTTAATTTATTCATCACTTTAGCAACATTTTCTATTTGCAGCGCATCATCAGTTGGACCAAACTCAACTCCATCTGAACCTTTAACATCAGAGCCAAAGAATTCTAAATTATAACTAACAATATCGTAGGTATCTGCTTTTGGCAGAGATGAACCATTTAAAGATCCGATTTGTTTGTTTAAGGCAGTTCCTGTTACCGTTAAAGCTCCAGGAATACTTAATGCTTTTACAGATGGAGTAAATCGCACATAAACCGTTTTGCCTGCGGATGCATCAGCAGCGCTGACAAAAACTTCTGACTGAAATACAGTATTATCTAAAGAGATCTGATAACCTGCAGGAGCTTTAATTGTAATATCATTATAACCATTCGCTTTAAAAACAAAAGACTGACTCGCAGAATTTGTATTTACAGCAACATCGTCAAAATCTAAAACAGGATTTGACGCAACGAATCCTGACTCATTTGTTATCGCAACATCATCTAAACACCATTCTGCTGCCAAAGTATTTCCGCCAGCAGTGGTTTCATAAACCCATGCTACATACGTATTAGGTGTTTTAAATGCGCTTAAATCTATATATTGTGATTGCGCATAAGTTCCTGTTACGGTAGGAAATTTCCCGTCTATTTCTGTCCAAGCTGCAGTTTCAGGACTGCTTACTCCGTCATAATTTGTAGAAACTACTAATTTTAAACTTGGCCCGTCATAAAATTTACGTGAGTAAAAAGACAATAGTGCAAATTGAGTAAAAGTATCCAAATGTAATTTTGGAGAAATCAGCCAGTCTTTGCTAGCTCCAGTATCGGTAAATCCGTTTACTAAAACTGCTCCATTTCCAGAATTTATATTTCTTGCAACTGTTGTATAACTCCATTTATTTAAAGCACCGGCAACATTATATTGTGTCCAACCGCTGTTTGTTAAAACATCAGCATCATTAAAACCTTGTATGTAAGGATTTATTCCAATTCCAGACAAAGAGACTGTTTTGCTTAAAGCTCCCGTTGTTTCATTAGTTAATGTTCCTGAAAAAACGCCAGTTGTGTTAGGTTTAAAACGAACATACACCGTTGGTGTAGCATTTGCAGCAAAATCGGAGGCATCATAAACAATAGAAGATTGGAAAGTTATGTTGTCTTTTGAAACACTGAAATTGGCTGGTGCGGTAACAGTAACGGTATTCTGTATGTTTGTTCCACTGATTTGATAACTCAAACTTGATGAATCAATATTTTGATCAGATTTCCCAAAATTAAGCACTGAGGCTGTAGTTCGTAAAGAAGGCACTAAAACACTCGCTGTAGTGACATCTAGCTTGTTAACTGTAACTTGAAGATTCTCAGAAGCATCTTCAGATACAGAATAAACAATATAAGAAGTTCCCAAACTTAAACCTGAAATTACCTTTGAATATTCCTGATCTTTATTTGTTATAGTAAGAGAACCTGCTTGTAAAGGTGCGTTTCCGCTGGCATTTAAACCCGCTTTAACCTGTGCAGGCGTTGGTTCTGCAATGCCTGCCGCTACTAGTACATAATACGTTTTACCAATTTCATTTATTTTATTGAAAAAGTCAAAACCCTCAGATAATACTTCAACAGCTTTTGGATAACCTGATTCGTTTACCGGAGGTGTTATATCACTTCCAATTTTTATATTATCAATTGCAAACGAAGGTCTTGAACCTCCTCCTGAATTTTGTTTAGAAATCCATCTAATCTGTACTACAGGCTGATTATCACAATTTGATGGCAAGGTGATTTTTATAGTCTGCGGATTTTGTGGTGTTGTAATTCCGGACCCCGTTTGTGTAGTAGTATTATTTACATATGCAGTTTCTGGTATCGATGTAAAATCTGCCGTAGTGCCCACTCTATATTGCAAGATCATTTCATTAATACGAGTATTGTTTGTTCCGTCATAAGGATTACGAATTGTCATAACTTCGTATTGAACCTGAATGGCTGATTGGCCTGTTGTTATGAATGCAAAACCAATAGTTAAATCTAATCCACTAGTATTTAAAAAACCTATTTTTCCATTATAATTATGGAAATTACCACTAGTTGTAGCAGCCGTACTATTAGCAACTAATGCTCTATCAGCACCAAAAGTACCTGAAACAGCATACTGGCTTGCACCCGTAGGATTTGAAGTTGCAGCTGTCCATCCTTGAAATCCTATTGGATAAGCAATAGCAGAAGCGTCTAATCCGTCAAAATTCTGTGAATATGGTAGAGTCCGCGGTGACGGCATTGTCTGTGCACTAAGTGCCAAACAGCAAAAAAAACTTAGAAAAGCCATGAAGTGGCGTACAGTGTAATTCTTTTTCATATGTTTAAAATAGAGTTTTAGAGGCTAAAGTTATGGTCTTTAAAGTTAAGAGAATATTGTTAAAATATAAATTTATTGTTTCTCAATTTATAAACATCTTCTATCATACTTAATTTTATTTAGACATAATTTCAATTATTCTCAACAATAACAACATATCGCAGTGTTATATGTTTTTGTAAAAAACTTCTTAACATATAAAATTTAACAAGTTTAAACTTAAGAAATAAAAATAAAACACATAAAAAAAAACCGCCCAAAAGGACAGCTTTTTGCTATTTATTTTATGTAGAGTTAAACTGCAGTATAACCACCATCTGCAATTATATAACTTCCTGTAGTAAAAGAGGATTTTTCAGAACTTAAAAACAAAACAAGTTCTGCAATTTCTTCTGAAGTTCCTAAACGATTCATGGGCGCTTTTGCAGCAATAGCAGTCATCATATCTTTGTTTAAATTGTCTTTCAGCAAAGCAGTTTCAATATAACCGGGTCCAACTGCATTACAACGAATATTTTTCTGACCGTATTCTGCCGCAATATTTTTTGTCAATCCCACAACTCCATGTTTAGAGGCTGTATAAGCAGGACTTAAAGGCGCTGCAACCTGACCGTGAATGGAAGCGATATTAACAATGCTTCCTCCACCGTTTTTCTCCATTTGTTCTAATTGGTAGCGGCAAGCATAAAAAACACCGCTTAAATTTAAAGCAATTACTTTATCCCAGGCTTCAGGTTCGTATTCTCCGGTTGGTTTTGCCGGCCCGCCCATTCCTGCATTGTTACACGCAATATCAAGTCGGCCATACTTTGAAACTGTAACCTCAACCATGTGTTTGTTGTCGCTTGCGCTTGACGAATCGCCTTTTACAAAAAAGGCTTCTCCTCCAGCATCTTTTATAAATTTAACGGTTTCTTCACCGTGTTCAACATTAATATCTGAAACAACTACTTTTGCTCCTTCGCGAGCGTAAGCTTCTGCAACTGCGCGTCCAATTCCTGAACCTCCGCCTGATACAAAAGCCACTTTATTTTCTAAAAGTGACATATTCTTAAGATTTAAATTTGTACTCTAAATTTACAAACATAAAAACCTTTAGCCATAGCAAAATAAAAGTTTAAAATAAGTTTAATACTTTATCACAATCAAATGTTATTTGATATTAAAATTGCTAAAATCAAAAAAAAATTGCTTATTTATCTTCATCCAATTTCATATTCCCTCTGTCTTTATGACTTTCAGGATTTGAGTTTGGATATCGGTTTGGTGTTATATCTGAATTTCGGTCTTTGTTTTCGACTGTTTTCTCAGCTTCTTCTTCAGATGAAACTCCTCTATTGGCATTTGCATTTTTTGGATTCACATCGCCTTTCACTTTCTTAATATCTTCGTTTTCATTTCTGGCTCTTTCTACAACTTCTTTGTTGCCGCTTTTATCTGTAATGACTTCTTTTTTCAAATTTGCGTCATCCGCTTTGCCATCGTGAGAAACATTTTTTCCTTTCGATTCATCGATGTCTTTTTGTACTCCATTTATCTTTTTTGATCCTAAATTATTAGATTCCATGATATTATTTTTAAGGGTTAGTATTATAATATTACGAAATCTTAGCCTGAAAAGTAAGTTCTTTAACATAGCTTTTGGTTTATTAAAGGATTATTATTTTGAAGCATATCAAACAAAACTATCTTTGCAGTCTAAAAAATCAATATGCACCATCACTTTATTCTTTTTAAACCTTACGGCTATCTAAGCCAATTTATATATGAATTAAAAAGAAAGAAGAAACTTTTGGGCGAATTATATAATTTCCCTGAAGGCACAATGGCTATTGGTCGTCTAGACGAAGATTCTGAAGGTTTGCTTTTGCTGACAACAGACGGAAAAGTTAGCGAACAGATAAGAAGCAAAAAAGTGGATAAGGAATATTATGTTCAGGTAGATGGCATAATTACTCCAGAAGCTATAGAACAACTTCAAAAAGGCGTTGAAATTGGTTTTGATGGAGGAAAATACAAAACAAAACCCTGCTCTGCTTTTATAGTTACCGAAATTCCTGATTTTGGACCACGAGCTAAAAAAATCAGAGACGAACGCCACGGACCAACTTCTTGGGCTTCAATTACAGTAAATGAAGGAAAGTTTCGCCAAGTTCGAAAAATGACCGCTGCAGTCGGTTTTCCTACTCTCAGACTTGTGCGTGTACGAATAGGAAATGTATATTTGCAAAACCTAAAAGCTGGAGAAGTTATAGAAGTTCCAGATTTTAAATTAGAGAACTAATTAGATAATGTGGCAATTAGAAAATTAAATAATTTTTGAAAACTCAAAATTCATAACTCAAAAAAATGCTAAACGTTGTTCTTGTAGAACCTGAAATACCAAATAATACTGGAAATATTGGAAGATTATGTGTAGGCACAGAAAGCAGACTGCATTTAATTCATCCATTCGGATTTGTGATTAATGACAAAAACCTAAAACGTTCGGGTCTGGATTATTGGGTTCATCTCGAAGTGACCGAATATCAAAATATAGATGAGTGGGTCAAACAAATTCCAGATCAATCACGCGTATTTTTGATGAGTTCTCATGCCGAAAAATCATATTTAGAAACCGAGTTTCAAGATGGAGACTGGCTGGTTTTTGGCAAAGAAAGCGTTGGCTTGAGCAAAGAAGTTTTGGCTCGTTTTGAGAATCATTTAACTATTCCAATGTCAAAATTAATCCGAAGTTTTAATATTGCTAATTCTGTAGCATTTGTTGTTGGCGAGGCTAAAAGACAAATTGGATTGAAAAGACAATCTTGATTTTGCTTTTAGGTATAAAGCATAAAGCTGATAATAAATAAAAACGTAAAAGATTTAGAAAACCTTGCAGGAAAGCGAATCAAGTCACAATAAACTTCCCTTTTTCTGCATCAAAAACAATATGTTCATCTTTGAATAACGCAGCAAAGCTTCCATTCGAAATTAAATTGCAAGGCTGATCCTGAACTACAGTTTCGGGCGTCATAATAATCATTTCGTCACTCAATTGAATCGCCAAATCGATATCGTGCGTTGAAAACAAAATACATTTTTGAGTTTCTTGAGTTAGTTTTTTAAGCAATTTAAAAAGCGAAACTTTATGCAATAAATCAAGGTGAGTTGTGGGTTCATCTAAAATAATCAACGGAGTATCTTGTGCCAAAGCTCTTGCAATCAATACTTTTTGCAATTGTCCGTCACTGATTTCAAAATGCTTTTTTTGAGCCAAATGTTCGATTTGAGTCAATTGCATTGCTTCCTGCACTTTCTCAATATCAGTATCTGTTAAAGTTCCGACCCAATTCGTATAGGGCTGACGACCTAATGCAACCAATTCGAAAACCGAAAGATTACTTGGCGGCAATTTTTCAGTCAAAACCAAACTTAAATTCTGAGCTAAGTCTAAAGGTTTATAATCGGAAATATTTTTATCATTCAAAAAAACATTCCCCGCAAGAGGATGCTGAATTCCTGTAATAGTTCGCAACAATGTCGATTTCCCAATTCCGTTTGCCCCAATTAATGAAATAAGTTTTCCTGAGTTTAAATTCAGATTCAGATTTTCAGCAATAGTCACAAACCCTTTTTTAGATTTATATCCAATGTTTAAATTTGATGTATTTAAGATACTTGTTTTCATTGCGATTATTTTTTAAACACATAGAAACATAGATTTCTCTGTACTAAAAAGTTGTTTTAAAAATTTACTTGTAAATTAACACATAGGCTTGGCTTAAAACTTTGGCAGTAATTTATAATGTTCATTAACAAATGTTCTTTGACCTTCTTTAAAAATATTGAGACAATTAATTCTAACTTTTTACTTAAAATTTCTTTTTTTAACCAATAACCAAATGACAACTGGCGCACCAATTATAGACGTAATCGCATTTATAGGCAGCGTAACATCAAAGCCTGGCATTTGCGAAACGACATCACAAAACAACATAATGATAGCCCCAAAAAACAATGTGCTCCAAAACAAAACCGTATGATTACTGGTTTGAAAAGTAAGTTTTGCGATATGTGGAACCGCTAAACCAACAAAAGCAATTGGACCAGCAAAAGCGGTTATACTCCCTGCTAAAATACTCGTTGCAAATATGATGATCAATCTTGCTTTTTTAAAATTCAATCCCATACTTTTAGCATAATTTTCGCCTAATAGTAATGCATTTAACGGTTTGATACTGGCAGCGCTTAAAACCAATCCTATGCCCACACATACTGCTAAAATTATAAGAGTTGACCAAGAGAGATTCCCTAAACTTCCCATTGACCAAAAAGTAAATTTCTGCAATTGTTCTGCTGTACTGAAATACGTTAAAATACTGACAATTGCCGTTGTAAAACTACCAAACATTAAACCGACTATTAAAATAGCCATTGTATCTCGCAATCTTTGCGAAACAACTAAAACCAACAATAAAACCATCGTGCTTCCTAATGTGGATGCAAGTACAATTCCGTATGACGACAATGCGATTACACTTAAAAATGAAGGTAAAAATCCAGCTCCTAAAATTACAAAAGCAACACCTAAACTTGCACCAGAGCTCAATCCTAAAACATACGGTCCGGCAAGCGGATTTCTAAATAATGTCTGCATGAGCAAACCACTGATCGAAAGTCCGGTTCCCACTAAAACTGCTGTTATTGCTTTGGGTAAACGATAATTAATAATGATGTATTCCCAAGTCGATTTAGTGGCGTGGCCTCCAGTTAAACTCGTATAAACATCTTTAAACGGAATTGTCACAGAACCCAAGCTAATGCTTATAAAAAACATCAGCAAAAGACTCAAAGCCAAAACGATAAACAAAATGGTATTTCGTTTTTTATTTGCCAATTTAATTTAATTTAGATGCAAAAGTAAACTCATAGCTTTCCAGTAAATCCGGATGAAAAATTTTGATATAATCTTTCAAAACCAAATCTGGACGGCTTGGAGACAATTCATAATAAACTGTTCCGCCAGTTGCTCCAAATTTACTTTCTAAGGTATAGATCGTTTTATTTTTAAAGGCATCAAATTCACTGTAGTGCGGATTTGCTTTCTGCAATTCGTCTAAAGATTTAAACGAACCTGAAGCGATCCAAACATTTGCCGTTTTCGCTTTGTCTAATACTTTTTCAAAAGACAAACCTTGGCTTCCTGTACCTTTTAAATCTGCCCACAAATAATTTGCCTGAGCATCTTTCATAAACTGCGCTACCCAGCTATTCCCTTTCGCTACATACCAAACGTCTTCATACATAGAACCATATAAAACCGTTGAAGTTGCTGGTTTTTCGGCAACTAATTTTTTTGCCTGATTGTAACTTGTCACAATTTTATCAAACAATTCTTTTGCTTTATCTTCTTTCCCAAATAATGCTCCGTAAAGTTTAAGCCATTCTGCTTTCCCAAGAGGAGATTGTTCCATCCAATCGGCTTGAATTAAAACATTTAGTCCGCTTTTTTTCAAATTATCCAACATAGGGTTGTTGTTGTCAACTCCAAAAGTAACAATCAGTTCTGGTGATAATTCTATTAACTGTTCAATATTTAATTTTTCATTTTGACCTACATTTTTAACCAAACCTTTGTCTATCAGAGCTCTCGTTTTTTCAGAAGAAATATAATCCGTATGCGGAAAACCCACCAATTTATCTTCAACTTCAAGCATTTCTAAAAACGGAATAGTAGTAGTCGATGTTACCACAACAGATTCTAAAGGCACTTTTATTGTTGTATACGAATTTAAACTATCCGGAACTTTAGCGTCTTTTTCTTTTAAAATATATTTGAAGTTCTTATTAGCATTTGGCCAAGGATTTGAAACCGTTACTACAGAATATCCTTCATATTTTACAATCGAAAGTCCTGAAGCAAATTCGATACTGTTTTTTGCAATTTCAGACTTTGCAACAGTTTCATTTTCAGATTTTTTACAACCTACAACAATAAAAAAAGTAAGAAGAAAAGTTAATTTAGGTAAATAAAGTTTCATATTTAACGTTTTGGATAGGGACAAAGGTAAAGCATTTTCTAATTTTTTTGTTTACTTTTATTCTTACAAAATTCAACAAATAGTATCTTTACACTATGAATACCACAAAAACAAAAATTTGCTCTAGCTGTGAATCTACTTTCAGCTGTGGAGATATTTCGTTTGAAAAAAAATGCTGGTGCAATGATTACCCGCCTATTTTTAATCTTTCAGATGGAGCAGATTGTCTTTGTCCGGTATGTTTTAAAGAAGCTTGCGAAGACAAAATAGAGGCATACGTTGAAACCATCACCCCTAAAACTGCTCTTAAAAATAAAGCGATATCTTTACCCAAAAATGATAAACTGCTGGAAGGGATTGACTATTACATAGAAAATGGTAATTATGTTTTTAAAGCTTGGTTTCACTTAAAAAGAGGAAGCTGTTGCGGAAATGACTGCCGTCATTGTCCTTATAAATAGTTATGAGTTACGAGTTGAAATACAGAATTTTCAACTTCTCTATTTCACTTGCATCTTTAGAACAACGAAACCAACTTATAACTCACAACTCATAATTCACAACTCATAACTCAAAAAAAATGTTTTACTTAATTACCGGCGGAGAACGATCAGGAAAAAGCAGTTATGCTCAAAATTTAGCTTTACAGCTTTCAGATTCTCCTATTTATGTGGCAACAGCCAGAAAATGGGATCAAGATTTTCAGAATAGAATAGATCGCCATCAATCAGAACGTGATGAACGCTGGACTAACATTGAAAAAGAAAAATATTTAAGCGAAATAGATTTTTCAGGCAAAGTAGTTTTGATTGACTGTGTAACACTTTGGCTCACTAATTTTTTTATTGATACTAAAAACGATGTGAATTTAAGCTTAGAAGAAGCTAAAAAGGAATTTCTCTTGATTGCAAATCAAGAAAATGCAACATTTATTATTGTGACCAATGAAATCGGAATGGGAGTTCATGCTGAAACTCATATCGGCAGAAAATTTGTCGAACTGCAAGGCTGGATGAATCAATTTTTGGCTTCAAATGCTGACGAAGTGGTTTTAATGGTTTCTGGAATTCCGGTCAAGATAAAATAAATTCCAATTTTTTAAATCCCAAATTCCAAAGCTATACTTTATCTTTACTTAAATTTTTAAACTTTCAAATCTTTATTGAAATTGATTTTATAATTGTTAATGGTTGGAATTTGAAATTTAAAATAATAGGAATTTAAATGAATTTAGAGGATATATTAAAATCGCGCCGCGACACTAGACATTTTACTGCCGATGAAGTTCCTGACGAAGTAATCGAAAAAGCTTTGCTGGCAGGACATTGGGCACCATCTGTTGGACTTACAGATGCGACGAGATATTATATCATTAAATCTAAAGAAGTTAAAACCGCAGTTAAAAATCTATTTATTGATTATAACAAAAAAGCCGAGGAACTTACCGATAATCCGGAACAGAAAGAGCATTATAAATCTTTGAAATTAGAAGCGATTGAAGAAGCACCTATCGGACTTATTATTGCATACGATCGATCGGTTCTTAATCAATTTACCATTGGAACTGTGGGAAGCAACGAAGCAGTAAAATTTAGTTCAGTTTGCGCTGCGCAAAATATTTGGCTTTCGCTGACAGAGCAAGGTTACGGAATGGGCTGGGTTTCGATTTTGAATTATCATCAATTTAAAAAAATCCTCGATTTACCTGAAAACATGGAACCTTTGGGTTATTTCTGTATAGGAAAACCAGCAACAAATTACGGCAATCAACCTATGCTCCAACAACTGCATTGGAAACAAAAATCTGAAGCTCCCGTTTGCACAGAAATCCAAAATATAACCGAATCTACTGTTTCTGAATTTGTACAAAACCAATCAAGAAAACAGGAAAGTCGGTCTGAATTTAATGCCCTTTTACAAGAAAAAATAGATTCTAAAACAAAACCTATTGGCGCCTTAGGAACTTTAGAAACTTTGGCTTTTCAAATGGCAACTGTTTTTGAAACTTTAAATCCAAAAATAACAAATCCTAATATTATAGTTTTCGCAGCAGATCACGGAATTGCAAATCACGGTGTAAGTGCATATCCGCAAGATGTTACGCGACAAATGGTTGGGAATTTCCTCGAAGGCGGCGCGGCAATAAATGTTTTTTGCAATCAAAATAACATTACTTTATCTATTGTCGATTCAGGTGTGAATTATGATTTTCCAACAAATACAAAATTGATTCATGCTAAAATTGCCAAAGGAACACAATCGTTTTTGCATGCACCCGCAATGACTGAAACCGAATTGCAATTGTCTTTTGAAAAAGGAAAATCGATTGTTTCATCTATTGCTGAAAAAGGCTCAAATTGTATTGGTTTTGGAGAAATGGGAATCGGAAACACTTCAACAGCCTCTGTATTGATGAGTTTGCTGACAGGTTTTCCTATAGAAGAATGTATCGGAAAAGGAACAGGAGTTGCAGATGAAAAATTAATTCAAAAGCAAAATCTTCTGAAAAAAGCAATTGAAAATTATTCCGGCCAAGCCGAATTAAAACAACTGCTCGCCAATTTTGGCGGTTTCGAAATCATACAAATGGCCAGCGGTATGCTGACAGCTTTCGATCATAAAATGATTATTTTAGTTGATGGTTTTATTTGTTCAGTGGCTTTTTTAATTGCGTCAAAAATTAATCCCAATATCATAAAAAATGCTGTTTTTTGCCATTGTTCTGCTGAAAAGGCACATCAAAAATTATTAGATTATTTAAATGCAAAACCAATTTTGAATCTCGATTTGCGTTTGGGCGAAGGAACGGGCTGTGCAATTGCTTTTCCGATTTTAAAATCGGCTGAAGCCTTTTTGAATGAAATGGCGAGTTTTGAAAGCGCTGGGGTTAGTAATAAATAATTAAAGTGTTCTTTCTTCGTTAAGTAAGAAAAAGACCATAAATATGCCGTTCGTAAAAATATACATTCATTTTGTTTGGAGTACAAAGAACAGATTTCCTTTTTTAGACACTTTTGAATTACGTCAAAAAGTTTGGAATCATATAAAAGAAAATGCAAAACAAAAAGAAATTTATATTGATTTTATAAATGGATATTCTGATCATTGCCATTGTTTAATCTCTCTAAGTGTAGATCAAAATATAAAAACAATTATAAAATTAATTAAAGGCGAATCTTCATTTTGGATTAATAAAAATAAAATGACAAAAGAAAAATTTGGATGGCAAGATGAATATTTTGCGGTTTCAGTTTCAGAATCGCTGGTAGATAAAGTTAGAGATTATATTAAAAACCAAGAAATTCATCATAAGAAAAAAGCTTTTCAGGAAGAGTATGATGAGATTATTAAAAAATTTGGGTTTCAAAAAAATTAATAGAATTTGGCTAAAGCCAATTCTAATCATAATTTTAAACCCCAGATAAATCTGGGGGCTATTCAAAAAAACGTTATTATTATATTCCACAATTATACGCTCTTGAAATTTGAATAGGCAACATCTTTAGATGTTGGAAAATAAATTTACAATAAAATGGCTTTAGCCAAATAATACAATCAAAGTTATAATGAAAAAAGAACTACATATTTTCTTCACTTGCCTAATGTTTTACACTCGAATTCCATGTCCAAAAAACATCGATCACAATCCTGATTATTTAAATAAAGCGACACGTTATTTCCCTTTAATTGGCTGGATTGTGGGGAGTATTTCTTTTTTGGCTTTTTACATTTTTGCTCAATTTTTATCTGTTGAAATTGCTGTTATTTTAGCTATAATTGCTTCTATCCTAACAACAGGTGCTTTTCATGAAGATGGTTTTGCCGATGTCTGCGATGGTTTTGGCGGAGGCTGGACCAAAGAAAAAATATTAATAATTATGAAAGACAGCGCAATTGGTGCGTACGGAGCAATTGGATTAGTTTTGCTGTTTTTATTGAAATTCAAATTGCTTTCAGAATCGATTTCTATTTTTCAAATCGAAAGCTATAGCGGACTTGTTAAGATATTTCTTTTATTTATTTCAGCCCATGCTTTGAGCCGTCTGGCAGCAATTTCTATTGTTTTTACACATGAATATTCTCGTGATGATGCGACTAGCAAAAGCAAACCAATTGCTAAAAAGCATAGTTGGAAAGAAGTTTTGGGTGCTTTTTTCTTTGGATTATTGCCTGTCTTAGCTCTTTCTTATTTTCAATACAAATTCTTGTTTCTCTTAATTCCGGTTTTTGTAACCCGTTATTTTTTGGCACGTTATTTCCAGAAATGGATTGACGGCTATACCGGAGACTGTTTAGGCGCAACCCAGCAAGTCTGCGAAGTTGTTTATTATTTAAGCTTTCTTTTTATATGGAAATTTATTTAGTTCGGCACACCGAAACGATTTGCGAAAAGGGAATTTGCTACGGACAATCAGATGTAAATCTGGCCGAACCATTTGAATCAGTTTTTCAAAATATTATTTCGCAATTACCTTCAGAAGCTATTCTTTTTTCAAGTCCCTTAAAACGATGTACAATTTTAGCGAAACATATTCAAAACAAAATAAAAATCATTTCTTATCAGGAAGATAAACGCTTAATGGAAATGAATTTTGGAGATTGGGAAATGAAAAACTGGAACGATATTCCGCCCGAGCAGCTAAATCCGTGGATGGAAGATTTTGTCAATATTCAAGTTTCTAATGGAGAATCATTCGTAGACTTACATCAAAGAACTGGAGATTTTCTATCCAAACAAATTTCAAAAGAAGAAACAAAGCCAATTATTATTGTTGCGCATGCCGGCGTTGTCAGAAGTATCTTATGCCATCAAAGTTTATTGCCATTAAAAGACGCTTTTAAAAATAAAGTAGATTTTGGTCAGGTCATAAAAATAGAGATCTAACAGCTATTTTGTTTAGAATTTGATTGAAAAAATAAAACAAATTTGAAAATTTGGTAATTTTAACTTTATCTTTGCAGCCAATTAAGGTTGTGTTTTAATTTTAAAATACATTAAAAGGGAATCAAGTAAAATCTTGAGCTGTACCCGCAACTGTAAGCTTAGTTCTGAAAAGAATGTTTGTTGTTAGCTACAAACCACTGTCCGCTCCGGCGAATGGGAAGGTAAACAACAAAACGCGAGCCAGGAGACCTGCCTTTATAACAAATATCGAACTCTCGGGAAAAAGAGTGTAGAAATTATGACTTTAAAAAAACGCTTTGCTTTTTGTTTGCTGTTATTGTGCCAGATTATATCGGCGCAGAACGACTCTATTACCAGTCTTAAAGAAGTTGTCGTTTCTGATAAAAATCTAAAAAAATACTCCAATTCACAATCGGTTTTAAAACTCAATGATTCGATAATCAATAAAAACGAGGCTTTATTAACTGATTTGCTAAACTTCAATTCTACTATTTATTTTAAAGAATACGGCCGAGGCATGCTTTCTACGGTTGCTTTTAGGGGAACAACTTCTTCACAGACTGCCGTAATCTGGAACGGAATCAACATTAATTCTCAAATGAACGGAAGTACTGATTTTAATACTATTTCAAGTACTGACTACAATTCTGTAAGTGTAAAAGCCGGTGGAGGAGGTATAATTTATGGAAGCGGTGCAATTGGAGGAACTGTTCATTTAAATAACGATTTGGCGTTTTATAATCGTTTCGAGAATAATTTAAAACTGGATTACGGAAGTTTCAACACAATCGGAATTAATTACAAGACCAATATTTCGAATGAAAAATGGAGCGCACAAATTGGTTTTTCAAAAAACAGTTCGACCAACGATTATAAATACTTAAACCGATATACTTGGAAGGGCGAACAGCGCTGGAACCAAAACGGTCAATACGATGTTATTACGATGAGTGCGAATGTGGGTTATAAATTTGATGCAAAAAACAGTGTGAAATTATACAGTCAAACATCAAACACAGACCGAAATACGTCTTTAATTACGGAAACAGAAACCAAAAGCAAATACATCAACGGTTTTAATAGAAACCTATTAGAATATGATGGAAATTTCGGCAAACTTACTGCTAATTTCAAAACCGCTTATATCTTCGAAAATTACCAATATTACGCGGATAATTCGACCAATCAATATACTTACGGAAAAACTGAAAGTCTTATTACAAAAGCAGATTTAGGATATACGCTTTTTAAATCGACTCAAATAAACGGAATTGTAGATTACAACAAAACAAAAGGCTATGGAAGCGGTTTTGGAAATAATACCAGAGAAATCAGTTCTGCTGCCTTACTAGTAAAACAAGATTTTTCTGCCGATTGGAAAAATGAATTTGGTGTTAGAAAAGAATTCACAGACAATTATAAATCACCAGTTTTATTTTCTTTGGGATCTTCTTATCAATTCGGGAAATTATACAATTTAAAATTGAATTTGTCTCGAAATTTCAGAATTCCAACCTTCAATGATTTGTATTGGGAAGAAGGCGGTAATCCGGATTTAAAACCTGAAAGTTCATATCAGGCAGAAATTGGAAACGTTTTTACTTTTAGCAATATCTCTCTTACTCAGACTTTTTACTACATTAAAATTAATGATTTATTAAGATGGGTTTCTGGAAGTAACGGAATCTGGACTCCTCAAAATACAGATAAGGTCAATACTTACGGAACTGAAACTTTATTAAGCTGGAAAAAACAATACGGAAAAAATTATTTTGCAGCTAATGCAACTTACGCCTACACGGTTTCTAAAGATATTGAAACAGGAAAACAGCTTTTCTTTGTTCCGTTTCATAAAGCGACCGCTGCCATTTCGTATTCTAGAAATAGAATTTCGGCTTATTATCAATTTTTATATAATGGTTTTGTTTATACACAATCAGATAACGACCCAAACAAAATTGTAAACGCTTATACGGTCTCAAACATCGGAATCGATTATGATTTTAAATTTTTAAGCTCTTTCAAATTAGGCTTTCAGGTTTTAAATCTTTGGAACGAAAATTATGAAAGCTTGGAAAACAGACCAATGCCTGGAAGAAATTTTAATATGTACTTAAACCTTAAATTTTAATATAATGAAGTTAACTAGATTATTTTTATTAGCACTAAGCGTATCGCTTTTTGTTTCTTGTTCTAATGATGATGATAATGATCCTAAAGGAGTTTATGATAATGGATTTTTCATTTTAAACGAAGGGAATTCTGATGGCGGGTCAGTTTCTTTTGCAAGTGATGATCTAGCAAATTTCACAGCAGATATTTATAAAACTGCAAACGCTGGTGATTTTGCTGGTGTATATCTTCAAAACATCTTTTTTGATGGAGATAAAGCATATATCATTGCTGGAGGATCAAATGTAATCAACGTTGTAGACAGATATACTTTTAAATTAATTGCAAAAGTAGAAACTGGATTAGCAAACCCAAGATACGGAGTTGTAAAAGACGGAAAAGCATATGTAACAAATGCAAATACCTATTATTATATCAACCCAGCAACTGGAAATACTGATGATTATATTGCAGTTATTGACTTGGCTACAAATACAGTAGAATCTAAAATTGCATTGAATGCGACTGGTGACAGAATCCTTTTGGAAAATGGCAAATTATATATTACGGAGCAATATAACAACGATAAATTATTAATAGTAAATCCGGCAACAAAAGCACTAGAGACACCACTAACTCTTGGTTATGGAGCTAACACTATGGAAGTGAAAGATGGTCTTTTATATATTTTAAGATCGACTTATGGAGAGAGAAGTGAAATTGTAAAAGTGAAACTTTCTGATAAATCGACTACTAAAATTACTTTTCCAGAAGCTTTAGACGGAGCTGGATATTTAGATATTTATAATGACAAGGCATATTACACAGTTGATAAATCAGTTTATGCAATCAGCACTACTGCAACTGCTGCCTCAACAACACCTATTTTAACTGCTGCCCTTTCTGCAGATGGATCTATTTATGGTTTTGCAGTAAACAAAGATAAAATTTTTATTGCTGACGGAGGTGATTTTGGTTCAAACAGCAAAGCGTACATCTATAACTTAAGCGGAACATTACAAAAAGAATTAACTGTTGGCGTGGGTCCAAACGGTTTTTATTTCAATTAATATTATTACCCATTTTTAAATTAGTTTTTGGAATTTAAAAAAAGGCTTTCATTTCTGAAAGCCTTTTTTATTTTTTATCGTTATTATTTTAATGCCTTTAAAAGTCCTTCCGGCGCTTTTTCAAGATACATTTGATTTCTTATTCCGTTGATCGCTTTAGCATTTGTAAAAGTTGTCAAAGCTTCTTTTCTGTCTTGTTGTATTTTTTTGGCTGTTGCTCCTGTAATTTTTGAAATCGCAAGATTCAATAGCGGTTCTGAAGCATCACCTAAAACACCCATATTTGTAATATACTCCAATTGCTCATAAGTTGGCTTTAATCCATCAGTATATTCACCAAAATCTGATGCATTAACAATTTTTAAAACTAATGGCTGCATCGCATATTTATGATTCGGATTTCTATTTGTTTTTCCAAAAGACGGAGAATCATATAAAGTAACTGAACCTACATTTTTTCCAACGGTCGTCTCTCCTATTTGAACTACGCTAATATAAGGAGCAAGTCCGTTGATAACCAATTCACTTGCAGATGCAGTTCCGTCTGTAGTAAGAATATATATTTTAGTTAAATTTAAACTATTGATTGCAGCGCCATCAATTTTGTCTACAAATTTAACTTTTAATGATTCTGGATCTTCACTTTCATAATATTCATTTACTTTTGGATTCCATTTTTCTTTTGCAAAAATCTTATCTGTAAATTGACCTGTAATCATACTGGCCAATCGCGCTGATGTTTGTATAGAACCTCCGCCATTATATCTTAAATCCAAAACAAAATCAGTAATTCCTTCTGCTTTTAATGCTCCAAAAGCGCTATTTAATTGTGCATCATAATTTGGATAAAATCCGTTATACATTAAATAACCAATTTTATGACCTCCAGAAACTATCACTTTATTAATTAGAATTGGATTTTCATCTAAAGTTGTTTTCACTAAAGCAACTGTTTTGCCATTTGTGGCAACAGTACTTCCGTTATAAGTAGCCATATTTAAGGTATAACTATCGGCATTTAAAAGTGATTGATAGTTAGAAACTGTAAGCTGTGTACCGTTTACTCCTGTAAATAAATCTCCGCGCTTGATATCTTTTGTTGATGCATCAGAATTCGGAATAATATAACGTACAAAACCAACCAGATCTGTTGTACTTCCTGGCTTATAACTCAATCTAAAGTCAACTCCGTCGTTTTTGCTTGTACCTTGAAGTTCTTGTTCTAAAACCGTATAATCGTCAACAATCCAGCTAAAACGATCAACAGCTTGTCCTTTAGGAAATTTACTGATCGGTTTATTTAATAAATCCTGAAATAAATCTTCTGGTTTAGAATATCCTCTTAAAAAAGAATTAAGTGCATCTTGTGTTGCAAAACGGTTATCAGCTAAATTAGCAACATCCGGCTGCCATAAATAAAACTGATTTAATCCTTTCCAGATAAAATCATTTACCTGCAAATCTGATGGAGATTCAACATCATCCTGATCTTCACATGACTGCAAAGAAAAAGCCAGCAGGAAAATTAGTAATAAACTCTTTAATATTGTTTTCATATATGTAGGTTTCAGTATAAGTATTAACGTAAAAATAACACCTTTAGTTTTAACTGCTGTAAGTTTATAGAAATTTTTCTAAAAAAACTTTTAAATTGCTTGTAACAAAAATAATAGTGCCTCGTCTTGATTATATAAGCTCACTTATACATTTTGATTTAAAAATAAAAAGAACCGTAAAATGTTCTTAAAAACATTGATCATAATAATTAGGAAAAACTTATAACCAACCAAAAACCAACAAATAACCAATTATGAATCAAGTTGTGTTTATAGAATTGATTAATCCTTTTAAAGACAAAGTTTTTCGTCTTGCAAAACGATTACTCACAAGTACTGAGGAAGCAGAAGATGCCACTCAGGAAGTAATGGTAAAATTATGGAACAAAAAAGACAATTTAGACGCTTATAATAATATTGAAGCAGTAGCAATGACAATGACCAAAAATTATTGTCTGGATCAGTTAAAATCGAAAAGAGCCGGAAATCTAAAAATAGTTCATAATAATTATACCGACCGCGAACCGCAATTAGATAAAAAATTAGAAGATGCTGATAGTCTTGATTGGGTAGAAAAAATTATAAGTCAGTTGCCCGAACAGCTTCAAATATTAATTCAGCTTCGAGATGTTGAGCAATATGAATTTGATGAAATTGCGAAAATTGTCAACATGAATGAAACTGCTATTCGGGTAGCACTTTCGAGAGCGAGAAAAAAAATAAGAGAATCAATGGTTAATACACATAGTTATGGAATTAGATAAAATAGAAAATATATTAGAAAAATACTTTCAGGGAGAAACTACTATTGCAGAAGAAGACCAATTAAAAGAATACTTTTCTTCATCAAATGTTGCGCAGCATTTAGAGCAATACAAACCAATGTTTGGTTATTTCTCTCAAGTAAAACAACAAAAATCGATGCAGGAAATCCCACTCCCGAAGTCTCGGGACAAGAAACGAAATGTGGCGTGGTTATCGATTGCAGCTTCAATAGTTGTTTTACTCGGAATTGGAACTTATTTCTTTGCTAGCGAAAAACCTGCAGCTCAGCCTGTAGCGCAATCAGAATTAGGAACCTATGACAATCCTGAAGAAGCCCTTGCAGCAACGCAAAAAGCTTTGGCTCTATTGTCAAACAATGTGAATGTAGGTATTGAAAGTGTACAATACATTCAAGAATATGAACAATCAAAAAACAAAATTTTTAAACAGTAATTAAATTCAATCAAAAATGAAAAATTTCATCATAACATTAGTTTTCGCCTTTTTCACACATTCATTTTATGCACAAGGTGCGTTTGACAAATTTGATGGTCAAGATGACGTAACATCAGTAATTGTAAACAAAAAAATGTTCGATTTAATGAGCAAAGTAAAAGTTGATGCTTCGGATAAAGAAACGCAGCAATACATCAATCTTATTAAAAAATTAGATTACTTAAAAGTATTTACAACTAAGAATGCCAAAATCGAAGCTGACATGAAAGCTTCTGCTGAAAAATACATTAAAACAGCAGGTTTAGAAGAATTAATGCGAGTAAACGATGGTGGCAAAAATGTAAAAATATTAGTAAAATCAGGCGCTACAGATACACAAATAAAAGAATTACTGATGTTTGTTGAAGGTGCAAAAAACGACGAAACCGTTTTGCTTTCTCTAACTGGTAATTTTGATTTAAATGAAATTTCAGTACTTACAGACAAAATGCAGCTTCCTGGCGGTACTGACCTAAAAAAAGCCTCAAAAGGCAAAAGATAACATGAAAGCAAACGTTTTTACCTCAGCCATTATAGTATTACTAACTTTAGTTAGTTGTAATTCTGAACCTTCATTGCAAAAGTATTTTGTAGAAAATACCGAAAAAAAGGATTTTATTGCACTTGATGTTTCGTCTGATATTTTAAATTTAGATAAAGCAAAACTGTCAGCAGAGCAAAATGAAGCATTGAAATCATTTGACAAAATGAACATTCTGGCTTTTAAAGCAGACGATAAAAATCAGGCTCAATTTGAAACAGAACGCGCAAAAGTCAAAGCAATATTAAAAGATCCAAAATATCAGGAATTAATGAAAGTTGGTTCTGGAAAAGACGGCGCCTCGATAAGTTATGTTGGCACTGATGAAAACATCGAAGAGTTTGTAGTTTTTGCCAACAGAAAAGAAAACGGTTTTGCAGTTGTTCGCGTTTTAGGGAAAAACATGAATCCCAATAACATTATGACGTTAATAACTGTTTTAAAGCAATCTAAAATAGACATGGAACAATTAAAGCCATTGCAACAATTGGTTAAATAATACATCTTTGCTTACTTTAAAAAGAAAAAGCCCCAATATTTGGGGCTTTTTTCTTATAATCAATTGAAAGATTTTACTGAATAACAGATATTCATATTTATTTTGATCTGAACCGAATTTAATTATATTTGTAAAGAATCAAATAAACTTTTTTATTGAAATTTAAAATTTGATACGCTATTAACCCGAAAAACCTAAAATTACAATCATTGAAAAAAGCATTAAAAATTGCGCTTAAAATAGTTCTAATCTTCATTGGATTTATTTTAATTTACCTAGCTGCAGCATTCTCCCTTTCTAAAATCACAATTGATCAAGAACCCAATACGAAACCTGAAATTGAACTATACATTCTAACAAATGGCGTTCATACCGATATTGTAATGCCAACCAAAAACGACCAAATTGACTGGAGCCAGAAAGTAAAATTCGAAAACACAAAAACAGCCGATTCTACTTATAAATATATTGCAATGGGTTGGGGCGATAAAGGTTTTTATTTAGAAACACCTGAATGGTCTGACTTAAAAGCTTCGGTCGCTTTTAAAGCTGCGTCTGGTTTAAGCACAACAGCGATTCATGCAACTTACTACAAAAGTTTAAGAGAAGGCGAAGACTGCAAAAAAATGATGATCAGCAAGGACCAGTACAATCGTCTGATACAATACATAAATGAAAGTTTTCAAAAAGATGCTTCAGGTAATTTTTTAAACGTAAAAACAGATGCCGTCTACGGAAAAACAGATGCTTTTTATGAAGCTAATGGAAGTTACAGTTTATTTCATACTTGTAATAGCTGGGCCAACAGCGGCCTAAAAGCAAGCGGACAAAAATGCTGTTTTTGGACAGCTACTGATTCAGGAATTTTTTCTAAATACAAATAAATTAATACATTAAAATTATAATAAACAAGAATAACTTCCAAATTGATTAAACTAAAAAAGCTCCAATTAATTGGAGCTTTTTTTATGTTAGAATTTGAGATTATTTACTCAAATACATTTTTCTTCTAGAGTACAATTCGTAAAATTGATCGTCTTTTAAATCATCAATAAACAAGATGCTTTCTCCTGTCGATTTCATTTCTGGTCCTAATGCTTTATTTACATTATGGAATTTGCTGAAAGAGAAAACCGGTTGTTTAATCGCATAACCTTTCAATTGCGGGTTAAAATCAAAATCAGTTACTTTATTGTGACCTAACATTACTTTCGTAGCGTAGTTTACATATGGCTCTCCGTAAGCTTTTGCAATAAACGGAACCGTTCTAGAAGCTCTAGGATTTGCTTCGATAATATAAACTGTATCATCTTTTATCGCAAACTGAATGTTAATCAAACCAACTGTTTTAAGGGCTCTCGCAATTTTATAAGTATGATCTTTTATCTGCTGCATTACGAATTCTCCTAAGTTAAAAGGAGGCAAAGTAGCGTTGCTATCTCCAGAGTGAACTCCGCAAGGTTCGATATGCTCCATAATCCCGATGATGTAAACATTACCATCAGCATCACAAATGGCATCTGCTTCTGCTTCGATTGCTCCGGCTAAATAATGATCTAAAAGCAATTTATTTCCTGGAATCGTTTTCAATAAATTGATAACGTGTTCTTCTAATTCTTTTTTGTTGATTACAATTTTCATTCCCTGACCTCCTAATACATAAGAAGGACGAATCAGTAATGGAAAATCTAAAGTATCTGCAAGTGCAGAAGCTTCATCAGCGGTTTCAGCAATTCCGAATTGTGGGAAAGGAATATGAAGTTCTCTTAATAAATCTGAGAAACGACCTCTGTCTTCTGCCAAGTCAAGTGCATCAAAACTAGTTCCGATGATTTTTACTCCGTATTTAGATAATTTTTCAGCTAATTTTAAAGCTGTTTGTCCACCTAACTGAACAATAACACCTTCTGGTTTTTCATGCTGAATGATGTCGTAAATATGCTCCCAGAAAACCGGCTCGAAGTATAATTTATCAGCTGTATCAAAATCTGTCGAAACCGTTTCAGGGTTACAGTTGATCATGATCGTTTCGTAACCACATTCTTTTGCTGCCAAAACTCCGTGTACACAAGAATAATCGAATTCAATTCCTTGTCCAATTCTGTTTGGTCCAGAACCTAGAACAATGATTTTCTTTTTATCTGTTACAATGCTTTCGTTATCTACATAACGTTCGCCGTTTGCTTTTTCGATTTCAGCTTCAAAAGTGGAGTAGTAATAAGGCGTTTTTGCTTTAAACTCCGCAGCACAAGTGTCAACCAATTTAAACACACGATTTATGTTTTGATCCATACGTAAAGTGTGTACTTCACTTTCTAAGCAATTCATCATGTGAGCAATTTGTCTGTCGGCAAAACCTTTTTGTTTCGCTTCAAGCAAAAGTTCTTTTGGAAGATTAGATATTTTATAGTTCGAAATTTCTTTCTCTAAAGTATAAAGTTCTTCGTATTGTTTTAAGAACCACATATCAATTTTTGTAATTTCATGAATACGGCTCAACGGAATTCCCATTGCAATTGCATCATAAATTACGAAAACACGATCCCAGCTTGCAAAAGTTAGTTTCTCGATAATTTGTTCGTAGTTTTTATATCCTTTTCCGTCAGCTCCTAAACCGTTTCTTTTAATTTCTAAAGATTGAGTTGCTTTGTGTAAAGCTTCTTGGAACGAACGTCCAATTCCCATTACTTCACCAACAGATTTCATTTGAAGTCCTAAAGTTCTGTCAGCACCTTCAAATTTATCGAAGTTCCAACGTGGTATTTTCACGATTACATAATCCAAAGTCGGTTCAAAAAGAGCCGAAGTCGATTTTGTAATTTGGTTTTGCAATTCATCAAGATTATATCCTAAAGCCAGCTTAGAAGCAATTTTAGCAATTGGATAACCCGTTGCTTTTGATGCTAAAGCAGATGAACGAGATACACGAGGATTAATCTCGATCGCTACGATATCTTCTTTTTCGTCTGGCGAAACTGCGAATTGTACGTTACATCCTCCCGCAAAATTTCCGATACTGCGCATCATCAAGATGGCGTAGTCACGTAATTTTTGGAAAGTTGAATCAGATAATGTCATTGCAGGTGCAACCGTGATCGAATCTCCGGTATGAATTCCCATTGGATCCATATTTTCGATCGAACAAATGATCACTACATTATCATTTTTATCTCTTAAAAGTTCTAACTCGTACTCTTTCCATCCCATCAAAGCTTTATCAATTAAAACTTCGTGAATTGGAGAAGCTTCAAGTCCGCGTGTTAAAAGCTCATCAAAATCTTCTTTTTTGTAAACAATTGCTGCTCCAGTTCCTCCAAGTGTAAATGAAGGACGAATTACAAGAGGGAAACCAAATTCTTGAGCAATTTCTTTTCCTTCTAAGTAAGAAGTAGCTGTTTTTGCCGGTGCAGTTGGCACATTTATTCTTTCTAAAAGCTGTTTAAACTGCTCTCTGTCTTCGGTAATATTAATTGCGTTTACATCAACTCCAATTAATTTTACTCCAAAATCTTGCCATATTCCTTTTTCTTCAGCTTCTAAGCACAAGTTCAAAGCTGTCTGTCCTCCCATTGTAGGCAAAACAGCATCAATTTGTGGATGCGCTTTTAGAATTTCAATAATCGATTTTGTAGTTAATGGTTTCAAATATACATGATCGGCCATAGTTGGGTCGGTCATAATAGTTGCTGGATTTGAGTTTATCAAAATAACTTCAATTCCTTCTTCACGAATCGAGCGTGCAGATTGAGATCCTGCATAATCGAATTCGCAAGCTTGACCAATAACAATAGGTCCTGAACCTATTATTAAAACTGATTTTATTGATGTGTCTTTAGGCATTTTATTTGTATTGTGTAGTTATATAAGTGCTTTAAAAAACATTCTAGTGTATTCTAAACTAGAATGTTGAGAATTTTTTACCGACAAGGTATAAAAAAAGGCGATACTAAAAAAAGTAACGCCTTATTTATGTTTATACAAACATTATTTTTTGTGTCTAGGCTCGCTAGAAACAGTTAATTTATGTCTTCCTTTTGCTCTTCTACGCGCTAGAACTTTTCTTCCATTCGCAGAAGCCATTCTGTCCATAAATCCGTGCTTATTTCTTCTTTTTCTTTTCGATGGTTGAAATGTTCTTTTGCTCATTGCTTTTTATCTTTAAAATGGTATCTAATATCTCTTTTCTGTTTTTGAATATCGTTATTCTAAAACCGAGTGCAAATATACAAAGACTTTTTTTTCTGGCAAGTACTTTAATAAAAATATTTTTAATTCATTTTACTATATTTGCAATCACAAATATACATCTATTATGTTTCATAAAAATATTAAACTTATTTTGGCCGGACTTCTTGTAGTTGCAGGCATTTATCAATTTACAGAGAGTAATATCGGGAATGGTATTTTCCTTATATTACTGACTGCAATTCCAATTTTTCTTTACTTTAAAAATGAATTTATCCTTTTGGCTTTCCTTAAATTAAGAAAACAAGACTTCGAAGGTGCTAAAAAATGGCTGGCATACATTAAAAATCCTGAAACGGCATTAGTAAGAAAACAACAAGGATACTTTAATTACCTACACGGAATTATGTTATCGCAAACAAATATCAACCAAGCTGAGAAACATTTTAAAAAAGCAATCGAACTTGGACTATCAATGGATATGGATTTAGCAGTTGCTAAATTAAACCTTGCTGGAGTTGCAATGTCACGCAGAAGAAAGCTTGAAGCTACTAATTTATTGAACGAAGCGAAGAAATTAGACAAACAAGGCATGCTGAAAGAGCAAATCACGATGATGAAAGATCAAATGAAGAAAATCTAAATTTCTTTAAATTTTAATATTTAAAATCCCAAATTCCGTTTTAAAATTGGAATTTGGGATTTTTTTTTATAATTGCGAGGAACGGAAATAATTACATCTAGTATGCAAGCAAATTATTCTTATTAATAAAAACAATAATATTATTTAAATCAATTTTAGATATAATTGTATCTTCGTTAATATAGTCAATTTTATACTTTTCAGAATTAAAAACCACATAATCTTTTGCTTTTTCTAAATTCAAAAACTCGTATTCTTTCTGTTCTTTACTATATGAATTGCCATTTATCCCTAATTTTTCGACGGCAAAACCTTCACTGCCTAAAAACCAATATTCATTTAGAATTCCATTTTCATACTTATAAACTTCTCTAATTAAATATTTTTTATTTTGAAAAAACACGTAACAATTTGGTGGATATAAATTATTGTGATCCTTATTAAATTCAGCCCTAACAATATTTATTTTTGGTTGAACAAAAAATAAGAATACAAGAGCTCCCAAAGTTAGCAGCAATATAAACATCCCAATTTTTAAAATATTTTTTGTTTTCATAAAAACGTAATTCATAACAACACCTACTTAATCATATTAGTGAATGGCTTTGTTCCTCATAATGATCCATCTTACAAACAAACCATTTGGAATTTGGGATTTTTAAAAAATTGGGATTTACAAAATTTAATCCTCCAATATTATAGAAGGCAAATTCTCATTCAGCCATTTGTACTTATTCAGAATCATAATATGAGTACCGCCCTTTACCACAATACACTTATCAATATACTTTATAGGAAAAACTTCATCCTGATCGCCGTGAATATGAATTACATTTTCGTCAATTTGGCTCCTATCCCATAAAATAACAGATTCTACTGCCCATTGCAAATAATTGAGATCGCGAACCGCCAGGAACTTCTCATATAACTGAATACGTTTGTTGATTTTTTGTCCAAAAGAATATTTTGCAAGATTTTCGATATTCAAAATTAATTTCATCGGAATTAATTTATATGCTTTTGTGCTCTTCCCTATTTTCATTCTTCTAGGAAACTCCGCATTGCTTTTCACACTCGAAATAATAATTACTTTTCGGGTCTTAATATGTTTTGACATTTCCTGAACCAGAATTCCACCAAAGGAAACTCCAATTAAAACAGGATTTTCATGTTTTATATTTTTTGTGATTCGAAGTGCATAATCAGATAGTGATTCCTTAGGTTTTGGAATTTCCCATTCCAGCAGACACATCTCAAAAATAGTTTCATCTAATTTGATTCTTTCAAAAATGGTTGGACTTGCTGCCAAACCAGGCATAAAATAAACAGGAATTTTACTCATTTGTTAGAAAAGGAATTTTAATTACAGTTTTCAATTTTTCAAGCTAAAATTACTTCATTTACGAATAGGCACAGCAAATCTTACACCTTAATTCTATATTAAAACAAATAAAATTACAAAAAGACCGCACTACCAGCCGTAGAATACATCTTTAAAAAATAATTTTATATTGAGAATCAAATGATTAACTTTGTAAAACCAATTACTCGTGTTTAGATATTCTTTAAGGAGTTTTTAGAGCGAGTATTTAGCCCCTCAATCTATATTATACGTTCAACCTACTAAAACATGACAAATTATGGAACCTATTGAAACTACTACTATGGAGATCAAAGACAACACGTTTGCAAGACAGTTTGAAACCATAGTCCCTGAAGGATTGATTTCTGTTGAATATTCATTTCAAGAGAAGAAAATTTTCCTAACTAAAATTAATGTGCCCGAAGGTTTTGAAAATCAAGCTGTAATTGACACACTACTTAAAAGCATAATGGAAATTATTGTTGAGAAAAAATTTAGATTAATGCCGATTCACCCAAAAATTGTGCTGTTCATCAAAAAAAATCCAAAGTACAAAGAATTGCTTCCGCCGGGAATTAGAATTTAATTTTTACTAATCTAAAATAAAAAAGGCACAAGAATTATAACTTGTGCCTTTTTAGTTATTTAAGATAAAAATTACTTTTCGATCTCTCTCATAGAATCCATTTTTTTGTGTGCAAGGAAACCTGCAACATCTTCAAAATGTTCTTTCACACGTTTGTTTCCAAATTCAAAAACCTTAGTTGCTAATCCGTCAAGGAAATCACGATCGTGAGAAACTAAGATCAAAGTTCCGTCGAAATCACGCAAGGCATCTTTAATAATATCTTTAGTTTTCATGTCAAGGTGATTTGAAGGCTCATCCAGAATCAGCAAATTAACAGGTTCTAGCAATAATTTAATCATTGCCAAACGGGTTTTTTCTCCACCTGAAAGCACTTTTACTTTTTTGGTAATATCATCACCATGAAACATAAATGCTCCTAAAATATTTTTAATTTGAGTTCTGACATCTCCAACCGCAATATTGTCAATTGTTTCAAAAATGGTAGCATTTTCATCTAATAAAGAAGCCTGATTTTGAGCAAAATATCCAATTTGGGAATTATGACCAATCTCTACACTTCCTTCATCAATGCCAATTTCTTTCATAATGGCTTTAATCATCGTAGATTTACCTTCACCATTTTTACCAACGAAAGCAACTTTTTGTCCTCTTTCGATCACGATATTAGCATCTTTAAAAACAACATGATCTCCGTATGATTTAGAAAGATCTTTAACCACAACAGGATATTGACCCGAACGTGCGGCAGGCGGAAATTTTAATTTTAATGCTGAGTTATCAACTTCATCAACTTGTACAATTACAAGTTTCTCAAGCATTTTTACACGAGACTGAACCGCATCTGTTTTAGAAAAAGTTCCTTTAAAACGATCAATAAATGCTCTGTTGTCAGCAATCATTTTTTGTTGTTCATCGTATGCTTTTTGTTGGTGTACACGACGATCTTTTCTAAGTTCTAAATAATGAGAATATTTTGCTTTGTAATCGTAAATTCTTCCCATTGTAACTTCGATTGTACGGTTTGTAATATTATCTACAAACGCTCTATCGTGCGAAATTACCACAACCGCTTTTGCTGAAGTCAGCAAAAATTCCTCTAACCACTGAATACTTTCGATATCCATGTGGTTGGTTGGCTCATCCAATAAAATTAAATCTGGTTTTTGCAGTAAGATTTTAGCAAGTTCAATACGCATTCTCCATCCTCCAGAAAATTCAGAAGTCTGACGCGTAAAATCCTCGCGCTCAAAACCTAAACCAATTAAGATTTTCTCGACTTCGGCTTCGTAATTTACTTCTTCAATTGCATAGAATTTTTCGCTTAAGTCAGAAACTCTTTCGATTAATTTCATATAAGCATCACTTTCGTAATCTGTACGAACGGTTAATTGTTCGTTGATTTCATCGATTTCAGCTTTCATTTTGAAGATTTCACCAAATGCTTTTGATGCTTCTTCCATTACAGTCGAACCATCTTTGGTTAATAAATGCTGAGGCAAATAAGCCACAACAGCATCTTTTGGAGTTGAGATACTTCCGGTAGAAGGTTTGCTTTGACCCGCAATTATTTTTAAAAGTGTCGATTTTCCCGCACCATTTTTACCCATAAGGGCAATTTTATCATTTTCATTTATAGCAAAAGAAACATCGCTAAATAATGTAGTTCCACCAAACTGAACCGAAATATCGTTAACTGTAATCATTTAGATTTTAGATTTTTAGACTGCTTAGATTTTTACATTTCAAAGCAAGTATTTTTTTGAAGCTGCAAAGATAGATTTTAATTAGGTAATTAGAAAATGTGGCAATTTGATAATTTGTTTAATTAGTAAATGTGCCAATTTGACAACTAAATAATTTTCTTAATTAGCAAATGTGGCAATTTGATAATGAGATAATTTTAAAATTCTATGCAAAAAAATGTTTTTATTCTGTTTTTTAACTTGACTTTAGTCCGTTTAATATGTAAAGACATGTAAAAGCCAAACCCGGCAGGTTTCAAAAACCTGTCGGGTTTGCTAAAAAAAATTATCTCATTATCAAATTGACTAATTATCTAATTAAATCAGTCTTTTCTCCACTTTTTAGTTTCTTCAAAAACATGCTCCAGAATCGCTTGTTCTGTTTCATCAAAATCTATATTTCTTCTTGACAAAACCAATCTTGCCGTTTCAAAAGCTTTTTTAGTAACATAAGTTGTAAATCCGGCTGCACCGCCCCAAGAAAAGCTCGGAACAAAATTACGAGGAAAACCACTTCCAAAAATATTAGCACTCACGCCTACTACAGTTCCAGTATTAAACATGGTATTGATACCACACTTACTGTGATCTCCCATCATTAAACCGCAAAACTGAAGTCCAGTTTTAGCAAAACCTTCTGTTTCGTAGCTCCACAATTTTACTTCTTCGTAATTATTTTTTAAGTTTGAGTTATTAGAATCTGCTCCAATATTACACCATTCTCCTAAAACCGAATCTCCAAGAAACCCTTCATGACCTTTATTTGAATTTGCAAAAAGAACTGAATTTTTAACCTCACCTCCTATTCGTGATCCCGGACCAACGGTTGTCGCTCCGTACACTTTAGCCGACATTTTTACCATGGCATTTTCACATAAGGCAAAAGGTCCACGGATTACGGTTCCTTCCATAATTTCAGTATTTTTACCAATATATATAGGACCGCTAGAAGCATTTAGTGTAACAAATTCAAGTTTTGCTCCTTCTTCAATAAAAATATTTTCAGGCGCAATTGTATTAACACTTTTCGGAATTGGCTGTGATTTTCTGTCTTCAGTCAAATACGCAAAATCGTCACGAATTGCAGCATCATTTTTTGAGAAAATATCCCAGGTATGTTCTATTGTCAAACATTCATCATTGTACTGAATAATTTCATACGAATCAAAATCGACTTCTTCTTGATTTTCCGTTGTAAAAAAAGCAATTACATCATCACCTTTAAAGATTGCCTGATTTTCTTTTAAATCAGAAACCATTTCAGCAAGCGTATCATTTGGCAAATACGCGGCGTTGATCATGACATTTTCTTCCATTTCTACCATCGGAAATTTGACAGACAAATAATCTTCGGTAATTGTTGTTATAGTAGAACCTAAACGCGCTTCCCATTTTTGACGAATCGTCATAATCCCGATTAAAATATCTGCGACTGGTCTTGTAAATGTAAAAGGCAATAAAGCATTCCGGACGGGACCGTCAAAAAGAATGTAGTTCATAAAATAGATTTAATATTGTTAAAATTTGTTTGGTTACCGAGACCAAAGTTACAAATATTTATGTGTTCGATTAAATAGGCTTTTATTCAAATTAAGAAAATAATTCTTTTTTACAGAAATATTAAATAGTGCAAGAACATGATCTTATATTCATAAATTATTTAACCGCAAAGTGCGCAAAGATTTTTATTCTGCAGTATGTTTAGAAAACACAAAGTTCGCAAAGCTAAATCTACACAAAAGCTTTGCGAACTTTGTGTTATTATAAAAACCTCATAGTAATATCTTTGCGCACTTTGCGGTTAAATTTACAAAGCATAAAAAAAGCCTTCCGAATTGGAAGGCTTTTATATGAATAAAAACAGTTATTAGTTTTTAACGTGTTTTGCATATTTAGTTTTGAATTTATCAATACGTCCTGCAGTATCGATAAGTTTAGATTTACCAGTATAAAAAGGGTGAGATGTTCTAGAAATCTCCATTTTTACAACTGGATACTCAACTCCGTCAACTTCAATTGTTTCTTTTGTATCTGCAGTAGATTTAGTGATAAAAACTTCGTCATTAGACATGTCTTTAAATGCAACTAATCTGTAATTTTCTGGGTGAATTCCTTTTTTCATCTTTTCTTTTTATTTATTGTTTAGAGCATTTTTATTTTGAAGCTTTTTCATGGTTAGAAAAAGGTGTAAACAAAGGATACTCTTTTTTGTTTAAACTTTTAATTATTTTGAGTTTGCAAATTTACAATTCTTTTTTAATATACAAATATTTAGCACACTTTTTTTTAGTTAAATTCAAAAAGCTTTTTTTATCTCCGATTATATTGGGAATTGCTATATTTGTGGATTAATTCTAAACATATATAGATATGATCAATGAAATTATAAAAAAGAATGGTATTACTTATGGTGTAATGATAGGAATTGCATCTGCTTTAATTACCGCTACAATATATGCGGTTGATTTAAATTTATTCACTGCTTGGTGGATGGGCTTAATAGGTATAGCAATAAGTCTTACTATAAGCATCATTTTACTTTCTAAAACGAAAAAAGAATTAAATGGTGTTTTTTCATTTAAAGATGCATTTACTACTTACTTTATTGCTGCAGTAATCGGAATATTAATTTCTACTTTTTTCAACATTCTTTTATTTAATGTTATTGATCCAAGCGCAAAAGATACTTTAAGCGAATTAATGATCAAATATACGGTTGGAATGTTGCAAAAATTCGGATCACCTGCTTCAGTTATTAATGAAACTATTGAAAAAATGAAACTTAGTAATCCTTATTCTACTGTAGAATTATTAAAAGGATCTGTTTTTGCAATTGTAATCAGTGCAGTTTTTGGATTAATTTTCGCAGCGTTTTTTAAAAGCAGAACTACTCAAGAATAAAAAAATAAATGAATTTATCTATACTTATACCGCTTCTAAACGAGGAGGAATCGCTTAAAGAACTCTATTCGTGGATTATTAAAGTGATGCAATCTAACAATTACTCTTATGAAATCATTTTTGTAGATGATGGAAGTACAGATGATTCTTGGAATATTATTGAAAGTTTTTCGAATGAAAATCCAAATGTAAAAGGAATTCGTTTCATGAAAAATTTTGGAAAATCGCAGGCTTTGCATGCTGGTTTTGCAAAAGCAAAAGGTGATGTTATCATTACTATGGATGCTGATTTACAAGACAGTCCAGATGAAATTCCGGGATTGTATGAAATGATTACAGCCCAAAAATTTGATTTGGTTTCAGGCTGGAAAAAGAAACGCTATGACTCTGTTGTGGCAAAAAACCTGCCTTCTAAATTATTTAACTGGGCTGCAAGAAAAACTTCTGGAGTTGAATTGAATGATTTTAACTGCGGGTTAAAAGCATACAAAAATACAGTTGTAAAAAACATCGAAGTATCTGGAGAAATGCACAGATACATTCCGGTTTTGGCAAAAAATGCCGGTTTTAATAAAATTGGGGAAAAAGTTGTAATTCACCAAGCTCGTAAATATGGTGAAACCAAATTTGGAATGGAACGTTTTATAAACGGTTTCCTAGACTTGATTACAATTTGGTTTTTATCTCGTTTCGGCAAAAGACCAATGCATTTATTTGGAGCAATGGGTTCGTTAATGTTTATTATCGGATTTTTATTGGCGGGTTATATCGGAATTTCGAAGCTATACCATATGTATAACGGAATGAAATATAGCTTAATTACCAGCAATCCATGGTTTTTCATTGCTTTGACAACTATGATTTTAGGTACTCAATTATTCTTGGCAGGCTTTCTTGGTGAGATTATTTTGAGAACTAAAAACAATGAAGCACGTTATAAAGTAGCCCGCGAAGTTAATTTTTAACATTAAGATCAGTCTTTATAAAAAGACACATTTTATGGTGGTCTCGATCCCGAAGCTTCGGGATTGGAACGCAAAAGATATAGTGTCCAATAATTACTAGCATATTGGATTAAGTCCTGAAAAAACCTTATCTTTAATTTAAAACATTAAAAAGACATTTACATGAATATAGCACCTAATATTTTGAATGCTGTAAACGAATGGTTAACACCAACATTTGACAAAGAAACACAAGCGGCAGTTAAAGAATTAATGACAACTTCGCCAAAAGAACTTGAAGAAAGTTTTTATAAAAATCTTGAATTTGGAACTGGGGGAATGCGCGGTGTTATGGGCGTTGGAAACAACAGAATCAACAAATATACACTAGGAAAAAATACTCAGGGATTATCTGATTACTTACACGAAGTTTTTCCTAATCAACCTCTAAAAGTAGTTATTGCTTATGATTGCCGTCATAACAGTAATACTTTAGCAAAAGTTGTTGCAGATGTTTTTTCTGCAAACGGAATCCATGTTTATTTGTTTTCTGATTTACGACCAACTCCAGAATTATCTTTTGCTCTTAAATTTTTAGGCTGCCAATGCGGAATTGTTCTTACAGCTTCACATAATCCGCCGGAATACAACGGTTATAAAGTGTATTGGCAAGACGGAGGACAAATTGTACCGCCAGAAGATGCTGCTATTATTAAAGTAATCGAAAACTTAGGATACGATAAAATTAAATTTGATGCAAACGAAAGTCAGATTGAATATATCGATACCGAAATCGATAAGGCTTTCATAAAATCATCTATCGAAAATGCTAGTTTTAATACGCCGGCTGAAGCGAAAGATAACTTACAAATCGTTTTTACTTCATTGCACGGTACGTCTATAAAATCGATTCCTGATACTTTATCACAAGCAGGTTATAAAAATGTACATATTGTACCAGAACAAGCTGAACCAAATGGAGATTTTCCAACTGTAAAATCTCCAAATCCAGAAGAACCTGAAGCTTTGACTATGGCATTGGCATTGGCCGATAAAACAAACTCGGATATTGTAGTCGGAACTGATCCTGATTGCGACCGTCTTGGTGTTGCCGTTAGAAACAACGATGGCAAAATGATTTTGCTTAACGGAAACCAAACTATGGTTTTGATGACTTCTTTCTTATTGAAACAATGGAAAAAAGCAGGCAAAATTAACGGAAAACAATTTGTGGGTTCTACAATTGTTTCAACTCCAATGATAATGGAACTAGCGACAAGTTATGGCGTAGAATGCAAAGTTGGTTTGACCGGCTTTAAATGGATTGCCAAAATGATTAAAGATTTTCCAGAACTTCAATTCATTGGCGGCGGAGAAGAAAGTTTTGGTTTTATGGTTGGTGATGCCGTTAGAGACAAAGATGCTGTTGCAGCAACTTTATTAATATGCGAAGTGGCAGCTCAGGCAAAAGCAGCAGGAAGCAGTGTTTACAAAGAACTTTTGCAGCTTTATGTTGAAAATGGTTTTTATAAAGAATTTTTAGTTTCATTGACTAAAAAAGGAATGGAAGGTTTAGAAGAAATCAATCAGATGATGGTTAATTTACGTCAAAATCCTTTAAAAGAAATCAACGGACAACGCGTAATTATGGTTGAAGATTATCAATCATCAATTGCTTTGAATTTATTGACTGGTGAAGAATCTGCAATGGATATTCCGAAATCGAATGTATTGATTTATTATACAGAAGACGGCTCTAAAATTTGTGCAAGACCAAGCGGAACTGAACCAAAAATCAAATTCTATATTAGTGTTAATGCAGCATTAGATTCAGTTGAAAATTTTGACGCCGCGGAAAGTTTCTTAGACGAAAAAATACAAAATATCATTGCAGGAATGCAGTTGAAATAAACAGAATTAAAATACCTTTTTATAAACCCGGCAATTTTTAAAATAAATTGCCGGGTTTTAATGGTAAAAATAACAACCCATAATGAGTAATTTCAAAAAAATAGTTCCTTTTATATATCCGTATAAAAAATATGCCTACTTAAACATCTTTTTTAATGTTTTGTATGCACTTTTCAGCACACTTTCTTTTGTTTCGTTAATTCCGATGATTCAGGTTTTATTTGATCAAACCAAAAGAAATACAATTAAACCAGTTTACACCGGAATTTGGGAGGTTAAAACATATGCAGAAAATTATTTAAGCTATTTTATTACCCATACTACAGATACTTTTGGCGTTGGATATACTTTATCTATAATGGTTGGTGGTATTATCGCTATTTTTTTATTGAAAAACGTAGCCGATTATATGGCAATGTTTTTTATTAATTTTCTGAGAAACGGAATTTTAAGAGACATGCGAAATGCGATGTACAAAAAAACCTTAGAATTGCCCTTAGCTTTTTATTCTGAAAAAAGAAAAGGTGATGTTATTTCAAGAATTTCTGCCGATGTTAATGAGGTTCAAACTTCATTTTTAGCCATTTTAGAGCTTATCGTAAAAGAACCATTAACTATTATTTTTACAATTGCTACTATGTTTGCGATCAGTGCAAAATTGACACTGTTTGTTTTCATTTTTATTCCGATTTCGGGATATTTAATTTCATTGATTGGAAAACAGCTTAAAAAACAATCTTCAAAAGCACAGCAGGAACAAGGTTTGTTTCTATCCACTATTGAAGAAACTATTGGCGGACTAAAAGTGGTAAAGGGTTATAATTCTGAGAATTACTTTAATAATGTTTTTAAAAATTCGACCGAACGTTTTTTCAAATTATCAAATAGTATCGGGAATCGTCAGAACTTAGCTTCGCCTGCGAGTGAATTTATGGGAATCACTGTAATTGCAATTTTGCTTTGGTACGGTGGTCAGATGGTTCTGATTGACAAAACCTTGGCAGGAGCTTCATTTATAGCTTATATGGGTTTAGCGTATAACATTCTTACTCCCGCAAAAGCGATTTCGAAGGCCTCTTACGGAGTTAAAAGAGGAAACGCCGCTGCAGAACGTGTTCTTGAAATTTTAGAACAGGAAAACACGATTACTTCTAAAGAAAATGCAATCGAAAAAACAACTTTTGACAACAATATAACTGTACAAAATATAAACTTTAAATATGAAGACGAAACGGTTTTAAAAGACTTTTCTCTTGAAATCAAAAAAGGCCAAACTGTTGCACTTGTTGGACAATCTGGAAGCGGAAAAAGTACAATTGCCAACTTATTGACTCGTTTTTACGATGTTAACGACGGAACAATTTCTATTGACGGAATCAACATTAAAGACATGAATCTGCAATCGCTTCGCAGTTTGATGGGACTCGTTACTCAGGACAGTATTTTATTTAATGACACAATAAAAGCCAATATTGCTTTAGGAAAATTAGATGCTACCGACGATGAAATTATTGACGCACTTAAAATTGCCAATGCTTTTGAATTTGTAAAAGAATTGCCTTTAGGAATTTACACAAATATTGGTGACAGCGGAAACAAACTTTCTGGAGGCCAAAAACAACGTTTATCTATTGCTCGCGCCGTATTGAAAAATCCTCCAATTATGATTTTAGATGAAGCAACATCAGCATTGGATACCGAAAGTGAAAAATTTGTTCAGGTTGCACTAGAAAACATGATGCAAAACAGGACTTCAATTGTAATTGCACACCGTCTTTCGACTATTCAAAAAGCAGATGTAATTGTGGTAATGCAAAAAGGAAAAATCGTTGAAAAAGGAACACACGACGAATTAATTGCTCATAATGGCACTTACAATAAGTTGGTATCAATGCAATCTTTTGAGTCGTAATTTACCAAGTGCAGAACCTTTGTAACTTTGAATCTTTGAATCTTTGAATCTTAAAAAAAGAAAAAATGTATCTCAACAATCCGAACATAAAGCTTCCAGATGATCCAGATACAATTGTTTGGAAATACTTAGACCTATCTAAGTTTCTTGATTTATTACTATCAAAGAAACTCTTTATGTCTCGTTCTGATAAATTTGAAGATCAGTACGAAGGTACTTTTAGCGAACCCACTTTTGAAGAGATAAAGAAGCTTGCGATCGACAATCCTGACTTTTTAAAATACTATAAAACACAACGCGAACAAGTTGCCATAAGCAGCTGGCATATTAACGAATATGAATCGTTTGCTATGTGGCAAATTTTTACTCAAAACAGCGAAGGATTAGCCATTCAATCCACAGTTGGCAGATTACAGAAAGCCCTGAATCCAGAAAACAATTTTGATCAATATATAGGTGAAGTAAATTACATTGATTACAAGAAAGAATATATTCCGTTTGATGATTTGTTCTTTCCTTTTTTGTTTAAAAGAAAAAGTTTTCAGTACGAACGCGAAGTCCGTATCATTACAGACACTTCAAAAAGCACTATTAAACTTAATGATGGATTAAAAATCAATGTTGATATTACGCAATTGATTGAAAAAATATACATTCATCCAAAATCAGAAAACTGGTATAAAAAACTGGTAATTCAATTGGTAGAGCGACTTGGATTTGGTTTTGAAATAGAAAAATCAGATCTAGAAAGCGATATTTTGATTTAGAGTTTTTCTTTTAAAAGTTGCTAAGGTTCTGAGGTAATAAGATTCTAAAATTTTATAAAAAGCCCTTTAAAAATTAATTTCAGTTAATTTTTAAAGGGATTTTATTTTTTTCTCTGTACAATCTAAAAAAACCTTAGAATCTTAGCACCTCAGAACCTTAGAAACTTAAAAAAACTAAATAGGCTTATAACTTTTAACTTCCCATTTTTTAGCAATCAAATCAATGTAGTTATAATGCAAAACATCGTTTTTATCGAATTGACCATTTTGATTAGTATCTTCAATAGTTCTAAAGTATAATCTGTTTTTAGATTCGATTAAGCTCCAATCTACTAATTCCTGAAAATCTTCAGAAACTTTAGTAAAGTTTTCTCCGCTGATATTACTCAAATACAAAGTTTTAATATCGCTGGTATCGATCTTACCATCTTTATTGGTGTCTGCATCCGCTAAAGTGTACACCATAATTTGATTTTGAGTTTTGTCTGCAACCGGTTTTAAATAAGTCGCCGTTAAAATCAAAGCTGGTTTATCTGTCAAAGGTCGAATTGAATCTGAATCTACTTTTTGGAATTTCAAATTTTGCAGGTAACCTGTAATTTCATATTCTCCTAAATTCGAAATCGTAAAACTCACATCGTTCACGCTCGAAGAACCGTAACGTGACTTAGTTCCTTTTTCAAAAACACGTAAATCTCCAACCGGATGAATTAAATAATTTGTTCCTTCCATCTGAATTGGCAAATCAGCAACTTCAATCTGCGTAGAATCAGTCTTCGAAACAACATTTGTTTTATTTGAAGCATCATAAATTACTTTGGGTTTTTGAGCTTCATCTTTACAACTTGCTAATGTTCCGATGATTACTAAGGCTATATATTTTAAGGAATTTTTCATGTATGCTAATTAAATTAGAATATCAAATATAGTATTTTTGATTGTATTTTTTGATTTTATTGAATTTTAGTAAAGCATCGATTTAAAGCCTTGCGTTAATTTTTACATTAAAAACTCTTGAAGTCATATAATTGGGAATCGCATATTCATTTTTAGAATACACATCGCGAACCCAAGTATTGGTTATTGCATTTTGATTATTGAAAAGATTAAAAATCTCTAGTCCTACAGATAATTCTTTGAAATTTTTTAGCCAGTTTGTTTTCGCAATCTTAGTACTGCTGTCTACAAAAACTTTTGCAAAACCAACATCTACTCTGCGGTAATCATTCAATCTGTTTTGATATACATACGGATCAGAATAAGCTGGTGCACCGCCTGGCAAACCTGTATTATAAACTAAATTCAGATACAATTTCACACTCGGAATATTTGGCATATAATCTTGAAAAAGCATGGCAAATTTCAAACGCTGATCTGTTGGTCTGGCGATGTAACCTTTATTTTCATAGTTTTCTTCGGTTTTCAAATAACCAAAACTCACCCATGATTCAGTTCCTGGCACAAATTCTCCATTCAATCTAAAATCAATACCTTGGGCATACGCTTTTGCATTGTTATTAGCAACATAACGAATTCGGACATTATCAATCGAATATACATTAACGTCTGAAAGTGATTTATAATAAATTTCTGTAACCCATTTAAAAGGACGATTCCACATTTTAAAATTATAATCATTTCCCAGAACTATATGAACCGATTCCTGAGCTTTGACATTCGGATTCACTACTCCATTCAAATCACGAAGTTCTCTATAAAAAGGAGGCTGATGATACAATCCTCCAGAAATTCGAAAAACCATATCTATATCCCAATCAGGCTGAATGGCAAATTGAGCACGCGGACTAACGACGATTTGATCTTTGCCCTCAACCGTTGCTCCAGAGACATTCCAACTCTGAAACCGCGCTCCAAGATGATACCAGACCTGACTCGAGCCAAGCTCTGTTTTTTTATTAAATTGAGTATACCCAGAAAACCTGTTTATCGTATTATAATTTGTTGCGCGAACATCTTGATACGGCAATAGCGGACCAGTATAAGGCTGATACGGCTGAGTATTCGTTGGCAAAATAACGATTGGCGGATTAATAGAAAATCCAGCTGAATCAATTGCTTCCCATTCTACTACACGATCCCGAATTGATTCTCTGGTATATTTTAAAGCAAATTCTAACTGACTGTCGTTTTTCCATTCTTTGATTCCTTTAATTTCAATATTTGCAATTAAGGCATCTAAATCATTTCGCGCGTGATTAAGCTGAGAACCAATTCCTCGCGTAAAATCAATATTATCAGCCGTTGTTGATTCTTCATCATTTACATTTCCTAATCGATATTGCGCTAAAATGTCAAAATGTTCCTGTTCTGTAGTATGAAATAATGAACCGATTAATTTTAAAGTAAAATCTGGAGAGACTTTATAAGTTGTTTTTAACGCTCCAAAATAAGTATCATATTTATCTTTTTCCTGACCTTCGTAATACACTGCAAGCGCCATTGGCTGATCAATCGTTCCAAATTTTGTCTGACGCGTCAAAGGCTGGTACAAATATTTATTTTGAGAAACATTTCCTAAAAAGCTAATTTGCCATTTTTCAGATATATCATAATTGATATTGGTTTGAACATCTGCAAAAGTTGGCGTATAATTCGTTTCTGTATCTTGGCTATTTACCAGCAAACTATTATTTCTATAGCGAACTCCAGTTACTGCAGACCATTTTTTATTTTTAGAAACGAGATCGACAGCGGCACTGCCACCTAATAAACTTGCTTCAAAAGCAGCACCGAATTCAGTTGGTTTTCGATAGGTAATATCTAGTACAGATGATAATTTATCTCCAAATTTAGCCTGAAATCCTCCAGCTGAAAAATCAACATTTTGAACTAAATCTGTATTGGTAAAACTTAAACCTTCTTGTTGTCCGGAACGAATTAAAAATGGGCGATAAACTTCGACTTCATTTACATACACTAAATTTTCATCATAATTTCCTCCTCGAACTGCATATTGTGTGCTTAATTCATTGTTTGAATTTACACCGGGCAATGTTTTCAGAATATTTTCTATCCCCGCATTTGCACCCGGAATCTTTTTAATTGTTGCGGCATCAACTGTTACAATGCCCTGAACGCGTTTTCTGTTTTTAGAAGAAACAAAAACTTCTCCCATTTGTTCTTCAGAGTTGTTCATTCTCGGATTAAAAATGAAAACTTCATTCGATTTTAAGCTTACCGAAAGGCTCATCATTTTTAAAGAAATATGGGTAAAAATTAAGGAAACTTTTTTATTTGAAGGAACATCAATTTCAAAAAAACCATCAGAGTTTGATTGAGTTACAATACCCAAACAAGCAATATTTACATCTGCAACAGGGCGATTTTCGTTATCTAAAATAACACCTTTAACATGAGCATTTTGAGCAAATGAAAAATAACCAATGCATAAAAAAAGAAAAACGAATATTAACTTACTATTATTCAAACGTTTTGATTTTATTTTTGTTGACTTCTAAAAAAATGAGTTTCAAAGATAGCAACATTGCCAACATTATCAACCACTTCAATTTTTAAATCATTTGGACCTTCTGCTACTACTCCATCATCGAAATTATGTGTAATTTTTCGAGTTTTATTATCGTACTCCAATAAAATCCAATTTCCGTTTAGATATCCATTGTAAGATTTAATTCCCGATAAAGAATCTCCAATTGTAAATTGAATTTTTTTCATATCATCAATCACTTTATCTTGAATAGGTTTTATTACTGTAATTACGGGCGGAATAGTATCAAGCACCAATCCGAATTGGCCTAACGTTTTAGATTTGGCAGTAAAAATATCTCCTTTTCGAGTTGTGCCATTATAACTGCTGCTTTTTCCGCTGATTCTTCCAATGAAAAGCTTATCTCTCAAACTTTCAGAATAACTACTGTCTTTAATCGTTATGGTGAAATTTGAATGCACTGGAACAACATCGTCGTGAATATAAATTCGGTTATTTTTTACATCAAAATTCAAATTAAAATCATCGTAAAAAGTACCTGCCGGAAAAAATACAGACATATTATCTTTTTCGAAATTAGAATCTTTATTCACTTTAATAAAATACTTTGAAGTTACAGGTTCTTCGCTTACAACTGGCGCCGCTGCATCGTATTCAATGGGAACTGTAATCGAGCTCAAATTTCCAAAAAAATCAGAAACTTCGATTCGGTAAGTCGAAGCTAAATTTGGATCGACCGGCACAATACCGCGAAGTGAATCTGTTTTAATAATACTCAGCGCATAAGGCGTTTTCATAAAAAGCTTTTGCACACGCTGACCTGACTTTTTATATCGAGGATAATCGATCAAAGCATTTATAAATCGCATTTCATCGAATGAATAGGTATTAAATTGGTAATTGTAATTTTGATTTCCGTTTAAAAAAGTAGAAACATTAAAGACTCCGTTTTTATTTCCTGAAACGTCATCAAAGTCAACTGCATTAATTCCAAAACCAATTTTTCCATTTGCTTTTACCTTGCTTGCTAAATAAGTTCCGTCTTTTTGAAGTGCAAGATTCAATAATAAAGGCTGTTTGGATTGATTCGCAGTTGTACCATCTAAAGGATAAACAAAAACGCTAGAAATCGTAGGCTTTTTAGTATCTTTTATATTTTTATCAAATCCAAAAAAGATCGGATTGATCACAAATTCTGTTTTGGTATCACGAAATTCAAAATGCAAATGCGGACCTTCAGAAGACCCAGTATTTCCAGAAAGGGCAATTAGCTGTCCTTTTGTTACGGGCAATTCTCCAGGTTTTAGGAACATTTCAATTTCATATGCTTTTTCTTTATAATGTGTTTTTAAGACATAATCTTGAATTGGGCCAATTGTGGTTTGCAAATGTCCATATACAGAAGTGTAACCATTAGGATGCGTTATATAGATGCATTTGCCATTTCCAAAAGTCGAAATCTTTATTCTCGAAACGTAACCATCTGCAACTGCGTAAACATTTAAACCTTCTCTTTGATTCGTTTTTAAATCGAAACCTGCATGAAAATGATTCGGTCTCAACTCGCCAAAATTACCCGAAAGCTGCATTGGAATATCAAGCGGAGAACGAAAATAATCTGTAGGATATTGAGTTTGGGCAAAAACAAAATGACAAAAAAACAAGGTAAGTATTGAAAATCTCATAAGCAACATTTTTGCTAAGATAAAAAAATATGACGCCAAAAACGAGTAAAAAGCTACAAAAATACAATTGATTGAAATTCATTTATTTGTCTATTTTTAATGCAAAAAAATCGATAAAAAATTGCATTAATAAAAAGGAATACTAACTTTGTATGATTAAGTAATGAATAGGATTTATAATGAGTGTAATTGCCGAAATAATTGATACTCTTGAATATAAAGTCGACAAGCTTTTTGAGAAATCAAAAGGGTTGGAGAAAAACAATCAGGTTTTACGATTAGAATTAGCCAAAGCTGTGCAAATTATCCAGAAACAATCTGAAGAAATTGAAGCTTTGAAGAAGCAATATGATACACTTAAAATAGCCAATTCGTTGCTCGGCAGCGACAATAACAAGAGAGAGACAAAGCTTAAAATAAATTCATTAATTCGCGAAATTGATTACTGTATAGCACAACTATCAGACTAGTAAAATATGGACGGAAAGCTTAGAATCAAAATATCGATTGCAGACCGCGTTTATCCGTTAACGGTTGAACCTGCTCAGGAAGAAGGCCTTAGAAGTGCTTCTAAAAAAATTGATGCTATGATTAAGCAATTCGAAGAAAATTACGCGGTTCGTGACAAACAAGATGTATTGGCGATGTGCGCATTGCAATTTGCATCACAGGTCGAACAAAAACAAATTGATAACGCAATTGATGGCGAAGATACCATCGAAAGGATTAAAAGATTAAATTCGCTATTAGATCAATATCTCGAAAATTAAACGTTCTTTACAGAAACTAAGATACTGCCTACATTAGTTCACAATTGGTAAACTCAACACTAACAAATTAAAGTGAGTGAATCGTCGCTACTATAGTACGTCCCAATTTTATTGGGAAAACTTGAACAGTGAGTTAGCTCAAAACTTGTCTTTACGAGTTTATTCAAGCAATTAATGTAGGCTTTTTTTATATATAAATTTTAACAAACATGGACATAATAACGATCATTATTTCAGGTATTATAGGTATTGCAGCAGGTTTTGGAATAGCTAAAATTATCGAAAAAAGCAATATTTCTAATCTAATCAAAAATGCAAAAAAAGAAGCAGCTTCAATTTTAAAAGATGCTAATTTGGAAGCTGAAAATATTAAAAAAGATAAAATTCTTCAAGCAAAAGAACGTTTTATAGAATTAAAATCAGAACACGAACAAGTTATTTTAGCTAGGGACAAAAAAGTAGCTGAAGTAGAAAAAAGAGTACGCGATAAAGAATCACAAATCTCAAATGAGCTTTCTAAAGCTAAAAAAGTAAACGATGATTTTGAAGCTAAAACACAAGAATACGCTAATAAAATTGAGGTTTTAGACAAAAAACAAAGTGAAGTTGACAAACTGCACAAAAGCCAGTTACAACAATTAGAAGTAATTTCAGGACTTTCTGCAGAAGAAGCAAAAGAGCAATTGGTTGAAGGCTTAAAAGCTGAAGCTAAAAGCAAAGCGATGTCGCACATTCAAGACACTATTGAAGAGGCTAAACTTACTGCACAGCAAGAAGCTAAGAAAATTATCATCAACACTATTCAAAGAGTTGGAACAGAAGAAGCGGTCGAAAACTGTGTATCCGTTTTCAATATCGAATCTGATGATGTAAAAGGTAGAATTATTGGCCGTGAAGGACGTAACATTAGAGCTCTTGAAGCGGCAACTGGAGTTGAAATCATTGTTGATGATACACCAGAAGCAATCATTCTTTCTTGTTTTGACCCTGTTCGTAGAGAAATTGCTCGTTTGTCATTGCACAAATTAGTAACTGACGGACGTATTCACCCAGCGAGAATTGAAGAAGTTGTTGCTAAAACAGCAAAACAAATTGATGATGAAATTATCGAGGTTGGTAAACGTACTGTTATTGACTTAGGAATTCACGGTTTACATCCAGAGTTAATTAAAGTTGTGGGTAGAATGAAATACCGTTCTTCTTACGGACAAAACTTATTACAGCACTCGAGAGAAGTGTCTAAACTTTGTGGTATCATGGCTGCCGAATTAGGCTTAAATGTAAAATTAGCTAAACGAGCTGGTTTACTTCACGATATTGGTAAAGTTCCAGATACTGAAAGCGACTTGCCTCACGCATTGTTAGGTATGCAATGGGCTGAGAAATATGGTGAAAAAGAAGAAGTTTGCAATGCAATTGGAGCTCACCACGACGAGATCGAAATGAAGTCATTATTATCACCTATCATTCAGGTTTGTGATGCTATTTCAGGCGCTAGACCAGGCGCTAGACGTCAGGTTTTAGATTCATACATTCAGCGTTTAAAAGATCTTGAAGAAGTAGCTTACGGATTTTCTGGCGTGAAAAATGCTTATGCAATCCAAGCTGGTAGAGAACTTCGTGTTATTGTTGAAAGCGAAAAAGTTTCTGATGATAATGCTGCGAATTTATCTTTTGAAATTTCACAAAAAATTCAAACTGAAATGACCTACCCAGGTCAAGTAAAAGTAACTGTAATTAGAGAAACAAGAGCGGTTAATATCGCTAAGTAATCCCTCTATTTAAATAACAACAAAGGCTATCCGAAAAGATAGCCTTTGTTGTTTTTATATATCAATTTAAAATTTTATTTCTTAAATATCACCAAAGATAATTTTAAAACTTGTTCCTACTCCTACTTGGCTTTCTACACAAATACTTCCCTTCATCGCTTCTATTTGATTTCTTGTAATATACAAGCCAATTCCACGTGCTTCTTCGTGTTTGTGAAAGGTTTTATACATTCCGAATAAAAGATCGCCATGAATAGCCAAATCGATGCCTAAACCGTTATCGCTAATCTTTAATGACTTATGTCCTTCGGGTTCAATTGCAAAATCGAATACAATCAACGGATCACGATTTGGATGCGCATATTTTATTGCATTTGTTGTAAAATTCAGCAAAACACTTTCAAGATAGGCAGGATTAAAATTAATCGTTAGATAATTTGGTACGTTATTTATTATCTTAACATTCTTGCGCTTATCATATCCTTTGATGGTCGAAATTGTTTTTTCGATATATTCGCAAAGCTTTAAAGGAACAACTGCAATATTAAGATTGCTTTGCGTTTTAACAATTTGCGTTAGATTTGAAATTGTATCATTAAGATCGTTAGAAACGGTTCTTAAGTGCTCCAGCATTTCGCTGATAGTTGTTTTATCGATATCGGCGTCAATAAAATCTAAAATCGATTTAATATTGCCCGCCTGAGTATTTAAGTTATGGGAAACAATATGAGAAAAGTTCAGTAATCGGCTATTTTGCTCACTGTACAATTTCATTGTTTTCATTAATTCTAATTCTTTTTCTTTCTGCAAAGAAACATCCGTATGCGTTCCTATGACACGCAATGGTTTGCCTCTTTCATCTCTTTTGATCACTTTTCCCCGATCGAGTATCCATTTATAATTACCGCTGGAAGTCATTACACGATGGTAATTTTCGTAATACGGAATCTTATTATCGAAATGTTCATGAATATCTGAATAATATTTAGGAAGATCATCAGGATGAACAATTTTATCCCAACGCTCCGGATCATCAAAAATATCTGTTGATTCTACTTCTAAAATTTTAAGTGACAATGAAGAATAAAAAACACGATTTGTAACCATATCCCAATCCCAAATACCAACTGTAGAGGCATCCAGCGCAAACTGAAAGCGCTCTTCAGAAATTTGCAGTTTTTCTTCTTTCTCTTTTAAATGGGTAATATCAGAAACATGGCCAAAAAAGCTGACAGAGCCTTTTGGAGATAATTCGGTTTTACAGCAAACTTTAAACCACCGTAATCCTTTTTTAGGCAAAATGGCTCTAAACTCAATTTCCCAAGGTTTTATTTCTCTGCGTGCTTTGACTAAGGATTGAAAAAATAGTTCTTGATCTTGAGGAAAAATTCGGTTGTATATAATGGGGAATATATCATTTTTAAAATCTGAAACTGAAAGCTCAAAAACATCTTCGACTGATTTACTTACCAGAGGAAAAGAGTAATTATTGTCTTCATCAATGACAAACTGAAAAAGCAAACTGGGCATTTCTGCCAATAATTTTTTGTAAAAATTATTCACTTCTAAACAATCTTCATTTCCGTATAAATCAAAAACCATATAACTACATTATTTACGCAAATTGAATGATCAAAATAACATTAAAAGCAAAAAAAACGTCATTCATCGATTTTATTTACCTTTAACAGAAAACATAATACAATATATTACTTTTAAAGATAAAACACGCAGTATCAAGCAAAAAAATCATTTCCTAGGATGAAAAGAATGCATAACTTCTTTTAAAAAACTTCTATCCAAATGCACATAAATCTCTGTAGTAGTTATTGATTCGTGACCCAACATTAATTGAATAGATCTTAAGTCGGCACCATTCTCTAGCAGGTGTGTAGCGAAGGAATGACGCAGTGTATGCGGACTAATATTTTTGTTTAAATTAATTTTTACTGCCAGATCTTTTATAATCGTAAAAATCATCGCACGCGTTAATTGATTTCCTCTTCGGTTTAAAAACAAAGTATCTTCAAAACCTTTTTTTATGGTAAGATTTACACGCACATTGTTTTGATAAATCTTAATATATTTTTGCGTTAATTTTCCAATTGGAACGAAGCGTTCTTTATTTCCTTTTCCGGTTATTTTAATAAAACCTTCATCAAAAAACAGATCCGATATTTTAAGAGAAACCAATTCTGAAACACGAAGACCACAACCGTACAGAGTTTCCAGCATTGCGCGATTACGCTCTCCTTCATTACTGCTTAAATCTATTGCAGCAATTAGAGCATCTATTTCCTGAACCGCTAAAGTATCAGGAAGCTTTCGTCCTGTTTTTGGTGTTTCAATTAATTCGAGCGGACTATCATTTCTATAATCTTCAAAAACTAAATAAGAAAAAAAACTTTTCAAGCCAGAAATTATCCGAGCCTGCGAACGCGGATTTACTTGTTTGGAAACATCGTAAATAAATTGCTGTAAAATTTCATCCGTAATTTTTACTGGTGAAATTTCAATATTATTAGTTTCCAAAAAAAGGCACAAGCGCTCAATATCAAAACTATAATTTTCAATCGTGTTTTTAGACAAACCTCTCTCGATTCGTAAATACGACTGAAAATCTTTTATATACTTGCTCCAATTCATAGCTACAAAGTAAGGAATTTTTAAGCATAAAAAAACCTTCCTGAATTAGAAAGGTTTAGTTTGTTTTATTTATAAAATATTAGAATTTATAAGCTAAAGTCAAAGCTAAAACACTATTTTTCGGACTATCAAAATATTCTTCTGTATCATTAACATCGTAATCTGCGATATTTGACAAACCAACAGTATAACGAAGACCAACAGAAACATTGTCTGTAAAGTTATAACCGGCTCCAAAATTAAATCCTGTATCTACAGATTTAAAGCTGTCCTTAACATCATTTCCTTCTTGTTTAGCTGACACTAAAAATCCTAATTGCGGACCAGCCTCAACTGTAAATTGTTTTGTGATATAAAACTTAGCTAAAACAGGAACATTTATATAATTTAATTTAGTATCAAATTCACCAAAAGAATCTTCCAATTTAGCACCTTGAGTCGAAAACAAAACCTCTGGCTGAATAGATAATCTTTCAATAATTTTAATTTCAGCAAAACCTCCAAGTTGAAAACCCACTAAAGATTTAGCATCCCAATAATTTCCTCCAGCAAAAGTAGTTACGTTAAGACCTCCTTTTACTCCAAATCTTGTTTGCTGTGCATTCGCAAATCCAAATGCCATAATTGCAAGTACAGTTAAAATAATTCTTTTCATTTTTAATTTGTTTTGGTTAAAAATTAATTGAGTAAATATAAATATATACTTATTAAAAAATTATTTGCATTTTAATAAATAAAATAGTAATTAAAGCCAAAATCTTACCAAAACAAACAATTTAAAGAGAAAATGTTAATTACCGATAATATTATAAAATAGAAAAGCCTTCTCTAAATGAAGAAGGCTTTATAAAAACATTGAACTTTAATTTTAAAATTTATATCCAACAGATATCGAAAGAACATCATTACGCATTCTTATTTGTCTTTCGCCTTCAAAAACATTATTTATACTTGGATAGTATCTTATTTCATTGGACATACCAAAATGATATCTCATTCCGGCTGTTATATTTTTTGTTAAATCATAACCAGCTCCAATATTTAAGCCAATATTTTGTTTTTGATAGATATCTTTAGCATTCCCGCTTCCAGAAAGAAATTCTGTTCCGTTTCTTACTTCATATTTGCCTTTAGCCGATAGTAAAAAACCAACTTGTGGCCCTGCCTCAAGACTCAATTTATCTATAACATAATACTTAGCCATAATTGGAATATTCAGATAACTCGAATTTAATTCCTGTTTATACAAATAATCAACTCCAGACTGTTGATATTTTCCACCCTGAGTAGAAAACAAAAGTTCTGGCTGGATATAAAATTTATCTGTAAGCTTAAATTCCGCAAGACCTCCTAATTGAAAACCAAACTTTGGCGTTTCATTTTCAATATTTCCTTTTAAACTAGATAAGTTAAATCCTCCTTTTAATCCAAACTTAACATTTTGTGCATTTGCAAAACCAAATGTTATTACTGCTAAGGCAACTACAATATTTTTCTTCATAATATTTTATTTATAAGCGCAAAACAAACTTAATTGTCAAAAAAAAATTATCTCCAAAAGAAATTATACTATTAAAATAAGCCAAAACAGCATTTCAATAGAAATCAATCTCAGATAGAGAAATAAATTAGCAGTAAGATTATATACAAAAAAGGCCTCCCCTACAATTTAGGAAGGCCAAAAAAAAACTAACTAATAATTTTATTTAAACTTATATACTACTCCAAAACTTACGTTTCTTAAGTCAGTACCAATACCGAAAGAATTTGTTTTATCAGCACCATGACCACCATTGTTATTTACACTGTATCCTAAACCAGCCCAAGTAGCTTCGATAGCGAAATGGTTAGATAAGAAATAGCTTAAACCTAATCCAACATTTACACCATATTCATTTGTTTTAAAATCCCCAGATTTACTGTTAGTAAAATCAAGTCCAGCCTGACCGTATACTGAAAATTGAGAAGCAGGAGTAAAATAGTATCTACCAAAAGCTCCGGCTGTAAATGAATTTGCTTTATTATCACCAACTTTAACTGAACCAAAACCTAATTTTCCTCCAAGTGCAATGTTTTCAGATACGAAGTACCCAACACTTGGCTCAATTTCAAATCCACTAGATTTTGCATCGCCTGTTTTTTCAGAACCTATGTTAAAAGCTCCAGAAATAAATGTGTCTCCTTTAGTAAATCCAGTTGTTTGCGCGTTAGCAAATGTGAAACCTAATACTGCAATAGCAGTTAAAAAAATCTTTTTCATTTAATTTAAATTTTGTTAGAGCAACAAAATTAAAGTCTTTTCTTACTAAAAAATTCAATATAAGTTTGTTGAATATCAAAATAAGACAAAAAAATTTAGTCAATATCAGGATCTCGTTAAACATTTCAATTAAGTTGTCCTTAAAAAATTGAAACACAATATAATAATAACCTTATTAAATTTTTACGTAATGAAAATTAATTTGAAATCTAATTCTTATTAAATAGTGAATTCGAAAACGCAAACAAACAAGAAATAACGGCTTTAAATAGAGCATTTTAAAAGATCAAAACAAAAAAACATGGGAAAATTATTAATTATTTAATCTAAAATAGAAAACAATAAAATCATAATTCTGTAGTTTTGACTTATAGATAACATTAAATAATACCAATTTTTAAAAACAATTTTATGAAAAAAATACTTTTAGCAGCTGTATTGTTCCTTGCAACATCAGCTACAATACAAGCACAATTATTAAAAATCGGGGTTAAAGCTGGGGTTAACTTTGCAAATCAAACTGGAGATGCTAGTTTTGATGGAATAGATTACAGCAAAGATGGAATTACTAGCTATCACGCAGGTTTAGTCGCTGAAATTAAACTTTTAGAAAAATTCTCTATTCAGCCTGAGCTTTTATACTCTACTCAGGGTGCTACTTACAAAAATGCTGTTGAAGAATTTAAAAATGAATTAGGATATTTATCTATCCCTGTAATGGCTAAAATTTATGTAACTAAGTCGTTGAGTTTAGAGGTTGGACCACAAGCTTCATTTTTATTAAGCAATAAGGAAGAATTTGATGCGCAAGATCCTAAAACTTTTGACTTTGCTATTAATGCAGGTCTGGGATTAAAAATTACTGAAGGAATCTTTATCCAAGGCCGTTATGGATTTGGTTTAACTGAAGTTTCTTCTCACGCAGATCTTAAGAACTCTGTATTCCAACTTTCTGCTGGATTCATGTTCTAAGATAATATCACATAGTTTTCTAAAAACCGTTCTAATAATTAGAACGGTTTTTTTATTTTTACAATGTTCAATTGCAAAATCAAGTACCTTAATTGAATAAACTATTTAAATCTTAATAAACCTAACACATGAAAATCTGCATTATCAACGGGCCTAATTTAAATCTTTTAGGAAAAAGAGAACCTGAAGTTTATGGAAGCCAAACTTTTGAAGATTATTTTGAAACGTTGAAGCAAAAATTTCAAAATGTTGAACTATCCTATTATCAAAGTAATATTGAAGGCGAATTGATTGGAAAAATTCAGGAAGTTGGTTTTACATATGACGGAATTATTTTAAATGCAGGCGCTTATACACATACTTCGATTGGTTTGGGTGATGCCATAAAAGCAATTACAACTCCGGTTATCGAAGTTCATATTTCGAATACGTATGCGCGCGAAAGCTTTAGACATCAATCGTATTTATCTGGAAACGCAAAAGGTGTTATTTTAGGATTTGGACTTAAAAGCTATGAGTTGGCGATTCAGTCATTTTTATAATTAATATCAAGATAGATATTTTAATAAAAGGCTTCGAGTTCGCTTAGCTTAACATAGAATTTAACAAATTATTAATAGGCTGACTTTTAACTTATTCTATTTTTGTAAGAGAAACTGCCTTCATGAAAAACTATACTTTACTTGCCTTTTTATTTTTTTCAATTTCAAACTTTGCTCAAATCAAAGGAACAATTACTGATGAAAAAGGAAATCCTTTGCCATTCGTTTCTGTTCTCGAAGAAAACACTTATAGCAGCACAACCTCAAATGAGCAGGGTAATTATCAGCTTAACGTAAAAGAGGTTGGCAAAAACAAAATTATTTTTCAGTATTTAGGATTTAAAACTCAAAAAATAGTTGTTTCTCGAGATTCAAAATCGGTTACTCTAGATGTTGTAATGCTAGAAGAAAGCTTTGCATTAAACGAAGTGGTTATCGATCCTAAAAACAATCCAGCGAACGCTATTATTAGGAGCGCCATTGCAAATAAAAAAGAAAATTCAGATAAAACAGCACGATATACCGCTGATTTCTATTCGAAAGGAATGTTTAAAGTCAAAGATTTGCCTAAAAAAATTCTGGGACAAAAAGTCGATCTTGGCGAAGACATGTCATCTAATTTAGATTCGACCGGAACTGGTATCTTATATTTATCTGAAACAATTTCGAAGATTACTTTTGAAAAACCTAATAAACTAAAAGAGAAAATCATTGCTTCTAAAATCTCCGGAAACAATAAAGGCTACAGCTACAATACAGCGTCTTTGTCGACTTATGATTTTTACGATAACACATTAGACTTTGACATTAAACTCATCTCACCTATCGCTGACAATGCTTTCAATTATTATAAATATAAACTTGAAGGTACTTTTTTTGATGATAACAATCAGCAAATCAATAAAATTAAGGTAATACCAAAACGTGATAAAGAACCTGTTTTTGAAGGTTATATTTATATTATTGATGACAGCTTTGCTATTTATGCCATTGATTTAGACATAAAAGGTTATCGAATGAAAAATGAATTTACTGAGGTTATGAATCTAAAACAGAGTTTCAGTTATAATTCTAAAAATAAAATCTGGACTAAAAATGCGCAGACGCTTTCTTTCAATGCCGGCATTTTTGGAATTAAATTCTCTGGAAAGTTCAATTACGTATATTCTAATTACGAGTTTCCAGCTTCTTTTGAAAAGAAAACTTTCGGAAATGAAATTGTAGCTTTTGAAGCGAATTCCAATAAAAAAGATGATGCTTTTTGGAATCAGATTCGCCCAATTCCGTTAACAATTGAAGAAAGTACTGATTATACTAAAAAAGACAGTCTTCAGACGATTCGAAAATCTCAAAAATATACCGATTCAATAGATACCAAAAATAATAAGTTTAAAGTATGGGATATTTTAATGGGTTATGATTACAAAAACACTTTCAAAAAATATTCTTTTGATTATAAAGGTTTACTAAATCTAACTTCATTAAGTTTCAATACTGTTCAAGGTTTTAATTTTGATTCGGGTTTTTCATTTAGAAAATGGAATGAAGAGGAAGGAAAAAACACTTCGATAAGTACCACTTTTAATTATGGTTTTTCAGATCAGCGTTTTCGTGCTACTGGTGAATTCAGCCATCGATTTAACAACATCAACTACGCCACAATTTGGGTTTCAGGAGGTACAAAAACAGCTCAATTTAATGGCGCAGAACCGATAAGCAAAATTGTCAATTCGATCAGTTCATTGTTTTTTAAAGACAATTATATGAAGCTTTATAATTTAGAATTTGCTCAAATCAGCTATTCTCAAGACATTTTAAATGGGATAAATTTGAATGCTAAATTAGGTTATGAGCAACGAAAACCGCTTTTTAATACAACTGACTATTCTTTCTTTAAAAGAGATGATCTTTATTCGTCAAATAATCCTTTGGCTGCAGACGATTTTACGACTCCTGCTTTTACACCGCATCATTTATTTAAAACATCTTTGAGCGCGCGAATTAACTTTGGAAACAAATACATTTCCAGACCTGACGGGAGATATAATGTTAAAAATGAAAAGTATCCCACCATACTTCTAGCATTTGAAAAAGCTTTTGCCGCGAGCGAAAAGAAATATGAATTTGAAAGAATTGGTGCTTCTGTACAATATGATTTATCATTAGACAATAAAGGACTTTTAGGGATGAATTTTAGAGCTGGAAAATTCTTTAATGCAGAAAATATATCCTTCATAGATTACAGACATTTTAACGGAAATCAAACCCATATAGGAACAAGCGATCGTTATTTGAACGTCTTTAACTTAATGCCGTATTACGACAACAGCACAAACGACAGTTATCTTGAAATACATTCAGAATATAATGACACTGGATTTATTATGAATAAAATTCCGTTATTGAATTTATTAAAATCAACAATGAATTTAGGTTTTCATTCTTTGGCAATTCCAGACAGAAAACCTTATTCTGAATTTACGGTTGGTTTAGACAACCTTGGATTTGGAAAATTTAAAGTTTTTCGATTAGATTATGTTCATTCTTATCAAGGAGGAACTGAGCAAAACGGTGTTGTGTTTGGCTTAAAGATTTTGAATGTATTAGATTAAGATACAGAGAGAAAAAAGGTTCAAAGGAACAAAGATTTATACAAAAACCTTTGTCCCTTTGAACCTCTACTTTTGAACCCTTTAACAGTGATAATCATCTGGCTCAATATGAATCAGAACATTGCCTAATTGAGGTATTTTTTCTTTTAAAGTATCTTGCAGTCTATGAGACAAATCGTGTCCTTCTTTAACTGAAATTGCTGCTGAAACAATGGCATGAAGATCAACATGATATTTCATTCCGGCTTTACGAATGAAACATTTTTCAGTTCCCAAAATACCACTCACTGTTAGGGATTGAATTCTAATTTCTTCGACTAAGTCGTCGTTTAGATTTTCATCCATAATTTCGCCTAGTGCGGGCCTGAAAATCTTATAGCTGTTGTATAAGATAAAAAAAGCAGCAAAAAGTGCCGCCCAATCATCTGCAGATTCGTAGCCTTTTCCCATTATCAGCGCAATCGAAATTCCAATAAATGCTGCAATAGAGGTTAAGGCATCACTGCGATGGTGCCACGCATCGGCGGCAAGAGAAGAACTGTTTGTTTCTTTGCTTCGTTTCATTACCAAACGAAAAGAATATTCTTTCCATATAATTATAGCTCCCAAAATATACAGAGTCCATGATTTTGGCAAACCGTGAGAAGTCTGAATATTAGAAATACTTTCGTAACCAATAATCGTTGCTGAAGTAATTAAAAAACCAACGACCAAAAAAGTGATTAAAGGTTCTGCACGGCCATGTCCGTAAGGATGATTTTCATCAGGCGGTTTATTAGAATATTTGATTCCGAATAAAACCAGAAAAGACGAAAATATATCCGCTGTTGATTCTATCGCATCTGCAATTAAGGCATATGAATTGCCAAAAAAACCTGCCAGACCTTTTACTAAGGCTAGGCAGGTGTTTCCAACTATACTAAATATAGTAGCTTTTACAGCTTTTTGTTCATCTGTCATTTAGACTGTTTTTTTTGCCACAAATTCACGAATTTAAATCTTCAAAGATTATCAAAAATAATTCGGGAATTGGTGGCTGACTTTTTTTACGCTCTCACGATTTTTGCTCCAATTGCTCTTAAACGCTCGTCGATGCGCTCGTATCCACGGTCAATTTGTTCGATATTTTGAATTGTACTTGTTCCCTTCGCTGAAAGCGCAGCAATCAATAATGAAATTCCAGCACGAATATCTGGAGATGACATTGTTGTCGCTTTTAATTGAGATTCAAAATTATGCCCCATAACTACCGCTCTGTGCGGATCGCATAACATAATTTTTGCTCCCATATCGATTAATTTGTCAACGAAAAACAAACGGCTTTCGAACATTTTTTGGTGAATTAAAACATCACCTTTTGCTTGTGTTGCCACAACCAAAACGATGCTTAATAAATCTGGTGTAAATCCCGGCCATGGCGCATCTGCAATGGTTAAAATAGAACCGTCAATATCTGTTTTTACTTCGTAACCATCTTTGTGAGCAGGAATGTAAATATCGTCGTTGCGTTTTTCGATTGTAATTCCAAGTTTTCTGAATGTATTCGGAATCAAACCTAAATTTTCCCAGCTTACATTTTTGATCGTAATTTCACTTTTTGTCATAGCCGCAAGACCAATCCAAGAACCAATTTCGATCATATCAGGAAGAATTCTGTGCTCACATCCTCCAAGGCTTTCAACACCTTCGATAGTCAACAAGTTAGATCCAACGCCTGTAATGTTTGCTCCCATTGAGTTCAACATTTTACACAATTGTTGCAAGTAAGGCTCACAAGCAGCGTTATAAACTGTAGTTTTTCCTTTTGCCAAAACAGCAGCCATTACAATATTTGCAGTTCCAGTTACAGAAGCTTCATCAAGCAGCATATCTGTTCCTTTAAGTCCTTCTTCGGGAGATTCTACTCCGTAAAAATGATCTTCTCTGTTGTATCTAAATTTTGCTCCCAGGTTAATAAAACCTTCAAAGTGAGTATCTAATCTTCGACGGCCAATTTTATCTCCTCCTGGTTTTGGGATGTATCCTTTTCCGAAACGAGCCAAAAGCGGTCCAACAATCATAATAGAACCACGAAGTGCTCCACCTTCTTTTTTAAAAGCTTCTGTTTCTAAATATCCAACATTAACCTCATCTGCCTGAAACGTAATCGAACCCGGTTCATTGCGTTGAATTTTTACACCTAAATTACCCAGTAAAGTGATTAATTTATTGATGTCAATAATATCGGGAATATTATTAATTTTTACTTTATCCCCCGTTAGAAGCACGGCACATAAAATTTGTAATGCCTCATTTTTTGCTCCTTGCGGAGTGATTTCTCCTTTTAAAGGAGTTCCTCCTTCGATTTTAAAAATTCCCATAGATCTTGTTTAGGTTCTAAGGTTCTGAGATTCTGCGGCTCTAAGCTAAAGGTCTTAGCATCTTAGCTCCTTAGGATCTTAGCCCCTTTCTTATTTCTGATTATTGTTTTTTTGAAAAGGCTTTGGTTTTCCTGGTCCTTTATTATTTTTATTACTTTGAATTTTAGGCTGTCCCGGCGGCGTAATTTTATTTGACATACGTTTGTTGGTACGCAATAAATCAGTTGTATTTAAAAGCTCTTCTGTGCTTTGCAATAAATTGATTTTTCCTCCAGACAATTCAAATAAATGTTCAAATATCACATCGTCTTTTACTGTGTCTTTATTCCAGCTCAAATACGATTTTTTCATGTGATTTGCGATCACTAAAACCAACGCATTTTTCATTTCGCCTTCTTCCCATTTATTGGCAACATCAATCATATATTTGATGTTGTTACCATAAAATCTATATTTTGGAAAGTTTTGCGGATATTGCAAAACATCTGGTTTTAACTGCAATACATCGCGAGACGGAATTGGATATGGTGATTCTACATCTAATTTAAAATCAGACATAATAAAAAGCTGATCCCATAATTTATGCTGAAAATCGGGCACATCACGCAAATGCGGGTTTAAGCTTCCCATAACCTGAATAATGTATTTCGCGGCTTTATTACGCGTTTCAGCATCTTCAATAATAGTGGCCTGATCGATCAGTTTTTGCAAATGACGACCGTATTCCGGAATAAGCAAACGTTGTCTTTCAGAATTATATTCTAAATTAAAAACAACGTCATTCGCGACTTCTTTTTTATATTTTTCGTTCATAAGTTATAATGAAACTATACCTTCTATAGTAGAAACTTCTTTGTATTTGCTGATTACTTCGTCAGCACTATTCATTGTAACATCTATAGAAACACTGGTAAATTTACCCGTTTTCGATTTTGTTGTTTTGATAACCGCACCCATACTGTCAAAAGCTTTCTCTACACGATCCACATTGTCAGCTACCGTTGGCACAATAAATTTATACAAATATTCTGCTGGCCAAGTGTTTGAATTATCTAACTCAACCTTTAATCTTTCGTAAAATTCGGCGGTGTTTTTTTCTTTATCGTTCTCCATTCGTAATTAAAAATAAAGGCAAATATACGGTTTTGATTTCAGATTTTTTAGATTTTTTCTTTTAGAAAAAAGGCACAAAGTTACAATCGCGACGCTTCTGAGCAAAGATGCAGAGAAAAAAGCAATAGAAGATTATTTCTTTGTAAAATTTCCTCTTATATTTGAGAAAATAATCTGCGGAAATCTCGCGAAAAGTCGCAGAGCCGCAAAGAAAATTCATTAAGCTTAAAAACTTTGCACCTTCGCGACTTTGCGAGATTAAAACATACTGCAATGAAAAAAATCTTTTTTTTACTTCTCTTTACTATTTCTTTCACCGTTACGAATGCCCAAGAAGTTAAAACGCTAACTTATTTCCAGAACGACACACTAAAACTGGATTTAGATTTGTATTTGCCTCAGAAAAAAATGAATGAAAAAATTCCGTTAATTATTTTTGCTTTTGGTGGAGGATTTTCTGGCGGAGAACGCACAAGCGAAAAAGACTTCGGAATATTTATGGCGAAAAACGGATATGCAGTTGCGAGCATTTCATACAGCCTTTATATGAAAGGAAAAGATTTTGGATGCAAAGGAACTTTAACCGAAAAAATAAAAGCAATTCAGATTGGCGTGAGCGATATGTGGCAAGCGACTTCGTTTTTAATCGAAAATGCAAATAAATACAATCTAGACGCTTCAAAAGTATTTATTTCTGGAATAAGTGCTGGTGCCGAAATTGGTTTTCAAGCTTCGTTTTGGGATTATAAACTGATGAATTTGTACAAAAATAATCTTCCTGAAAATTTTAAATACAAAGGTTTTATCGGAGGTTCTGGCGCAATTCAAGATATAAATTTAATTACTAAAGAAAAAGCAATGCCAATGTTATTGTCGCACGGAAATAGTGACGAAACGGTTCCGTACAACGCTGGCTCGCATCGTTCTTGCCCAACAAATGCCTCGGGCTGGCTAATTCTTTTCGGATCTTATGCTGTTTACAATCATATGACCGATTTACACAAAGATGTTGAACTGATTACCTTTTGCGGTGGCGGACATGAATTCTCGGGTTATCTTTTTCATCAAGGACAGCAATATGTTTTAGATTTTGTGAATGATGTTTTGAAAGGAAAAAAGTTTGAATCGCATATTATTATTCCTTCTGATAAAAAAGGTAAAGATTCTGGAAAGTATTTATTTTGTGAGTAATAATATTTACTAAAGCCGAAATTTAAAAAAATTAAGTCTACAACTCTTTGTCATTTTTAGTTCCGGAGAGACAATCTATTTTGCAGCGCTGGCTCTTAGTAAAGTTGCATCAATATTTATTAGAGTTTCAATGTTTTTATTTGAACTTTAGCTATGTATATTTGTCAACAAACCTACAACGTTTTTGAAACCTTTAAGGAAATCGTTGCTTTAAAATAATTCCAAAACCAAAATCATGTTTCTATAGCCCTGATTGAGGTGATATCCTTTTTTGGCGGTCTCGATAGCTATCGGGAGCCAAAAGATATAGCCGAAAGCACGAACCCAAATCTCCTAAAATTGCGAAATCATTCGCTCAAGGCAAAATAATCTTTTTAAATACAATAACTTTAGGTAAATTTGCGCTTTATTTTACGAAAGTGCAAAAAGAAATCATAGTTCTCATTGGTGGCCCGGGAACGGGAAAATCTACTCTTATCAACGAATTAGTCGCTCGTGGCTATTGCTGTTACCCTGAAATTTCAAGACAAGTTACACTCGAAGCACAACAGCGCGGTATCGATCAATTGTTTTTAGAACAGCCTTTATTGTTTAGCGAAATGTTGCTGCAGGGACGCATTAAACAATTTGAAGATGCACTTGAAGAGCCTGAAAATGTAGTTTTTATTGATCGCGGTATTCCAGATGTTGTAGCTTATATGGATTATATTGGTGATGATTATCCAGAACATTTTACAAAAGCCTGCGTAGATTTTAAATATTCTAAAACTTTTATTTTACCGCCTTGGGAAGAAATTTACGAAAGCGATACTGAACGCTACGAAAATTTCGAACAGGCAGAAACTATTCAGAAACATCTTATCGAAACCTATAAGAAATACGGCTACGACTTAATTGAAGTACCTAAAGATACGGTTGAGAACAGAATTCTTTATATCTTAGATAAAATTTAGGCGTTTGTTTAAAGTTGCAAAACTAGAAACTGCTTTCTAAATTTTTTAACTTTAAAACGACACCAATGCCAGAAGCGCAAGAAATTCTTTTAAAATACTGGAAACACGACAGTTTTAGACCGTTGCAAAAGGAGATTATTGACTCGGTTTTGGATGGTCAGGATACTTTTGCCCTGCTTCCTACTGGTGGCGGAAAGTCGATTTGTTTTCAGGTTCCTGCCATGATGAAGGATGGAATTTGCTTAGTAATTTCGCCTTTAATTGCTTTAATGAAAGATCAGGTTGCCAATTTGCAAAAGCGAGAAATTAAAGCCATTGCACTTACAGGAGGAATTCATACTGAAGAAATTATTGATCTGCTAGACAATTGCCAATACGGAAATTACAAGTTTCTATATCTATCTCCTGAACGACTTCAATCTGACTGGATTTTAGAACGCATCAAAAATCTTCCTATCAACTTAATTGCTATCGATGAAGCGCATTGTGTCTCGCAATGGGGACACGATTTTCGTCCGGCTTATTTGAAAATTTCAGAACTAAAAAAATACTTCCCTAAAATTCCGTTTCTAGCTTTGACCGCTACGGCAACTCCAAGAGTTATTGAAGATATTAAAACAGAAGTGGGATTAAAAGATCCAACGTTTTTTCAGCAATCATTCGAAAGAAAAAATATTGCCTACATGGTTTTTGAAGTCGAAGATAAATTGTACCGAGTTGAGCAAATTTTAAAGAAAAACCCACAGCCTTCTATTATATATGTCCGAAATAGAAAATCGTGCCTGAACATGTCGACGCAATTGCAATCATTAGGTTTTAGTGCAACGTATTATCACGGTGGACTTTCGGCTAAAGAAAAAGACAAAAACATGCAATTGTGGATGTCTGAACAAGCGCAGGTTATTGTAGCCACAAATGCATTCGGAATGGGAATTGACAAAGACAATGTAAAAACAGTTATTCATACACAGCTTCCTGAAAACATCGAAAATTATTATCAGGAATCTGGAAGAGCGGGACGAAATGGTGAAAAATCTTTTTCTGTTGTTTTGACGAATTCTTCAGACAGCAATCAATCTGAACAGCAATTTTTAAGTATTCTGCCAGATAAAAAGTTTCTGAATACTATGTACGTCAAGCTTTGCAACTATTTTCAGATTGCTTATGGCGAAGGCTTAGACGATTCATTTTCTTTTAAACTGAATCATTTTTGCCAGAAATACGATTTTCCTACTCTTAAAACATATAATGCTTTGCAGTTTTTAAACCAGCAGGGAATCATTACAATGTCGCAGGAATTCTCAGAAAAAATTACGATGCAGTTTTTAATTGAGTCGAAAGAAGTGATTCGGTATATGAGTTTAAATCCGAATGACGAAGAAATTATTTTGGCCATTTTGAGAACTTATCCTGGAGTTTATGAAATGAAAACACCTTTTAATATTTCACTGATTGCAAAAAAATCAAATCATACCGAAGAGCAAGTTTCGGCAGTTTTAGAAAAATTAAGAGAAAAGGAAATCATCGATTATAAAGCTAAAAATAACGACGCTACAATATTATTTAATGAAGTTCGTGAAGATGACCGAACTATAAATAGAGTTTCAAAATATCTTGAAAAACAAAATCAGCTTAAAAAAGACCAGCTTTTATCTGTACTACATTATATAAAGGATAAAAAAACCTGCAAGAACCGACTAATTTTGGATTATTTTGGAGAAGAAACCACTTCTAATTGCGGTGTCTGCTCTTATTGTATTACACAAAAAGGAAAAATTACCGAAGCTGATTCTATTGCAGATAAAATTCTCTCCTTATTAAAAACAGCTGCTTTAACTTCCAGAGAAATTCAGACCAAAATAAAGCTGGACACCAATGATGTTATATTGGCACTTCAGGAATTATTAGAGAACAATTATATCATCATACAAGCGAATAATAAATACACTTTAAAATCATAATGGAAAAATTGAGAATTATTTTTATGGGAACCCCAGAATTTGCTGTCGGCATTTTGGATACCATTATTAAAAACAATTACGATGTTGTTGGCATTATTACAGCTGCAGATAAACCAGCTGGGCGCGGACAAAAAATAAAATATTCGGCAGTAAAAGAATATGCGCTTGCAAACAATCTTACTCTATTACAGCCAACCAATTTAAAAGACGAAAGTTTTTTAGCCGAATTAAAAGCTTTGAATGCAAATTTGCAAATTGTCGTTGCGTTTAGAATGCTGCCAAAAGTTGTTTGGGAAATGCCAAGTTTAGGAACTTTTAATCTTCATGCTTCTTTATTGCCAAATTATCGCGGTGCGGCACCAATAAATTGGGCCATCATTAATGGTGAAACCAAAACTGGAGTTACTACTTTCTTTATTGATGATAAAATTGATACTGGAGCCATGATCTTAAATTCGGAAATTGCTATTGAACCGGAAGAAAATGCTGGACAATTGCATGACAGATTAATGTTATTGGGAAGTAAAACTGTAATTGATACCTTAAAAGTAATTGAAAACAGAAACGTAACTACAACAATTCAAGAAGATGATGCTGAAATTAAAACGGCATACAAACTCAACAAGGAAAATTGTAAGATCGATTGGTCAAAATCTGGAGCAGAAATCAATAATTTGATTCGGGGCTTAAGTCCCTATCCGGCTTCTTGGTGCTTTTTAAAAGACAAGAATGAAGAACAAAACATCAAAATTTATGAAGCAAAACTCGTTTTAGAATCGCATTCTTTTGAGACTGGAAGCTTGATTTGCAGCAAAAAAGAAATCAAAGTTGCAGTTCAAGATGGCTTTTTACAGCTTTTAAGTTTGCAATTACCTGGAAAAAAGAGAATGCAGGTTGCAGAATTGCTAAATGGGATAACTTTTTCTGATACGGCAAAGGTCTATTAAGGTCAGTAAAACAGGGGTTTCTACCTGTTTTTTGATCGACGAACAACCTGCGTTATGAACAAAAAAAGCAAGTTATTAACAATTTTTACTAAAAATAAAGAAAACACTTGCAAGGAACGGATTTCCTACTAAATTTGTGTATTAACAATTTTTTTTAACCAACAATTAATAACTAATTATTATGAACAAATCAGAATTAATCGATGCTATCGCTGCTGATGCAGGAATCACAAAAGCTGCGGCAAAATTGGCTTTAGAATCATTTTTAGGAAACGTAGGAGCTACTTTGAAAAAAGGTGGTAGAGTTTCATTAGTAGGTTTTGGATCTTGGTCAGTATCTGCTAGAGCTGCTAGAGACGGTAGAAACCCTCAAACAGGAAAAACTATTCAAATCGCTGCTAAGAATGTTGTAAAATTCAAAGCTGGAGCTGAGTTAGAAGGTGCAGTGAACTAAGTAAGAAAGTTCTCTAAACTTATAATATAATCAAAACCCTCCTTATGGAGGGTTTTTTTGTGCGGTTTAACGATTTTATTTGGGTTTTTAAAAATTTTATGATTAAATTTAATAAAAATTGTAGCCGTATGATTTCAGAAAAATTAAAAAAAGGACACCTGCTTATTGCCGAGCCTTCGATAATTGGAGATTTATCATTTAATAGATCGGTAATTTTATTAGCAGACCACAACAAAGAAGGATCAATAGGTTTTATCATTAATAAGCCATTAAAGTACACTATTAATGATTTGATACCTGAGATCGATGCTTCGTTTAAGATATATAATGGAGGCCCTGTGGAACAGGACAATCTATATTTCATTCACAATATTCCTGAATTAATCCCGAATAGCGTAGAGATTTCTAATGGGATTTATTGGGGAGGTGATTTTGAATCAACTAAAGACTTAATTAACGACGGATCTATCAGTAAAAATAACATTCGTTTTTTCTTAGGATATACCGGTTGGGACGAAAACCAGCTTGAAAGTGAAATGCAGGGAAACTCCTGGATCATTGCTGATAATAATTACAAAAACAAGATTATCGGCAAATCGACCACTCATTTTTGGAAAGAGCAAATTATTGAGCTCGGTGGCGATTATCTTATTTGGTCTAATGCACCTGAAAATCCATATCTGAATTAATTTTCAGAAATGGATTCATTTAGTTTCTGCACTAATAAATGAGCCAGATTGCTTGTAAACTCCTTTTTTCGATATTTACTTATCGGCTGTATCCCTGTGATTACATTTGTCAAGAATAATTCGTCTGCTTTTTGAAGATCAAAAGGCGAAATTACTTCTTCAGCTACTTCTATGCCTTCTACTTTTTTAGCTATGGCTAGAATCTGCTTACGCATAATTCCGTTTAGACAGCCTTCAGAAATTGGAGGTGTAATTAATTTTTTGCCTGTCAGCATAAATAGATTGCCTTGTAAGCCTTCAACAACATTTTTAGTATCATTTACTAAAAGGCAGTTAGCCAAACCGTTTTCGTGAGCAAAAATGCTTCCGGTTACGTTTATCATTTTATTTGTCGTTTTAATCGACGATAATAATTGTTTGGTTATATAGAAATCTTTGTACAAATCAACTTCATATTCAGCCGTATTTAAACCGTAAGAAGCGTTTTCAAGAGCAGTTGCGTGAATTAAATACGAAACTTCATTTGTTGTAGGAAGATACAAACCGCCATCATTTCTAAAAACGGTAATCCTTGCTCTTGCTGAGTCCGAAATTCCGTTTTGTTTTACAAGATTTAAAACTTGTTCTTCAAAGAATTCCATGGTAAAGTTCATGGGGATTTCCATTCTGACAACACGCATTGAAGCCATTAGCCTAAAATAATGATCTTCGAGAAACAATATTTTGCTGTTGATTATTTTTAGTGTTTCAAAAACCCCATCTCCATACAAAAAAGCACGATTTTGAGTTAATATATTCTCTTCCTGCGCAGCTATGTTTCCGTTAAAATTGATCATAAAAAAACCCTGAATTTTGTTCAGGGCAAATATAAGGTATAAAATAGAGATTTACTAAACAGATCCTATAAGATGTTTCAGGTCAGAGATCTGATTCTCCCACAATTGTTTAGCCTCTCCTACTTCTTCTTTTTCAGCGAAATCGACAACCATCAACGACACATCTTTCGTCAATTCATCGACTAAGATATGAAGTTCAAAAAAATATTCAGTATCCTTACTGCTTTCGTCAACCCATTTAAATTTAACTTTTTCTCCCGTTTTTTTAGAAGCCAAACGCGCTTTTTCTTGCGAGTCATTCCAGATGAAAGTAAAAAATTCGCCTCTTGAGTTTACATTGTCTGCAAACCATTCTGACAAACCTGACGGCGTTGATATATATTGATATAATAATTGTGGCGAAGAATTTATAGGAAACTCGATTTCGTAACGTATTTTTGGATCCATGTGCTACTTTAAATTTTTTCGAAATATAAGAATATATGTCCAAAAACAATGCGTTTTTAAAAATATTTTTTTTTCTTCATTTTATTCTTGTAAGCTTTAATATTATTTCTATCTTTGCACCCGCAATCAGGAATTCATTGATAGCAGTCCAGGCGAGGTAGCTCAGTTGGTTAGAGCGCAGGATTCATAACCCTGAGGTCACGGGTTCAACTCCCGTCCTCGCTACAAAAGGCAAAACCCTTAAACAGAAATGTTTAAGGGTTTTTTATTGGAATTTACTTCTTATCTAGCAGGAAATTTGAATTAGTTAAGCTTAAAATTGTTTTTCATCTGCATAAAAACTTGAAAAGCAAAACGATCCCCCCATTCCACAAAGTCTTCATCGCCAAGACTTTTATAACGTTTACAATTTCTAACAAGCAAAAAAATTGCGCAAAGTCAGAGACATTTGCACAGCTTTTCAAAAGGAACTCTTCCCGGAGCGTGGAAATAGAATCAATTTATTATTTTCTCATACTTTCTTTCACCTTTTCTCTGTGCTGCTCACCCCACGCACTGAGTTCACGAATTACACTTTTTAAAGTTCGGCTGTAATCTGTTGCTTCATAAATAATACTTACTGGGGTTGTTGGATAAACAGTACGTTTAATAAAATCATTTAGTTCCAAATCTTTGAGTTCTTTCGCCAGTATTTTGGGAGAGATTACTGTAATTTCTTTACGAATTTCATTAAACCGTTTAGGAGACTGTACAAGACTTAGAATCAAAGCAATTTTCCATTTGCCATTTAAAACATACAGTGCATCCAGTATGTTTTTAAGCGATCCTGCACATTCATCTTGTGTTGGAAGTACTTCTTTTTCAATTGTTTTCATAGCTGTAAAGATACAAACTTTCCTAAAAGTAACTGATTTCCTTTAGGTAACTGCTATCTTTTGCATACCTGATACTCTTAGCTTTGCCTTAAGTAAACCTTAAAACAAAGTCAGGCTTTTAAGTCAAAATGAACATACGATTTTGACACATTCAGGTTTTAATTTTTAAATTTTATATCTCTAAATTATGAAACACATTCTTCACTTAATGTCAAGCATTCAAGGAAATCAATCTTATAGTATTAAGCTTGGACAGCTTATTGTAGAAAAAATTCAGAAAAAGTATCCCGGCAGCACGGTTGAAGAACTTAATCTGGCAGAAAATGAAATTCCACATCTTAATCCTGATTCTCTTCGCAGCTTATTTTCTCCTCCTAATTTATTAAACGAAGAACAAAAAGAATCTATCCGCTTTTCTGATGATTTATTAAAACAATTATTTAATGCAGACATCATTGTTATTGGAGCTCCTCTTTACAATTTTACAATACCTTCAACTTTAAAAGCCTGGATTGATCATATTACCAGACCCGGAGTAACTTTTGGATATGGTGAAGACGGGCGACCTATTGGAATGGTTACAGATAAAAAAGTATATGTTGCTATGACCTCTGGTGGTGTCTATTCAGAAGGTCCCGGCAAAGCCAATGATTTTGTAGTTCCGTATTTACAAGCCTTTCTTGGCTTTTTGGGCATGAGTGATTTAACAGCGATTCGAGCTGAAGGACTAAAAGTTCCGGGAATAAAAGAAACTGCGATGGAAAATGCAATTGACAGTATTGTAATTGATTAATCCATTGTAAAATCTATATTCCACTTTTTAATTCTATCAAAAGCAAAGTCTTCATCAGCAATGTTGCGCAAATGCCTCTGACTTTAAACCAAAATTAATATAATTATAAAATACAGTTTGTTGATTCTATATAAAAAAACAGAACTAAAAATTTCGCAAAGTCAAAGATATTTGCGCAGCTTTTCAAAAGGAACTCTTAGCGGAGCGGGTTAATGGTTCAACTCACATCCTCGCTACAAAAAACAAACCCTTAAACAGAAATTTTTAAGGGTTTGTTTTTAAAATTCACTTCTAATCCGGCAGGAAATTTAAATCAATTAGGCTTAAAGTTATTTTTCATCCGTATAAAAACTTGAAAAGTAAAAATATTATCCTAAAAAGCATTTAAAAGTATTTTACGTATTTTTGTGTAAATACAAATCTAACAAATGAAACGTTCCGGCACAGCAGATCTTCCTTTACATTATGGACATGTTCCATTATGGCTTGCCGAACGAATGTCTAAGCTTGGTTTCGCTATTGTAGAAACGATTGCTTTGGAGTTTTCAACCTCTGAAGTGATAAGCAAGCTTAGTAATCCTTTCTGGTTTCAGAGTTTTGGCGCTGTGATGGGAATGGACTGGCATTCATCTGGAATTACAACTTCTGTACTTGGAGCATTAAAAAAATCAGTAAACCCGCATTCAAAAGAACTTGGCATATATATCTGCGGAGGAAAAGGCAAACATTCAATGTTAACTCCACAAGAACTTTTAGCTGTAGGCGAAAAAACAGGTCTTGACGGCAACAATCTTGCGAATTGCAGCAAACTTACTGCTAAAGTTGACAATGCAGCAATTCAAGACGGATTTCAATTGTACCAGCATAATTTTATCGTTGACAATAAAGGACAATGGGCTGTTATTCAGCAAGGCATGAATCCCAATTCTAAAACTGCCCGACGATATCATTGGCATTCACAAGATTTAAAATCTTTTATAAATGAGCCGCATACTTTTATTTATGGTGAAAATCAAGGTTCTATTTTAAATCTTACCGCTCAGGCAGCAACAAAATCGAGAGAAGGAATTTTAGAATTATCAAAAGAGTCTCCCACAAAAATTATGAAAGAGATGCAATACCTTTCTATGCCCGCACATCACGATGTCAGGATGGAAGATGTTAATATGAAAAGACTGGGGGCAATGCTTTGGGCAACTCACGAAAATAAACCAGAAGATTTTGAAGAACTTTTGCTTTTAAAAGGAATGGGACCAAGAGCACTGCAATCATTAGCATTGGTAAGTGAAATAATTTACGGCACTCCTACCCGATTTGAAGATCCAGCGCGTTTTTCTTTTGCTCACGGTGGAAAAGACGGGCATCCATTTCCTGTTCCGGTAAAAATTTATGATGAGACCATTGATACTTTACAAAGAGCAATTAATCGTGCCAAAATAGGCAACAATGACAAAATTCAAGCGATTCAAAAGTTATCTGAAATCTCAAGAAAAGCTGAAGAAAGCTTTACGCCTAATGCTAACTTTGATGCACTGATTCAAAGAGAAAGAGACGAATCACACCAATACGGCGGACGAACTATTTTTGGCGATGCAAAGCCTCCAAAAAACAAACCCATTAATCCCAATAATCAGCTGGAATTATTTTAAGTTTGATTACAGATTCCCGCAAATATTATAAATGCTTTGATTATTCAAAGACAAATTTTTATTCAAATAAAAAAAACACAAAAATAGCCGCAGTAACTGCCATTAAAATAGCATTTTTGCAAACTAATAAATTTATAACAATATGGATATCGTCAAATTCAAAATCACATCTAAAACGATAAAAGTAGAAGTACGCAATTCGAATAATTATGTTTTTAATTTCAACACGGCTTTAGAGATTGAAAAAGAGGATAGAGAGGTTTTATTACGACTTTATAATGCATTAGACATTCTTTTTAAGAAGGAAACTACTCCTGAAATAAAAAATTACATTTCGCCAAACCAAACCAATATATTGGATCAGATTTCTGCTGTTGATAATTTAGAACAGGAATAACAGCAAGTTATTGACGTTCAAATTCAACTGATTGAAAATCTAATTTAAACATTACGATTATTCTGTTTTGGATTATACAGCATTGCTGTACACAAACAGTTTTTCCTTTCTTTGTTCATTAATATAGGGCAATTGACACAAGATTTACATCCTTCCCAAAAAAGTTCATCGGCAGTTAAGTCTGCGTAAGTAACCGGCTCAAAACCGAGCTCATGATTCATTTTCATTACTGCCGAGCCTGTTGTCAGACTGAATATGCTAGCTTCTGGATATTTTTGACGGCTCAGCTCAAAAATTTTTCTTTTAATGTTTTTTGCCAAACCTGTATGTCTGAATTCAGGCGCAACTATCAATCCGGAATTAGAAACATATCGCCCATTTTCCCAAGAAGAGATAAACGAGAATCCTGCCCATTTGCCATTTGATGCAAAAGCAATAACAGCTTCGCCTTTTTTCATTTTTTCCTCAAGCGATGCTGCTGACCGACCTGAAATGCCTGTTCCGCGAGCTAACGCAGATGACAATGTAACTTCGCAAATCTCTTTTACCCAAAAAACATGTTCAGAATTAGCAACGTCAATCGTGAAATCTAAAAATTCTTCAGTCGTTTGACTGTTGAGTAATATGGTTGTTTTTTTTTGAATTGGTTTACCCGATAGAAGATCTTTGCTCAAAAAATCTATAGTACGTTTTTGCGTTTTCATATTTTAGTGTACTTACTATTTATTAGTAAATTTGAAAGTATAAAATCCTTCTATCCAAATTATATACCAACGGTATCAACAAAACTTTACAAAAACACAAAATACTCACAAACAAACACTTAATCAGAAAAAGCATCGTTTAGACTTACCAGTTTCCTTATCAAAATGATATGATTTTATCATTTTGAAAGAAAAGCAAATACATACAATATAAAACTATAGAAAAACATTAATTCATAACTTAGTTACCGCAAATAATCTAAAATTTACGCTTATGGAACCTGAAATGATATGGGCAAATCTTGCCTCGAATGATTTAGACAGAACAACCAAATTTTACACCGATTTGGGTTTTAAAACCAACGGAAATCGTACGCATGAATTATCTAGTATTTTATTTAGCAAAGGTAAATTTGTTATTAATTTCTTTATAAAAACTAGATTTGAAGAAAGTGCGAGAAGCAAAGCTGCCAATCTTGAAAACGAAACTGAAATAATTTTTTCAATTTCTGCCAAAAGCATAGAAGAAGTAGATCAATGGTATGTTAAAGTTAAAGAAGCTGGAGGAAAAATTTATTCTGAACCAGAAAAATTCGAAAAAGGATATACATTTGGTTTTGCAGATCCAGACGGTCATAAATTCAATTTTCTTTATTGGCCGGGAATGTAAACTCAAAAAAATACCACTCTGTTATGAAAATAAGATTTTTAATATTTTGTATGTTTTTTGTTAGTCAAAATTATATTTCAGCACAAGATAAAACGATTAAAGTGATAAATTATCTAGGAGCCGAAATGAAAAAACAAAAAATTCCTGGCTGTCAGTTAGTAATTATTAAAGATAAAAAAATTCTTCTTTCAAAAGCATTTGGTATTGCAAACGTATCCTTTTCAATACCTGTAAAAACCAATACCATTTTTTCAATAAATTCTATTGCAAAAGTTTTTACCAGCGTAGCCATAATGCAATTAGAAGAACAAAATAAACTTAATATTCAGGATTCTATTTCTCTTTACATAGATTCGATTCCAGCATCTTGGAATAAAATCACAATCAAGCAATTACTGAGTCATACTTCTGGCCTTCCTGATATTGAAGATGAAAGAGATTTAATTGGAGGAAAGGGTCAGGATTCGGCTTGGTTTAAAGTCAAAAAACTGCCTTTACTATCTAATGCAGGAGAAAAATTCTATTACAATGCCACAAATTATTTCATTTTACAGCATATTATTGAAAAATGCAGCGGACTAGATTTTGAAACTTTTGTTCGTAAAAATCAATTTGATTTGGCTGGAATGACTTCAATATATTATGCAAATTCCTATGATGTCATTAAAAACAAAAGTCCTACTTATTCGTATTATTTTCAAGACAAAATAACAAATGAATATAGTAAAACCAATAAGTTAGTAGAGACACACGAAGAATTTCCGACAAAAATGAAAGCTGATGCTGGTGCTTTTACAACAGCCGAAGAAATGACAAAATGGATTCTTGCTTTACAGTCGGGAAAACTTCTAAAAGACAAAGAAAAGATAAATGAAATCTGGAACCCTGTAAAATTAAACAATGGAACCTTTGATGGCTTTGGAGGAATTTTAAATGCCTACGCATTGGGCTGGCCAGTGATAAATAGGAAAAAACATCCTGCAGTTGCTCCTATTGGTGGAGGCCGTGCCGCTTTTGTAATTTATACTAAAGATAATCTCACCATACTACTTTTTACAAATCTTACCGGAAGTGCTCCACAGGACATAATTGAAGAAATAGCAAAATTTTATATTCCGGATCTTGGCAGCTAGAAGCATTATAATTTCAGAAAAATTTCTTCAAAACAGAAACTAAAAAGATTGTACATTAGCTTAATCTGTAAAACAACTTTTATTAATTCAATTTAAAAAGTAATGAAAAATCAATTTGAAGATACCATCAAGAAAGCCTATAATTCTTTTAATGAAAGAAACATTGATAACGCATTATCGACAATGCAGGAAGATGTGCAATGGTCTAAAGCTTGGGAGGGCGGTTATATTAGCGGACATAATGAAATTAAGGAATATTGGACCAGACAATGGACTGAAATAAACCCGAAAGTTGAGCCTGTTGGTTTTAATGAAAGAGAAAACGGAAGCTTAGAAGTTAAGGTGCATCAAAATGTAAAAGATTTGCAAGGCGGATTAATGTTTGACGGATTAGTAAAACATATCTATACTTTTAAAGATGGATTGATCAAAACAATGGATATTGAACTGGTTGAAAATAATTAATTAGAATAAAGAAAGAGGCCTTAACGAGCCTCTTTCTTTATATTCGGAATTTTCTCTGTCAAATATTTCCAATAACGTTTTGGCATATGCTGCAAATGAACTTTCATATTTTTTCGCGATTCAATATTTACATGGGTAAAATAGTGTCGCCACAGCTCCTGAAAAAACTCTTCCTGTTCATCGCATATCTCAGTTAAAAATTTAGATGAACTCGCTCCCGGATTAAACTGCAGCTGTATTGTTGAAGTATTTTCAAGATCATAATAAATTCCGTATTTACGTTTTGTATCATAAATTAACCAGCGCTGATCTGCGTAGCGTTTTTTAAAATGATTTTCTATGAGTGGCAAAACATCGCAGTCGGGCTCAATTATAGCATAATATAATTCATCTTTCGTGAGCTTAAAACGAACAAAAGCTTCCATTCTATGTGCTTCTTTTCTGGTCAATCGGGTTGCTTTTCTGAGATCCCAAACGGCATTGTTGCTAAAATCTTCTTCCACATTTTTTGAACTTGATAAAACATGTTTTGCAAACCGAAGCATTATTTCTTCAATTTCGTTTACATCAGATAAAAATGCTTTATAAAGAGCTGCAAATCCTTCTGCCGAAAGGCGTTTTTTCAGGCCGCTTAAAACACGGTTTGCTTTTGACTCATCAGTTATAACATGATGAGAAGTAGAAAAAAGCAAAGCAGCAGAAGCTTCATTTTTTGCAAAAACAATATCTTCTAATTTATATTCATAAATTTCGAATACGGCAGTAAGCCAGCCTTCGTAAGTTCCGTCATAAATTATCTGTGTCATTTTATTAAAATAAGGCAAGCTGGTTCGAGAAATCGTTTTTGTATTTACTTTTTTGAATATTTAAAATCTGATCTTTGATTTGTATCGAAGTAAAATCTCTTTGCATTTGAAATGGCGTTGCAAAAGCTAAAAAATATTTAGCTCGCGTATATGCTATTCCTAACTTCTTTAAATCATACGGAACAAGTTTTTTGAACTGTCTTGCAGCAACAATCTTTTTAGCGCTTAAATAACCAATTCCCGGAATTCGTTTTATAAGTTCTAAATCGGCGGTATTAATATCAACCGGAAACTGATCTAAATTACGCAAAGCCCATCCCAATTTTGGATCAATATCCAAATCAAGATTTGGCTGATTAAAACCAACGATTTCATTTACATTGAATCCGTAAAAACGAATCAGCCAGTCGGCTTGATACAAACGGTTTTCACGTATAATCGGCACTGGTGTTCCAATAGCAGGAAGGCGGTTATCGTTACTAATTGGGACATATCCAGAATAATAAACGCGTCGCATATTCATTTGCTGATAAAAATAGTCGGCCATACCAAGAATTTCAAGATCGCTTTCTTTTGTTGCGCCAATTACCATTTGTGTGCTTTGACCTGCCGGAGCAAAAGACGGCGCTTTATAGTTGAGTTTCTTTTCTTCTTTGTAACCGATAATTTCATTTTTAAAATATTCCATTGGCTTAATCACATCAATATGATTTTTATCCGGCGCTAGTAATTTAAGACTTTGCTCTGTTGGCATTTCTACATTTACACTTAAACGGTCAGCGTAAATTCCGGCTTCTTTCATCAATTCGTCACTTGCGCCTGGAATTGCTTTTAAGTGAATATAGCCGTTAAAATTTTCTTCTAAACGCAATTTCTTGGCAATTCGAACCAAACGTTCCATTGTATAATCTGCATTATCAAAAATACCGGAGCTTAAAAATAAACCTTCAATATAATTTCTTCTATAAAAACCAATAGTAAGATCTACCACTTCCTGAACGGTAAAAGCAGCGCGTTTAATATCATTGCTTTTTCTGCTGACGCAATAGGCACAGTCAAAAATGCAGTGGTTTGTAAGTAAAATTTTGAGCAGGGAAACACAGCGTCCGTCTTCTGTAAAAGCATGACAAATTCCGTAGCCTTTAGCATCTCCAATTCCTTTGTTTTTATTCTCTCGCTTGCTGCCACTAGACGCGCACGAAACATCATATTTTGCAGCATCTGCTAATATGCCTAACTTCTCCATCACTCTCTCGTTCACCATTTTGACTTTTTTTTATTGCTTTTGAAATGTATATTCAGTAATTCAAAACTAGTGATTTGGTGCGTAAACGGCGATGTAATAGTTGTTCCAAATTGTATCAAATTGATGCAATATTTTTAAAATATTTTATATCATTTCATTATAATTATTTTCATTTTAGCGCGGTTACTTCTTTCTGCTAAAAATTTAAAAACGCTCAACCATTCAAAAAAACAAGTTAAAATGTTAATCCTATAACGCTTTTTCCACATAAAAAAATACTTTTGTTAGAACCAAAACAAAGTGAGTCTTTCATCACTAATTCCAACCTGAAAGTGTACTCTTATGGATAATGATAAATTTATTTTCTGTCTGGAAGGCGTTCCTGATGTAGATACTTATTTAGAAACTCAAGTGGTTCGAAACTTAGAGGAAATTGCTATCGATCAAGGCATTGCGAGTATTTATAAAACCTGCGATACCATCGAAGGCTTAGAAGAAAGTTTGAATGTACTGCTTTACGAAGATCATAATTTTAAGGATTATGAAATTATTTATCTCGTAATGCCAGGAGAACCTAACAATATCTGTCTTCACGATTATTATTACAGCCTTGAAGAAATTGCAGAACTTTTTGAAGGAAAAATGAAAGGGAAAATCATTCATTTTGCGAATAAGAAAATATTAGATTTAAACGAAGAAGAAGCCCAATATTTTCTTGACATTACTGGTGCGCGCGCGATTTCGGGCTACGGATCTACTTACAATAAAATAGCTAGTTCAAGTACAATCGACAAAGCTTTTTTTAGCCTGTATCAAGACAATGACGATCTTGTGGAAGTTGTTGAAGAATTGTACCAAAAACATTATGCTTTGTGCCAATTACTCGATTTTAGATTGTATTATTGACAAAAAATAAACCAATTAATTTAAACTAACCAACCCATTTATATGAAACAACTTTATGCTTCTTCCTATCCTTTTTGGGTCACTTCCAGAGCCCTTTTAATTATTGTTGGTCTAGCAGATCTTTGGAGAATATGTATACATTATCATAATTTTATAAATACAGATCTGTTGTTGCTTTTATTTGTAATTGTTTCCTCTATCATTTTTTATGGAGAAATCAAAAAATCTAAACCTAACATGATTCTTAAGTATGTTGCAGGGCTTGCCGCATTAGGCTTGGGGCTGTTTATTGTGTACTATAAATTATCTGAACCCGAAGACGAGTGGCTTCGTGCGATGAACTACAATAAATTTGATTATAAAAAAGTGCTGGTATACATTTTTGCTGCTTGGTTAATTCTTTTCGGTTTATTTGATTTCTTTAAATTTGATATTGATTCTGAAAATTAAACAAGAGCGGATCTTCGCCTGATAAATGAAAGACAAAACAGCTGAAAAAGTAAAAACGTACGGAGCGAAGGGATTTAGAGAAAAATTTCTTGGTTTAGATAATCCGGCGAATCAGCTTTTTACATCAAATTCAGAACGTTTTTTTTGCTTGAAGATGGAAGAAACAATGCAATTGCAGCATCCTGTTCCGCCTTCTAAACACAGTTGTCATACCATTATTTTCATAACTTCGGGCGTTCATGTAATTAAAATTGGCTTTGAAGAATATTTAACAAATCCAAACGAAATTATTGTGGTTCCGGCTGGGCAGATTTTCTCAATAGAACACATTAACAGTAAGCATGTTGGTTATATATGTCAGTTTCATCCTGATGTTTTAATTGGAAAATATGCCAACGGCGAAATGATCCACGATTTTGATTTTCTAAAAATTGGCGGTACTCCAAATATTGCTTTTTCAGAAACAAATGCGTTCTTTATTTTCAATTTATTTCATCGATTACAAGTTGAATATGTTGAAAATGGTATTTCTAATTTAGAACTTGTTCAGTCTTATTTAATGGCGTTGTTTTGTGAAATGAATAAAAATGCTGTAAAAACTTCTAAAAACGGAACAGCTGCAATGGCGCTTTCGGCTAAGTTTAAAGAACTCATTTACGCCAATCTTAAAATCAATCATCAGGTAAAGTTTTATGCTTCATTGCTGAATGTTTCGCCGAATCATCTTAACAAATCAGTTAAAACTGCAACCGGCAAGTCGGCCACAAAATGGATTGATGAAACCATATTGCTTGAAGCCAAATATTTATTATATCAAACTACGCTTTCGGTTAGCGAAATAGCAATGCATGTTGGTCATGAAGATCAATCTTATTTTAGCCGTTTCTTTAAAAAACACGAAGATCTTACTCCTATTCAATACCGAAAATTGATTGATAAATCCTAATTATTGATTACAGAATCCTATCAACTCAAAAAGCATTTATTGAAATTTGCACCATAAAAAAAGAGCAGATTATGATTTATGTTTTTAAAACTTCAGTTGATACAAAATCCAAATTAGAGTTAGCAGCAACAGTTCTTCAGGAATTGCTGCCAGATGCTTCGTGGAATTTTGATCTTGAAGATTGTGATAACATTTTAAGAATCGACAGCGAAATCGAAATTTCGGAATTACTTCTTCAAAACAACATTTTTGACTGTATCGAATTAGAATAAATCGGCTTAGCCAAATCCTCTTCAACCTCAACTTAATTATTTATGGAAGCTGCACTGCATCAAAACAAAACTTTTGACACGATTGATTATTCGGATCAAAAACTAACGGATAACGAATTTGTAAATTGCGAGTTCATCAATTGCAACTTCTCAAAAAGCGATTTCAGTTCGATTGACTTTTTAGATTGTACGTTTAAAAACTGTAATCTTTCGTTGGCCGTTCTTAAAAATACAGGTTTAAAAAACATCACATTTATTGGCTGTAAATTAATGGGATTAGACTTCAGCTCAAGCAACAGTTTTTTATTTTCGATGAATTTTCATGATTGTCTTTTAGATTATTCGACTTTTATTTATAAAAAATTAAAGAAAACCCAATTCATTGATTGTTCCTTAAAAGATGTTGATTTCTCGAATACCGATTTGTCTCTGGCAATCTTTAAAAACTGCGATTTGTCTAATGCCACTTTCGTGGAATGCATCTTGGAAAAAACAGACTTTAGAAGTTCAAGGAATTACGCTTTTGATCCTTCTGAAAACAAAATCAAAAGAACTAGAGTGTCGCATGCTGCACTGGCAGGATTACTAGAAAAATTTGATTTGGATATTGAATAAATTGTTGGTGTTAATGGTACGCGGAGTAGACGGATTTAAACCACACGCTATATAAAAATAAAAAAGGGATGCAAAACTGCATCCCTTTTTACTAAACTAACTGTAAAAATATTATTTAATCCAACGTGGATCTCCCACTTTAGCATCTTTTAACGCTTGATTACTTATTGTAAAGTCTCCAGCAGCTGCATTTGTAAATTGTGGATTCAATGTCGTATAGGTTGTTGATTTATCAACTGTAATGGCAGCGGCACCAACTGTGTATAATAAACTTGAATTGAAGTAATTATTAGCTGTAAACGTTGGCGGTGTTGTTGCTGTTGCAGTACCATTTTGGTTTGAATAGATTCCAGGAGTATCAGCAAATATTGTATTTCTTACTATAGATGCATTAGCATTAAAACGAACATATAAAATTCTATTTGTTGCTGTCATACCTTTATTAGAAATCGTACAAGCATCAATCAATACATTAGTTGTTAAACCAGTTCCTGTTAGACCAGCTGCGTTATCGATACGGATAAAATCACGGGCTACAGCACAATTATTGAAAGTACTGTTTTTAAGTGTTAAAGAAGCTAAATTTGAAGTTCTAAAATCGATAAAATCTCCACCAGTAGTCAATACATTTGTAACAATAGAGTTTTCGATTGTAGCAGAAGCAATTTTAGTGCTTCCTGTAACAGATTGTGATATCAATGATTTTGCAAAATCATGAATATTACAACCACTAATTAAAAGAGCTCCATATCCAGCACTTACTTCATTGTATTTTACAACATCTGTCTGTGTTTTATCTCCATTAATATCTAAATCAATTAAACTTAGCGAAGTTGCTCCAGCATTAAGAGTGAATTTACCATGAATTAATGGCTTATCATAACTTCTCAAACCTCTAATCGTAATTGGTTTTGTTAAAATATACTCCGCTGTAAAAACGGTATAATCACCTGGCATCAAAACTAATACTGCACCTGGGTTTGCTGCCGAAATTGCTGCATTCAAGTCATCTGTAGGTTTAACTAAAATACCAGTTCCGATGTCGATTCCAGTTGTAAAAGTGGCTGTGCCTCTCTTTTTTGCTCCGTTAAGCAATGTAGCCGTATAAGCAGTTTCTCCTGTAAGTCCAGTTATTACTGCAACTCCTGCTGTTTTTTCTGCAGCCGTAATAGTGTGTGCAATACCGCCTGGCGCAACTGTAATTTGAGTAACATTGCTATTAGGCGTCCATCTTAAAGTAACTTGTTTTGCTTCGATATCTATTGGCTGTACCGGCAAGAAAAGCTGTTCAGATAAAGTAGTTGCTGTTATTACAGACCATTTTGAATCTGCTAATCCAGTTGTAATTGCTTTTACTCTGATAGAATAAACAGTTTCACCTTCTAAGGCAACAGATACCGGTAATTGTGCTGCAGTAACTTCAACTGTTTTATAAATTGTTTTAAACTCAGCATCATCTGCGCTAAACTCTACTACATAATGATCTGCAGCTTCGTTTACTGTCCAATTAAGTTCAACAATAGTTTGATTTTTTACTTTTGCCGTAAGTGATATAGGAGAAAATTCTCTTGTATTTCCTAAACCATCTAACAATTCATCTGTATAACTTTCGCAGCTTGAAACTGCAAAAGCGAGCAAGAATGTGGCTATTAATCCTTTTACTATATATTTTGTTTTCATAACAATTATAATTTATAATTAATTTTTTCTAAGATTCTTAATAACCGTAATCATTAACTAATTTCCCGTTGCTTCCGTCAAGAAATACTTGCCAGATTGGCCAGAACTGTCTGTTGTCAGGATTAACACCTGTTTTATACAGTGAATTTATCTTAGTATCAATTAAATTATTCCAAGCTACTGAAGTGTAATCTGTTCCTGGATTTGTTGTTTCGCCTCTGTTTAATCCATAGATATCAAGAGTTACGTTGTCTGCTTTAAATTTATAATATAAAGTTGCTGGAACATCAGCATACTCTCCTGTATGTGCTGCTAAATTTGTCATTTTTTGTTTTGCCTGATCTAATTTTGCTTTAAGCAAATTCCAACGAATAAGTGCTTGCTTACGCTCCATTTCGCCAGTAAATTCAAATTTATTTTCTTCAACAAGGGCGTTAAACATTGCCTCTTTGCTTGTTAAGGCATTTACATAAGCATCTACTTTTACAGCTTGAACTGCTGGCGCAAAAGCTCTTCTGCGAATTTCTTTTAAATACGGTGCCGCTGCGCCTGGTCCTTCTAATTCATTTGCTGCTTCAGCAGCGATAAGCAGTACCTCAGCGTAGCGCATATAGATTTTATTTACACCATCATCATTTGTTGAGGTAACGAAACGAGTCATCCACTCATAACGATACTTTCCAAAATACCAAGTATTTAACGCTCCTAATTCTTGTTTAGCAACATTGTTTACAGCTGTACCCCATTTGTAAGGAACGCAAGTTACATTGCGGCGAGAATCGGCTTGATCATAATCATAAAATACAAACGGAAGCGGTCCTGCAGTTCCTCCGCGGTTAGCGCCATTAGCATGAAACTGGTCATTAGTTGTATGACGAACAGCAAAACTGAACAACATTCTTCCTCTACCATCTGCAAAAGGAAGTTCCCAAAGAGATTCTCCTCCTGCTGTAGTATTTTCTTGATTGTATTTTCTCCAAAAAGTTTCGAATGAAGATTCTAAACTGGCTTTTCCGCTAGAAATTACAGAACGAGATTCATCTAAAGCCAATCTGTACATATTTCCAACAGAAAGTTCAGGATCTGTGCTTCTTCTAATTCCGTCAGGATATTGCTGAAAACCACTTGCTGCCAAAGCTAAACGAGCGCGAAATCCTTTTACAAAAGCTTTATTGATTCTTTCTACTGTACTTGTTTTAGCTGTTTCATTTGGCCATGGAACCAAAGCAGAAGCTTCTCCTAAATCTGCAATAATTTGTTTGTAAACCACATCACGACTTGATTTAGCCAAATAAATCGTTGCCGAATTAATTGGTTCAAAACGAGCTGGAACATCGCCCCAAGCTTTAATTAAATCAGCGTAATAAATAGCTCTCAATGTTAATGCTTCTCCTAATAAATAACCAAGATCTGTTCCTGGTCTAGGATCGCCATATTGACGCAAACCGCGAATACAGATATTAGCACGTTCAATTCCTGAATACATCATAGCCCAAGCATTGTTGGTTGTATTCATTTGTGAATTTATAGGTTTTGCATCGTATACGCATAAATCTGCTGCATCACCAGCTGTTTGAGATGTGTTGTACCATTCAACATCTGTATTTAATCCGTAAAAAGGAAGAAAACGGCCTCTGTAAGAGTTTGTCTCAGCAAACGGTACTTTTATTCCGTTTACTGCGCCTTCAGCTAGTCCTGCTGTAGAAAAAATTACTGACTCGTCTAGTGTTGATTGTGCTGGTGCATCTAAATAATCTTCTTGACAAGAAGTAAAAAGACTTGTTATGATTAGACCTGCTATTATTATTTTATGTTTCATCTTGATAATTATTTAATTAAAAACTTAGGTTTAAACCAAAAACCAATTGTCTGCTGCGCGGATAAGCTGAATAATCAACACCTGGCGTAAGAGGCGTATTTCTTCTTGTAGAAACCTCTGGATCTGGACCTGAATAGTTTGTAATAACAAAAACGTTTGTAGCTGTCAGGTAAAATCTCAATTTAGTTGCGCCCACTGCATTAATAAATGAATTTGGTGCAGTATAACCTAATGTTAAAGTATTAAGTCTTAAGAAAGAACCATCTTCAACAGCCCAGTCACTAAAAACAAATCGATTCATATACGGTGACCACATTGTTGTGTTAGCATTTAATGCTGCTAAAGCAGTAGGATCTGTTACTAATTGGCCTGTTTCAACATTAAGATTTGTCCATCTTTTTCCATCTGCCATTTCTGAACTTAAGTTTCTGTATTGTCCGTTTTGGTTAGAAGTTGTAAACTCAATTTTGTTTGCGTTGTAGATGTCATTTCCAATGCTGTAGTTAAAACCAGCCGAAAGATCAAATCCGTAAGCATTAGCATTGATTGCAAAACCTCCAGAACTTTTTGGATTAGCATTTCCAATCACAGTTTGATCACTGTTATTAACAACACCATCACCATTTAGATCTTTTAATTTCATATAACCTGGCTGCACATTTCCAACTACAGTTGAAGCATTTGCAACTCCAGCTTTCAAAGTATAAGCTGTTCCGTTATAATCGAAGTCAGAAACTTCATAACGGCCATCGTTTTTATAACCATACATTAAACCAATTGGAGAACCAACGTTTACTGCGAAATCATTTCCAATTTGAGTAGATGCCCAGTTTGTATTGGCACCAAAGTTGCTCATTACACCAAGTGAATTGATTTTATTTTCATTTACACCAATATTAAAAGAAAAGCTTAATCCGTAATTAGGTTTTTCTATTATCGCAAGATTTACAGTAGCCTCAAAACCTTTGTTTTGAGTTTCCCCCATATTTCTGTATTGAAAATCATAACCTGTTCCTGGAACTGGAAAATTGATTAAAAGATCTTTAGTAACATTTTTATAAGCTTCTAGCGATCCCGTTACACGGCCTTTAAAGAAATCAAAATCAAGACCTAAGTTTTGAGTTACTGTCGTTTCCCATTTCAAATCAGGATTAGCCAATGTTTTTGATGCTGCCCAATAACTTCCAACACCATTGATCCATGTTGTAGTAGAAGATTCAAAATTTTGAACTGTTTGTCCTACCGGAATATTATTGTTTCCAGCTTCTCCATAACTTAATCTAAGTTTAAGCAAGTTGATCCAAGATACATCTTTCAAGAAATTCTCAGAAGAAATTTTCCAAGCTACAGCAGCTGCCGGAAAATATCCCCAACGATTATCGCCTAAGAATCTGCTAGAACCATCCGCACGGTAAGTTGCTGTAAACAAGTAGCGATCTTTGTAGTCATAATTCATACTTCCAAAAAACGAAAGCAATTTATCATCTGGACTATAGTAATTATCAACAGAATTTGGTTTTCCTTGCGTTGTTAATTTTTTTGATTGATCAAAATCAAAAAACTTTGGAAAACCATGAAGTACAGTCATTACTTGATTTGAAGTAGAATTGATCATCTCTTCTCCTGCAAGAACTTTCAAATGATGATTTTCTCCAAGAAACTTACTAAAATCGTAAGTAAGCGTGTTTGCATTTCTAAATCTGTAATCTTTACGATCTCCGATAGTAAGTGCCGGCATACCTTGGTTTTCAGATGCAGGAACGTTATTTACATAATATGTGCTTCTTCCGTAAAAACGATAATCTTGATAATAGAAATTATCTAATCCGAATTCTGATTTAAACTGAAGATCTTTAATTATTTTCCAAGAAAAACTTCCAAGCATATTAAATACTTTTCTGTTTTGCTGGCGATCTGTATCTGCTGTTGCAACAAAAGGATTTACAAGATAGCTAGAAACAGCTTCATCTGTGTTATCTGTTGTTAATCCAGGCAATGGAATTGGAGAATAACCAACCGCATGACGCAAACGAGCATCTGCAGAAGAAACTTCTTTTTGTTCGTTAAGTCCGCCTCCGTTTATTTCTGTATCTGCGTAACGCATTGTAAAAGCAAGATCGATTTTACCAGAAGCTTTGCTGTTTAAAGCCAGCGAAAGGTTATTTCTTTTAAAATCTGAACCAATCATGATCGCTTTTTCATCGTAATGAGCATAATTAAAATTAAAGTTGATTTTATCAGAACCACCACGTATTCCTAAATCACGGCTTTGAACTTCTCCAGTACGCCCGTAAATTTGTTTCTGCCAATTATCACCTTTTACACCATTATATAAATCTCTGTCTTGGTAGCTTCCAAAATATTTTTCGTACGATGGAATGTCATTATCTAATAATGCATATTCATATTGCCATTTTACAAAATCTTGCGGATCAAGAACATCAATTTGTTTTGCCATGGTTTTCATACCATAGAACATATTATAGTTTACCGATATTGTTCCGTTTTTACCTCTTTTTGTAGTAATCAAAATTACTCCATTTGCTCCTCTAGAACCATAAATTGCAGTTGACGAGGCGTCTTTCAAAATAGTTTGAGATTCTACATCAGCAGCCGGAACGTCGTTCATACTATTTACAGGAAATCCGTCTACTAAAATAAGCGGCGCACTGTCTTGTGTTAATGATCCGCCGCCACGAATTCTAATTTTGATTTCAGAATCTGGAGAACCTTCAGAAGACGTTACCTGAACTCCGGCAACACGCCCAGTAAGCGCTTCTGCTAAATTAGCTACGGGATTTTTTCTTAAGTCATTCCCAGAAACTACAGAAACTGCACCTGTTAAATCTTGTTTTTTAACACTAGAATATCCAACAACCACAACTTCATTTAAGTTATTAGAGTCTTCAGACAAAACAACATCAATTTTAGTTTTTCCAGTTGCAGGAACTTCTTTTGTTTTAAAACCTATAAATGAAAAAGAGATTACTCCTTTGGTATTTGTAAGCTTTAATCTATAGTGCCCGTCAAAATCTGTAGAAGTCCCATTCTTTGTTCCTTTCTCAAGTACATTAACACCCGGAAGGCCTAAACCTTGAGCATCCTTAACGGTACCTTCTAGTGTTACATTCTGCGCACTCATTCGATTGCTCATCAATAAGCACAACAAGAAAACAAAACAATAGTTTGCTCCTTTATTAAATAAATCTTTAAAATTCATGGTTTATTGTTTAAGTTATTAATTGGTTTTATGGTTTTTTAGTGGTTTTTTTTATTCTAATTTTTTAATTTCTTACAGTTTAAAACTTTCTTACATCAACAGCAGTACGGTTTTTCAATCGATTTCGTTAAAATTTAAATTTTTTATTTTAACATTGCAGCCAATCTTGTAATCGATTACACAAACATAAATATTTTTTTCATATAAAAAATTAAAATTCATAAAAATTTGCTAAAAAAAATTATATATCAAAAATAAAGGTTGTTTTTTATACGACATATGTAATTTATATTATGAAAAAATATTAAATATATTATTCCTAAATATTGATTTGTTTCATTTTTATTAAAAAAACAATCGATTACATGAAAAATAATTATTGTATTATCAGCCAGTACGTTTTATTTTAAAAAGAAAAGCAACTGTACTACAAAAAGAAATAAACCAATCAATTCTTACAGATTAAATTTTTTAGAATTAATTTAGGTTTCGGAAAGGCACAAAAAAACCTTAAACTTTATGTTTAAGGGTTTATATTTTTTAAAAGTTGATTTTTTAAGCGCTCTGCAACTGCAAGTTAGCTTTGTGTTTTCGCATTAAAACCAAAGTAATGATCATTCCGATAACCGACATGCCAACACCAATAAGATTTGGCGAAGCAAAACTATAACCTGCCGCTAAAGGTAATCCGCCTAAAAAAGCACCTAAGGCGTTACCTATATTAAAACTTCCTTGAAGCGAAGCCGAGGCAATCATCTCTGCGCCTGTTGCAGTTCTAATCATTAGCATTTGTATTGGTGCAATAACTGAAAATGAAATTGCGCCAGTCAAAAATGTCAGCAATAAAGAAGCGTATTGGTTAAATGAGAAAAAGTAAACTAAAATTAAATCGATAGACATTACAAACAACAAAGCTAATGTGGTTGGTGCTGGCGAAAATTTATCGGCTAGTTTTCCTCCGGCAAAGTTTCCGACAACCATTCCGAGTCCAGCTAATATTAAAATATAAGAAACATCTTCTGCAGAAAATTTAGACACATTAATTAATAAAGGAGCGATATAGCTAATCCAGGCAAATAATCCTCCAAATCCAATTGCTGTAATACCGATAATGAGCCAAGCTTCTGTCTTTTTAAAAAACAACAACTGTGTTTTCATATTGACAGTTTCTCCTTTATCTAATTTTGGCATCCATAAAGAAATAAATAAAAATGTAAGCAAACCTACAATTGCTATTAATATAAAGGTATAACGCCAAATAAAATGATGTCCTATATAAGTACCAATTGGCACACCTATTAAGTTTGCCAATGTTAATCCTGAAAACATAATAGCAATGGCTTGTGCTTCTTTGCCTTTATCTGCCAAACGGCTTGCGACTACAGCTCCAACACCAAAGAAAGCGCCGTGCGGTAATCCGGAAAGAAATCTGGAAGCAAATAAAAAGTTATAAGTTGGCGCAATAATCGAAAGCGCATTAAAAACCGTTAACATTAATGCTAAAATTAAAAGCATTTTTTTTGGAGCAAAATTTCTTCCAAGAATAACCAATAATGGAGCACCAATTACAACTCCCAAAGCATAAGCAGAAATTAAATATCCAGCTACCGGAATCGAAACTTTCATATCTGAGGCAATATCTGGCAACAAACCCATCATAACAAACTCGGTAATACCGATTGTCAAACCTCCTAATGAGAGTGCAATAAGACTTTTTTTCATTTGATTTTACAAGAAAGTATTAGACTTTCTATACTGCAAATTTACCTCCGCTTACCTTAAAATAAGTTGTATATTTGCGATATAAACTTGTAAATTTAAGTTATGCCGATATTAAATCAATTTAAAACTCTGGTCATAGATGAATTTGAAGATGAGAAATTTCACCTTCCTCCACATACGCATACTTACTACGAAATCATCTATATTAAAAAAGGAAACGGAGTTCATCATTTGAATAACAACTTATTGCCTTATAAAACGGGAGATTTGTTTGTAATTTCACCAGAAGATGAACACTATTTTGATATTAAAAAAAGCACTCGATTTTTCTATATTAAATTTACTGATAACTATTTCAACTCGAAGCAGAACCTTACTTGCGATGAGTTTTTAATTCATACTCCAGAGAGTTTCATGCGCGATAAAACACTAAAAGAAAGGGTTTTAAAATTAGATGATCCCTGCAAAACAATATTAAAAAATACTATCGAAAACATTGCCGCCTATAATTGCAAAACAGATGTTTCTACCTCGCCTATTGTTTTTTATCAGATTCTTTCAATTTTTGGATTAATAAAGGAAACTTTGCGTGGGATGAATGTTGTAGTTAAGGGAAATTCTATTGATAACGAACAAATCACTTCTTATATTCATCAGAATATTTACAACCCTAAAATGGTACAGATTAAAGTTATTGCAAATCATTTTAATATTGCGGAAACTTATTTTAGTGCTTATTTCAAAAGAACGTTCGCAATTAGTTATCGGGATTATATTCATAATTTGAGAACTACTTTAATCGAAAAACGTATTCATAACAATCAACTACCGATTAAACAAATTGCTTATGAGTTTGGTTTTACAGATGAAAGTCATTTGTCTAACTATTTTAAAAAGAGAAAAAACATGAAACCTACAGATTTTAAGAAAACTTGATTATAGAAATCTTAAATAAGTAGTTACTCCAATAAAAAATATCTAAATTTGTAATTCAAAAGCATTTACATTGGCGAAAAAAATCCACATATTATTATTAATCATAACGATTGGTTTATTCGTAATGCCAACTTCTGGTTATGCGTGTGGTCGAACTTCTGAAAAATCTTCTTGCGAAAAGAAAGTAAATTCAAAAGGAGAAGCTCAAAATTCCTGTAAAAAAGATTGTTGTCAGAAAAAACAAGATTCTAAAAAAGATCAGCATGGCTGTAACGGAAAGTGTGATCATTCTAGTTGTACCTCAACAGCTTTACAATTTAGCCTGATTACCATAAATGAATTTGATTTCCATAACAATCTATTTAATTTCTCTTTAAATAAATCTATTTCATATCATAAAACCGACAGCATTTCTGATGGTTTTACTTCTATTTGGGCGCCGCCAAAAATAAAGTAATTGCATTTTTGACAGCCATAAGTGGGTCTAGTAATTGCCAAAAAAGGCACTAAGACTCTAAGAAAAATTATTTAAACTATATAAAATTATCAAAATGAAAAATTCAATAGCAACTATAGCAATAGCAATCATATTATTATTCTCTGCAAATAACATTCAGGCAAATTCGAAACAATCAGAAATAACAAATGACGTCGTTGATTCAAGTCAGTTACAAACTATTTATGATGCTTATTTTACAGTAAAAGACGCATTGATAAAAAGCGATGCCAAATTAACTTCGGCGAAAGCCAAAGATTTATTGACTGCCATTACTGCCGTAAAAATGGATAAATTAAAAGCAGATGAACATACTGCCTGGATGAAGGTTGTAAAAAAACTAACTGCAGATGCTAAAAGTATTTCAGCAACTTCAGATCTTAAAAAACAACGCGATACTTTCAAATCACTTTCAAAAAGTACTTACGACTTAATTAAAGTTTCAAAATCTAATCAGGTTGTCTATAAACAATATTGTCCAATGGCAGATGCAGATTGGTTGAGCAAAGAAAAAGCAGTTAAGAATCCATACTACGGATCTTCAATGTTGACTTGTGGAAATGTTGTAGAAACCATCAAATAACCATGAAGCTATACATCAAAAACATGGTGTGTAGTCGATGTAAAATGGTTGTGAAGTCTGAGTTCGAAAAACTCGGACTTCACACTATTTCTGTGGAACTAGGCGAAGTTGAACTGCAGGATTCGATTACCGAAGATCAAAAAAGTATACTTTTAACACATCTCCATGCTTTGGGTTTTGATTTGATTGATGACAAAAAAAGCAAAACAATCGAAAAAATAAAAACTTTGATTATTGATTTGGTTCATCATAAAAACAATGAACTCAAAATCAATCTATCTGATTATTTGGCAGAAAACCTCCATCAGGATTATAATACTTTAAGTAATTTATTTTCGGAAATAGAAAATACAACTATAGAAAAGTATTTTATAAGCCAAAAAATAGAGAAGGTAAAAGAGCTTTTAATTTATAATGAACTCTCGCTAAGCGAAATTGCTGATATTTTAAATTACAGCAATGTGGCACATTTGAGCAACCAATTCAAAAAAATCACTGGTTTTACTCCTACTTATTTCAAACAATTGAAGGATAAAAAACGAATTCAGATTGAGAATTTGTAGATTTAGCTGTGGTATTTAAACGCAATCCCGAAGCCTCGGGACGCTAAGATTTCTTGTTTTTTACTTGTATGTCTTGCGTAAATCTTTACGGTTAAAAAATTTGTAAATCTTGCAAATCATTCCCAAAATTATACAAACCGAACTCAGGCTTAGTTCGCAAATTTGCATTGTAATCCTAAAAAATAAAACAATGACTCACCAATATATAATTTCAGGAATGTCATGTGATGGCTGTCGTAAAAAAGTTGAAAAAACGCTGAATACTGTTGAAGGAATTCAAGCCGAGGTGACTTTAAATCCCCCGTTGGCAACCATAAAAATGGAGAACCATATTTCGACTGAAAAACTGCAAAAAGCATTATCAGAAGCGGGAAAGTATATTATTGAAATGACTTCTCCTAAAAATACAGCAGCAGTACCTATTAAATCTTGTTGCTCAAGTCAAAAAAAGGATATTGCTGAAATTCATGAACATAAAACAATTCTAACGCATCATAGTACTACGGGAGTATTTTATTGCCCAATGCATTGTGAAGGAAATAAAACCTATAACAAGCCAGGAGATTGTCCTGTTTGCGGAATGGATTTAGTGCCTCAAATCGAAATTGGAACACAATTTACCTGTCCTATGCATCCTGAAATCATTTCTGATAAACCTGGTGAATGCCCAATTTGCGGAATGGATTTGGTTGCCGTTCAGGCTTCTGAATCTGAAGAAAATAAAACCTATACCGACTTATTAAAAAAAATGAAGATTGCAATTCTATTTACGATTCCAATCTTTATTATTTCAATGTCGGAAATGATCCCTAATAATCCCCTTTTTTCTATAATGTCGATAGAAAAATGGAATTGGGTTCAGTTTTTATTTTCAATTCCAGTGCTTTTTTATGCTGGCTGGATGTTTTTTATTCGTGCCTGGAAATCAATTATTAGCTGGAATTTAAACATGTTTACCTTAATAGGATTAGGAACAAGCGTTGCTTTTTTATTCAGCGTTGCCGGAATGTTCTTTCCAGATCTCTTTCCATCAGAATTTAAATCGCATCACGGAACTATTCATCTTTATTTTGAAGCAGCATCAGTTATCATAACACTGGTTTTGCTAGGTCAATTATTGGAAGCCAAAGCTCACGGACAAACAAACGGAGCAATAAAAGAATTACTAAAATTGGCTCCAACCGAAGCGACGTTGGTAGAAAACGGAAATGACAAAACAATTTCAATTCACGATATTAAAAAAGATGATTTGCTGAGAGTAAAACCAGGTGAAAAAATTCCGGTTGACGGAAAAATTACATCTGGCGAAAGTAGTATTGATGAAGCAATGATCACTGGCGAACCAATTCCGGTCGACAAAAAAATTGGAGACAATGTAATTTCAGGAACGATAAATGGAACAAAATCATTTGTTATGATTGCCGAAAAAGTAGGATCTGAAACATTGCTTTCACAGATTATTAAAATGGTAAATGATGCCAGCCGTTCTAGAGCTCCTATACAGAAATTAGCAGACCGTGTAGCAAAATATTTCGTTCCAACAGTTGTTGCTATTTCTGTATTGACTTTTATTCTTTGGGCTAAATTTGGTCCAGAGCCTTCTTACATTTACGGATTAATAAATGCAATCGCTGTTTTAATTATTGCCTGCCCTTGTGCTTTAGGATTGGCAACACCAATGTCTGTTATGGTTGGCGTTGGAAAAGGCGCACAGCACGGAATTTTGATAAAAAATGCCGAAGCACTAGAAAACATGAGTAAAATTGATGTTTTAATTACAGATAAAACCGGAACAATTACAGAAGGAAAACCAACTGTAGAAAAAATTTATGCAATCGATAACAACGAAGATATTCTGTTGCAAAACATTGCTTCGCTAAATCAAAACAGCGAACATCCTTTGGCACAGGCGGTTGTAAATTATGCTAAAGAAAAAAAACAATCTTTGTTCGAAGTTCCTGATTTTGAAGCTGTTGCCGGAAAAGGAGTTTTAGGAACAGTTAATAATGTAAAAATAGCATTAGGAAATAAAAAACTAATGATTCAGATCAACGCTTCGATATCTGATGATTTTGAAAGCAAAATTACAGCCGAGCAAAATTTAGGAAAAACGGTTTCATACATCGCAATAAACAATAGTATTACAGGGTATATTACCATTACAGATGCTATTAAAAAAAGCAGTATCAAAGCCATTAAAGATTTAATTGATCAAGGTGTTGAGGTAATTATGCTGACTGGAGATAATAAAAATACAGGCAAAGCTGTTGCGGATCAACTGCATTTAAGTTCTTTCAAAGCGGATTGCCTTCCAGAAGACAAGCTAAAAGAAATTCAGCGCTTGCAGTCTGAGGGTAAAATTGTAGCAATGGCCGGTGACGGAATTAATGATGCTCCGGCTTTAGCACAAGCCGATATTGGAATAGCCATGGGAACCGGAACTGATGTTGCCATACAAAGTGCAAAAATAACTCTGGTAAAAGGCGACTTAGCCGGAATTGTAAAAGCAAAGAAATTGAGTTATGCAGTAATGAGAAACATAAAACAAAATCTATTTTTTGCTTTTGTATATAATATTCTGGGAATTCCAATTGCGGCAGGAATTTTATATCCTGCATTCGGGATTTTACTTTCTCCAATGTTAGCTGCTTTAGCAATGAGCTTAAGTTCGGTTTCGGTAATTGCAAATGCTTTGCGGTTAAGAAATCTAAACCTTTAAAAATTAAAAATGAAATTACATATTATATATATTGCCTTTTTGATCGCCATGACAGCAAAAGCACAAAAAATTGTTCGTTACGATTTACACGTTCGCGATACGATTGCGAATTTCTCCGGAAAACAAAAACATGCTCTTACTGTTAATGGAAAAATTCCGATGCCGACCTTAACTTTTACAGAAGGTGATATTGCTGAAATTTATGTCCACAACGATTTAAAAAACGAAGATACAGCACTGCATTGGCATGGCCTATTTCTTCCAAACAAAGAAGATGGAGTTCCGTATCTGACCCAAATGCCAATTAAGCCCGGTACAATTCATAAATATACTTTCCCGATTATTCAAAACGGAACCTATTGGTATCACAGCCATTCTGGATTGCAGGAACAAATTGGTTTGTATGGACTTTTTATCATCAACAAAAAGAAAGATGATCCAACTTTTAGAAAAGGCATTGACGATTTACCAACAGTTCCTTTGATTTTAAGCGAATGGACGGATCTCAAGCCAGAGAATATCCAGCGAATGCTTCACAATGCCAACGATTGGTTTGCCATAAAAAAAGGAACTACTCAAAGTTATGCTGAAGCTATTAAAAAAGGACAATTCTCAACAAAAGTCACCAACGAATGGAAACGCATGAACGCGATGGATGTCAGTGATGTTTATTATGAGAAGTTTTTAATTAATGGAAAAAATGAAGCACAGCTTTCGCAATTTAAACCTGGCGAAAAAGTCAGATTGCGAATTGCAAACGGAGGTGCTTCAAGTTATTTCTGGCTGACTTACGGCGGTGGAAAAATAACGGTTGTGGCCAGCGATGGCAATGATGTTGAACCTGTAGAAGTCGATCGATTAATCATTGCTGTTTCTGAAACTTATGATGTTGTGGTTACGATTCCGGAAGACAATAAATCTTATGCTTTTTTGGCTACAGCCGAAGACAGAACAGGATCAGCTTCTTTGTTTTTAGGAAATGGAATTAAACAGCCCGTTTCTCATCTTCCAAAATTAAAATATTTTGAAGGCATGAAAATGATGAACGATATGATGAGAATGAACGGCGAAATGAATGATATGGGCATGAAAATGTCCCTCAATAAAATGGATATGAATGCCGTAATGTATCCTGAAATTTCTGAAGAAGACACATCTGAAAAAACAGAAAACCATTCTGATCATAAAATGGAAGGCATGGAAATGTCAAGCGATACTACAGAAACTGCCGAGATTACGACGCTGAATTACGGAATGCTAAAATCTCCAAACATAACAACGCTTCCAAAAGATACGCCCGTAAAAGAATTACGATTTGAATTATCCGGAAATATGAATCGTTATGTTTGGAGCTTAGACAATAAAGTAGTTTCTGAAACGGATAAAATCTTAATCAAAAAAGGCGAGAACGTTCGTATCGTATTGTATAACGGATCTATGATGCGCCACCCCATGCATTTGCACGGACATGATTTCAGAATTATTAATGAGCACGGCGATTATGCTCCATTAAAAAATGTCATCGATATTATGCCAATGGAAACCGACACGATCGAGTTTCAAGCAAATGCAGATGGCGATTGGTTTTTTCATTGTCACATTTTATATCACATGATGGCAGGCATGGGCCGTATTTTTAGTTATGAAAATTCAGCTCCAAATCCGTTGATTCATCATCCTGAAATGGCCTACAAAATGCTAAAAATGGATGATCGAATGTTTCATTTTATGGGCGAAAATGATTTTGCCTCAAACGGAAACGACGGAGAAGCCATGTACAGCAACACACGTTGGAGCATTGGAACAGAATGGAGATTGGGGTATAATGACATGCACGGTTATGAAACGGAAACGCATGTTGGCCGTTACATTGGAAAAAATCAATGGCTTATGCCTTTTATAGGTTTTGACTGGCGTTACAGAAAAATGGGAATGGATGAACAGGAACAAAATCTATTTGGACAAACAAATACTAAGGACAATCGTTCTGTTTTTAGCGCTGGTGTTGAGTATATGCTGCCAATGCTTGTAAAAGCGCAAGTTGAAGTTTATACGGATGGAAATGTGCGACTTCAATTTGAAAGAAAAGACATTCCGCTTTCCAAACGTCTACGAATGAATTTAATGTGGAATACAGACAAAGAATATATGGCTGGTGTAAAATATATAGTCGGAAGAAATTTTGGAATTACTACACATTATGACAGCGACATGGGGATTGGTTTTGGTATGAATTTGAGTTATTAAACGAAACCATATTACACGTATTAAATCTGTAAGAATATTTTTAATCTGTAGCTAATCAAAAAATTAGCAATCAAAATTATTATAAAAACATTAACTAGCAGACAATATTCAGCTCTTTTAAATGTTATTATATTTGAACTATCAAAAGATTTTTCAAACAAAAAACAAAGAGTAAAACATACAAAATGACAAAAATAATCACAATTCTAACAATTGCATTATTTTCAATTGGAGTTAACGCACAAGATGCAAAAGTTGTAAAAAAAGAAGCCGCAAAAAAAGAGTCTTGCTGTTCTAAAAAAGCAACCGAAGCTAAAAAAATGACCGCTGCGGATATCGAAAAGTGTAAAGCAAAATGTAAAGCAGCCGGGAAAACATGCAATATGGATGTTCCTAGAAAAGGTAAAGTAAGCTGTTGTGCAAAAGCATAATTAGATTTATTTCAACAAAAAAGACCTCAAATAATTTGAGGTCTTTTTTTATATTTAAAATTCTGAATCAGATAATTATTTCACACGAACACTCCATTCAAAATCCATTTCAGAAACTTGAACGCCCTTTTCATCCGTTCCTATAGATTTCATCCAGAAGGTCTGTCCCTCGCCTGTTTCAATTGTTTTCTTTATAGCATCAGCAATTAAATGCCCGTCATTACAAACAAAAGTTATCCTTCCTGTTGCTTTTTTGGTAAAGTTTCCTTTATTATTCGCTACTAGCATAGAAATTTTTCTGCCGCTTTCCTGAATTTGCGAAATCACCAATGCACCAGTTGTTAATTCAGCCGCCATGGCCTGAACGGCAAAATACATTGAGTTAAACGGATTCTGATTTATCCATCTGTGTTTTACACTTACTACACATCTATCTTTGTCGATTGCTTTTACGCGCACCCCGCAAATGTATGCAGATGGTAATTTGAATAATACAAATTTATTGAGTTTAGAAACTGAAACTGCCATGTGATTTAATTTTTTATGTAAAAATACAAAAAAACTATGCACGCACAATAAATTGATTTGTTTTTACAAAAGACTCAATAAAATCAGCTATTCAGAATGATTTTCAGCTAATTATAATAGCAATCAAAACTTTAACATTGTTAAAATTTTGTTAATATTTGGTACTATGTAAAACAAGATACTGTCTTTTGGATATATATTTGCATAAGAAATTACTATATACTTTTAATCATGGAAACATCAACACCACTCATCATGGAAACAACATCAGAAAAGAACACTGCAACGTTCACGCATTTGAGTACATTAACTCAATACATCATTCCTTTTGGAAATTATATTTTTCCAATATTAATCTGGACGAGCTACAAAGACAAATCAGAATTTGTAAATCACCACGGAAAACAGACATTGAATTTTCAATTGAGCTTATTGCTTTACACTTTAGTTTTGGCTTTAATCGCAATACCGATTTTCTTAACTGTTTTTTTACAGAACATTCCGATGGAAGCTGTTTTTAACGACGAAAATTTCGTTATCAGAAATTTTGATTTTCAAGGAAATATTGGATTAATAAGTATTGGCCTGACAGCGGTTTTACTTTTTGGATTGCTGAAATTTGTTGAATTCTTTTTAGTGATTTATGCTTCTATAAAAGCGTCAAACGGAGAATTATATAAATATCCGCTTACGATTCCTTTTATAAAGTAATCAGTTAAAATTAAAAGTTATATACGAACAAAACCTGACCATCATCAGTATAGTTTCGAATCAATCATCAATCATCATCATCAATCAAAAAACGAATTGTTCAATCTAAAAAAAACAAAATGAAATTATGAACATTGAAAACACAAAAGCACAGATGCGCAAAGGTGTTCTTGAGTTTTGCATCTTATCTGTATTGAAAGAAAAAGACGCGTACACCTCAGAAATATTAGACACTTTAAAAAACGCAAAATTATTAGTTGTTGAGGGCACCGTTTATCCGCTCTTAACCCGATTGAAAAACGACGGTTTACTGAATTATCGCTGGGAAGAATCGACTTCAGGACCACCACGAAAATATTATGGATTAACCGAAATAGGACAAACATTTTTAAACGAACTTAGCGGCACTTGGACAGAATTGTCTGACGCTGTAAAACTAATCACCAATCAAAATCAATAGTCATGAACAAAACAGTAAATATAAACTTAGGAGGCATGTTTTTTCACATCGATGAAGATGCATACTTAAAATTAACGCGCTATTTTGACGCCATAAAACGATCACTTAACAGTTCATCTGGACAAGATGAAATCATTAAAGATATCGAAATGCGCGTTTCTGAATTATTAACAGAAAAACAAAAAAGCGAAAAACATGTTGTTGGACTGAAAGACGTTGACGAAGTGATTGCAGTGATGGGACAACCAGAAGACTACATTATTGAAGACGAGGAAAAAACAAATCAGTCTTTTAATGATTACGGTGCAAGAAAACACAAAAAATTATACCGTGATAAAGAGAAAGGAATGATTGGTGGTGTTGCAACTGGTTTAGGACATTATTTTGGAATCGACGCTGTTTGGATAAAAATCGTATTCTTAGTATTTGTGTTCGCAGGTTTTGGAACTGGAATTTTAGCTTATTTCGTTCTTTGGATTGTTACTCCAGAAGCTGTCACAACTTCTGAAAAACTAGAAATGACAGGGGAACCAGTAACAATTTCGAATATTGAAAAAAAGGTTCGTGAAGAACTTGAGTCATTATCTGATAAATTTAAAAATGCAGATTATGATGCAATGGGAAACCAAGTAAAGTCGGGAGCTGAGAGAATAAGTAGTTCATTTGGAGACTTTATCATGACGGTTTTTAAAATCTTCGCTAAATTTTTAGGCGTAATTTTAATCATGAGCGGTATCTCTACTTTGATTTTATTATTAATTGGAGTGTTTACTTTAGGAACAAATATCTTTATTGATTTTCCTTGGCAGAATTTTATTGAAGCCGGAAACTTTACACAATATCCTATTTGGTCATTTGGTTTATTAATGTTCCTTGTAGTTGGAATTCCGTTCTTCTTTTTAACGCTTTTAGGTTTCAAATTATTATCTCCAAACTTAAAATCTATCGGGAATATTACAAAATATACTTTGTTGGCTATTTGGATTATAGCAGTTGCAATTGCGATCAGTATTGGAATCAAACAAGCAACTGAAATTTCATACGACAACAAAACGATCGAGAAAAAAGCAATAGGGATTACTGCAAAAGACACTTTGTATGTAAAATTTAGATACAATGATTATTATGCAAAAGACTTGGATCATCATAGAGAATTTGAATTTGTTCAGGATTCAGCAAATCATCAATTAATCTACTCAAACGACGTTCGTTTGCATGTATTGCATACTGATGAAAAGACTCCTTATTTGCAGATTGAGAAAACAGCAAGAGGAAATTCTTTTATAGCTGCAAAACAAAGAGCTGAAAAAATAGACTATAAATTTCAGATCAATGGAAATCATTTAGTACTTGATAATTATTTTTTAACAGATGTAAAAAATAAGTTTAGAGGTCAAGAAGTTGATGTATATTTGTACTTGCCAGAAGGCCAATTATTTAAACCAGATGCATCTGTACAAGATTACGATGACTCTGATAATGATTTTTTCAACCTGCACTTTAGCGGTGATTACAACTATAAAGTAGAAGGTTCTAAAATAAAATGCTTGAATTGTCCAGCAGATGAAGATGATCATGGAGATGTAGACTATGACAGCGATGATACTGAAGTTAACACAATTGACAATGATACTGTCAAAGAAGTTTCGATTAAAATCAACGGAAAAGAAGTTTTAAACGGAAAAAAAACTAAAGGAAAGCTAACCACTGATAAAAACGGAGTTATAATCAAAATCAACTAAAAACTAAAGCCATGATTAAAATAATTATTCATATTACGAAATTTATTATTGCAACTGTTATCGCATTATTGTTTGCCTCATGTAATTTTAACGTGAACTCAATTAAAGGCAGCGGCAATGTTACAACTGAAAAAAGAATTGTTGAAGGTGACTTTAAAAATGTATCCGTAAGCAATGCAATCGAGGTTGAAATCATCCAATCTGATTCGACTGAAATTATTGTTGAAGCGGATGATAATCTACAAAAAGAGATTATAACAAAAGTAGAAAACGGAACTTTGATCATTAAATGCAAATTCAGTTCTTTTAGAGATGTTACAAAGAAAAAGGTGACTGTAAAAATGCCTATTATTGATAAATTAGAAGCGTCAAGCGCAGCATCTTTACAAAGCAAAAATGTACTTCAAGGACAAGATATAGATCTAGAAACTTCAAGCGCAGCTACAATGGATGTAAATATAGAATCGGATAATATTACTGCTGATTCTGGAAGTGGAAGCTCAATTAATATTGAAGGAAAAGCATTAAAAATCAAAACTTCAGCCTCTAGTGGCGCAAGCATTAATGCACAAAAATTACTTGCAAATGATGTACATGCAGAAGCATCAAGCGGCGGAAGCGTAAATGTGCATCCTATTGTAAGTTTGAAAGCAGAAGCATCAAGCGGCGGAAACATCAATTATGATACAACTCCTAAAACAATTGAAAAAACTTCAAATTCAGGAGGAACCATCAGCCAAGAATAACAAACATATCTGTTAAATATAAAGAAAATCATTCATCAAAAGTGGATGATTTTTTTATATTTGTCAAAATCAAATCTAGAATTAATGAAAAATAGTATTGCCTTACTCCTATTATTAGTTACCACATTAACTTTTGCACAAAAAAGAGAAAAAGTAAAAGGAACTAAAATTGTAACAACTTCTATAAAAGAAGTCGGAAGTTTTGATGCCATCGAAGTCGATGATAATTTAGAAGTTTACTTAGAACTTGGAGAAAAAAATGAAATTAAAATTGAAGCAGATGACAATCTTCATGAGATAATCGGGATGGATTTAAGAGAAAAAACACTTCGCCTTTATACTTCAAAAGAAAGTACAATTTTCAAAAAATTGGCTGTACATGTTACTTATACAGGTTCACTAAACAAAGTAATTGCAAAAAATGACGCTGTTATTTATGCCATTCAGGAACTAAAGCTAGATGATATTACTTTTAACAGTGTTGATTACTCAAAATTATATCTGAATGTTAATTCAAAAAAATTCAGTTTAATTGCAGATGACAAATCAAAATCCGAAATCAACTTAAAAGCTGACGAAGCTGCTTTGCAATTGAGCAAAAATGCGACTATCAAATCATTAGTTTCTGCCATAAAATTCAAATGCGATTTGTATCAAAAATCCAATGCGACTTTAGAGGGAATTGCAGAGAAAGCAACTATTCGTTTAGATAATAATTCGGTTTTCACTGGAACAAAATTTACTTTGAAAGAGGCAAATGTTACTGCTGAAGGTGCTGCAACGGCTGTCATTTTAGGCGAAACTTCTATTTCAATCGCTGTTGGAGACAAAGCAGAGCTTTCATTGTTTGGTGATCCAAAAATTGAACTGACGCGTTTTAGCGAAGAAGCAAAATTGATCAAGAAACCAGGAGGAATGAAAACAAAAACGGCGACAACAACTTTATAAGAATATAGCACTTAAAGATGTACAAATAAAAAAGTCCTATTCAAATAAGAATAGGACTTTTTACTTTTATAACGTTCAAAGTTCAGCTCTTAACAAAACCTGAAACCTTAAAACAATTATTATTCTTTAGAAGCTAAATAACGTTCAGCATCAAGCGCCGCCATACATCCTGTCCCTGCAGCAGTAATAGCTTGACGATATACATGATCAGCAGCATCACCAGCTACAAAAACGCCATCAACATTTGTATTAGATCTTCCTGGAGTATTTATGATATAACCAGTTTCATCAAGAGTGATGTAATCTTTAAAAATATCTGTATTTGGTTTGTGGCCAATCGCAACAAAAAATCCAGTTGCTGGAATTTCGATAACTGTTCCTGTAGTTTTATTTAATGCTTTAATAGCGTGCACAACTTGATTATCACCTAAAACTTCAACAGTATCGTGATTCATTAAAATCTCAATATTTTCAGTTTTGCGAACGCGTTCTTCCATAATTTTAGAAGCTCTGAATTTTTCGCTTCTTACCAGCATCGTTACTTTTTTACAAAGTTTAGATAAGTAATGTGCCTCTTCACAAGCAGAATCTCCTGCACCAACAATTACAACTTCTTGATTGCGGTAGAAAAATCCGTCGCAAACAGCACAAGCAGAAACTCCTCCGCCCATTTGCAGATAATGCTGTTCTGAAGGCAAGCCTAAATATTTAGCCGAAGCACCTGTCGAAATGATAACAGTTTCGCAGTGTAATTCGATTGAATCGTTAATCCAAACTTTATGAATATCTCCTGAAAAATCAACTTTTGTAGCCCAGCCGTCACGAATATCAGCACCAAAACGTTTTGCTTGCTCCTGTAACTGAACCATCATTTCAGGTCCTGTAACGCCATCAACATAACCCGGAAAATTTTCTACTTCGTTAGTTGTAGTCAATTGACCACCAGGCTGCATTCCTTGATATAATACTGGATTCATGTTTGCTCTGGCTGCATAAATTGCTGCAGTATAACCTGCAGGACCAGAACCTATAATAAGGCATTTAATTTTTTCGATTGTATCTGACATAATATAGTTATATTAATAATTTGATGGTGCAAAAGTAAGTTTTTATTGTTGGAAAAAAGAACTCCGTTAATCAGTTTTTGCTATTCTAAAATAGAGAATAGCAAATAAGCCAAAAAAGAAAAACAGGTGTTTTTTGTCTAACTATTATTCTGTTGATCATTTAAAGATAAAGAATATCAAACAGTCTAAAATAAAAAAAGTCTTTTCAACTAAATGAAAAGACTTTTGTCGGGGTGGCAGGATTCGAACCTGCGGCCTCCTGCTCCCAAAGCAGGCGCGATAACCGGGCTACGCTACACCCCGAAAGCGGGTGCAAATATATAACTATTTTTTGCTTATCCAAAACAATTTAAGAAATAAGAAATATTTTTATTTCAGCCAAAAAATTAATGCCAAAAGAAAGGACAGGATTTAAAATTCGCATTAGCAGATTCAAATTCTAAAATGGCTCTTTTTTTTCATAAATTTAAGATTAAACACAACAAAAATTTGCTGGTATTTTTTGAAATAACAAAAATAAAAATCAATAAAACACGCACAAAACAACGGCTTCCCAAAGTTTAGCAAATGTTAACAAAATAGATTTTCAGAAACCATAAATAATTGTATTTTTACGGTTCAAAATTCAGAAAATAAATGGGCAAAATCATTGCGATTGCTAATCAAAAAGGAGGCGTTGGAAAAACTACTACATCGGTAAATCTTGCAGCCTCATTAGGTGTTTTAGAAAAGAAAGTATTATTGATTGATGCTGATCCTCAGGCAAATGCTACGTCTGGTCTTGGGATTGACGTAGAATCTGTTGAAATCGGTACTTACCAAATACTTGAACATAGTCACACCCCAAAAGAAACTATTGTTCAGTGTTCAGCTCCAAATGTTGATGTGATACCTGCTCACATTGACCTTGTTGCCATCGAAATCGAATTGGTTGATAAAGAAAACAGAGAATATATGCTTAAAAAAGCATTAGAAAGCGTAAAAGATGAATATGATTATATCATCATCGACTGTGCTCCTTCTCTTGGTTTATTAACCTTAAATGCTTTAACAGCGGCTGATTCTGTAGTTATTCCTATTCAATGCGAATATTTCGCTCTTGAAGGATTAGGAAAATTATTGAACACCATAAAAAGTATTCAAAAAATACACAACCCAGATCTTGACATTGAAGGATTATTACTTACAATGTACGATTCTAGATTACGTTTGTCAAATCAGGTTGTCGAAGAGGTTCAAAAACACTTTAACGATATGGTTTTTGATACCGTTATTCAGCGAAATGTAAAATTAAGCGAGGCTCCAAGTTTTGGCGAAAGCATCATTAATTATGACGCAACCAGCAAAGGAGCAGTTAATTACATTAACTTAGCTCAAGAAATTATAAAGAAAAACAGTAAATAGTTTTTATGACAAAAGCAATTAAAAAACAAGCCTTAGGAAGAGGATTATCGGCATTATTAAAAGATCCGGAAAACGACATTACATCAGTAGAAGACAAAAATGCTGACAAGGTTGTTGGAAATATCATTGAGCTTGAAATAAGTGCTATAGAAATAAATCCGTTTCAGCCTAGAAGCAATTTTAATGAAGAATCATTACGCGAGTTAGCTACTTCTATTAAAGAACTTGGTGTGATCCAGCCTATTACTGTTCGTAAATTAGATTTCAACAAATACCAGTTAATTTCTGGAGAGCGCCGTTTGCGCGCTTCTACTTTAGTTGGCTTAACTCATGTTCCTGCTTATATTCGTATTGCAAATGACAATGAGTCGTTGGTTATGGCTTTGGTTGAAAATATTCAGCGTCATGACTTAGACCCTATAGAAATTGCACTTTCGTACCAGCGTTTAATTGATGAAATTCAATTAACTCAAGAACAAATGAGTGAGCGCGTTGGAAAAAAGCGTTCTACAATTGCTAACTATTTACGTCTATTAAAACTAGATCCGATTATTCAAACTGGAATTCGTGACGGTTTTATCAGTATGGGCCACGGTAGAGCAATCATCAATATTGAAGATTTAGACATTCAAACCGATATCTATCAAAAAATCGTAAGTCAAAATTTATCTGTGCGTGAAACAGAGACCTTAGTTAAAAATTATCATGAAAGCTTAAAACCAAAAACAGAAGGAAAGCCAAAAGCTGATTCTTCATTTGTGGTTAAAGAAACGCAAAAGAACACTTTCAACGATTATTTTGGTGCGAAAGTTGATGTAAAAGTCGCAGGCAACGGAAAAGGAAAAATTACAATTCCTTTTAATTCTGAAGCCGACTTTAATAGAATTATAAAATTAATAAACGGATAGTGAATAAGATTGTCCCCATAAGTCTATTGTTCTTTCTCATAGGAACCGTTTCTCTTTTTGCTCAGGCAAAAACAGACGCGGTTTTGGTCGCTAAAGACACCACTAAGATGGAAGAAATAGACCCGCTTACACCAGCAAAAGCAGCATTCTATTCTGCAATTTTGCCAGGTCTGGGCCAAGCATACAATAAAAAATACTGGAAAATCCCGCTAGTTTACGGAGCAATCGGAACCAGTCTTTATTTTTACATCGATAATAACAAAAAATACCACGATTATCGAGACGCTTACAAACGCAGATTAGAAGGCTACAATGATGATAAATACGAGTTTCTAGATGATAGCCGACTTATTGCCGGTCAAAAATTTTATCAAAGAAACAGGGATTTATCAGCCTTATTCGTCGTAGGGTTTTACGCTTTAAACATCATAGACGCCAATGTTGATGCCGCTTTGATTCAATTTAACGTAAACGAAAGATTATCACTTCGTCCAGAAATTTATCCCAACGATGTAACGTTTAAACCAAATGTTGGACTAACTTTTAATTACACTTTTTAAATAGCTTTTCATGCTATTTAAAATTCAAAAAAAATACAAAATGAAAATTGCGCTTTTAGGATATGGAAAAATGGGGAAAGTGATTGAACGAATTGCTTTAGAAAGAGGTCATGAAATTGTCTTAAAAAAAGACGAATCTAACACTTATGAAGGACTTTCGACAGCTGATGTAGCAATTGATTTTAGCGTTCCTACTGCCGCCGTTGACAATATTTCTAACTGTTTTCACGCAAATGTTCCTGTAGTTTCCGGAACAACTGGATGGTTAGAGCATTTTGATGAAATGGTTGCACTTTGCAACGAAAAAAAGGGAGGATTCATTTCTAGTTCAAATTTTAGTTTAGGAGTTAATATTTTCTTTGAATTGAATGAATATTTAGCTAAGATAATGGCACAATTCGATTCATATAAAGTAACGATGGAAGAAATTCATCATACTCAAAAACTAGATGCTCCAAGCGGAACTGCAATTTCTTTGGCAAAAGGCGTTATCGAAAACAGCAACTATACAAATTGGACATTAGATCAAGCTGCAGCAAATGACCAGAGCGATAGCGAACAGACGAAGCAAATTTATATTGAAGCAAAAAGAATCGGCGACGTTCCAGGAACACACACTGTAACTTACGATTCTGCTGTAGACAGTATTGAATTAAAACACACTGCACACAATCGTGAAGGATTTGCTCTTGGAGCTGTTATTGCCGCTGAATGGCTTGTTGGAAAAACAGGTATTTACAGCATGAAAGATGTATTAAACTTAAAATAATCAGATTAAGGTTTAGGCTTATTTTAAAAATCAAATAACCTGAAACCTGAAACTTTAAACAACATATTATGACACTATATCTTTGGTTTGTTTTTTTCTTAGCCGTTCAGGTAATTCATTTTATCGGAACTTGGAAATTGTACCAAGCAGCAGGAAGAAAAAGCTGGGAAGCAGCGATTCCTGTATATAACTCAATAGTTTTAATGAAAATAATTGGCCGACCAACTTGGTGGACTTTATTGCTTTTTATTCCGATTATCAATCTAATAATGTTTCCGGTTGTTTGGGTAGAAACTTTAAGAACTTTTGGCAAAAAATCAACTTTAGATACTTTCCTTGGAATTTTTACTTTAGGATTTTATATCTATTATGTAAATTATACTCAGAAATTAGAATACAACGCAAACCGAAAACTGACTCCAGAAAATAAAACTGCAGACACCATAAGTTCGTTGCTTTTTGCGATTATCGTAGCAACTTTAGTACATACATACATAGTACAGCCTTATACAATTCCGACATCTTCGTTAGAAAAATCACTATTAATTGGTGACTTTTTATTCGTGAGCAAAGTAAATTACGGACCAAGAGTTCCTATGACTACTGTTGCATTACCAATGGTTCATGACTCTATACCATTAACAAAAAGAAAATCATACTTAAGCTGGCCACAATTGCCCTATTTTAGATTGCCAGCACTAGAAAAAATAAAACGTTGCGACATTGTTGTTTTTAACTGGCCAGCAGATACTGTTCATTATTTCTATGAGCCAAAAGGAAGACCAGGTGTTATAAAACCAATTGACAAAAGATCAAATTACGTAAAAAGATGTGTTGGTATTCCTGGAGACAGCTTATCAATTAAAGATGGTTATGTTTTTATCAATGGAAAAAAATTAGTTTTGCCAGAAAGAGCTAAACCTCAGTATTCTTATACTGTTGCTTTAGACGAAAAAACGCCAATTGATTTTGAAACAATTTTCAAAGAATTAGACATTACTGATCGTGCAGGTTTCAGAACTGAAATGGATGCTGCAGGAAACACAATCCAAAAAAGAGATACACTTTATTTAGGAGCATTAACTGAAGCTGGAGCTGAAAGATTTAAAAATACTCCTGGCGTTACTGCAGTAATCAGAAAAATTGATAAAGGAAACGACAATGCAATTTACCCTCATATCAATAAATGGAGCCAAGACAACATGGGTCCTATTTATATTCCTGAAGCAGGAAAAACGGTAGCTTTGACAAATGAATCTTTGCCTTTCTATAAAGAAATCATTACCAATTATGAAGGAAATACATTAGAGTTGCAAGGTTCTAAATTTTTAATCAATGGAAAACCAACAACTACTTACACCTTCAAACAAAATTACTATTGGATGATGGGAGACAACCGTCATAACTCTGAAGACAGCCGTTACTGGGGTTACGTTCCTGAAAACCACATTGTAGGAAAGCCCGTTTTTATTTGGATGAGCTGGGATACAAACGGAAAAGGCATTAACAAAGTTCGTTGGGATAGAGTTTTTACTACTGTTGATGGCGAAGGTCAACCTCAATCTTACTTTAAATACTTCTTAATTCTGCTTGCCGCTTATTTTGTTGGTGAGTATTTCTGGAAAAAAAGAAAAGAAAATAAAGCATAAATAAAATAAGTTATTTTTGTTTCAGGTTTCAAGTTTCAGGTTTTGTAAAAACTTGAAACTTGAAACCTGAAACTTTTAAACAAAAATAAAATCATGAACTCCCTATTACTTCCTACTTATTTTCCATCGATTAGTCACTTTGCAGTTATGGCGCAATCTGAAAATATAACTTTTGAAATGGAAGATAATTTTCAGAAACAGACCAATAGAAACCGTACTTACATCTATAGTCCGAATGGGATTCAATTATTAAATATTCCGGTTAAACATTCAAAAGCGACGCATCAGAAAACAAAAGACGTTTTGATTGAAAATGAATTTGATTGGCAAAAACAACACTTCAAATCCTTAGAAGCAGGCTATAGGAGCTCTCCTTTCTTTGAATTTTTTGAAGATGATATTCGACCTGTTTTCGAAAAAAAACACACTTTCTTAATGGATTTAAATATGGAAGTCTTAGACATTGTTACAAAATGCTTAAGAATGAAATTAGAATTCAGCAAAACAACAGAATACTTCGCAGATGCTCAAAAAATGACCGATTTTAGAAGTTTGGCAAATGGAAAAAAAGATCCTAATACATTCGAAAAATACACTCAGGTATTTGATGACAAACATGGATTTATAAACAATTTAAGCGTCTTAGACTTACTTTTTAATGAAGGTAAATTTGCAATGGATTATTTAAAAGCGCAGAAAATAGTATAAATTATTTTGGGAATTTAGATTTCCATTATTGGAATTCCAATTAAATTTACTCCATTGAAAGCCTTGTCATAATTGGATAATGATCTGAATTTTCGAAATCTGAAAAACTTTCAAATTGTTTTACTTTCATTTTACTATCCGAAAAAATATAATCAATTCGCGCTGGATAATAGCGGAATTTATACGTTGCTCCAAAACCTTCTCCTGCTTCTTCAAAAGTATCTTTTAGTTTTCCTTTTATATTTCGGTAAACATATGAAAACGGACTGTTATTCATGTCTCCACAAATTATAATAGGATTTTTGCATTCTTTTATGTTTTCCTTAAATATTTCAGCCTGCTCTTGCTGTTGCCTAAATCCTTTGCTTATTCGGGTATAGATAAGCTGTGACTTACGCTGATTTACATTGTCAATATCATCAGAAATTTCATTTACATCAGGTGAAATCTTTATAGACTGCAAGTGCATATTATAAACACGAATGATGTCTTTTCCGCGTTTTATATCAGCGTAAATTACATTGTTATCCGAATTTGGGAAAATGATATTTCCTTCATATAAAATAGGAAATTTTGAAAAAATAGCCTGGCCGGTTTTAATCTTGTTTCCATCAATAAAAATATAGCGGTGCGGATATACTTTTAAATCAATATGCGCCGAGTTTGAATATTCTTGAATACATAAAATATCAGGATCTTTTTCGTCTATAAAAGCTTTAATATTAGACGGAATATCATCACGATCCAACCATTTGAAAACATTAAAAAGACGCACGTTATAACTCATGATTGAGAAATCTTTTTCGTCTTTAACATATTCTTTAGCCGAAAATTTATAAAACTTGCTGATAAACGTAATTCCAGTCAGCAATACTAATCCAGATAAAATAAGACGCTTTTTAAACTGAATAGCCCAGTAGACAAAAAACAAGCCATTTAGCACAAAAAAAGCAGGCATAAACAGCGTAAGCACCGATAAAAGCGGAAAGCTCTTAGGTGCTAGGAAGGGCAAAATATAGATACTAAATGTCAGTACAGTAAGCACTATATTCAAAAAGAACATTATCTTATTAAACCACGAAAGGTTTTTCATATTTTTTTGCTAAAAGGATTATTTTCCAGCTTTAAATAAAAACTCTTTTTCTTCTTTTGTTAAACAATCATAGCCAGACTGGCTTATTTTGTCTAAAATCTCATCAATTTGCTGTTGCGTTTTATCTTTCGTAACAATTCTTGATGCAACTCTTTCAGTAGGTTTTTTGTAATTCTTATGAACTTTTGTGAATGGGGTCGAAGGGGATTTTTTAAATAGATTAGCAAAGAAATCTAACGTTCTGGAGATTACAATACTCAAATCAGTTCCGTTTTGAAGTGATTTCATATAAATAAATCCAAACAAGGCTCCAGCCAAATGCGAAATATGCCCGCCTGTATTATCTAAGCGAAGCTGCATTAAATCTAAAATTAAAATTACAGCTGTAATGTGCCAAAGCTTAACATTTCCTAGAAAGATCAAACGCACATCCATTAAAGGCTGATAGGTAGTTACTGCTGCTAAAATGGCCATAATTGCAGCAGAAGCTCCAACTATAGGAGCAGAAATATTTAAAAAATAATAACTCAATGCAAAGGTAACTCCTGAAAAAATGGCTCCCAAGATATACAATCCTAAATATTGTTTTTGAGTAAAAAAAGTTAGAAATAAATTACTTGCAAAATTCAAAACCATCATATTAAAAAACAAATGCAAAAATGACGAATGAAAAAATGCATAGGTTAAAAATGTCCAAGGCTTAAATAAAAATACATTTGGATCTGAAGACAAAGACAGCCAGCTTGGATAATCGAAACCACCGCCAGAATATTGATAGAAAAAAACTAATGCAATCAGGAAACACGCAATGTTCCAGTAAATGACACGCATTGCTATACCTCCTAACTTATATTGTAATTTTAAATCGTCAAGAATATTCATAAAAGCTTTTTTGGTTTTTGTTGTTCAGATAATAAAATTAAAAATTAATTCCAACGATTACTATTAAACTGATTTTTTTTCCAGTACCACATAATTAAAAAACCTGTTAATGCTCCGCCAATGTGAGCAAAATGTGCAATACCAGTACCTCCGCTTCCAAATAACGAGCTTCCTTTAAATCCTAAAAAAAGATCAACAGCTAAAATACCGGGAACAAAATATTTAGCTTTAATAGGAATCGGAATAAACATTAACGCCAATTCTGCATTAGGGAACATAAAAGCAAATGCGGTTAATAATCCATAGATAGCTCCAGAAGCTCCGACAACTGTGCCAATATAAGCATCTGTAAAACTATTAAATTGCGAAACAGAAACTAGTTCCTGCCATCTTGTATCTATTTTTCCTTCACTTAAAAGTTTTAAAATCTCATCTTTTTGATATCCATTAGCCATCAAAGTACTTAATGTATCCTGAAAAGAATAATAATTCACCGCTGTATGCAATAAGGCAGAACCCAACCCACAAGAAATGTAAAAAAACAAGAATTTTTTACCGCCCCAGAAATGTTCTAATGCTGATCCAAAAGAAACCATAGCAATCATATTGAAGGCAATATGCATAATACCGCCATGCATAAACATGTGTGTTATTGGCTGCCAAGCTCTGAAATTTGGGTTTTCAGGAAAAAACATAGCCAAATATTCATAAGATACCGGCACTAATTGTGAGCCAATAAAAAATATAATATTAATTATCAATAATTGTTTTACTACGGGAGTCATGTTCATCATATGGCAAACTTTTTATCTATATCTTCAACACGCATCGTGATGAAGGTAGGTTTTTGAAAAGGTGAAATATTTGGATCTTTACAGGCAAACAATCCGTTTACTAAATTATCTTGTTCTTTTTCGGTTAAATAAGAGCCTGTTTTAACCGCTAAACTTTTTGCCATCGATTTGGCAATTGTATCATTCTGGCTGTAACTGCTTGCCGGAATTCCGTCTTGCAAATCACTCAATAACTGTTCGATTACCATTGAAACTTCACTTTCAGTAATATTTACAGGAATTCCTGAAATGACAATATGATCTGTCTGAGCTTCTTCAAAAACAAAACCTGTTGTTTCTAATGAAGGTTTTAATTCTTCAATCAATGTCATTTCATCTGAAGAGTAAAATAAATTCAGAGGAAACAGCAATTGCTGGCTTGAAGCTTGATTTACAGTCATATTCAGCAAAAACTGCTCGTATAGAATACGCTGATGCGCACGTTGCTGATCAACAATAACCATTCCTGATTTTATAGGCGAAACAATATATTTTTTATGAATTTGATACGTTCCCTGACTTGCTTGTTCAACTTCATTATCATTGAATAAGGACGAAGTTACTTCTTCATTTTCAAAAGTAAAAGGTGAACTTTCGATATTTTCTGTATCCAAACCAACGTACAAACTTTCCCAGCTTGCTGTAGGTTCTACTCTTTTCGAATAACCTGAATAGGAATTTGATCCAGAACTAAAACCAGATCCTGAACTTGCTTTAGAATAATGCTGATTTGTTTTGTCGTCTGTAAACGGATTAAATGTTCCGTCAACTTGGATTGTTGGTGTTTCAGCTTCTAAATCTTTATAATGATATGGTGTGTCTAAATTTGCATCACGATCAAAATCTAGAACAGGTGCAACATTAAACTGACCCAAACTATGCTTGATCGAAGCTCTTAAAATAGCATACAAAGCTTGTTCATCATCAAACTTAATTTCTGTTTTAGTCGGATGAATATTAATATCAATAGTATTTGGCGGTACTTGCAGGTATAAAAAATAACTTGGCTGCGAACCATCTTTTAAAAGTCCGTCATATGCTGCCATAACAGCATGATGCAGATAACCGCTTTTAATAAAACGGTCGTTTACAAAAAAGAACTGCTCTCCTCTGTTTTTCTTAGCGAATTCAGGTTTGCACACAAATCCTTGAACATTTATAATCTCAGTATCTTCATTAACCGGAACTAATTTTTCATTTGTCTTGCCGGCAAACATCCCTACAACTCGCTGACGATAACCTGCAGCAGGCAAATTATACATTTCGCTTCCGTTATGATAAAATGTAAAATGAATGTTAGGATGCGCCAAAGCAACACGCTGGAATTCATCCATTACATGTCGAAATTCAACTGTATCTGATTTTAAAAAATTACGTCTAGCCGGAATATTAAAAAACAAGTTTTTAACTGCAAATGAAGTTCCTTTTGGCAAAACAGCAACTTCTTGAGAAACAAATTTACTTCCTTCGATTATAATGTGAGTTCCGAGTTCTTCTTGATCTTGCTTGGTTTTCATTTCCATATGGGCAATTGCCGCAATAGATGCCAAAGCTTCTCCTCGAAAACCTTTGGTACATAATGAAAATAAATCTTCAGCCTGGCGGATTTTTGAAGTCGCATGACGCTCAAAACACAAACGCGCATCTGTCACACTCATTCCCATACCATTATCAATAACCTGAACTAATGATTTTCCGGCATCTTTAATAATCAATTTAATGTCGGTTGCTTTTGCATCAACAGCATTTTCTAAAAGCTCTTTCACAACCGAAGCAGGTCTTTGAACCACTTCTCCAGCGGCAATTTGATTAGCAACGTGATCAGGAAGTAATTGAATAATACTCGACATTAAAAAATTTGGGTTAAGGGTTGCCCTTCAATTCTAAACAGAAAAAATCTGTAAAAATCTCTGGTTTATTTATTCATTCATTTCTGGTTTTTTAAAACCAAGGTGTACAAATTTAATGAATTTCTCTTGGGTTTTTGAATAACTGTCATCATAAAAAAAACAAAAAACCTGTACTATTTTGCAAAGTACAGGTTCTTAGTATTTTTAAAACAAATGTTGTTTTATTCTTTCTCAATCTTTCTTGGTGTTTCCTCAATCTGAATTGCTCCTGAAGCCAATAAAGGCTGATTAAACGGATGCGACATTGAAGCCTGCTGACGAATATAAGCCATTTTGATTGCCGCAATTGCTGCTTCAGTTCCTTTGTTTCCGTGAATTCCTCCACTTCTGTCAATTGACTGCTGCATCGTATTATCTGTCAGCACACAAAAAATAACCGGAATATCAGTCTGAACGTTCAAATCTTTAATTCCTTGTGTAACGCCTTCACAAACAAAATCAAAATGTTTAGTTTCTCCTTGGATAACGCATCCAATTACAATAACTGCATCTACATTTTGCGTCTGCAACATTTTTTTTGCCCCATAAATCAGTTCAAAACTCCCTGGAACATTCCAGCGAATAATTTGCTGAGCTGGAACATCACAATCAATTAAGGCATCAAAAGCGCCATTGTAAAGTCCTTCTGTTATATTTTCATTCCATTCAGAAACAACAATCCCAAATCGAAAGTCTTTCGCATTTGGGATCGTGTTTTTATCGTATTCTGATAAATTTTTATTTTCGGTAGCCATCTGTACTATTTTAGATTTTTGATTTTACATTCAGATTGTAAAAATACAAATCTATCCCGAAATTTCGGTACTAAATCTATTCCGAAGCGTCGGAACTAAAATTTTTATTGCGCTAATCCAATCAATGCATCAACAGAAGCTGCTTCTGGAGTTGCGTCGTAGTTTTCTTTAATATCTGTTAAATATTTCAAAGCATCTTCTTTTTGACCTAAAGCCAGCGCCGTTTTTCCAGCTTTTAATAAGAAACGAGGTGTTGTAAAATCGTTTTTGTTAGATTCAGCTGCTTTTACATAATAGTCTAAAGCTTCTTTTTGCTGATTTTTTTGAGAATAAGCATCTCCGATAGCACCTTTTGCCAAAGCACTTAAGATTAAATCGTCAGATTTAAATTCACCTAGATATTTAATTGCATCATCAAATTTACCTGTATTCAAATATGCCATACCAGCATAGTAGTTTGCTAGATTTCCAGCGTCAGTTCCAGAATATTCTTCAGCAATTTTTACGAATCCGAATTTTCCTTCTGAACCATTTAATGCTAATTTGTATAATGAATCGCTAGCTACACCATCAGTAGCTTTTTGAAAGTTTTGTTGAGCAACAAACATTTCGTTTGCAGCTTCGTCTTGCTTAGGAGCTTCTATAAATTTTTGGTAAGCCAAATATCCAATAGTAGCAATTGCAATACCAGCAACTAAACCAATAATGATTTTTTGATTTTTAGCCACCCAATCCTCAGTTCTTGAAGCAGTTTCATCTAATTTAGAAAAAACACCAGCTGTTGTACTGTCTTTTTCATCAATTACTACCTGTTGTTCTTCATTTACTTCTTTAACTTCCTTTTCCTTTGGTGTCTTATATCCTCTTTTATTGTAAGTAGCCATTTAAAATTAATTTAGTGAACGGCAAAAATAAAATTTTTATTGAAACTGAAGTAAAAAAAATCAATTTTATATCTATTTTAGAAAAAATAATTTCAATAGTCATAACTGCTTTCGCTTCAGCAGTAAAATAATTCATGTAGAAACGCGCTAAAAGCCTTTTATATCGATAATTTTCGATAATTTGCACCCTCAAATTTTTGCTGTTTAAAACTTGACTTTTCTAGGCTAGAACTACAATTTTAGCCACATATTTCACAGATCAACACTGATTAAACCTATATTTCAAAAGAAATCGTTTAAAATCATTCAATCTGCGGCATAAAAATCAACCTTTAACATCAAATTTTATCTTTAGAGTCTCGTAAAAAATGCATTTAAACAAAATTTCTTTATTCAATTATAAAAATTTCTCCGAAGTCAGTTTTGATTTCGACCGCAAGATTAATTGTTTTGTCGGCAAAAACGGAATTGGCAAAACCAATGTGCTCGATGCAATTTATCATTTGGCTTACGGAAAAAGCTATTTTAATCCGCTTGCTGTACAAAATATCAAGCATGGCGAAGAATTTTTTGTAATTGATGCCGAATTAGAAAAAAATGAAAGAGCAGAGCAAATTGTCTGCAGTTTAAAAAAAGGGCAAAAGAAAGTTTTAAAAAGAAATGGCAAGGCTTACGATAAATTCTCAGATCATATTGGTTTTATTCCGTTAGTTATTATTTCTCCAGCCGACCGCGATTTAATTGTGGAAGGAAGCGAAACGCGCCGTAAATTTATGGACAGTGTGATTTCACAATTAGATTCGGCTTATTTACATCAGCTTATTCAATATCAAAAAGTAATTGTACAGCGAAATGCTCTTTTAAAGTATTTTGCACTCAATCATACTTTTGACAACGATACCTTATCTATATATAATGAGCAGCTAAATAGTTTTGGAAAATCTATTTTTGAAAAGCGAAAAGATTTTCTGGAACAGTTTATACCTATATTTAATATACATCATCAAGCTATAACCGGATCTGAAGAAACGGTGCAGTTGGTTTACGAAAGTCATTTATACGAAAAAGACTTATTGAAGCTTTTACAGGAAAACATTAATAAAGATCGTGCGCTTCATTACACAAGCGTTGGAATTCATAAAGACGATTTGTCTTTTGAGATAGATTCACACCCAATAAAGAAATTTGGATCACAAGGACAGCAAAAATCATTTCTGATTGCTTTGAAATTGGCTCAATTTGAATTTCTGAAAAAACAAAGCGGCGTAAAACCACTGCTTCTTTTTGATGATATTTTTGACAAATTAGATGAAAGTCGAGTTGCCAAAATTATCGAAATGGTTAACAGCGAAACTTTCGGGCAGCTTTTTATTTCAGACACACATCCGGAACGTACTGAAGCGATTGTAAAATCTACACATCAAAGTTATAAGATATTCAATCTATAGATTTATCATTATAATCGGAATTCAAAAATGAAAAATCATTACATTAGCTGTACTATTTTTAAAATCCACAATTATGAAATTCCCCCAAATTTTATTCGTGATAATGCTGTCTTTGTTATTTGCATGCCATAACCAGAAAGCAAAAACTTTTGAAACACTAGCGCCAAAAGAATTTGCAGCAAAAATAAAAACAACCAAAAATCCTCAGATTTTAGATGTTCGAACTCCTGATGAATTTGAATCTGAACATATTGAAAATGCCAGAAACATAAACTGGAACAACGAAAATTTTGCAGAAAATGCAACTCTAGCTTACGACAAATCGAAACCTGTTTTTGTATATTGCTTAAGCGGAGGAAGAAGCAAAAAAGCTTCTAAAAAATTAAGCGAATTAGGGTTTACAAATGTTTACGAATTAGATGGTGGCATACTAGGCTGGAATGAAGAAGGATTATCCAGTCCGTCGACAGCGCCAATTGGAATGACAATGAATGACTTTAATGATTTATTAAATACAGATAAAAAAGTTTTAGTTGATTTTTATGCCGAATGGTGCGGACCATGCAAACAAATGGAACCATCTATTTTAAGAATGCAAAAAGAAATGACAGACAAAGTTGTTGTGGTTCGAATTGATGTCGATAAAAACAAAACTTTAGCCGAAACGCTTAAAATTAATCAGCTTCCTACTATTTTAATATACGAAAACAAAGCTGTCCAAAACAAAATAATAGGTTTAACCTCTGAAGAAAACTTAAAAAAACAACTGCAATAAATACCAAATATGTTAACGAAAGAATCATTGCAATTTTTAGACGATTTAAAAAAGAATAATAATAGAGATTGGTTTCAGGACAATAAAAAACGATACGAGATCTTCAAAAAAGATTATCATCAATTGGTGAGCGATTTTCTAGACGTCATGAAACCGCTTGATCCTTCATTAGAATTGTTGGAGGTTAAAAATTGTACCTTTAGAATTAACCGCGATATTCGTTTTTCTAAAGATAAATCACCTTACAAAGCACATTTGGGCGTTTGGATGTCTGCCGGAGCAAAAGGGGCTAACCGCTCCGGATATTATGTACATATCGAAAAAGGAGCGAGTTTTATTGCCGGTGGATTTTATTCGCCAGAGGCAGAAGATTTAAAAAAAGTCCGTAAAGAAATTGCTTATTTCCATGATGATTTAGAAGCGATTTTAACCGATAAAAACTTCAAAAAAGAATTTGGAAATTTAGATATAAACGAAAACAATTCGCTTAAAAATCCACCAAGAGGTTATGAAAAAGACCATCCTGCAATTGAGTTTTTAAAATTAAAAAGTTTCACGGCAACTCAAAAATATGACATTGCCGAAGTGACTCAAAAAGATTTTGTTGCTAAAATGAGCAAGAAATTAATCGCTTTAAAACCTTTGAACGAATTCATAAACCGCGCTTTAGAAACGGAAGAATAAAAAAGACAAATCGCCACGAATTCACAAATTTTCACTACTAATTTGTGAATTCGCGGCGACAAAATTCATTTATCAAATGAAAAGAAAAATACTTTTTCTGGGAGAATCGTATCGCGCTGATGCGATTACGTGGATGAAAGGCCTTAAAGAATTTGGCAATTTTGAAATTACAACCTGGGAACTTCAAACGCCAAATAATTCAAAAATGAATCGTTTCAAGCGTATTTTAGAATATGTCTTCGCTCCTATTTCGATCCGAAAAATAATTCTCCAACAAAAACCAGATATGATTATTGCCGAAAGAACAACCAGTTACGGTTTTCTTGCAGGAATTTCAGGCATGCATCCAGTTGCAATTGCACAGCAAGGCCGAACTGATTTGTGGCCAGAAGGTTCTGTTTTATTGCCTTTTAAAAAAATCATTCAAAAACACGCTTTCAAAAAAGCTGATTTAATTCATGCTTGGGGACCTGTAATGACAATTTCGATGAGAGAAATTGGAGTTGATATGACCAAAGTTTTAGTTCTGCCAAAAGGAATTGATTTATCGCTTTTCTATTATTCCATTACTAATTCAAATAAAATTGAAGCGATTGTTACGCGTTCTCTGCAGCCCGAATATCGTCACGATTCTATTTTAAAGGCTTTTGCAATTTTGTATCAAAAAGGAATAGATTTTTCATTGACAATTGTTGGCGACGGAACCAGACTGCAATTTTTAAAAGATTTAGCCAAAGATTTACAAATCGAAAATAAAGTGATTTTTACAGGAAGAATTCCAAATACCGAGCTTCCAAAATTATTACAACAATCCAACGTTTATATTAGCATGCCCATTACCGAAGGCGTCTCTGCATCTTTATTCGAAGCTATGGCTTGTGGCTGTTATCCTGTGGTTTCAGATATTGCAGGAAATCAAAGCTGGATTAAACATCGCGAAAACGGTCAATTAATTGAAATTGACAATATTGAAATGCTGACAGAAGAATTAATATGGTCTTTTGAAAATACTGAATCCAGAAATCAGGCTATTATTCGAAATAGAAAATTTGTGGAGGAAAATGCTAATTATGACATTAATATGAAGATTATTGCAGATAAATATCATGAGCTACTAGATTCACGAAACGGCTAACCTAAAATTCAAACACAGATATTAGGATTTAACAGATTTCAAGAAATTCTTCTAATCTGTGTTAATCTGTGGCAAAAAACTTAACGAACTTTGCGCAAACTTTGTGCCTTTGCAGTAAAACCAAAAATTATAATCCTTACTTTTGAACTCAGATTAAAAAAGCCTTTTATATGGAAATCCAATCCAATTTTTCTTTAAAAAACTACAATACTTTTGGCATTGAAGCCAAAGCAAAACAATTTGTTGCAGTTCATACTGTTGATGAACTGAAAACTATTTTAGAAAATAATAAAAACGAGAAAAAATTTATTCTTGGCGGCGGAAGCAATATGCTTTTAACCCAAGATATTGATGCTTTGGTAATTCATATCGATTTAAAAGGCAAAAAAATCATTAAAGAAGACGATGATTTTGTTTGGGTCGAAAGCCAGGCCGGCGAAACTTGGCACGATTTCGTACTTTATACTATTGAAAATAATTTTGGCGGATTAGAAAACATGTCTTTAATTCCAGGAAATGTTGGTACAACTCCCGTTCAAAATATTGGTGCTTACGGAACTGAAATAAAAGACACTTTCGTTTCGTGCGAAGCTATAAATATTCAAACTCAAGAAATAAAAACTTTTGTAAATGCCGAATGTAATTTTGGATATCGTGAGAGTATTTTTAAAAATGAAGTTAAAGATCAATACATTATAACTTCTGTAGTTTATAAATTAACGAAACGCAATCATAAAATAAATACCTCTTATGGAGATATTACAGCTGAATTAGCGAAAAATAATGTTGCAATTCCAACTTTAAAAGATGTCAGCAATGCTGTAATCGCCATCAGACAAAGCAAACTCCCAGATCCGAAAGAACTAGGAAATAGTGGCAGTTTCTTTAAAAACCCGATTCTTTTAAAATCTGATTTCGAAAAAATTCATCAAAAGTTTCCGGAAATGAAATATTATGAAGTTTCAGAAACCGAAGTAAAAGTTCCGGCTGGATGGCTAATAGAACAAGCTGGTTTTAAAGGAAAACGTTTTGGCGACGCTGGTGTTCATAAAAATCAAGCTTTGGTTTTAGTGAATTACGGAAATGCAACCGGCCAGGAAATTTTAGCTGTTTCGAAAGATGTTCAAAAAACTGTTTTTGAAACTTTTGGAATTCATATTGAGGCTGAAGTGAATGTGATTTAAAACAGAAACTTTACTGATCTTATTTAAATTCATAAATGAAAAAATTTAATATCACCATAATTTTAATACAAGTGTTTGGAATAATTTTCCTTCTAAATGGCTTTTTTCAAATTAAAATTTTTTCTGTTTTTGAGAAATACAATTGTGCCCATGAATATCTTTCATATCAGAGACAAAAATCACAATGTTGGCTTGAATTATATGCTGGTAAAGAAAATGTGTTTGATTTTTTATCTAGTGTGTTTTTTTGGAAATATTACGGGCTAATAATTGGAGTATTATTAATTGCTTTAATTAATTGGAAAAACAAAATCTCAATTCTAAATACCTTTTTAAGCACTCTATTTACATGTTTGTTTTTTTTCTTTTTACTTGAGCCTCTGCTTTCGATCAGTTTTAATGATTTTGGATTACTTTTTTCTAATAACTCTAAAACAATATATTTAATTGGAGGAACAACTTTTAGTTGTATTGGATTTATTCTTTTATATTTAAGTTATAATTTAAACATATTTAATTTCAGAAAAACCTTTGAAATTTAAAATAGTGACAGAAAACATTTCCATAAAAATAACCAATCCAAATAACGAAAAAGTTGCAGCAATTATCGAAGAATTGTCGGCAAATCTTTATCTTCGTTTTGGAAGCGATGGAAGAAATTCTTTCGCCGATTGGGAACACAATAATCCGAAATTTGTATTTGTTGTAGCCGAAATAAATAATGAAATTGTCGGCTGTGGTGCAATCAGGCCAATCAAAGAAAATATTGGAGAAGTTAAACGAATGTATTCGAAATATCCTCGAAAGAGAATTGGACAAACTATTTTATCATTTTTAGAACAGCAGGCAATTGAAATTGGCTACACAAAACTGGTTTTAGAAACACGAGTAAAAAATCAAGAGGCCACTAAATTTTATCTAAATCAAAATTATAAAGTAATTCCGAATTACGGAAAATACACAGATCGACCGGAAGCTATTTGTTTTGAAAAATCTTTGAATCAAAATTTATAAAAATGTACACACCAGATTTATATAAAAATGAAGATCCGGAATCGATCAGAGTTTTTTTGAAAGAAAATAGTTTTGGTATTTTGATTAATCAAACTAAAGGAAAATTATGCGCTACGCACATTCCGATAGAACTTGAAGTAAATGCCGATGGAAAAGAAATACTGCAAGGGCATATTTCAAAATTAAATCCGCAGGCAGAGGGTTTTGCAGAAAATGATCAGGTTTTGGCTGTCTTTTCTGGTCCGCACAGCTACATTTCTTCTTCTTGGTACGATCATGAAAATGTACCAACATGGAATTATATAGCCGTACATGTTTATGGCCGAATTAAGATTGTAGATTATAATGCTACAGTAGAACAGCTTAAAAAATTAGTTGATAAATATGAAGCCAATTCAGCGGATCCTGTTCGAGTTGAAGACCTGTCCGAAAAAACAATGCGCGAAGCAAGAGGAATTTTTGGTTTCGAGATTGAAATAGATGAGATTCAAGCCACAAAAAAGTTGTCTCAAAACAGAGATGATCACAATTATAGAAACATAATTTCGGAATTAGAAAAAACTGAAGACCCTCATGCTATTGCTGTTGCAAAAGAAATGTCGAAATGCCGAAAGTAAATTGGTTTTAACCATTGAAAATTAGGAATTCATAAGTACATTTGCACTCGCAAGATTCAGAAATTAAAAGACATTAAACCATATGCTTATAACTTTATTTTACTTCTTTATTGCTGTTGTTTTTATTCAAATTTTCTACTACTTAGGAATTTTTGGAAAATTTGCTTTTGGTAAACCACAGGATTTTACACAAAAAAACATTCCCGTTTCTGTAATCGTATGTGCTAAAAATGAAGAAGAGAACGTAAAGAAATACATTCCGCTATTGGCAGAACAAAATTATCCTGATTTTGAAATTGTTTTAATTGATGATGCTTCAAGTGATGAAACTGTAGAAGCTTTTGAAGAATTTGAACAACAATACTCGAATATCCGGTTAGTTAAAGTTGAAAACAACGAAGCATTTTGGGGAAATAAAAAATATGCTTTGACATTAGGAATCAAAGCTTCAAAAAAAGAATATCTATTATTTACAGATGCAGATTGTTACCCAACTTCAAAAGATTGGATTACAGCTATGACTTCGCAGTTTACAATGAACAAAACCATCGTTCTTGGATATGGAGGCTACGAAAAAGTAGAAAATTCTTTATTGAATAAAGTTATTCGTTTTGAAACTGTTTTAACAGCGGTACAATATTTTTCATGGGCAAAAGCAGGACTTCCTTATATGGGTGTTGGTCGTAATTTAGCTTACAAAAAAGAAGAGTTTTTTAATGTAAATGGTTTTATTGATCATATTCAGGTTCGTTCTGGCGATGATGATTTATTCATAAACCAAGCGGCAAATAAAAGCAATACGGCTATTTGTTATAATCCAGAAAGTTTTACTTATTCAAAACCTAAAAGATCTTATAAAGATTGGTTTACTCAAAAAAGAAGACATATTTCAACTGCAGAACATTATAAGTTTTTTGACAAAATGCAATTGGGCTTATTTTTCAGTTCGCAATTATTTTTCTTTTTATTAGTTATTATATTATTGGCTTTTCAATTTCAGTGGATCGCTGTTTTGGCAATTTTAGGAACTCGCTACACTATTGTATGGACTGTAATAGGTTTTTCGGCTGGAAAATTAAAAGAAAATGATATTAAAATATGGTTTCCTGTTGTAGAGATAGTGCTTATATTCACACAAATTAATATCTTTATAACTAATCTCTTTTCAAAACCTGTACATTGGAAATAAATTCTAAAATAGAAAAAGCAAAAAAAGGCGACCAGATTGCCTTTACTTTTTTATTAGATTTTTATTGGAATGAAGTGTACGGTTTTATGCTCAAACGCACTGAAAATGAAACTACCGCCGAAGATATTACCATAGAAACTTTCTCAAAAGCTTTCGACAAAATTGCTACTTATAACTCAGAATTTCAATTCAATACCTGGCTTATCAGCATAGCAAAAAACGTTTACATTGATTTGCTTCGAAAAAAGAAAACGAATCTTTTTATCGAAATTACAGATAATGAAGACCAACAGGCATACAACATTGCTGATCCTACTCCCTCTGCTGAAGATGCATTAATTAAAGAGCAAAACTTATCTCGTTTGCTACTATGCATTAAAGAATTAAAACCCCATTATCAAGAAGTTATTCAATTGCGTTACTTTCAAGAAATGACGTATCAGGAAATTGCACTCAAAATAAATGAGCCTCTAAGCAATGTAAAAGTAAAATTACTTCGCGCTAAAAAATTATTAGCTGAAATCATCGAACGTAATAGATAATTTATTATCTTTAGGTAAAGAATAAGATATAGTCATGTTTTTTCTTAAAAAAATAAAATATTCACATACTAAAACAACAACTTATACGTTGTTAGCTAAAACCAAACTCTTCCCGCTTATGATTTAAAGTTACTTAACCTTAAAATCCAAAAATCATGTCTAAATCAAACATCTACGAAACCAATTGGACCAATCTTGTTTTCGAAAACAAAAACAAAGAGTATGGCGCGTATCAATTACGACAAGAAAATTCAAAAACTACAATTACAGCCCTATTTATGGGACTGCTATTATTAGCCGGTATTGGAAGTGTATCGATGTTGATTAATAAATTTAGGGTCGTCGATCCTGTTGAAGCAACAGAGCCTGATATTTATGACCCGATAACACCTGTAGATTTAGCACCAATTCCTGTTGAGCCTGTAGCTCCTAAACCAATTGCTCCTCCACAGCAAGCTCCAGCTGCTCCAGCAATCGGAGCACAATTGACACATCCTGTTATTGTGCCGGTAGCTCAAGCAACTCCAGAAATTGCTCCTAATACAAGCAATTCAACAGCAGTTATAGACAATAATTCTGGCGCAGGAACAAGTACAAATGTTTTACCAGCAACTAACGGTGGTGAAGGAACGCTTCCTTCTGGTCCAACAATTACAGATCCTGTTAATCCAGCTACTTTAGACAAAATGCCAGATTTTCCAGGCGGAATGAGTAAATTCTATTCTTACGTGGGAAACAATTTCAACAAACCGGAATTAGATGCTGAAAAAACGTTGCGAGTTTATGTTTCATTTGTAATTGAAAAAGATGGTTCTATAACCGATATTATGGTTAAAAATGATCCAGGTTACGGAATGGGCAAAGAAGCCGTTAGAGTTTTAAAATCTTTAAAAACAAAATGGATTCCGGGAATGATCGCTGGAAAGCCAGTACGTACAGCATATAATCTTCCGATTACGATAAAAACGGAAATGGAATAATAAAACAAAAAGCAGAATTTAGGTTCTGCTTTTTTTTTGGATTAACTTTTAAACACTACTTTTAATTCAAAAATCTTACTTTACATTAATGCCTTTTACATTTTCGCATCCCGCTATAATTTTACCTCTTCAATATCTTCCTCGGAAATGGTTTTCATTGACAGGGCTTATTATTGGAAGTTTAACACCAGATTTTGAATATTTTCTGCGAATGAAAGTTCAGAGTGTTTATAGCCATACTTTAAGCGGAATATTTTGGTTTGATTTGCCTCTAGCAATTGCACTTGCATTTATTTTTCATAATTTAATTCGAGATGATTTATTTAACAACTTTCCAATTGGAATTGAATCACGAATATTAATTTTTACAAAATTTAATTGGAATAAGTATTTCAAAGAAAATTGGCTTATAGTATTAATTTCAATTTTAATCGGAATTACTTCTCACATTTTCTGGGATGCGTTTACTCATAATCATGGTTATTTTGTAAATCACCTTTCAGAACTTAGATATACATTTAATTTCTTTGGAAATCAAATTCCGATTTGGAAAACAATACAGCATTCAAGTACTTTTATTGGAGGCATTATTATTACTGTTGCATTCTTTAAACTTCCTAAAAAGAATCTTTCTCAATCATGCATTAATATTAAATATTGGATCGCAATTATTATTTTAACAATAGTAATTTCAGCAATACGATTTTTTATTTCATTTAACTTAAAAGCTTATGGAAACATAATCGTTTCTGTACTCTCAGCTTTTATGATTTCACTAATTTTAATTCCATTTATAATAAAATCAAAGGTCAATCCAAAAATTTAGCAAAATCAATTACTTTTACATTTCTTAAAAAGCAAAACAATTTTATTAAAATTAAAAACGAACAAATGGGAATATTTTCAGCTTTACTTGGCAATGCAGGTTCTGTAAGCCAAGAGGATTTAATTAAAAATTACGGACAGCTTTTAACTGATAACGAGTCAATCGAAATGGGTTTTAAACTAATTCGTGACACGTTTATCTTTACCAATAAAAGATTGATTTTAGTAGATGTTCAAGGAATTACAGGAAGCAAAACTGAATATAAATCTATTGCTTACAAAAGTATCACAAGATTTAGCGTAGAAACTGCCGGAACTTTTGATTTAGATGCCGAATTAAAAATTTGGGTTGCTAGCGAATTACAGCCAAGCATTGTAAAACAATTTACAAAATCTGTAAATGTGTATGAAGTTCAAAAAGTATTAGCACACCACGTTTTAGGTTAATTTAAAGAAATAAAAAAACCGACAAGCTCATAGAAGTTTGTCGGTTTTTATTTTTTACAAGCAGAAATTATTATTTCTTTTTTGCAGTTGTTTTTTTAGTTGTTGTTTTCTTTACTGGCGCCGGCGCTGTGTTTACAATTTTTTGTTGTACATATGCTTTGTACAAGCCGTCTTTTTCAGCTCTTTTTTTAGCATCGTCAGCTCTTTGAGTTGAATCTGGATGTGAACTCATCATCTGATCGATGAATGAAGATTGAGATCCTTCGCTCATTTTAGCTAAGATTCTAAAAGCAGATTCTTCTGCATTTACATTGTAACCGTTTTTTTTCATGAAATTGTAAGCAAATAAATCAGCTTCAGATTCTTGTTTACGGCTGTGTTTACTATCTATCAAAGCACTTCCTATTTTTCCTAACTGACTGTCTGTAACAGCTGCAACTTTTGTAGATTGAGATGAAACACCATCAATTACAGCTTCTTTTTGATAAGCTGCACGCATAGCATCTCTAGAATCATTATTTGCAACGTGACCTATTTCATGGCCAATTACCGCAAGAAGTTCATTATCATCCATAATATCCATTAATCCAGAATATACACGAACGCTTCCGTCTGCAGTTGCAAATGCATTTACTTCTTTTAGTTTATAAACTTTATAATTTAAAGTATATCCTTCTCCTGCAGTGTGTTTTCCAAAAACTCTGTTTAATCTTAAAGTATACGGATCAGTTGGTCCAGCTACTTCATGTTCAGCATCTAATTTAGCAACAGCTTCTTTAGATAATGCAGCAGCATCGGCATTACTAAGTGTAAAACTAGTTACTCCTTTTTGAATTGCTCCCATCGCTTTATCACCTAAATTAATTTGCGCATTCATTTTAGTAATGCCAAATGTGGCAAATAAAACTCCTAAAACTATTAATTTCTTTTTCATGTTTATATTATTACAATTTAACAACAAATGTAAATAACAAAATGCTATTTCATTTCACCCAAAAGCTTGTTTTTTGAACAAATAAATATATGAATTTTAAATGAGTTATATAACTGTTACTGAAATAATAAGCAATAAAAAAGCCGGTAACTTCTAAAGAATTTACCAGCTTTTTTTTGTTTTACAAGATTACTTCTTTTTCGTTGTTGTCTTTTTAGCTGTTGTTTTAGCTGATGCTTTTGCAGGTACAGTATTTACAATTTTCTGCTGTACATATGCTTTATACAAGCCATCTTTTACTGCTCTTTTTTTAGCGTCATCCGCTCTTTTGCCAGAATCAGGATGTGAACTCATCATTTTGGTTAGAAAAGAGGACTCTGCTCCTTCACTTAAATTTTGCAGAATTCTAAAAGCTGATTCTACCGCGTTAACATCATAGCCATATTTTTTCATAAAATCATAGGAGAACGTATCTGCTTCAGATTCCTGTTTTCTACTGTGCTTACTGTCAATCATTGCACTTCCTAATTTTCCTAATTGAGATTTTGTAATAGTCTCAATTTTTCCTGACTGTGATGATGCTGCATCTAATAAAGCTTCTTTTTTATAAGCTGCCTTAATTGCATCTCTTGTATCATGATTAACAACGTGACCAATTTCATGTCCGATAACAGCAAGCAATTCATTGTCATCCATAATATCCATTAATCCAGCGAATACACGAACACTCCCGTCTGCCGAAGCAAAAGCATTAATATCTTTTACTAAATAAACTTTATAATTTAAAGTAACTCCCTCGCTAGAAGTATGTTTTCCAAATACGCGGTTTAATCGAATTGAGTAACCGTCTGTTGGTCCGGCAGTAGGATTATTTGCATCCAGCTCAGCGATCGATTCCTTAGCTACTGCAGCTGCATCTGCATCACTAAAAGTAAAACCCGCGACACCTTTTCCTAAAGCGCCCATGGTTCTATCTGAAAGTATTTGTGCATTCATTTTAGTAAAACCAAAAACTGCGAATAAAATCCCTAATACAATAAATCTCTTCTTCATATTTTTCAAATTAAATTAACAGCAAAATTAGTACAGCACAAATCCTGCGCTGTCCGAGCGAGCCAAATTTGTAATAGATTAAGGTGGAATTTAAAATTTTAGAAAAGTCAAGCTAAATATCAGATTCTTAAGCATGAATTAAAAAACTAAAATGAAAATGCATTTAAAAACAAACTATTAACTTTTGAACTAAATAATCCTCAATAACATCACTAAAAATGAAAAGCAAACGAAAAGCAAATTAACATCTCCAAATAAACTACATTGCTTATCTTTGTGCTTTGAATTTTGATATATGGAAACAGTCATTGAAAATATACCAACTGGAAAACCTAAATGGTTAAAGGTTAAACTTCCAATTGGACAAAAATATACTGAACTGCGCGGTTTGGTTGATAAATACAGCTTAAACACTATTTGCACCTCAGGAAGTTGCCCGAATATGGGAGAATGCTGGGGCGAAGGGACAGCTACTTTTATGATTTTAGGCAATGTTTGTACTCGTTCTTGCGGCTTTTGCGGTGTAAAAACCGGAAGGCCAGAAACAGTAGATTGGGACGAACCAGAGAAAGTAGCACGTTCGATAAAAATAATGAACATTAAACACGCTGTAATTACAAGTGTTGACAGAGATGATTTGAAAGATGGCGGTTCTATTATCTGGATTGAAACTGTAAAAGCAATCCGAAGAATGAACCCAAATACGACTCTTGAAACTTTGATTCCAGATTTTCAAGGAATTGAAAGAAATCTTGACCGCATTGTTGAAGCAAACCCGGAAGTAGTTTCGCATAATGTTGAGACTGTACGCCGCCTAACTCGTGAAGTACGTATACAGGCAAAATACGATCGCAGTTTAGAAGTTTTGCGTTATTTAAAAGAAAAAGGAATTAACAGAACCAAATCTGGTATTATGCTTGGACTTGGTGAAACTGAAGAAGAAGTTTTTCAAACGATGACTGATTTGCGCAATGCAAATGTTGATGTTGTCACAATTGGCCAATACCTACAGCCAAGTAAAAAACATTTACCTGTAAAGGAATTTATAACCCCAGATCAATTTGCTAAATATGAAAAATTTGGTCTTGAGTTAGGTTTCCGTCATGTCGAAAGCGGACCTCTTGTTCGTTCTTCATACAAAGCACAAAAACACATTTTATAATAAAGGTTTAATTATTTTAATCGTTTAATTGTCAAACCGATTAAACAATTGAACAGTTAACGAATCAACACGGTATTGAAAACTCGAATTGCTATTAATGGTTTTGGGAGAATTGGAAGAAATTTATTCCGCTTGCTTTTAAACCATCCTGAAATTGAAGTTGTTGCTATCAACGATATTGCTGACAACAAAACTATGGCACACTTAATAAAATACGATAGTATTCATGGTGTTTTGCCTTTTGCGGTTAGTCATAATGAAGAAGGAATTATTGTTGACGGTAAGCATTTTTTATTTTTTCATGAGAAAAGAATTTCTAATTTAGACTGGAAAAGCCATAATATCGATTTTGTAGTTGAATCAACCGGAAAATATAAAACCCACGAAGAGTTAAATGCACATCTTGATGCTGGAGCAAAAAAAGTAATTCTTTCAGCTCCATCAGAAGTTGACACCATAAAAACAGTAGTTTTAGGAGTAAATGAAGAAATTTTAGACGGAAGTGAAGATATAATTTCGAATGCAAGCTGTACGACAAATAACGCGGCTCCGATGATAAAAATCATCGAAGAATTATGCGGTATTGAGCAAGCCTACATTACAACAATACATTCTTACACAACTGATCAAAGCCTTCATGACCAGCCACATAAGGATTTACGCAGGGCGAGAGGCGCAAGCCAGTCAATTGTTCCAACAACTACAGGTGCAGCGAAGGCATTAACAAAAATTTTTCCTAAATTGCATGAAAAAATAGGAGGTTGTGGCATTCGTGTTCCTGTTCCCGATGGTTCATTGACAGATATCACGTTTAATGTAAAGCGTGCTGTTAGCATTGAAGAAATTAATAAAGCATTTGAAAAAGCCTCAAAAACAAATTTAAAAGGAATATTAGATTACACAGAAGATCCTATCGTTTCTGTTGATGTAATTGGCAATACGCATTCGTGCTTATTTGACGCACAACTAACATCTGTTATTGATAAAATGGTAAAAGTTGTGGGCTGGTACGATAACGAAATTGGTTATTCATCAAGATTAATAGATTTGATTTTACTGATAAGAAAAAAATAGAATTCATTGTAAAAGCATAGCCATACATGAAATACCACCTTCTTATTCTTGTTTGTTTTTTTAATTCATTTTTGTATTCTCAATCTAAACAGAGTACAGATAGCGTTTCCTATTATAACAAATTAGCCAACTCGAATCTAACTGAGAAAAAATATAATCAAGCGGTTTTTTTTACTAAAAAATCAATCGATTTTTGCGAGACAGCTAATAAACCAGAAAGCTTAGCCAATCAAACTTTTAAGCTCGGAAAAATCTACTACAATCAGCAACGATACGAAGAAGCTTTAAAAAACTTCCACAAAAGTGTTTCTTTATTTGATAAACTAAAACCAACCTGTACCAAAATTTTGGCTTTACATTATATTGGCGTCACAAATACTGCAAAAGGAAACTACGAAATTGCCAATATCTATTACAAAAAAGCAGATGATCTTTTAAAAGAGCTAAAACTTGTTGACCATGCTGAAGTTTTAGATTATCAAAAAGCAATGGCATTAAAAGCCAGCAAGAATTTGCCAATGGCAGCAGAGACTTTCAAAAAAATAATACAAAAACCCGATAATCCTAAAATTCTAAAAACCAAAACAGATTCATATTATCAGCTTGGCTTAATTGAGACAAAGCTTAAACGAAACGATTCTGCGTTAGTTTACTTTGACAACGCATTAGATTACAGCAAAAAAAGCAATAATTTAATTCAGAAATCAAAGATCATTCTCGGGATAAGTCAGTATTACAAAAAAAACAGAAACTTTGATCTCGCCTACTCTTATCTTGATGAACATTATCAAATTGAAAATTATATTGTAAAACTTAAAAATGCCAAACTTGATCTAAATGAGTTTGAAAAATTCAAAAAAAACCAATCCTTAAATAATACGCTTAAACGCGAAAGCGACGAAAAAATTCAACTAAAAACATATCGTTATTCTAAGCTGGTCAGTATTCTGGCTATTGCCTTAATTTCGATTTTGTCTCTTTTGAGTCTAGCATTATACAAAAACAATATTATCCGAAATCAGAATAATTTACTTTTAAGAGAAAAAAATAAGGAATTAATTCTAGCTAAAAATAAAGCCGAAAAAGCATCAAAAGCAAGATCTGAATTTTTATCTACAGTGAGTCATGAACTCCGGACGCCGCTAAATGCGATTAACGGAATTACGCATTTATTATTAGAAGACAATCCTAAAAAAAATCAATTAAAGTATTTAGAATCTCTAAAATTTTCAGGAAATTACTTGACTACTTTTATCAATGAAATTCTCGAAATCAATAAAATAGATTCTACTAAAGTTGAAGTAGATCACATCAGTTTTAATCTAAAAGAGCTTTTATTTAATATTCAAAGTTCTCTAAAAGAATTAGCTGCAGCGAATAAAAACTACTTTAATTTAGAAATAGACGAATCAATACCAGATAATTTAATTGGCGACCCAACCAAATTATCTCAGATCATACTGAATTTAATAAACAATGCTTTAAAATTTACGCAAAACGGACATGTAAATGTAATTGCAAAATTATATGCCTCAGAAGAAGAGAATGCAACTATTTATTTTGAAATTGTAGATACAGGAATTGGAATTCCAGAAGATAAACTGCAAACCGTTTTCGAAAGTTTCTCACAAGGCTCTATCGAAGTAAATCGAAAATATGGCGGCACCGGCTTAGGACTTACCATTGTAAAAAAATTAATCGAACTTTTAGGCGGTGAAATAAAACTGAAAAGTGAAGTCGGCAAAGGATCTACTTTTACTTTTAAATTGAATTTCAAAATTAACAGAGAGCCTTTAGAAATTATTGAAGAAGCAAAACCTTATAGCGACAAACAGTTAAAACACAAATCGATTTTACTGATTGAAGACAACAAAATTAATCAAATGATTACGCGAAAAATGCTTGAAAACAAAGCTATTTTATGCGATATTATTGATAATGGCGAAGAAGCAGTTGAAATCTTAAAAGTAAAACGTTTCGATATGATTCTAATGGATGTTCATTTACCTGGAATCAACGGAACTACTGCTACCAAATTAATAAGAGAGTTTGACAAATCAACACCAATTATTGCTTTAACGGCAATTTCGCTTGACGAAAACAGAGATATGCTTTTGTCTTTCGGAATGAATGATGTGATTACAAAACCCTTTGTTCCGGACGAGTTTTACAGCATAATTGCAAAGTTTTTTGATTAACTTAGAAACTAAGTTTCTAAGTTTGTTTTTATGTATTCTAAAATTGTCGCATCAAAATTTTGCTGATGGTTGATGAATGTACTTTTTATTGGAAGATAGTACAATTGCAACGCCAATTTAGAATCTTTTAAACGTACATAATCTTTCTCTGTTGTAATAATTCTTTTATTTCCAGCTTTACTTTCTATTTCTTCTAAATCTGAATCGGAGAAATTATGATGATCCGGAAAAGTCAGACATATATCATTGTCATTTTTTAAATAATCAAAAAACGGACTTGGTTTTGCAATTCCGGCCAAAAGTAATTTTGGTTCAGATTTAATTTCGTTTACGGCAATTTTTTCATTTCCTCCATAAATAAAATCATCGTAATCGATAAAAGTAAAATAGATTTGTTGCGAGCAAGTCAGTTTCAATTTCAAACGAATTTCTGCTTGTTCTGTTTCAGATAACTGTTTTGGACATTTTGTTATAACAATAATGTTAGCTCTGTTCGCTCCGCTTCTGCTTTCGCGAAGATTTCCTGTTGGCAGCATAAAATCATCTGCATATAAATCTCCGTACGAACTCAATAAAATATAAAACCCCGCTTTTACTTTTCGGTGTTGATAAGCGTCATCTAATAAAATTAATTGAGGTTTTTCTGTTTGCGAAAGTAATTGTGTAATTCCGTTTCTTCTGTCTGCATCGACAGCAACGTAAATATTTGGAAATTTTTGATAAAATTGAAAAGGTTCATCGCCCAAAATTTCAGCATCTGAAGTTGCACTTCCCAAAACAAAACCCTCAGATTTTCTTTTGTAACCACGGCTTAAAGTTGCCACTTTATATTTATCGGACAATAAACGAATCAGATATTCAATTTGAGGAGTTTTACCGGTTCCGCCAACGCTCAAGTTACCAACAGCAATTACCGGAAGATCAAATGAAGTCGATTTTAAAATTCCTTTATCAAAAAGAAAATTCCTGATTGAAGTAATAAAACCATATAAAATAGAGAACGGGAAAAGTATTTTTCGAAGTATTTTCATAGAATTATTTATCAGAATAATGTCCCATTGCAGAAATTACAAAAACAGTAACAATATCCTCCTCTACTTTATATATTATTCTGTCTTTAGAATTTATTTCTCTCGACCAAAACCCACTAAGTCCGTGTTTTAATGCTTCTGGTTTTCCAACACCTTCATAGGGTGTTTCACTAAGTTCATCTAGTATTTGAGTGATCTTTTTAATACTTGCCTGATTACCTGCTTTAAAGTGTTTTTTTAAATGTGACTCTGCTAATTTTTCTATTTTAAGCCTAAACTTCCCCATACATCTTTTGGATCAACTTCTGTATAATCACCTCTTTTCGCTGATTCTAATACCATTTTCACAAACTCAGGATTATAGGAATCTTCTTTTTTTAGTTTTTTTGAATCTGTTTCTACAATCTCTACACCATCAGTACCTTTAGTGAATGCCTCAGACAAAAGCGCCATAAAGGCTTTTCCTGCCTTGGTTCGTTCGTTAATTTTTATTGTTACTGTAGTCATACTAACTAATTTTTAAATACAAATATACAAAAACAACCACATTACCAAGGAACAATTAACAATTGATAACAGTGTTCTCAAGTAATAATTGACTATCATATAACAATATTTTCGTTAATTTGTTTTAAAATTTCAAGACATAACAACTTGAAAACTGAAATGAAAAGTAAAAATGAAAATCAAAGATATATTAGCAGTTCTTGAAGAAATGGCTCCTTTGGCTTACGCCGAAGATTTTGACAATGTTGGCCTTTTAGTCGGAAATTCTGAAACGGAAAGCACCGGAGTTTTAGTTTGCCACGATGCCTTAGAAAATGTTATCGACGAAGCTATCGCTAAAAATTGCAATCTGGTGGTTTGCTTCCATCCTATTTTATTCTCTGGAATTAAAAAAATAACAGGCAAAAATTATGTAGAACGCGCCATTCTAAAAGCAATTAAAAATGACATTGCCATTTATGCAGTTCATACCGCTTTGGATAATCATTCGGCCGGAGTGAATAAAATTTTCTGTGATGCTTTAGGTTTAATTAACACAAAAGTTTTGATTCCGAAACAGAATTTCATTCAAAAACTAGTCACTTATACTACTCCGGATAATGCTGACAAAGTTCGAAATGCTATGTTTCAGGCAGGTGCAGGAACTATTGGCAATTATGACGATTGCAGTTTTAATACCGAAGGCTTTTTTACTTTTAAAGGCAACGAAGACAGCAATCCTGTAATTGGCGAAAGAGGAAAATTGCACACTGGAACCGAAATAAAAATTGAGGTTATTTTTGAAAAACATTTACAATCTAAAATTCTAAAAGCACTTTTTGCCCATCATATTTATGAAGAAGTGGCTTATGAAGTTTATGATTTACAAAACTCACATCAAAATATTGGTTTGGGAATGATTGGCGAATTTGAAACGGAAATGGATGAAAAAGATTTTCTCACTTTCGTGAAGGATAAAATGGTCGCCAATGGAATTCGTCATTCTGCCTTTCTTGGAAAAAAAATAAAGAAAGTTGCCGTTTTGGGAGGTTCAGGAAGTTTTGCCATTAAAAATGCAATTCAGGCTGGAGCCGATGCTTTTTTGACCGCCGATTTGAAATACCATCAGTTCTATGAGGCTGAAAATCGACTACTTTTGGCCGATATTGGTCATTTTGAGAGCGAACGGTATACAAAAAACTATATTGTTGATTATCTTCGAAAAAAAATCCTTAATTTTGCCATCATTTTATCAGAAGAAAATACAAATCCAGTTAAGTACTTATAGAATATGGCGAATACGAAAGAATTAAGTGTTGAGGACAAGTTAAGAGCAATATACGATTTACAGCTTATTGACTCTAGAATTGACGAAATCAGAAACGTGAGAGGTGAACTTCCTTTAGAAGTGGAAGATTTAGAAGATGAAGTTGCAGGTTTAAGCACGCGTTCAGAGAAACTGAAAAGTGAACTTGAGGTTATTGAAGATCTTATCAAATCGAAAAAAAATGCGATTGATGAGCACAAAGAGGTTATCAAAAAATACACAAAACAACAAGAATCAGTTCGTAATAACAGAGAATTTAATTCTTTGACAAAAGAGGTTGAATTTCAGGAATTAGAAATTCAATTGGCTGAAAAGCAAATCAAAGAAATGAAAGCTTCTATCGAGCATAAAAAAGAAGTTATTTCTAATTTAAAAGAAAAACTTGACGCTAAAAGTTCGCATTTAAAACATAAAAAATCTGAACTTGATGCTATTATGGCTGAAACTCAAAAAGAAGAAATCTTCTTGTCTGAGAAATCTGCTGAGTTTTCAGGTCAAATTGAAGAAAGATTATTAGCTGCTTACAACAGAATCAGAAACAGTGTTCGTAATGGTTTAGCTGTAGTTTCTATCGAAAGAGGAGCTTCTGCAGGATCATTCTTTACAATTCCACCACAAACTCAAGTAGAGATTGCTTCTAGAAAGAAAATCATTACTGATGAGCACTCTGGAAGAATTTTAGTTGACAGCGCATTAGCTGAAGAAGAAAAAGAAAAAATGGAGCAATTGTTCTCTAAATTCTAAATAAACATTGTCCCGATTTAATCGGGACTTTTTTTTTGGCCTTATTTTTTCAGTAAGTTTAAAATCATATTTTTTACCTTTAGAAAAAATTTAAGTTTTGGGAATTAAAAAAGGAATTCGTTTTATTACATTAAAATCGGTCGGACAATATATCAACTTCTTAAGTTACGTTCGTCCGCAAAAAGCTGTAGCACTTTCTTACGCGCTTTTTAGTCAACCCAGAATTGGAAGACTGCAAAAAGAAAAACTGCCGAAAATTTTAAAGAATACCGAAACCGAAATATTTCATCATAACGAACATCATTTTCAGACTTATATCTGGAAAGGAAATGAAACCAAAATTCTGCTTGTTCACGGCTGGGAAAGCAACGCTTCTCGCTGGAAAAAAACGTTGCCACATCTTCAAAAATCAGGAAGCACTATTATTGCTATTGATGCTCCAGCACACGGGCAAAGCAGCGGAAAAGAATTTAATGTGCCGCTTTATGCAGAATTTATTAATAAAGCTGTAGAGAAATATAAACCAGAAATTATTATTGGACATTCTATTGGCGGTGCGGCCTGTGTTTACCATCAATATTTATTTCCGAATACCAGCATCAATAAAATGGTAATTCTTGGAGCGCCATCCGATCTGAAAACGCTGATTGATAATTATATTTCAATGCTGAGTTTGAATACCAAAATGTTTTCTCTTTTAGAAAGTAAATTCAGTGATCGATTTAATTTTAAAATAGAAGATTTCTCCGGACAAAAATTTGCATCAGAATTTAATATTCCGGGGTTAATAGTTCATGACACAACTGATACTATTGTGGCTTTTGAAGAAGGAAAAAAAATAGCCAGCAACTGGAAAAACAGTCAATTTATCGAAACCAAAGGCTTAGGCCACGGAATGCACGATGATGAATTGTATGAGAAAGTGATTGCGTTTTTGTTTGCTGAAGGTTAGGTTTTTATACTAGCCATTACGTTTTTGTCTTGTGTTAGTTTTGTCATCCTGAGGAACGAAGGATCACACTCGTCCTCGACAAATATTGGCGAAATACTGTACGGAGCTTCTAGTGTGATCCTTCGTTCCTCAGGATGACAAGATTGCGGAAAAATCTAAAATTCTAAAAGTCTAACTATCTAAGAAGTCTAACAATCTAAGAAGTCTAAGTTGTCTAAATTATTTAAACAACAATTTTAAAGTGTCTCAATAATTCCTTTTCGCCTTTTGCCGTGACAATAATTGCTCTAGAATTTTTGGTTTTTCTGAGCCAGTCTTCACTTATCATTTTATTCAAAAGCAACGCTCCTACCGAACCGGCAAGATGATTTCTTCTTTCGCTCCAATCCAGGCAAGGTTTCAGGAATATTCTTTTTTGTTTTTGAGCTTCTTCTAAATTAATTCCGAAATTAGAAAACCATTTTTCTCCTTCAAAACTAATTTCAAAAGCATTATTTTTTTCTACAATTATTTTTTGTTCCAATAAACTGTCGGTTAAAGCAACTCCAATTTTTCCTGCTAGATGATCGTAACAGGTTCTGCAGAATTTTATTGGAGGATAATTTTCAGTTTTGTTTTCTACTGAAACTTTTGGCTTCGGAACTAAACTTGCCATGGCTTCGAGCGCGTAGGCGACTTCTTTATTTGAAAATCTATAATATTTATGACGGCCTTGTTTTTCTACACACAGCAAATCGGCATCCAGAAGTTTTCCCAGATGCATGCTTATATTTTGCGGAGATGTATTTGCAGAAACAGCTAATTCTGTTGCAGTAAAAGCTCTTCCGTCGAGCAGAGTCCATAAAATTAAAGCGCGCGTTGGGTCGCCAATTAACGACGCTGTTTTTATAAATTGATCTTCCATCACGATATTCATAGTTAAGTGCAGAATGAAGTATTGCTTTGTAAAGTTAAATAACTTTGTTAAAAAACAACTCGATATGCCTTCTACTTTATTTCTTCAGTCTGACGTTACTGACCCTTATTCGATATATAAAACGATGCTGGAAAAGCATCCTGCTTATTGGGATGAAGCAGCTAAAATTTGGGCTATTTATTCTTATGAAGATTGTGTTTCGATTTTAAAAAATACGAAAGTGGCAATTCCGATTGTGAATTCAGATAATGAGCAAAGATTAAATAAATATGCTTTAGATATTTTGACTCATTTGACTCGATTATCAAATGGAGTTCAGCATGAAGTTGCAAGAGAAGTTGCAATGCAGTTGTTCTCAAACATGAAATCTATAAATATCAATTCAATCATTTTTCAATTAATAGAAAATGATTTGGTTGAAGAGAAAATTGATTGGGTAAATTCGGTTTGCAAAAAATTGCCGGTTCTTACTGTTTTAAACAGTTTTGGTTTTGAAGAGAAGGATTGTGATTTTATTTCGGAAAACATAGAATCTTTCTCTAAAATTATGCTTCCGAAAAAGACAGGAGAACAAGTAAAAGCGATTAATGAAATCTCAGAAAAAATATTTTTAATCGTTGAAAAGCAACTTTCTTCTTTAAGCTTTTATGAATCTTTATTGAAAAAAATATCCGAATCAAATTCTCTTTCGCCTGACGAAATCAAAACAATTTGCGTTAGTAATTTAATCGGTTTGTTTGTTCAGAGTTTTGATGCCGGCCGGGGGATTTTAAGCAATTCTTTATTGCAGCTTCTTAGTCATAAAACTTTTTCGAATAAAATTGAAGTACAAAAATCAATTATAGAAACATTGCGATTTGATCCGCCGATTCATAATACCAGAAGAATTGCTAGTGAAGATTTCCTCATCGGCGAAAGCCTGATTAAAAAAAATGATTCCATTTTAATTGTACTTGCCTCTGCAAATCGTGATTCTAAAAAGTTTGAAAATGCATTTGATTTTGATATTGAAAGAAACAATAATATTGAAAATTTAACTTTTGGAACTGGCGGTCATATGTGTGTGGCAAAACATTTCTCGATTCATTTAGCGACAGAAGCTTTGTGGTTTTTATTTGATCAATATAAAACGATAAAACTTCTAGCAAACAAAATTCAATACGAACCAATGATTAACGCCAGATTACCGAAAACAATCTGGATTTCATTATATAAAAAACAATAATATGATAGCTGTAATTTTTGAAGTTATTCCGAATCAAGGAAAAAAAGAAGAATATCTGGATATCGCGGCAAGTTTGCGTCCGGAATTAGATCATATCGAAGGATTTATTTCGATCGAACGTTTTCAGAGTTTTAGTGATCCTGAAAAAGTTTTGTCTTTGTCTTTTTGGAAAGATGAAGCCAGTATTCAGCAATGGCGAAACTTAGAAATGCACCGACATGCGCAGGAAAAAGGCCGAAATGAAATTTTTAAAGAGTATCATTTGAGAATTGCTCATGTTGTTCGCGATTACGGAATGTTTGATCGGAAAGAAACTCCAAAGGATAGTTTTAGTTTTCATGATGAGTAAAGGTTCAAAGTTGCTTAGGTTCAGAGGGACAAAGGATTTTTCTCTCAGGTTCTGAGTTTCTGCCAAAAATTAAAATCTAAAATCTAAAATCTAATAATCTAAGAAGTCTAAAAATCTAACAATCCAATAATCTAACAATCTAAGAAGTCTAAAAATCTAATATCTAAGAAGTCTAAATTTTACCTACTTTTGCAGTATGGAAGAGAATTTAAAACGTCTGAATAAATTTATTGGAGAAACCGGCTATTGTTCTCGTCGTGAAGCTGATAAATTAATTGAGGAAGGACGCGTAACGATAAATGGTGTTGTACCTGAAATGGGAACGAAAGTTTCTACGGATGATGAAGTACGCATAGACGGGAAATTGATTGTGGAAAAGCACGAAAAATTGGTTTATCTGGCTTTTAATAAACCGGTTGGAATTGAATGCACAACAAACTTAGAAGTTCGAAATAATATTGTTGATTATATTAATTACCCAAAACGTATTTTTCCGATTGGAAGATTGGATAAAGCCAGTGAAGGATTGATTTTTATGACTAACGACGGTGATATCGTAAATAAGATTTTACGCGCCAGAAACAATCACGAAAAAGAATATACTGTTACGGTAAACAGGCCTATTACCGATCGTTTTATAGAGCGAATGGGAAATGGTGTTCCGATTTTGGATACGGTTACCCGAAAATGTAAAGTAGAACAAATCAGCAAATACACTTTCAAAATCATTTTGACGCAAGGTTTAAATCGTCAGATTCGTAGAATGTGCGAATATTTAGGTTATGATGTAACAGCTTTGAAACGTATCCGAATTATTAATATTTCTTTGGATATTCCGGTAGGACGTTACCGTGATTTGACCGATGATGAAATTAAAGAATTAAACCATTTAATTGAACCTTCGAGCAAAACAGAAGAAGCAAGTTTGCCAAAAGCGGAAGCTCCAAAACGAAGAACAGAATTTATTTCGAAACATGATCCCCGATTTAAGAAAAAAGGAGATTATTAAATATCAAAATCCCATCAGCTAACTGATGGGATTTTTTTATGATTATTATTTACTATTCAAAAAATCATAATACAAAGCTTTTGACAAAAAGGTCGCATTTTGATAATGATCAATCATTTCTTCTCTCTGAATTTCATCAGGTCCCCCGTATAAATTATTCTTCGTGAAATATTCCCGGCGTGCATCATCATTAAAATTCAAATTAGTCAAGAATACAGGTTCTACACATTTATTTGTCGCGATATTATAATTTGTAATCAGATTTCCCCAGTTTACAAAACTGCATAATAATACTGTTCCGTAAAAATACCACAACATTTGATTTACTAAGTAAGCGTTTGTTTTTTGTTTTGTAATTTTTATAAAAACAAAAACTAAGCCTATAATTGCTAGAATCAAAAATGCATAAACACCTAATCGTTTATAAGTTAATCCGAAAACTGAAATGTATTCTGAATTTTTAAGCATTGCACTTACGATTAAAAGTCCATTTAAGACGATCCAGATTTTTGCTAACTTTTTAAGCCAAACTGCTTTATTATCAAAATTGAAACCACCTTTAAAATAAAACATGATTACCCCAACCGCCATAATAATTGAAAAGATTACTGAGTTTACTCTTTCATGAGTATCTGCGCTTAGGTTTGCTTTTTCGATTACTTCAAAAAACTGTTCGTAATTATAAGTTACGAGAAAAACTAAAAGCATTAAATTCAACAATACTAAGGTGATTTCACCGCTTTTTCTTTCAAAATCAATATCTAGAAACGAAAATGTATTTTGATTCTTGATTTCAGTACTATTATTGAAATCATTGTCTAGAAGTTCATTTTTTTCATAGCAAACTTCTGGCACCCAATAGTTCCAGAAACTGAAAGAAATATAGAAACCCAAAATGGCAATTAGAATCAAATTTACAATGTCAATATCTAAAGTATAATCTGTAAATAAAGAAGAAAAATGTGTACTTCCGAAAGAATATACTATAAAAAACAACCCAAGAAAAATAGCTGGAATAACAAAAAACGCTATAAATTTTTTAGCAGAATTATTTTGAATTTTCTTCTCAGGAATCCATTGCTGAAACATAAAAACTCGGCCTAGAGAAGTAAGTCCGTTTAAAAATACGAGCGGAAAAATTTGTACTATTTTAAGCTTAACATCTTGTGTTTTAAACTGTAAAAAAAGAACAGACATTGCCAATGCTAAAAAAGAAGGAAAATCTCCGTACCAAGCAAAAGCCAGACAAGACAAAACCGATGTTACCACTAAGATCAAATGTGATCTTTCAGAAAACCGATCTTGAAAAAAATAACAAATAAAACCTGTTAACACTAGTGCAAAAATAGACAAATTAACGCCTGGCTCTTCTTTGTAAAAAAGCAGTATAAAGATCAAACTGCATGCTAAAATAATGTGATGTTTTTTCATGATTATTAAATTAAAAGTACTTTGTTTTTCAAAGTAATTAGACAAAAAATTTTGGTTATTAGGATTTCATTAATTTTTCAAGGTAAGACAAGTGTTCTTTGAAGGCTAAACGGCCTCGATCAGTTACTCTATAGGATGTTCTTGGTTTTTTACCCACAAATTCCTTTTTCACTTCTATATATTCAGATTTTTCAAGTGCAGAGGAATGACTTGCTAAATTACCATCAGTAATATCTAGAAGAGTTTTCATTTCGGTAAAATCAACCCACTCATTCACCATCAGAATGGACATAATCCCCAATCTGACACGGCTTTCAAAATCTTTATTTAATTTATCAATAATACCCATTGGTTTATTTATATTTTTTGAACATCACTAGTCCGTACAAGATATGCAAAATACCAAATCCAATTATCCAAAAAATCAAACCATATCCAATATAAAAAAGAGAAATAAGTCCTAAAAACAATTGACAGTAACCCAAATATTTGATGTCAGAAAAAGTATATTTCTCAGCATTTATAACTGCTAAACCATAAAAGATTAAAGTAGCTGGTGCAACTAAACCATAATATTGATGGTACAAAAGCGACAAACAGAATACACCTCCAACAAAAAGAGGAATGGCTAAATTAAAAAGCATTTTTTTTGTAGCCGATGTCCAAATAGGCAAATTGTATTTTCTGCTTTTTCTGATGGTAAAAGCAACTCCAAAAATAAAAGCAAAAGCTAAAATGACAACTCCAGTTATAAACAATTCTGATACTAAGCTAGCAGGAATTACAATTTGGTCTTCACCTAAATATTCGATTCCGTTTACTTTAAATAATTGATAGACATACAGTCCGCCAATTAAAGCAGAAAGTCCGGCAAAAACTCCTGAGAGTCCGCTTAAGGATATAAATCTTGAAGAGCGCTCCATCATGGAACGAATATGTGCTAAATCTTCTTGGTGCTTCTGATTCATAAATAAAGTACTTTGTAATGCAAAGTTATGTTTTATTTTGAATTGGCAAATAAAAAATGCATTTATTTTTGATGCTGAAAATAGAGCTGCAAAATTTTGTTCCGAAGTTTTGGAATTGCAGGAACATAGCGGTTTAGAACTGCTGCTTGCGTGAGGCATAGGAGCTTGCTACCGAAGTAGCGCGGATAGCCCGACCTTTTCCCGACAAGAGGGCGAATAACCGCAAAGTATGTTTGCCCTCTTGTCGGGATAAGGTCACGCCCAATATATAAAACAACAAAGCTCATTCTATTGAACGAGCTTGTTGTTTATTTGTCTACTAATTAGTTAAAACCATCTTCTGCGCTTAAATAAAAATACGCCGAAAGCAGATAATATTACCGATACAAAAAGGAGAATCCAGATTCCATATTTACTTTCTTCAAGACCGTTTGGCACGTTCATTCCGTATAAACTGGCGATTAAGGTTGGAATCATCAGAATTATAGAGATTGAAGTCATTTGCTTCATGATATTATTCATGTTGTTTGATATTACAGAGGCGTAGGCATCCATCATTCCGGTTAGGATATTGCTGTAAATGTTGGCTGTATCCTGAGCCTGACTTAATTCGATTTCGACGTCTTCGAGCAAATCTAAGTCATAATCTGCTTTATGCGCTTTTAGATTTTTTATGCGTTGAAACAAAACATCATTTGCTTTTAGAGAAGTAATGAAGAAGACCAAACATTTTTCGATTTGAAGCAATGCCTGCAACTCTTCGTTTTTAATTGATTTTTCTAAATTATCTTCGGCTAATTTTATTTTCTGATTGACTTGCTTTAGATATTTTAAATACCAAACGCTTGATGACAAAAGCAATCTTAATACCCAATCTAAATTATCTTTAACCTGAATATTTTTGCGTCGTGAATACAACATAAAATCATGTATGATTTCTGTTTTGTAAAAAGTGATTGTTACGCAAATATCACCTTTAAAAATCACACCTAGCGGAATAGTCTGGAAAGGAAGTTTTATGTCGTTGCTTTTTACGGGAACGCGCATAATGATCAAAGTCCAGCCGTCTTCGATTTCTATACGGGGTCTTTCATCGATATCTTCAATATCATTGTAAAAAGCTTCGGGAATCTGAAGTTCTTCGAGTAAATATTTTTTTTCTGTTTCTGATGGATCTTCAATGTTAATCCAGCAGTTTGGAATCCATTGTGGTATTTCTAGTAATCCGTTGTTGTTTGTGTAAAAGACTTTCATTTCAAAATACAGGGTGTTATCGCAGCATTTTGAAATTTTCAAAAGCTGCTTTTAATTAAATACTAACGAATAATAATCGTCCATTTGGAGAAGTGTTTTTTAAGTGGTGCAAAAGTATCTTTTATTTTTTAGAACCAAAACTTTAAACTATTAATTAAATATTAAAACAAGAAAGCCTACTCTTGCGAATAGGCTTTGTTTGTATAATTGAAAACAAATTATTTGTTTTTTGCGCTTCTCATTTTGCGTGCTAAAAGTGTGTTTTTAAGCAACATTGCAATTGTCATTGGTCCTACTCCACCAGGAACTGGCGTAATGAACGATGCTTTTTTGCTTACTCCGTCAAAATCAACGTCACCTTTTATAACGTATCCTTTTGGGTTTGATGCGTCATCTACACGTGTAATTCCAACATCAATAACCGTTACACCGTCTTTTACCATATCAGCTTTTAAGAATTCAGGAACTCCTAAAGCGGTAATAATGATATCTGCATTTTTAGTGAATTCTGCTAAGTTTTTAGTACGGCTATGAGTCAAAGTTACTGTAGAATCTCCCGGATTTCCTTTACGACTCATCAATATACTCATTGGGCGTCCTACGATGTGGCTTCTTCCAATTACAACGGTATGTTTTCCTGCAGTTTCTACTTTGTAACGCTCTAACAATTCCATAATTCCGAACGGTGTTGCCGGAATAAAGCTTTCCATTTCAAGCGCCATTCTTCCAAAGTTTGTTGGGTGGAATCCGTCAACATCTTTATCTGGATCGATTGCCAATAAGATTTTTTGCTCGTCGATGTGTTTTGGCAAAGGCAACTGCACGATATATCCATCAAGGTTATCATCTTCGTTTAGTTCTTTAATTTTTGCAAGAAGCTCTTCTTCGGTAATTTCCTCTGGTAAACTTACTAAAGTTGAATCGAAGCCAATTTGCTGACAAGATTTTACTTTACTTCCTACGTAAGTTAAACTTGCTCCATTTGTTCCCACAATAACGGCTGCTAAATGAGGCACTTTTCCTCCAGCGTCTTTTATAGATTGAACTTCGGCTGCAATTTCGTTTTTAATGTCTTCAGATGTTTTTTTACCGTCTAGTAGTTGCATTGTGTTTTGTTATTTTTGTTTCAGGTTTAAAGTTTCAGGTTAAAAGAAACTTACTATTTATTATAATGAAAAAAGTTTCAAATTTCAGTCTCAAAACCTGAAACCTGAAACTTGAAACTTTTAATTTATTATCTCGGCATTCCGCCTGGCATTCCTTTCATGCCTCCCATCATTTTCATCAGATTTTTTCCGCCTGGCCCCTGCATCATTTTCATCATCTTGCTCATTTGGTCAAACTGCTTCATCAACTGATTTACTTGCTCGATTTTGGTTCCGGAACCTTTTGCGATTCTGGCTTTCCTCTTTACATCGATAATGGCAGGTTTGCTTCTTTCGATTGGCGTCATCGAGTGGATAATCGCTTCGATATGTTTAAAAGCATCATCTTCGATCTCTACATCTTTCATGGCTTTTGAAGCTCCTGGTATCATTCCTACCAAGTCTTTCATATTACCCATTTTCTTTACTTGCTGGATTTGCGTTAAGAAATCATCAAAACCAAATTCGTTTTTAGCGATTTTCTTTTGAAGTTTTCTTGCTTCTTCTTCATCAAATTGTTCTTGAGCTCTTTCTACAAGCGACACAACGTCACCCATACCTAAGATACGCTCAGCCATACGATCTGGATAGAAAACATCAATTGCTTCCATCTTCTCGCCTGTACCCACAAATTTGATTGGTTTGTTTACAACCGATTTAATTGAGATTGCAGCTCCACCACGAGTATCACCGTCTAATTTCGTTAAGATAACTCCATCAAAATTCAAGATATCGTTGAATGCTTTTGCTGTGTTTACAGCATCTTGTCCTGTCATGGCATCCACAACGAACAATGTTTCCTGTGGCTGAATTGCTTTGTGAACACGTGCAATTTCATCCATCATTTCTTGATCTACTGCCAAACGACCAGCTGTATCGACAATTACAACATTAAAGCCGTTTGCTTTTGCATGTTTAATTGCATTTTGAGCAATTTCAACAGGATTTTTATTTTCAGGCTCTGAGTAAACCTCAACACCAATTTGATCTCCCACAACATGCAACTGGTTAATCGCCGCAGGACGGTATATATCACACGCTACAAGAAGTGGTTTTTTATTTTTCTTTGTCTTTAAAAAGTTGGCTAACTTTCCTGAGAAAGTAGTTTTACCAGAACCTTGCAATCCTGACATTAAAATAACTGAAGGATTTCCAGAAAGATTAATTCCTGCAACATCACCACCCATTAATTCTGTCAGTTCATCTTTTACCAACTTCACCAATAATTGTCCTGGCTGAAGCGTTGTTAAAACGTCTTGACCAATTGCTTTTTCTTTTACTTTTGTTGTAAAATCTTTTGCAATTTTAAAGTTAACGTCGGCATCTAGTAAGGCACGACGAACTTCTTTTAAGGTGTCGGCAACGTTTACTTCTGTAATTTTACCGTGTCCTTTTAATATATGGAACGCTTTATCTAACTTATCACTTAAATTATCAAACATACTATTTTCTTTATTTGAAGTGCAAAGATAATCTAATTAGATATTTCAGGCAATTTATTTTTAAGGTTCATAGCCACAAAGACACAAAGGCGCAAAGTTTTTCTTTTAAAGATTTAATTAAGATAAAAATCTCGCAAAGACGCTGAGGTGTAACGTTATTTTTGCACGAATTGCACTAATTTCCCGAATTATTTTTCTCTCTCGCAGATTTAGAAGATTGTAATGATTTCTATTTAAAAAAAATCTGCCGAATCTGCGTGAAACAAAAAAAAGCGCAAAGAATAAAACCTTTGCGCCTTTGTGCCTTTGAGGCTATGAACCTTTGTACTTTTAAAATTAAAACTGAAAGTAAATAAAAGGCTGTGAACCAGCTACGGCTGTTGCGTAAACAATCCAATACACAAAACCTAATATTACTGCTTTTAATAATAATGGTGTATGATCAAAAACCCATTTCATTTTGTTTGTAACCACTTCTGGCAAGAAATGCCAAACGTATCCAAACAACATTAATAAAAATACATTTTTATACCCTAATACAATTACTTGCCATTGTTCTGGTTCGAAAGTTAACTGGCCAATATTATTGATGACTTGCAAGGCAGTATCGAAATCTCTGGCGCGGAAAAAGATCCAACAGAAAACTACAAAATGGAATGTGATTACGATTGAAAAGAATCTCCATAAAAAATTCGGTCCTTTGCCTTCTTTTTTGGAAGGAAAGAATTCTGTAAATATTTTATGAACTGCCAATGCTAATCCGTGTAATGCTCCCCAAACAATAAATTGCGCTCCTGCACCGTGCCACAAACCGCCTAAAAGCATTGTTGTGAATAAATTGAAATTGGTTACCAAAGTCTGTTTTCTTTTATTCGAAAGTAAAAATGATAAACAGAAAATTCCAATTCCGCCAACTGCTATTATCAACGGAATTACACTTGTATTATAACTCGTGATTCCCCACAATAATAATCCGAAGAAGAATAAACTCGGGAATAAAAATCCAGCAAATGAGCCTTCTCTATTTCCTCCGATAGAAATATATAAGAAATCTTTCAGCCAAGTTGATAATGAAATATGCCATCTTCTCCAGAAATCGGTAATCGAAGTCGATTTATAAGGCGTTCTAAAGTTGGCCGGCAATTTAAATCCAAGCAATAAAGCGATTCCGATTGCCATATCTGAATATCCTGAAAAGTCACAATAAATTTGAATAGCGTATCCATAAGAAGCCATTAAATTTTCAAATGAAGTGTAATTCATCGGCGTATCAAAAACACGATCGACGAAGTTTATGGAGATATAATTCGAGATTACTGTTTTTTTAATTAATCCGCCAATAATCAAAAACAAAGCGTTGTTTACATCTTGCCTCGTTAAGTTTAATTTTTGATAAATCTGAGGAAGGAAATCTTTTGCGCGAACGATTGGCCCTGCAACCAGCTGTGGGAAAAATGAAACGAAAAACAAATATTCAATATAGTTTTTTGTCGGCTTAATTTCTTCTCTATAAATTTCAATAATATAACTCATCGACTGAAACGTATAAAAGGAAATTCCCACAGGAAGAAAAATATCATGAAGCTTATAATTGCCTTGAAACATATCATTGAACGTCACAATCATGAAGTTCATGTATTTAAAATATCCCAGCAATCCTAAATTCAGAATTACACTTATTACGAGATATATTTTCTTTCGGCTGTCTTTTGCTTCTTTGTAAATAATTTGGCTCAGCCCATAATCTACAACTGACGAAAGAAGCAATAACAAAAAGTAAATCCCGCTAGACTTATAGTAAAAGAAAAGCGAAAACAGAATAACATACGTTAATCTCAAATAAAATGTCTTGCGTAAAAAGGCGTACACAAAATAAAAAACCAAAAACAATCCTAAAAATAAACCTGTATTAAATAATAATTTTTCTTCTGGATTGTATATAAACCAACTTTTAGCTTGTTCTAAGGTAACTGTACCGAAATTTTGAACAAACCAATTATTAATGCTATCAATTGTAATCAACTTACTTTCTTAATTTAAAATTATCGTATGCTTTTAAAAACGCCTCTGTAAACAAATTTCCTTGTTTCTCGTATCCTTTTTTAGAATAATGAACCCAATCTGGACCAATTAATTTTTCGGTCTTTAGATTTTGAATACCATTCATGCCTCCAAATTCATCGTATAAATCCCAAACTGCAAAACCATCTGTTTCGGCGATTTCAATAATACTTTTTGCATAATCCTGAACATATATATTAGGTTTTCTAGCTTTAAGCAAAGAAGGCGGCGGAGTCATAACAATTATAGAAATATTGCCATTTTGTTCTTTGATATTTTTTATAAACTGACGCAGTTGCTTGATATATCCTGAAGCTTCCATATGATCATAACTTTCATTTGTCCCTAACGAAAAAACAAACAAGTCCGGATGTAAAGCTTTTAACTGCTCAAAAAACAATGGATATTTATTATAATCTGAAAACTTAGCGCCGTTTACGCCAATGCCGCTATAGGTTACTCCTGAAGCATCTCTTTCTAAAACAATTCCGTTAAGTTCGTATTTTGACGCATTTTTATTCGGAATCAAATAAATTTTATCTAATGGTTTTTCAGATTTATAATAATGTGAAAATGAATCAGATTCTAAATTTAAGGGAACAAATTCTGAACTTTTAAAATTTCTAGGTTTTGTTTCGTTTGTTGGAATCTTTAATGTTCTTCCTGCACGAATATTATCTGATTTTAATTGATTTGCTCTTTTAATTTCAGCCACAGAGATATTGTATTTATCCGCAATTGTCGAAATTACCTCTCCCTTTTTTATTTTATGTGTAACTACTTTTCGCTCCGTTCCTTGAATAATATTTGTTTGAGATGATATTGCCAGATCAAACATGTTTTGGTTTTGAGGCGTAATAATATGAATTGAGTTAAACTTATACGCAGCATCTTTTATGTTCATTTGCACTGCAAAACCAGCATCATCTCTCCATAGTCCAATACCGCTTAAACCAACTGGATTATTTTTTGTTGGATAAATATTACGATAGCTTTGCCAAGTTTTGTTAGAAGAGAATCGTTCATTATAAGACCCATTTGTTTTAGCAAGCTGATACGGAAAAACTAAACCTCGACCTGCATTTCCAAATTTCTTCTGTAGATTCTTTCTAATTTCATTGGTCATTAAATCCCCTTGAATATGAGAATCTCCAATATGCACAATTTTTATTTTCTGATTGCTTTGACTTTCATTTTCCTGCAATTTCTTAAAAACATTTTCTAATACTTTTGCATTGTAAATGTGATTTCCAGCATAAGGCTCAATCGCTGCACTTTCGATTTTACTGCTCATATTTTTAGTTGTTGGAAGTGAGACTGAATTTGGCGTTTTGTGGTTTGCTGAGAAAAAAAGACAGCAAAAGAAAATAATAAGTTTATTCATTTACAGTATCATTTTTTACAGAAACAGAGTCTGTGTTTATTTTTCGCGCTGCCCGCTGTTTAGTTGAAGCAACTTCTCGTTTTTCACGTAATTTCTTATATTCTTCGTATCCTTTATTTAATTGATCGTATACTAATTTGCCTATTGCCTTTGCACCACGCTGATTAAAATGCGTATAATCCTTATTTGCTCTTGCCGGCGTTTCATCAACCCATTTTACCATCGAACCGTCGCCACCCATTAAAGTGTATAAATTTACAAATCCAGATTCTGTGTCCAGAGCGTATTTTTTTTGCGCTTTCATTAAGGGTACAACAGCCGAATCACTTTTCATTTCTAAATCATATTTGGTCGATTTGTCTGCCGTAGAAATAATCAAAATAGAAACTCCCGGAAAAGATTCTTTTATCTTGTCTACCGCTTTTGTCATTCCTCTTTCGTACCAAGAATAATTTTTGGTTCCGTAATTTAATACATTTGTTCCATAGTGCAAGATAATCAAATCATACTTCAGACTGTTATTAAAACTCTGCATTACATTCGCATTAAACATCGAAATTGGCAATCCTGAATTTCCTCTTTGAGAGAAGTTATCGACATGAACCCCTTTTCCGTTATCAAAATTAAATCCGTAAATCGGAATTGAGTCCGCATTTACGAAATTAGCTTTAAACGCTTTTAAACTTCCTGAACTTACTTTTAAGGTATTGATCAAATTATTCGGAACAAGATTTTTATGAATAGTATCTTTTCCAATAATAAAATTTACTTTTCCTTTTTTAGATGCTCTTCCATAAAATAAAGTCGGATTATCTAAAGTCGCAACATTTTTAGCAGTTCCCGCTTCATATTGCACCCAAGTGGTGTTTTTTATATCATTGGCAAAAAATACATGTCCGTTTACACCAAAAGGGCTTATTGGTTTTTTTACATTTAAATACGACTGTGTTTTCCAGTTTTTAGAATAAACTGATTTTATAGAACCTCTAGACGCCGCAGATTCTGATGTTATCGAGACAAAACCAACTCCGTTTCCGCCAAAACGTTCTTGATAGTTAGAACGGACGTCCTGCACAATCAAATCGCCATCGGTCATAGAATCACCGTAATAAGCAATTCTAACATGAGATTCTGGATTTTTTTCTAATTGATATAATTTTTCATAGAAAGAAATCAGGTATTGATATCCTTTATAATTATCAAAAGTTTCAGCTGGAAATTCGATGCCTTCAGTGGCATCAAAAGTGATTTTCTCTTTTCCTTGAGCATCGTCAATAGCATCAATGCTATCCGTTGTTTCATTTAAGGAATCCTTTGCTACGGCCTCCAAAAGCAAGCTGTCTATGAGCACATTTTTTGAATTCATTTTACTTTCCGAAAAAATTTTATCCGGCAAGATTTGTTTAAAGCCAATGAAAGCAATGAATGCCAATGCTACAATTGCAAAAGACTGAAAAAAATAAGATTTTGTATTCACTTGTAATTTTAAATTTGAAGAAAGGATTTACAAAAATTAAAATGCAAATTCCTACTAATTCCTTATAAAAAAAATATGTGCAAAGATAGAATTAAACATTAATTAATGATTCTTTTTAACAATAAACTAAAACAAAAAAAGAGATTAGACGAATCTAACCTCTTTATCAAAAAAAATAAAAAAAAACAAAGCTAATGATTCACTAAAATTTAATGCGATACGATTATATAACAGTGATTACTAAGTTTAAAAACTAAATCAATTGTTACAAAATAATCAAAAATAAAACCTGCATTATATTAAAATCAGTATAAAACAATTTTTAATTTTTATAATTTTTATATCTTAAAAATTTAGTTCAAGATAGCATATTCTAAAGTTGGGTAACCTCTTAGTCCTGCGTCATTTGTCATAGCAAGGAATTTAACTTTATAGTAATTTCCAGCAGCATCTTTTACAATATAAAAACGATCTGTTCTAACACTTGGCAAAGTAGTTGGTCCACCACCGCTTCTCCAGTTAGCTCCAATGATTCTTTGGTCTGCAGCAGAAGCTGTAAAGTTAGCTTCAATAACTTTAGCTTTTGTAAAATCCGCATAAGTTACTCCATCAGCAACTAAAACTTGGTAAGCTTGTGTTCCTCCTTTTAAGTTTGTAGTAATGAAATCAGAATATCCATAAGTAACATCTTGACCACCTGAAGCTAAATAGTTAGTAAAAACTGTAAAGTTTAGATCCCATTTTGCTTTTTCTGGCTCAACCGCAACAGTATTTCCTGATGTTAAGCTAAAGAAAGAAAAATTAAAAGCAGCGTCTTTTGAAATTGTTTTTTCTGAAAAAGTTGCAGAAGTTAAATCAGCATATTGAATTTTATATCCATTTCCGCTTCTTAAAATTCTAACTTTTTTCCATCCTCTTGCATCTCCATCAACACTTACTGAACCAACAGCAGGTGTAGTTGCAGAAACTTTAAATCCAAGATTTACTAAATAAACTTTGTTATCTGCATCTGTAGCTGAAATTTCTGCAATTGCAGTTCCAATTCCTGCTCCAGCTCCAGCTAAAACACCTGTTGGATTATCAACAAAACCGTTTGAAGCTGCAGTAGTCCCACCACCAACTGCTACATTTGTATCGCTTTCTTGAGGTAAAGTAATATCTGAAGTAGCTGATTTTTTAACGGCCATTTTAAGAGAACCATTAATAACTACTCTAAAATCTGAACCTGTAGAAAATCCGAAATCCCAAGATTCTCTGTTTACAGCTTTAGATTCTGTAGAACTTAAATCAAGGTAAACCTGATTAGGCTGATTTGGACCACCTACTGTAGGCTGTATAGTTGCTCCAACAGTTGGGATTTCAACTGGAGTATCGTCGTCACTTGAACATGATACTAGAGACAATAACGCGATTGATAAAAATAATAACTTTTTCATTGTATTCTGTTTTTATATTAAAGATTAAGGTTATATGCTAATTTTAAGAAGTAAGAACGACCGTAAGCAAGCATTACCTCGCCTGTTCCTGCATGACCTGCTGCACTGCCTGTTCCGGTTTGCAGTACATTCGTTACATCAAGAATATTTCTAGCACCAAGTGTTACTTCGAAATGATCTTTGAAGAAATTTTGCCTAATAGAGGCATCAAGCCAATTACTTGGCGAAACTTCAGACAGTATATAAGAAGATGCTCCTTCTATAAATTGCTGTGTTTTTCCGTTGTATTTATAATATCCTGAAACAATCGTTTTCCATTTTGGAATTGTATATGAAAAGCTTGCATTTAAATTAAATGAATACAGAAACCTATCATCTGAAGTAAAAACTTGATTTTTTATTTCTTGAGAAATTCCAATAAGTGCAGCCCCAAAATTGAATGTCAGATTATCTTTTTTCAATTGATTCATCGTAGAAAAATTCCACATTCTATATTTGCTGATATTGACATATTGATATTCCGGATTTCCAGTGTCCGGATTAAATCGAATTAATGCCATACCAATTCTGTCATCGACATTTAAATAACTCCCTGCCAGTGTATTTGAAAGCTGTAAACCGGAGCCAGACAAAGTTGATTTTTTAAGGCTCGCTTCATAAGAAGTACTGGTTTCAGGAATTAGATTTTCATTTCCTGTAAAAAAGTGTCCATCAAAAATTTGTTTCGAATATAATTCATCAAAAGTTGGAGTTCTAAAAGAATTGCCGTAAGAACCGCGAAGTTCAATTCCTTTATCAAATAAATATCTTAATCCTAAAGATGATGCGTATTGATTTGTAAATTGAGATTGAGCAGAAAATCTTAATCCTGGTCGAACAGAAAATCTTTCTGTAGCCATAATTTCAGACGAAGCAAAGAAATCATAATTTTCAAGTGTCTTGCGAACAGGAGTCAGAATATTGTTTGCTTCCTGAACCAATGAATATCCTTTGTTATTAACAAACTCATATCCTAACTGAAGATCAATTGTTTTGTCTGAGAAAAAGTTATTCACAGTACCTGTAGAATAAAGAACCTCCATAGACTGATCTTTTACAGTAACATTATTTGCTTCCGTTTTTGTCGCCAAATAATATCTAAAATCCTCTACATTACGTTCTTGTTTTTGATGTGAAAGCGAAACATTATAATTCAATTGCGAAAACATTTTTCCGGTCGCATTTAAATTATGAAAATATCTGTTTGTCAAATATCTTTTATCGCTTGCATAACGGTATGATCCTAGTGTGCTATTAAAACCAGATTGCACTGTACTATTGTAATAATCAACATTTTCATCTAAGAATTCAAACTTATAGAAAATTCTGAAATTATTTTTTTGATACGCTATTAATGCTGTTCCGTTCAATTGGTCTTTTGGCAGCCATCTATAACCGCGGGTTCCGTCATTTTCGCTGTAATTAACTCCATTTTTGTCGCTTAGAAATCCTTGAAAATCGTTACGATTAGCGCCAACTGAAACAAACCAGTTTTTATTGAATGTATGAGAAACCTTTAAAGACTGAATATGACGGCCTTCCTCAAAAATAGAATATTCATTATTGACAGTTTCCTCTTGAACTGAGGCTGTAATTTCCCATTTGTATTTTGAAGATTTCTTTGTAATAATATTTAAAACTCCACTTACCGCGTTTGCTCCATAACTTACACCCATCGAACCTTCAACAATCTCAATGTGATCAACATCATTTAGATTAATTTGAGATAAATCTATATTATTGCCCAAACCGGCTTCATTAATTAAGGGTACATTATCAACCAAAATTTTAAAATATTGTGCATCTAAACCAAATAAAGAAACTGTTGAACGTCCACTTGTTCCGCTTGGACTAACAGTTATGTTTAAATATTGATTTAAAACATCTGCCAAATTATTAGCCGCTAAATTTTGAATATCATTATTTGAAATAATACGAACATTAAATACAGATTTTTTAATCGATTGAGGCTCAAACTGACCGGTTATAACAACCTCGGAAAGTTTATTTACAGCAGTTGAATCCTTTTCTTGACCAAAGAAAATTTGACAAAAAAGGAACGCTGCAAAAAGAGTAATTTTAATTTTCATTATTTTTATTCAGTCTTAATAATGACGCAAATATAACAACTATTTTTATTTGTTCTAAATAAAATTTATATATTTGCAAAAAAATTTTAAAACAAAAAATAAGTTATGATTACAAAAAGCCTCTATTTTTCAGCCTTAATGGCTTTGACTTGTAGCCTTGGTTTCAGTCAGGACAAAAAACAACAAGACATCAAATCAATCAAATCAATGTGTGGTTGTTATGAAGTGAAATTTAATTTTACTGAAACTTTTCAATATCCCAAAGACTCTCTTACTTATAAACCATCTGAAACTAAACACGAATCGGGATTAGAATGGGTAGAATTAGTAGAAGACACTCAAAATAAAATTTCAATGCAGCATTTATTAATTGTAAGTGACGACATGATCATCAAACACTGGAGGCAAGACTGGCTTTACGAAAACACAGACTTATATTCATTTGACAAAGGCACCTCTTGGAAATACAAAAAATTAGACAAGAAAGCTGTAAAAGGACAATGGACTCAAAAAGTATATCAAGTAGATGATAGTCCTCGATATGAAGGATCATCAACTTGGGTACATGTTGACGGAAAAGACTATTGGGCAAACGTTGCTGATGCTCCACTTCCAAGAAGAGAACAAACAAAACGTAACGATTATAATGTTTTGAAAAGAAGAAACATTCACGAAATCACTGCTACAGGCTGGAATCACGAGCAAGACAATGACAAATTGGTTAGAGATGACAGTGGAAAAGATGTATTGTTAGCCCAAGAAAAAGGAATGGATGTTTACACAAAAGTTCCAGACAGCAAATGTGCGGCGGCTCAAAAATGGTGGGTTGCAAATAACTCACTTTGGAAAAATGTTCGTGAAAAATGGCAAACTGTTTTTGACAGACGCCAAGACTTAAACTTAGAAGCTAAAGTTGACAGAAAAGCACTTTATTCTCTTTTGTTTGATTTAAAACCAGACGCTACAAAAGCAGAGACTGATGCTATAATCAACAAATTCTTAAAATAAAAATGTTTGTGTTAGTTGTAAAAAAGCCGGTAATTTTAGTATTATCGGCTTTTTTTTATAAAATAAAAAACCGACCAAAATTGGACGGTTTTCCCAATATTATTTTTACTAAAAGGTTTACTAATTCAAAATAGTTAAAAATGAATAAAGGGTTGATATTAAGAATAAATTAATTTTAAAATTCAATTGAGTTAATTTTTATCCCACCAAACATTTGTAGTTACATTACTCACTACAGTAGCGTTTAAATTATATTGTCTTTCATCTGAGGGAGTTGGCAATCTCACTGGAATCAATTTTGTATTTGATGATTGGTTTGGAACTAAAACAGGAAAACCAGTTCTCCTGTAATCGTTGTAAGGTTCCATAGTCAAAAATAGAGCAATATATTTTTGTTGAATAATAGCTTCTAAATCAATATGTGCAGTTATAGAATTTAAAAAATCTGAAGTAACAACAGTTCCAGTGATTTTTAAAACAGAAGCAGCAACAGCATCTTCCAATGCAGGTTTAGCATCTTGTCCCAATCTAAATTTAGCTTCGGCTTCGATAAATTTAGCTTCAGCATATGTTACGAGCCCAATTGAAGAAGCAGCACTAGCAAAAGATGAACCTATATAAGAAGATGTAGCAGTGTCTAAGTCATTTGCCGCATTCCCTGTATAATTTCCATTTTTATCTTTAGCTACTGCAAATGATAATCTTGGATCACTATTGTTTTTTAAAGAATTAACAAAATATGCTCCTGCCTTCAAATAATTTTCACGGCTTTTATTAAAAGCATACCATTGATTTAATCCGTTTGAAGTGCCTGTAAAAAAAGTATTGGCATCATCTGCATTTGAACTTATTCCAGAAGCTAAAATATACTCTAGAGCTTTTTGTGAAGCATCTGTATCAACTTGAGATAATCTCAAAGCGTACCTCGCCTTTAAGACATATGCAATTTGAATCCATTTTTGAGTATCACCATTAAAAATGTAATCGTCACTTCCGGGAACTGAAATATTACTGGAAGCCGGTTTTTTAAAATTTATGATTGCATCATCAAGAATAGTCTGCAATCTTTGATAAATTTCTTGCTGTGTGTTATATTTAGGCATTTTATTTCCTTCGTCGGCTCTAAATGCCTCATCATAAGGAATATCTCCCCAAAGATCAGTTGCGTACCCAAGATTAATAGCTGTTAATACCTGCCCAATACCATTGTAATATGGATATCGCATCGCAAAATCACGATTTAAAATATAACCATTCATTAAAGTTGTCCCATACAATGTATTCCATTCATTATTAACATCTTGTTCAGTAACAATATAACGTTGAATATCACCTAATTGCCCAACACTTGTTCCTGCTAAATGCTGATCAAAAATATTTGATGTTCTAATCAATCCCGTTGTATGAGTTGAAAAAGTAGAAACTTCCATCGCAGACAACAACAAAGTCGGAGTTGTTGAAATAGGAGAATTTGGATTTTCATTAAAGTGATCTAATTCCGATTGACAACTTAGCAGCAAACTAACACTAGTAACTGTAAGAATTATACTTTTTATATATTTTTTCATTTTGTAGAATTTAAATTTAGAAACCGACTTTAAGAGTCATTATAAATGATTTACTGCCAGGATTATTAAAGTAATCTAATCCATTAATTTTCGAACCTGCACCGGTCAAGCTAGTTTCTGGATCAACACCTTTGTAATTGGTATTCAACCATAAATTTCTACCGGTAAATGACAGTTGAGCCGAATGAATAGCAGTAAATTTTTTCATATTGAAGTCATAGCTTAATGTAACATCTCTAAGCCTGATCCAGTTTACATTCGTAATTGCTTCTTCGGCGGCTCCTCCTCCATCACCTAAATATTTTTGGAAATAATTTTTAGCACTAATTGCAATATTATTTGGAGTACCATCAGCTTTAATGCCTTCTATAATATAAGTATGTTCTCTATCTGAAGAAGCTTCAGAAATTCCAAAATTATGCAATCTTGCTAATGTTCCATTGTAAACAGCTCCGCCATGTCTAAAGTCTAATAAGCCAGATAAGGTAACTCTTTTATAAGTAAATGTATTTCTTATTCCACCTGTCCATTTTGGCGCAGAATTTCCTAAATTTCCTGTTTCATTTTGAATTAGAGGCAATCCATCAGATCCAATAATTTTTTGACCATTTGCATCACGCTGCCATTTGGTACCATAAAAACTTCCCAAAGGCTGTCCTTTAACTGCATAATATCCTATTGAGCCAAAAGCAGATTCTATCGATATCTCATTTAGATTTCCTGAAATATCAGTAACCTTGTTTTCATTTTTAGCCCAATTTAAGTTTACGTTCCATTGAAATGGTTTGCCTTTTTTGAAAATATCATAGCCCAATTCAACTTCAACTCCCTTATTCACTAATTCAGCTGCATTTTGATATACAGTACCAAATCCGCTTGATTGTGGTAACGGTAATTCAATTAATAAATCTTTAGAGGTTTTATAATATAGATTTACATCAAATGTTAAACGGTTTTCTAAAAATTTTGTATTTAAACCAAGTTCATGACCTAAAACTCTTTCAGGTTTTAATTGTTGGTTTCCTAAACTGCCAGAAACAGCCATACCGTTTATACCATTATATGGAAAACTTAAACCATCGGTAAAACCGTCAGTCATAAATGGTTGTGCATATGTACTTATTGTTTTATATGCTTTGGGCGCAATTCCTACTTCTCCATAACCATAAGTCAATTTTACAAAATTTGTCCATTCCGGAAAATCAAATGTACTTGATAAGATCCAAGAAGCTGAAGCAGCAGGAAATATAGCGCTGTTGGCATCAGTCCCATAAGTAGAAGACCATTCTTTTCTAACGGATCCTGTTATAAAAAGCTGATTTTTTACATCAAATTCCAATTGTCCAAATAATGCTCTTGACATAATATTAGTCTCGTCATTTGATGCATACAATTGTGTGGCATTTGACAAATTATAAACTCCTCTTACAGCAAGTTCTTTGCCTCTCGAAAAGACATCGGTGTTTTGAGAAGAACGCAAATTTAAACCTGCTGTGTAATTAATTTTCAGCCACTCAGATTTCACTGGAAATAAACCGCTTGCGATAAAATCTCCATAAAATTGCTTATTGTTAATATTATTAAAAGCGACTTCTCCCATTCCTGCAAGATTATCCCCATTAGACGAAATAGCATAAACCTGTTTTCGATAATCAGAATAGGCATCAATACCACCTTTTGCAGTTAATGATAACCATGAACTTGGAGAATAAGTTAAATACATATTCCCAAAAACACGATTCACATCACTTGTCGCAGGGTTTTCATTTACAGTAAAATACGGATTATCATAAGTCGCATAGTAATTTTGATTATTTCCTTCAGCATCTTTATAATTTCTTAAATCATAATTACCAACCGACCGTAGTAAACTAAACATTACAGCAGAAGCATTACTTCCATTTTGAGATAATGTATTTGTGGTATGAGTATATTGTAAGCTCCCGCCTGTCTTCCATTTATCACTTAATTTTAAATCTCCAACAACTCTTAAGGTATTTCTTTTTAATCCAGTTTCTGGAATCATACCTGTTTGTGTAACATTTCCGTAAGAAGCTCTATAAGTAGCTTTCTCATTTCCGCCATAAAATGATATATTATTGGTAAATGTCAATCCTTCTTTAAAGAAATTACCAACATTGTCATACATTGGCACACCTAAAGATTCAGCACTTGGTCCCCAGCTTTGAGGTGTATTCTTGTTTATACTATTCGCAGCTGGATTAGTTCCCTGAACATATTTATTTTGTCTTGCTGGCAGTTGACTTACTTTATCAATTGCTAATGAAGTAGAATAATCTATTCCTAAACTTTTTCCTGTCTTTCCTTTTTTAGTCGTATAAATAATAACCCCATTACCCGCTCTTTCTCCATATAAAGCTGCTGCCGCAGGGCCTTTTAGTACTGATACACTCTCTATGTCATCTGGATTAATATCTAAAGCTCGGTTTGAATTGTTAATGCCTGATAAATTTGCATTAAAAGGATTATCTCCTGCGCTGGTTTGACTGGTAGTATTATCTATAGGGACACCATCAACCACAATTAGAGGATCAGAACTTCCCGTAATTGTATTTACACCTCTGATAATAATCTTACTTGAAGCACCTGGAGTTCCACCCGTACCAATAACTTGAACACCCGCAGCTTTTCCTGCTAATGCCTGTAAAACATTTTGTTCTCCAGATTTTGTTATTTCTTCAGAACTCACTTTTGATACTGCATATCCCAAAGTTTTTTCAGACCTTTTAATTCCTAAAGCTGTGACCACTAAACCTTCAAGCTCGACAGAATCATCTTTTAATTTGATATTAATTACTGCAGAACTTGCTGCCTGTTCTTGGGTTTTCATTCCGATATAAGTGAATACCAAAATTTGACCAGATGATGCTTTGATAGAATATTTACCATCCATATCTGTTTGTGTCCCAGATTTTGTTCCTTTTACTAAAACACTAGCACCTGGCAATGGCATTCCTGCGTTGTCTAAAACAGTTCCTGAAACTGTTCTTTCCTGCGCAAAAAACAATTGAGAGCTAAGCATGAAAAACATCATTATAAAAACTTTGATTTTTTGTTTCATTATTTATTTTTTTGAGTTAAGTGGCGCAAACCTATTAAAAAGATATAATTTTAACAAGATTTAAGCTTCTTTTAACATTAAAAATTATAAATATTTTATTACAAAATAAAATAATTGAGTGTTAATCAAAATAACATAAAGAATTTCAGATAATTAGGATTAACGATGATGGAAGGCATTTAAAAACAAAAAAGGCCGATAGTTTTAAAACTATCGGCCTTTTTTAAATATGCTGTAAGAAGTCTTACATTCTCTCCGGAACTTCAATTCCTAACAAAGTAAATGCTGACTTAATAACCTCAGCTACTTTTTGAGAAAGCTGGACTCTGAAAATCTTTTTTGTTAAATCTACTTCTCCTAAAATATGTACTGACTGATAGAACGAATTGTATTCTTTCACCAAATCATAAGTATAATTTGCTATCAACGCTGGACTGTGATTTTGTGCAGCATTCTGAATTACTTCTGGAAAAAGTTCGATTTGTTTTACCAGTTCTTTTTCTTTTTCGTGAAGCTCTTTAGTATTTGTTTTTGACGCAAAATCGAAATCGGCTTTACGAATTATAGATTGAATTCTGGCATAAGTATATTGAATAAAGGGACCCGTATTTCCTGCGAAATCAACCGATTCTTCTGGATTAAATAAAATACGTTTTTTAGGATCTACTTTTAAAATATAATATTTCAAAGCACCAAGACCGATTGTATTGTACAATTTGGCTTTCTCTTCGGCAGAATAACTGTCTAGTTTTCCTAAATCTTCTGAGATTTGTTTTGCCGTATCTGTCATGTCTTGCATCAAATCATCAGCATCTACAACAGTTCCTTCACGGCTTTTCATTTTTCCAGATGGCAAATCTACCATCCCGTATGATAAGTGATAAAGACTTGAAGCCCAATCAAAACCTAATTTTTTTAGAATTAAAAACAAAACTTTAAAGTGATAGTCTTGCTCATTACCAACTGTGTAAACCATCCCGCCAACATCTGGCATATCTTTTACACGCTGAATTGCTGTTCCGATATCTTGTGTCATGTAAACCGCAGTTCCATCAGAACGCAAAACAATTTTACGATCTAAACCTTCATCTGTCAAATCAATCCAAACTGAACCATCGGGATCTTTTTCGAAAACACCTTTATCAAGACCAACCTGAACCACATCTTTTCCTAACAAATAGGTATTGCTTTCGTAGTAATATTTATCAAAATTAACGCCAAGATTTTTATAAGTAGTTGCGAAACCTTCATAAACCCATTCATTCATTTTTTTCCAAAGTGAAATAACTTGATCGTCACCCGCTTCCCATTTTTTAAGCATTTCTTGTGCTTCAATAATAATTGGCGCTTGTTTCTTTGCTTCTTCTTCGGTTTTACCAGTTTCTATTAATTGATTGATTTCTGCTTTATAAGCTTTATCAAATTCAACATAATATTTCCCAACTAACTTATCTCCTTTTAAATTTGAGCTTTCTGGAGTTTCTCCATTTCCAAATTTCTCCCAAGCCAGCATCGACTTACAAATATGGATTCCACGATCGTTGATAATCTGTGTTTTGTAAACTTTTTTACCAGAAGCTTTAATAATTTCAGCAACCGAATATCCTAACAAATTGTTACGAACGTGACCTAAATGCAGTGGCTTATTTGTATTTGGTGAAGAATATTCGACCATAATAGCTTTATCCTCTGGGTTTGGTGTTACATATCCAAACTTATTATTATCCTTGATTTCATTAAAGAAATTCAAATAATAACTATCTGAAATTACAATATTCAAAAAACCAGAAACCACATTAAAACGAGCTACTTCAGAAACATTTTCAACTAAATAATTTCCAATTTTATTCCCTAATTCGGCTGGATTGCTTTTAATCACTTTTAGTAATGGAAAAATTACCATTGTTATATCGCCTTCAAACTCTTTTCTAGTAGTCTGAAATTCGATTTTATCAACAGTAACATCAAATAATGCCTGAATTGCTTTTTGTATAGAAGGTGTAAGAATTTGTGATAATGACATGTAAACTTATTTTTAAAGTGAGCAAAGATACTGCTTATTCATCAATTACAGAAAATGAAAAAGATATAAAATCACACAAAACAATTAGAATTTCTTAAAAAGAAGTTTGTTTCGAATGTTAAAATTATCAAAAAATTAAAACACTAATCTCTTATAAAACAGGGTTAACACATAAAAAAAATATTTTTTTTGACTTTTATCTGTAACATATCGATGATAAAAGAGTCTTAATAGGAGCTTTGAATTCGTTTAAGGCGAAAAAATCTAACAAAACAAAAAATAAAAAAATCATCATCATCAATCAAATCAAAATAATCAATTTATTACAATTATGAAATTAAAATTCTTTCTGTTAGCATTACTGGGAGTAATGGCAACAGCACAAGCCCAGAATTCAGGGACAATTTCTGGAAAAATCACTGAAAAATCGAATAACGCACCTATTTCTTATGCTACGGTATCAATCAAGGACAACGGTAAAGTAGTTTCAGGAGTTAATACAGATGATAATGGTGATTTTACTATTAAAAATTTAGCTTTAAAAAGCTACACAATCGAAATTCAATATATCGGATTTAGAAAATATATTGGATCTGCAATTTTAAGTGAAAACAAAAAAACAGCTACTGTTAATGTTGGTCTTGAAGAAGAAGCAACACAGCTTAAAGGCGTAAATATTGTTGCCGAACGCTCAACAATGGAACAAAAAATTGACCGAAAAGTAATTACAGTAGGGAAAGATTTAACTACTGCCGGAGCTTCAGCATCTGACATTATGAGTAATATTCCTTCTGTAAATGTAGATCAAGATGGAAAACTTTCACTTCGTGGAAACGACAATGTACGTGTATTAATTGACGGACGACCATCTAATATTGATCCGGCTCAATTGCTAAAACAAATTCCATCAACTTCTATCAAAAAAATTGAGTTGATTACAAACCCAAGTGCAAAATACAATCCAGAAGGAATGTCTGGAATCATCAATATTATTTTACACAAAAATGCAAATACTGGTTTTAACGGAAGTTATAGTGGAGGAATTACTTTTGGAGAAACTGCTAAATACAATCAATCTTTAGATTTGAATTACAAAACTGGAAAAGTAAACTTTTTTGGAAATGCAGGTCAAAATTTTGGAACGTATTTTAATGACGGTAGAATTACAAGATTAGATCAAGACGTTAATCAAAAATTAAATATTTCGAATGAAAATGATAATTATTTGTATAAAGTTGGTATGGATTATTTAATAAATGATCACAATACTTTATCATTTTATACCAATCAAAATAAATCAACCGGAGAAGGAAATGTAATTACGGATATTGACTACAACAATGGTGATCCAGACATTATGAATATTTACCAAAAATCGAGATATCAAGGTCCAAATAAAACTGGAACTTATAACTTGGCATACAAACATATCTTTAAGAAAGAAGGACACACTTTAGATTTTGAAGGAAACTACAGCGATACTAAAGTAACTCAAAACGCAAGTTTTGATACTCAAACAACAAGACCTGACAATACAGCAAACAATGTTATTTATAGCGATGTGATTGGTGATCAAAGAAAATTAAGCACTATAAATGTTGATTATGTAAATCCGCTAAACGATAAAACAACATTAGAAGCTGGTGCTGAGGCAAGAGTAACAAGAACTAATAATGATTACAATACTGGAAATCCTTCGGTTCCTGCAGCAAATCAAATTTCTAATTATACTTATGATACTGATATTTATTCAGCGTATGTAACTTTTGGACAAAAATTTAAAAAATTCAGCTACCAATTAGGTACTCGTTTTGAAAGTTATAAAGTTGCCGCTAATTTAAACCATGGTGCAACTAAATTTGATGATGATTATATTACATTATATCCATCAGCTTACTTGACTTACAATTTAAATGAGAAAAACGTTTTGCAATTAAGCTACAGCCGTCGTGTCGACCGTCCGAGTTTAGAGCAGACAAAACCTATTCGTGAATTTTCTACTCCTTTAGTAACTTCATACGGAAATCCTGAATTAAGACCTCAGTTTACAAACTCTGTAGAAGTAAATTATACTAAAACTCTTGAAAAAGGAAGTATCACTGCCGGTATTTTCGTAAGAAGCATTAACGATCAAATTAGCAGAACTTTAAGCCCTGATCCTAATGATGCTTCAGGATACAAGCAGATCTTAAGCTTTACAAATTATGATAATAATAGCGCTTATGGTTTTGATGTTTCTCTTAACTATAAAATCACAAAATGGTGGGATATCCAACCATCTATTGATTTCTCAAGCATAAAACAAGAAGGAGTTGTATTCGTATTTGATCCTGCAACAAGCACAAGTTCACCGCTTCAACGCAGTGTCACAACTTCAGCTTTTAATGCTCGTATGAACTCAAACTTTAAGCCTACAAAACGTTTAAGCTTTTTATTGTTTGGTTTTTACAGAGGACCGGTTAATGAAATACAACAACAAAGAAAAGAAATGTACAAAATGGACATCGGTTCACGCTATACATTGTTAGACAACAAAATGAATATAAGTGTACGTTTCAATGATGTTTTCAATACAATGAGATATGCATTTGATGGAATCTATCCTTATCCCCAAACTGGACAGTTTACTTGGGAAAGCCAAACGGTTTATCTAGGTCTGACATATAACTTTGGAGGCGCAAAAATCAAGAATTTACAGCGTAAACAAAGAGAAGACAACACTAATAAAGGTGGCGGTGGAATGTTTTAATCCCATCTTATAATAGTAAGTTTTAATATTTTTGAATAATTTCTTGTAGAAAAAAAGGCCTGGAGTATGCCAACTCCAGGCCTTTTTTACTTTCTTATTTATAAAAAGTTTTTTAATTCTTTTATTTCTTCAGGATTTGCTGTTTCCGTATTATCTGTAATGGCTGAAGAATGAAAAAATGTTGGCTCGAGTTTATCTTGTAATAATTTAATATTTGAAGATCTTAGTCCTCCGCCGGGCATAATCTCAATTCTGTCTTTGGCTAATTTTTGAATCAATTCTAGATCGAAAATCCCTTCTTCTACATTTTTTCCGTGTCCGGAAGTTAGAATGGTCTTAAATCCACAATCAATTACATCTTCCAGCGATTTTTCAAAATCAGGAACATAATCAAAAGCGCGATGAAAAGTGCAAGATAACGGACTAGACAGGTTTACCAACTCTCGATTCTGTTTCTTATTTACAGTTCCATCAGAATTTAAAATTCCGAATACAAAACCATCAACTCCAAGTTTTTTAAACTGTTTGATATCTTGTTTCATTTCAACAAACTCTTCATCAGTATAAACAAAATCTCCCCCACGCGGTCTTATTATCACATGCATTTTTATGGATAATTTCTCTCGCACTCTTACCGCTAATATAGAATTTGGAGTTGTACCGCCAAGGTTCATATTGTCACATAATTCAATTCTGTCAGCGCCGCTTTCTTGCGCTATTATTGCTGAATCGTAATTGAAGCAGGCTATTTCTAGTTGATTTTTTTTCATTATTTTAAAGCTATTTCTTCTAGTTTGTCATTCCGCGCTGACACAAACAAATTTATAAAAAAACCTGCTCCAAAAAGAGCAGGTTTTAAATATAATACAAGATGAATTAAGTTACCATTTAATAATAGCGCTCGCCCAAGTGAATCCACTTCCGAAAGCGGCTAAAACTACTGTATCACCAGATTTGATTTTTCCTTGTTCCCAAGCTTCTGTCAAAGCAATTGGAATAGATGCTGCAGTTGTATTTCCGTATTTTTGAATATTATTATGCACTTGATCGTCTGTCAATTTGAATTTATTTTGAATGTATTGGGAAATTCTCAAATTCGCTTGATGAGGAATCAGCATATCAATATCTGAAACTTGCAGGCCATTTGCTTCTAAGCCTTCGTTAATTACTTCGGCAAAACGAACAACTGCATTTTTAAATACGAACTGGCCGTTCATATACGGATAATAACTTTCGTCATTTGGGTCATTATCTGCTAAAATATCAGTTACCCAGCGTGCGCCCATTCCAGGAGCCTGTAAAGCTAATTCTTCAGCATGCTGTCCTTCAGAATGTAAATGCGTTGATAAAATTCCTTTAGACAAATCTTCTTCACGGCTTAAAACTGCCGCTCCTGCTCCATCTCCAAAAATTACCGAAACGCCACGCCCGCGTGTTGTCATATCCAATCCAGTTGAATGCACTTCTGAGCCAATTACCAAAATATTTTTATACATTCCGGTTTTAATGTACTGATCTGCAACAGAAATTGCATAAACGAAACCAGAACATTGGTTTCTTACATCTAGTGCTCCAACTGTACGCAATCCTAAATCACGTTGTACTAAAACTCCAGGTCCTGGAAAATAGTAATCTGGACTTAATGTAGCAAAAACTACAAAATCAATATCTTCTTTGGCTACGCCAGAACGTTCTATTGCAATTTTAGCTGCTTTTACTCCCATTGAAGTTGTGGTATCTTCTCCACGAATAATATGTCTACGCTCCTGAATTCCTGTTCTTTCTTGAATCCATTCGTCATTAGTCTCCATAATCTTAGACAAATCATCGTTGGTCACAACATTAGAAGGAACATAATATCCTAAGCCCGCTATTTTTGAATGATACATATTCTTTTATTATTTGTTAAAAAATTGGATTGCAAATTTACGTATACTTTAAAACATAAGCGTACAAATTAGTGTTTTTTTCGTTATTAGCAATTTAATATACTTTAATTATAAAGCCAATTAAAACTAATTCTCTTTTGAAAAAACAGTTTTTGCTCAAAAACAATGAAAAGTCTGAAAATTAACGTTTAAAATGTAACAAGATAGAAGTACTTTAGTCAAACATTACGAATACCATTTTTAAACTCCAAAAATTCAAATTATGAAATTAAAGGTCACACTACTCTTATTTCTAAACATTGGTTTTATAGCTTTTGCCCAAGAAAGCTTAACCTACCAAAAACCATCAAAATCTATATTAGATTTAGCAGATTACGAAAGAGCTCCGACAGTATCTATGGATACTAAAAAAGAATACATGTTATTAATGTATAGAAGTACATACAAAACATTAGATGATTTAAACCAAGAAGAACTTCGTTTGGGCGGATTAAGAATTAATCCTATTACGAACATTTCAAGTACTGTTACGTATTTAAACAATTTAAAAGTTCGTAAAATAAACGGCACTGCAGAAGTACAAGTTACAGGCTTGCCAGCTAATCCTAAAATAAGCAACATTCAATGGTCGCCAAACGATAAAAAAATATTGTTTTCGCACACTACCGCTATAGGCGTTGAGCTTTGGGTTTTAGATGTTGCGACTGCTGCAGCTGTCAAACTCACAGATGCTACTGTTAATGCAAATCTTGGAAATCCGTTTAACTGGCTTTTAGACAACGAAACTATTTTGGTAAAAATGCTTCCAAAAAACAGACAGCCTTTATTAGATTCTAAAAAAGATTTGCCAACCGGACCAATTATTTCAAATACTTCTGGACAAAAATCTTCAAACAGAACGTATCCAGATATGTTGAAAAACACAAATGATGAAATTAATTTCGAGAACATCATTACATCTGAATTATACAAAGTAAATCTAAGCGGAAATGCAGTTTTGTTTAAAGAGGCAGCAATGTACGCTGGAGAAAGAATCTCTCCTGATGGAAATTTCATTATGCTTACTACGATTCAAAAGCCATTTTCATATGTCGTTCCGCTAAGCAGATTTCCTTCTAAAACAGTTGTTTACGATTCAAGAGGAAAAGAAATCAAAATAGTAAACGAAGTGCCCTTAAATGAAGTAATGCCAAAAGGTTTTATGGCTACTAGAAAAGGAAAAAGAGATATGAGCTGGAGAACAGATAAACCTGCTACATTATCTTACACAGTTGCTTTAGACGAAGGAGATCCTGCGAACAAAGTAGATTTTAGAGATGAAGTTTTTCTTTGGGAAGCTCCCTTTACAAACGAAGCAACTTCATTAGTAAAAACACCTCAACGTTTTAGCGATGTAATTTGGGGTAATGATAATATTGCTGTTATTTATGATGAATGGTATGACACAAGAAATACCAAAACCTATTTAATAAATCCATCAAAACCAAGCGAACAGCCAAAACTGATTTCAGACAGAAATTCGCAAGATGTTTATTCAGATCCAGGAAAATTTGAAACTAAGAAAAACGAATACAACAAATATGTATTAGCGATCGAAAATGACAATGCTTTTCGTATTGGCGAAGGATATACTAAAACGGGCCAATTTCCTTTTATAGACGAATTCAATTTAAAAACATTAAAATCAAAACGTATTTATACTTCTTCTTATAAAGATAAAAAAGAAGATTTGATGGAAATTGAAGATTTTAAATCCGGTAAAGTTTTGGTTCAGATTCAGTCTAAAAATGAACCGCCAAATTATTATTTCAGAAATATTAAAAAACAAAACAGCTTAACTCCAATTACTGCTTTTAAAAATCCTTTTGAAAGTATTAAAGATGTGAGTAAAGAAGTAATCAAATACAAACGTAAAGACGGACTTGAATTGTCTGGAACTTTATATTTGCCTGCTGGTTATGATAAAACAAAAAAAGAGAAATTGCCGCTGTTAATCTGGGCGTATCCAGCAGAATATAAAGACAGAAACAGTGCTAGTCAATCTACTCAAAACTCAAATGAATTTACTTTTCCATATTACGGATCTTTTGTGTATTGGGTAACGAAAGGATATGTGGTTTTAGATGATGCTGCTTTCCCAATTATTGGAGAAGGAACTACAGAACCTAATGACAACTTTATTTCTCAATTGGTAGATAATGCTGCAGCTGCAATTGATGCTGTTGATGCTTTAGGTTACATTAATCGCAAAAAAGTTGCTGTTGGCGGACATTCTTATGGTGCATTTATGACAGCAAACTTATTAACACATTCTAATCTTTTTGCATGTGGAATAGCTCGAAGCGGTGCTTACAACAGAACTTTAACTCCTTTCGGATTTCAAACTGAACAACGCAACTATTGGGAAGTTCCAGAAGTTTACAATACAATGTCGCCTTTTATGAATGCTGACAAAATGAAAACACCAATTTTACTAGTTCACGGTGAAGCCGATAATAATCCTGGAACTTTTACTTTGCAGACAGAACGTTATTTTCAAGCTTTAAAAGGTTTAGGAGCAAATGCAAGAATGGTGATTTTACCAAAAGAAGCGCACAGTTATGTAGCCAAAGAAAATATTTTGCACTTGCTTTGGGAACAAGATCAGTTTTTAGAAAAATATTTAAAAAACTAGATTAATCCAAATCATAAAATAAAAACAACCCCGGCAATCTCTGCGCTTCAGGACTGTCGGGGTTGCTATTTTTAGTCAGAAAAAATTATTTAATTTTTACATTGACAAATTTTCTAATTACAGATAATTCAATCCTAAGAAAATTTCCTGCTCAAGAGGCAAGTCAATTTCACTTTCAAAAAAGATCAATTGTCTTTTATAAACGGTTTCGATCAAATAATGATTTCCTCTAAAATAAGTTCTTCTGATTTTTACCGGCAATTTTGATTCGGGCACCATTTTAAACTGGTGCGGATAAACCAAAGTTTTATGCGTTTCATCTTCGTAAGAAAGCAATAGATGAGTCGGAACTTCGTTAACTTCACCAAACAATGACGCTACATATTTAGTTTCTGGATCTTCGTATATTTTTGTCGGATTATCTTTTACGATAATTTCTCCATTTCGCATAACGATTGCTTCATCTGCAAACGACAACGCATCTGTACTGTCGTGTGTTGCTATAATACAGGTAATTCCTTTTTGTTTTAGGTAACGAAACAAATTTCGGCGTAAAGCATTTTTCCTAAAAGCATCAATTTGACTGAAAGGTTCATCTAGCAAAATTACTTCTGGTTCTAAAGCTAAAACTCTAACCAAAGCTACTCTTTGCTGTTGACCTCCACTTAAAAATTTAGCTTTTACATTCGAAAACTGTTCCATTTCAACCATTTCCAGCAATTCCTGAACGCGGAGTTTTTTCATATTGGCAAAACCGTTAGACAGAAATTTTCCAACATTTTCAGCAACTGTTTCAAAGGGAGACAAATCAAAGTCCTGCGCCAGATATTTCATGTAAGGCATTCCTGGAATCAAATTATATTTTGGCCCCAAAATAGGTGTATCTCCATAAAAAATCTTCCCTTCATCTAAATCATATAAACCATACATCAGTTTAAGAAGCGTACTTTTTCCGCAGCCGCTTTCGCCAATAATAGCAATATTTTCACCTTTGTTTATAGTGAAAGAAACGTTTTTGATAACGGGTTTATCTGTATACGAAAAAGAAATATTCTGAATATCGAGCATGGGTTGTATTTGAAAGTCCAAATTTACAATGTTTAATTTCTAAAGTCAAAAAAAAAGCTGCTTCAATTAAGAAACAGCTTTTAAGATTTTTTATTGCAGTAAATTATTTTCCAGCCTCAGCTTTAGCATCATTTACCATTTTATCATTTGCTGTGATAGAAAACTCTACACGACGGTTTTGCGCTCTTCCTTCTGGCGTATCATTTGTTGCAATCGGATCTACAATTCCTAACCCTGAAGTTTTGAAACGGCTCGATTTTAATCCTTTTGAAACTAAATATGCCTGCACAGAAGCTGCTCTTTGTCCTGAAAGTGTTAAGTTATATTCTGGTTTTCCTGTATTATCAGTATAACCAAAAATTTGAATATCAGTATCTCCGTAATCGTTGAATACAGGAACCAATTTATCTAAATTTGCTTTAGCTGTTGAAGTCAAAGTTGATTTGTTAGTATCAAAACGAACAGCATTTTCGTTCAAAGTTAAGTGAATTCCTTCACCAACTCTTTCTACGTCAGCACCCGGAAGCGCTTGATCAATTTCACGAGCTTGCTTGTCCATTTTATTTCCAATCAAGGCTCCAGTTCCTCCACCTACGGCAGCACCAATGGCAGCACCTAGCGCGGCATTTCCACCGTGTCCTAAGTTATTACCTAAAATTCCACCAATAAGACCACCGGCAACTACTCCAATTCCGGCTCCTTTTTGTGTATTATTTGCATTCTTTACTGAATCACAGCTTGCAAAAAAACTAGTTAATACAAGTAAACTGCTTAACCCTAAAACTGTTATCTTTTTCATGTGTATAAATTTTATATTAATTGGCTCTTTTTAATTAGCTCTTTGAAATTGGTACGTTACATCCTTAGTTTGACCACCAACATTGATGTTGTCAATTAACTGAAATGAGTTATCACTCAGACCTGCAACTTTTAGTAAATAACCTGATTTTACATTTTTAGATTTTGTACCAGGATCTACAATTTTAAGAACAAAAAGCCCTTGATTATTAATACTCCAAACGATTGGAGATGTAAATGCAGTACAGCTTGGTGCTGTAAGCGTCATTGTACCTTTATTATTATTTGAAATAAAGTTCCAAGTGCTGCCAATAAAACATTTTGAATCGGCAAGATCAAATGAATTTACTTTAATATAGTCTGAACCTGGATAAGAAACATTGGTTAAAACCCAATTTCCTTTAATAGCTACTTGAGTAGATTTGTCAAGTTTAGTCGAAAGTGCTGGTGCTTCTGTAGAAGCTGTAGTGGACGAAGCTGATTTACACGCAAATAAAACCGTGGCCATCAAGCAAATGAAAATAATTTTCTTCATTTTGTAATTTTTTTAAGTTAATACTTACACGTTTAACAATTATTATACCACAAATATACGATTCGTATAAAGATTAACAGTTCCAAAATCTGATTTTTTTCTTTCAGAATTAACACTTAAGACATTTTGTCACCCCAAAAACAATTGGTATTCTATTTGAAGGAATGAGAATCATAACATTAAATTAAAAAATATAAAAATATGACAACAGGTAAAATTAATGTTTCAGTAGAAAACATCTTTCCTTTAATCAAAAAGTTCTTGTATAGCGATCACGAAATTTTCTTGCGTGAGCTTGTTTCAAACGGAACCGATGCTACTTTAAAATTAAAACACCTAATTAGTATTGGCGAAGCTAAAGTTGAATACGGAAATCCGGTTATTGAAATTAAAGTTGACAAAGAAGGTAAAAAAATCCACATTATCGACCAAGGTTTAGGTATGACTGCTGATGAAGTAGAAAAATACATTAACCAAGTTGCTTTTTCTGGAGCTGAAGAATTCTTAGACAAATACAAAGATTCTGCTAAAGATTCTGGAATTATTGGTCACTTTGGTCTTGGTTTTTACTCTGCCTTTATGGTTGCAGAAAAAGTAGAAATCATTACAAAATCATATAAAGATGAGCCAGCAGCACACTGGACATGTGACGGAAGCCCTGAATTTACTTTAGAGCCAGCTGACAAAACTTCACGCGGTACAGAAATTATCTTGCACGTCGCTGAAGATTCTCTTGAATTTTTAGAAGATTCTAAAATCGCTGGATTATTGAATAAGTATAATAAGTTTATGCCTATTCCAATTAAATTCGGAACAAAAACAGAAACACTTCCAAAACCGGAAGATGCTCCTGAAGATTACATCAACGAAACAGTTGAAATCGACAACATTATTAATAATCCAAATCCAGCTTGGACAAAACAGCCAACTGAATTATCTGATGAAGATTATAAAAACTTTTACAGAGAACTGTATCCAATGCAGTTCGAAGAACCTTTATTCAACATTCATTTAAATGTAGACTATCCGTTTAACTTAACTGGAATTTTGTATTTCCCTAAATTGGGTTCTGACTTACAAATTCAGAAAGATAAAATTCAATTGTACCAAAACCAGGTTTATGTTACAGATAACGTAGAAGGAATTGTACCTGAATTTTTGACAATGCTAAAAGGAGTTATTGACTCTCCGGACATCCCGTTAAATGTTTCTCGTTCTGGCTTGCAAGCTGACGGAGCTGTTAAGAAAATCTCTAACTACATTACTCGTAAAGTAGCTGATAAATTAAAAGCTTTATTTAACGAAAACCGTGCTGATTTTGAATCAAAATGGAACGACATTAAGATTGTTCTAGAATACGGAATGCTGTCTGAAGATAAATTCTACGAAAAGGCTGGTGCATTTGTATTATACCCAACTGTAGATGACACTTATTTTACTCTTGAAGAATTAAAAGAGAAACTAAAAGACAATCAAACAGATAAAGATGGAAAACTTGTCGTTCTGTATGCTGGAAATAAAGAAGCACAACACTCTTATATTGAAACAGCAAAAGCAAAAGGATACGAAGTATTACTTTTAGATTCTCCGATTATTTCACATTTAATTCAAAAAATTGAAGGTGATAACAGCGGTTTAACTTTCGTTCGTGTAGATTCTGACCATATTGATAATTTAATCAAAAAAGACGAAAACACGATTTCGAAATTATCTGACGAAGAAAAAGAAACTTTAAAAACTTCATTAGAAGCTTACATTCCAAAAGCATACAGTGTTCAATTAGAAGCTATGGACAGTCAAGCTGCTCCGTTTATCATCACGCAACCAGAATTTATGCGCAGAATGAAAGAAATGAGTCAGTCTGGAGGCGGTGGAATGTTCGGAATGGGAAATATGCCAGAAATGTACAATTTGGTTGTAAACACAAATTCTGATTTAGCTTCAAGTATTTTAAATACAGAAGACAAAACACACCAAGAGCACCTAGTAAAACAAGCTTTAGACTTAGCAAAATTATCGCAAAACCTATTAAAAGGTGAAGCTTTGACTGCTTTTGTAAAAAGAAGTTTTGAAATGATTAAATAAGAATTTCATTAAATTATTTTAAAAATCCTGTAATTGAACTTACAGGATTTTTTTATTGCAATTCATTTTTTTTATTACATTTGAAACGCCTATTTAATCTAACCTTAACAAATAACACGATGAAAAAAACCATTTTTTTATTTTTAACTATCTGTGCATCTGCACTAACTTATGTTTCATGCTCTAAAGATGAAGTTGCAAATCAAACGGATACTACAGCCGTTGGAGCATCAGTAGCCATAGACGCAGCTAACGAAATGGACATTAACACAGGACTGCTGGTAACAAACACTGGTGCAACTGCAAAACCTGCTGCAGGGACTTGTGCAACTATTACTGTTACGACTCCCACAGGACAATCTTATCCAAAAGTATTTTTGGTTGATTACGGAACAGCTGGATGTGCAGACAATCAACTGACGAGAAAAGGAAAATTAAAAATTACACTTTCAGGACCAATTATCAACACAGGAAGCAAATTGACTATTGAAAGAATTGATTATTCTATAAACGGAATAAAATTAGAAGGAACTATTGAATACACAAATACTACAACTGTAGCAACCGTACCACAATGGAGCAGAAAAGTAACTAACGGAAAATTTACTGATTTGCAGGGAAGAGTTTACACAAATTCTGGATCTCACACTGTAAAACAAACTGCAGGCGTAGACACTCCATATGTATTAGAAGATAATGTTTACGAAATGACAGAAGGAACTCACACAGTGACTACAGAAAAAGGTGCAACGTTAACGCTTACTGTGCAAGAAACACTAGTTAAAAAATATTCTTGCTTATATGTTTCTAAAGGAAAACTAAAAATTGAAGGCGGATTTCTTAAAGGAGTTATTGACTACGGAAACGGCGATTGCGACAGTAATTTTACCTACACACACGAAAGCGGTGTTAGCTATAATTTATCAATGTAAAAAGCTCATTTTTATAAAAATAAACAAATCCCAATGTAGAAATAGATTGGGATTTATTTTTTATTAAAATTTAAATCCACCGCTTACTACATTCAAACTATTTTCTTTATTTTGCACCAAAATCTAAAAACCAATGAAAAAATCAATTATTGCCTTTGTTGCACTTGCACTATTAGCTTCTTGCAGCAAAAAAGAATCTGCTGACAATTTGCACATTACCGGAAATATAAAAGGATTAAAAAACGGAACTTTATATATTCAAAGAATTGTTGATACAGCACTTGTTGCTATTGACAGTATTAAAATCGACGGAAACTCTACGTTTGAGCGCGATATTAAATTAGAATCTCCAGAAATGCTTTATTTATTTCTAGACCGCGGTGTGAGCAATTCTTTAGACAATAATATTTTATTCTTCGCTGAACCTGGAAATATTACTATTGAAACCAATCTAGATAACTTTATCTATGGTGCCAAAATTACAGGATCTAAAAATCAAGAATTATATGAGCAATTTAAAAAAATAAATACTCGTTTTAATGATGAAAACCTTTCTTTGGTAGAACCAAAATTTAAGGCGATCAAAAGACAAGATCAAAAAGCAGTTGACAGCATCGTCGCAAAAGAGGAGGCTAATATCAAAAGAAAATATTTGTTCGCTACAAACTTTGCATTAAACAATAAAGACCACGAAATTGCACCTTATATTGCTTTAGCAGAGATTTACGATATTAATATCAAATTTTTAGATACTATTCAAAAATCGATGACTCCAAAAGTAGCGCAATCCCTTTACGGAAAGAAACTAACAAAGTATGTTGCTGACATTAAAAAGCAAGAACAGAAATAGTTTTCCTATCACATAAAAAAAATCCCTGAATACTTCAGGGATTTTTTTTATGTTTTTTTTAATTATTCCAAAAAAAAAACCACCACTAAAAAGTGATGGTTTTACGTTGAGCCGGCGGAGGGACTCGAACCCACGACCTGCTGATTACAAATCAGCTGCTCTAGCCAACTGAGCTACGCTGGCGACTCATTACGGGTGCAAATATAAAATGGTTTTTTGTATTTTCCAAAATAAATTTACCTCTTATTTCAAATAAAAAAACCACCACTAAAAGTGATGGTTTTATGTTGAGCCGGCGGAGGGACTCGAACCCACGACCTGCTGATTACAAATCAGCTGCTCTAGCCAACTGAGCTACGCTGGCGACTCATTACGGGTGCAAATATAAAGCGGTTTTTCGTTTTACCAAAATAAATTTGCACTTTTTTATACTTTTTTTCGCTTACAATTCGTTGATTTTAGCAATCAATTGATTAGCAGTTTCTTCCAATTCAACATTGATTTGTTTGAAGTGTGCTTTTTTGTTTTCAACGTTTTTAGCATTCACTTTTGTGATCAAAGTATCAAATGCAGCAATAGCTTGATCGATCAAAGCATTCGTTTCTGGAGTAGGATTTCCTGTTGTAGACATTTCGAATAAGTAAATTGCCTCAATAATATCTCCTAATACGAAGTTGATGTCTTTTTTTAAATTTTTAACGTTTGCCATTTTATTTTAATTTTAATTTGCGTCTGCAAAAGTACACATAATCTTTAGATTACGCGCTATGAAATGTAAATTTCTAAAATTGAAGCTTTTCCGCTTAAAATAAATGCATTTATCGCAGCTGGAACCAAAACAGTATCACCTTTACTATAGGTTTGTTTGAATCCGTCAAATTCAATTTCAAAACTTCCTTCAATACACATATAAACTGTAAACGTTTCTCCAGATTTAGAAACTTCGTCCTTTCCTTCTAACGGAATAAAATTCGTTGTAAAATAAGGACAATCAACTACTGCATTTGAAGTATTCGTTTTTGTTTCGTATTTTTTTTGAGTATGTACTTTATTATAATTAATTGCATCAAGTGCCAAATCAACATGCAGTTCTCTTTTATTTCCTTGAGCATCTACTCTGTCAAAATCGTATAAACGATATGTAATATCAGATGTCTGCTGAATTTCAGCAACAACTAAACCTGCACCAATAGCATGAACAGTTCCTGTTTCTAAAAAGAAAACGTCACCTGATTTTGCTTTCACATCATCTAAAATCGAAACAAGTGTATTATCATGTAAATGTTTTAAATATTCTTCTTTACTCGAATTTTCTTTAAAACCAACAATAATTCTAGAATCAGCATCAGCTTGCATCACATACCACATTTCAGTCTTACCAAAAGAATTATGACGTTCTTTTGCTAGTTTATCATTCGGGTGAACTTGTATAGAAAGATCTTCGCGGGCATCTAAATATTTAAAAAGCAACGGAAATTGCTTTCCGAAACGTTTGTAAACTTCAGTTCCTAGAATTTCATTTGGTGTTTCATCAATAAGTTCCATCAATGATTTTCCTTTCAAAACTCCGTTTGCAACGGTACTTACATCTCCTTCGACAGTAGATAATTCCCAGCTTTCGCCTGTAATTTTAGACGTAATAGGTTTGTTTAAAATTGTTTTAAGTTTTTCTCCTCCCCAGATTCTTTCTTTAAGGATGGGATCAAATTGTAACGGGTATAAATTTGGTTTCATATTTTAAGTTTAGGCTAATATTTTAATTTAATAAACAAAAAGGTACTACTATTTCTTTAATTTACAGTACCAATTCTTTAATTGTTTCAAGTGCTTTCGAAATATGTTTTGCAGCATTCATACTGTCAAAAATATAAATCACGACGCCATTTTTATCAATAACATATGTTACTCTTCCTGGCAAAAGTCCAAATAAAGTATCGCGGACTCCAAAAAGGTGTCTTAATCTTTTATCTTGATCTGATAATAAAATGAAAGGCAGTTTATGTTTATTGGCAAATTTATTGTGCGATTTGACACTGTCACTGCTAATCCCGATGACTTCTGCTCCTAAATCTTTAAAGTCTTCGTATTGATCACGAAAACTGCAGGCTTCAGTAGTACAGCCAGGGGTATTGTCTTTTGGGTAAAAATAAATCACTAGAGGCTTTCGACCTAAAACACTTTTGCTTTCAAAAATTTCTCCGTGACTATCTTTAGCAGTAAAATTCGGAACTATATCTCCTATTTTTAATGACATTTATTCTTCTCCTTTATAAGTTACAAAATTGCGGTCCGTTTCATTCAGTACGATTTCTAAGTTAAAATCGGGATGAATTCTTTTTTTAATTTTATTCCATATCACAACGGCAATATTTTCAGCTGTCGGATTTAAATCTTGAAATTCCGGAACATCCAGATTCAGATTTTTGTGATCAAACGGTACTTCTACTTCTTCACGTATAATATCCGCTAATACTTTCACATCTAAAACAAAACCAGTTTCTGGGTCAATTTTTCCTGTAACACTTACTGTTAAACCATAATTATGACCGTGAAAATTAGGATTGTTGCATTTTCCAAAAACAGCATCGTTTTTTTCAAATGTCCAATCCTTCCTGTGCAGTCGATGTGCAGCATTAAAATGTGCTTTTCTTGATATGGTTACTTTCATTTAGGTTTTTGGTTAGTAGGTTTTAAATCTTATGGTCTTCTAAATAATGATAGAATTCATCAAATATTATTTTGAACCACACAGTATAAATTTCGGGCTGTTTATCAATATCTTTTTTTACATCTTCAATCTTCATCCATTTCCAAGCTTCTACTTCATCTAAATTTATGTTCGGATTCTCATTGTAATATCCAATCATAACATGATCAAGTTCGTGCTCTGTCAAACCGTTATCAAAAGGTGCTTTATAAATAAAATGAAAAAGTTCTTTCAATTCAGTTTTAAAACCCATTTCTTCAAACAATCTTCGGCTTCCTGCTTCAATATTTGTTTCTCCTTCTCGCTGGTGGCTGCAACAAGTATTCGTCCAAAGCAAAGGCGAATGATATTTTTGATGTGCACGCTGCTGGAGCATGATTTCGTTTTTACTATTTAATATGAAGACTGAAAAAGCGCGATGCAAAAGTGCTTTTTCATGTGCTTCTAATTTTGGCATCAGGCCAATTTGCTCATCTTTTTGATTAACTAATATTACGTTTTCTTCTATCATAAGGCTTATTGAACAAACAAAAATACGAAAAAAGAAATGGCTTGAAAATCCTAGAAAAGATTGTGAAAAGTTTAACGAGATTCAAAGATCATAAACTACTTATATTCAAAAAGTTAATCCTAGTTTTATTTATAAAAACCTTTAAAAACAAGGCTTAAAAACTAAACCTATCTCTTTTACGTAAATAAGAAAACGTTAAATCATACTTAAAAAAATCTGAATTGTAAATTATACTCTACCAATAGACCAACTCTCGTTGTATCTTTGATATTCAGAATTAAAGCCTAATAAAATCATGAAAACAAAAAACAAAATTTTCAGCCTTTGCTTTTTAATCCCGCTTTTTATTTTGCAGGCATGCGGACAAAACCCTAAAAAAGAACAAACCAAAACAATTGTGATGGAAAACAAAATCAATAAACCCGGAAATCCTTATTATTCTAACACTGATACAACGAAACTAAATGTAAGCGATGCAGAATGGAAAAAAGTATTGCCGGAGGATGTTTACGCGGTGATGCGCGAAGCTGATACCGAAAGACCTTTTACAGGAAAATATTGGAACACTGACGAAAAAGGAACCTACTATTGCGCTTCTTGCGGAAACAAACTTTTTAGATCTGGAGCTAAATTCTCAAGCAGCTGCGGATGGCCAAGTTTTTTTGAACAAGACAATAAAAAAAGCGTAGTTTATAAAAATGATAATTCACTCGGAATGGAAAGAATTGAAGCGCTTTGCGGACGTTGTGGCGGACATTTAGGACATTTGTTCGACGACGGTCCGGAGCCAACCGGAAAACGTTACTGCATGAACTCGATTGCTCTAGATTTTATTCCTGATTCTCAAAAATAATTTACAAATGAAAAATATACTTTTAATCTGTTTTTTAACTTTATCCTTAAACGGATTTTCTCAAAATAAAAAAGCGCCAAATTTAGAAACAATAACAGTTGGAGGAGGCTGTTATTGGTGCGTTGAAGCTGTGTATGAAAATTTAAACGGCGTAAAATCTGTTGTTTCAGGTTTCTCTGGAGGAAAAGTTGCAAACCCAACTTACGAAGAAGTTTGCACAGGAACAACCGGACACGCCGAAGTTGTTCAAATAACGTACGATAAAAACGTAACCGATATTAATGAAATATTTCAAGTATTTTTTACTGTTCACGACCCAACAACCTTAAACAGACAAGGGGCGGATGTTGGCACACAATATCGTTCTGTAATTTTTTATAAAAATGAAGAACAGAAAAAAGCAGCCGAAAGCATTATTGCCGAACTTAACAAAGCAAAGGTCTACAATAATCCAATAGTTACAAAAGTTGAACCTTTTAAAGTATTCTATAAAGCCGAAGATTATCATCAGAATTATTATGCAAACAATAAAAGCCAGCCGTATTGCAAAATGGTAATTCAGCCTAAATTAGAAAAATTCGAGAAAGTCTTTAAAGACAAACTCAAAAAGAAATAGTGGTTAATATTAATTGTCAATTACTCTTGCCGTCCATTTTTATGGACGGTTTTTTTTATACAATTCCTGCGAACTTTTTTTTCTAAAATTAGCAATTCATATTTTTTGTAATTTGCGATGATCAAAAAACTAAAATAATCAATAAAAAACCACAAAAAATGAAGCAATTTCTTTTATTATTTGCCTTCTTAATTACTGTTTCTCAAGTTCATTCTCAAGAAAATTTGCCTACAGATTATCTTTCAAAAGAATTTCACAAAGGCCGAAGAGAAGCTTTTAGAAATTTAATGCCTGCTAATTCTGTAGCTGTAATTTTTTCATATCCGGAGCGAGTTTTCTCAAAAGACATCAATTACAATTATCATCAAAATCCCGATATATTTTACTTAACTGGATACAAAGAAGCAGATGCTGTTTTATTGCTTTTTAAAGAAGCACAGGGTACTGAAAAATATAATGAAGTGCTTTTTGTGAGAGAACGAAATGCAGGAAAAGAAATGTGGACAGGAAGGCGTTTAGGAGTCGAAGGTGCTAAATCTAAACTTGGTTTTTCTACCGTTTACAATGGTAATGATTTTAATGCTTTTGCCATCGATTTTAAAAAATTTAACAAAATCATTTACGACAAAATTCCAACAGATCTTGAAGGAAATAAAAGTGGTTTTGATCTTTTTGGATTGCTTCAAAGTTTCAAAAGCAAAGCCGGAATTACTACAGAAAATGAAGCATCTATAGATTTATTTACAAATATTACCAATTCTCTTCGCGAAATAAAAACGCCTGAAGAAATGGACTTAATGCGTAAAACTGTTAAACTTTCGTGTGTTGCACATAATGAAGTTATGAAAGCGGTTGGTCCTGATATGAGTGAAAACGAAGCTGACGGAATTCACGCTTACATTCACAGAAAATACGGTGCTGAAGACGAAGGTTATCCTCCGATTGTTGGAGCTGGAGCGAATGGCTGTATTTTACATTACGGAGAAAACAGCGCTACAAAAATGGACAATCAGTTATTATTAATGGATGTTGGATCTGAATATCACGGTTACTCTGCGGATGTTACCAGAACAATTCCAGCAAACGGAAAATTTACTGAAGAGCAAAAGGCAATTTATCAATTGGTTTATGAAGCTCAGGAAGAAGTTTTTAAAATCTGTAAAGAAGGAACTCCCATTCAAGATTTGAATAAAAGATCAAGAGAAGTTATTGCTGCGGGCTTAATCAAACTCGGAATCATTACAGATCCTAAAGATGCGAGAATTTATTATCCGCACGGCTGTTCGCATTTTCTTGGTTTAGATGTTCATGACAAAGGAAATTACATGGGTACATTAAAAGAAAATATGATCTTGACAGTGGAGCCAGGAATCTACATTCCGGCAAACAGTAAATGTGATAAAAAATGGTGGAATATTGGCGTTCGTATTGAGGATGATATTGCCATTAAAAAAGATTCATACGAAAATCTTTCTGCAGAATCTCCAAGAAAATGGCAAGATATTGAAGCTTTAGCCAAACAAAAAAGTACTTTCAACGACATGAAATTCCCTAAAATATAATTGCCCTTTTTACCAAAGATTAAAAGGTTTTCTGCAGATTCTATTACTAAATTTCTAAAAAAATCTTTTTAATCTTTTAATCTGTGGCAAAAAAACACAAACCTCGCTTCTATTAGAATCGAGGTTTTTTTAGGCAGTTTTAGCAAAAGCTTTTCAAACTGCAAATAATTTTTCACGAACTTTGCTTTCTTAAAAATACTGAAAAATGAAAGCACTTACCTTCTCTTCTTTTGGAGATTCAAATGTTTTAGAATATATAGAAATCCCTAATCCGCAATTAAAAAAAGATGAAATTTTAGTCGAGATGAAAGCCATCGGATTAAATTTTGCAGATGTATACAGACGAAAAGGAAATTATCATTTAAAAGGAAATCCGCCTTTTATTGCCGGTTACGAGGGCGCTGGAATTGTAGTCGATGCCAATAATCATTCTGAATACAAAGTGGGTGACCGAGTGGCTTTTGCCGATGTTCCTTTCGCCAATGCAGAATTAGTTGCAGTCAATACAAATCACGTCTTGCCTTTACCAGATGCCATTTCTTTCGAGACTGGAGCCTCTATTTTATTACAAGGCTTAACAGCTCATTATTTAGCCACTGACAGTCACAAAACTAAAGAAGGCGAAACAATATTAATTCATGCCGTTGCCGGCGGCGTTGGTCAGATTCTAACACAAATTAGCAAACTTTTAGGAGCCAACATTATTGGTTTAACCTCATCGTCAGACAAAGCAAAAGTCGCTTACGAACAAGGTGCTGATCATGTATTTTTGTATAATGATGATTGGAAATCAGAAGTTTTTAAAATTAATAAAAATGGCGTTGATGTCGTTTACGACAGCATAGGAAGTACTTTGATGGAAAGTTTTGAAGTTACAAAAGAATGCGGTCAAGTTGTTTTCTTCGGAATGGCGGGCGGTGATCCTTCACCTGTAGATCCGAGAATGCTGATGGACGGTTCTAAAACTTTAACCGGAGGCGATTTATGGAGTTATTTAAATTCAAAAGAAGAAAGAATCAAAAGATCAAATCAATTATTTAATTGGATTATTGAGGGAAAAATAAAACTTTCAGAACCCACTTCTTTCAAATTATCAGAAGGAAAATTGGCGCATGATTATCTGGAAAGCAGAAAAAGTACAGGGAAGATTATTTTGATTCCGTAATTGTAGGTTTCAGTTTTCAGCACAATCTTGTCATCATGACGAAGGAAGGATCACACCAGAAGCTCCGCAATGAATATCTTCAATCTTTGTCGAATTACTTGTGTGATCCTTCCTTCGTCAGGATGACAAAACATCAACTACAATTGATTTATCTCAATCTTAGTCAATTCAGATAATTCTAAAATTCTTTTGACATCATCTTTATTAGCAACAAAGAATAAATAATTATCTCCGTGCGTATCATAGGTCATTAATTCGAGATTTTGTTTTTCTAAAGCCGATTGAATGTAAGGGAACAAATCATGACTATACGTTTCTTCTGGATAGTCAAAGTTTAAATCCGCGCCTACCATTTCAGAAATAAAATATTCAGCATCTTCGGGATCAAATTTCCAGTCGCTGTTCCAAGCATCGATGCTTTCGAAGAAATCAAAATGACCTTCGACTTTTTCATAGTAGTCTTTTGTCTCTTTTTTAAAATCTTTAAAAAGCTTTTTCGATTGTTTTTTAAGTTCTTTTTCTTCGATATTTCCTCTCGAAACCAATTTTATAAACTCCTCAAAAGTTTCTATCGTAACTTCTTCATTTTCTATTAAATTTTCTGATGAAGGAAGTTCAATAGTTTCTGGAATTTCTATGTTTATATATTGGCAGATTCCCTGTAATACAATTTTAAAATCCTTGATTCCAATTTCCTGTGTTTCATTTTTAGGCTTATTTATATCAAGCAATTGGGTATCTAACAATCCTTTAGTATAATCTATAAAATGACTGCTTGAATATAAAATTTTAAAATCGTTTGTTTCTAAACTATTGGTACAGCAAAATATTATAATGAAATTATTTAAAACACGGTTAAAATACTTTTTCATTTCAGCACTTGGCTCTGAATAAAACTGAATATGAATAAAATCATACTCCAGACCTTCCTGCATTATTTCTTCAGAAAGAATACCAATATCAATCTTTTTATAAAGTTCGTTTAAAACTTCGTAGGAATTTTTAAAACCTGCTTTTTCAATTTCGGCTTTGCCTTCTTCATGATCAAAAGAGCCTGGAAAGTAAAAAAGATTAACTACAACATTGTCGTAAATGCCTTTCACCTTAAATTCAAGACTTCCCTGCACATTATACAAATGGGAATAAATTGAATCTATAATATCAAAAGAAATAATGGATTTTGGATCATTGTTTCTGCCAAATAAATTAGAAAAGAAGTTTGCCATTGGAGTATATTACCGGATTAATTTTTTAAATTAAATATAACATATTCCAATTAATAAAAAGTTGCGATTTTAGATTATTTCAAAGTCTCAGCAATCATCAAAGCGCATTTTTCACCATCGATTGCCGCAGAAATGATTCCACCGGCGTAACCCGCTCCTTCTCCACACGGATATAAACCTTTTATTTGTAAATGCTCATAAGTGATAGGATCTCTCGGAATTCTAACTGGAGATGAAGTTCTGCTTTCCGGAGCGTGTAAAATCGCTTCGTTAGTTAAATAACCGCGCATTGATTTTCCGAATTCTTTAAAACCTTCGCGTAAAATCTGAGATAAAAATCCAGGAAAAACCTGCCCCATTTCAACCGAAGTTGTTCCCGGAACATACGAAGTTTTTGGAATATCTGCTGATACTTTATTCTGGGTAAAATCGATCATTCGTTGTGCCGGAACTTTTTGAGTTTGTCCCGCTAAATGCCATGCTTTTTGTTCAATACTTTTTTGTAATTCCATTCCGGCCAAGGCACCAAATTTTGCAAAAGGTTTAAAATCTTCCAATTTCAATTCGATCACAATTCCAGAATTTGCGGTTGCCTGATCTCTTTTTGATGGTGACCAGCCGTTTGTAACTACTTCGCCCGGACTTGTTGCACAAGGCGCGATTACACCACCCGGACACATACAAAACGAATACATTCCGCGGCCATTAACTTGTTTTACAATAGAATATGGCGCTGGTGGCAAATGTTCGCCACGATAATCACAACTGTATTGAATACTGTCGATCAGTTCTTGTGAATGCTCTGCACGAACGCCCAAAGCAAAAGGTTTCGCTTCAATAAAAATTTTCTTTTTATCTAATAATTCAAAAATATCACGAGCAGAATGTCCCGTTGCTAATATCAATTTATTAGAAAGAATCTTGTCTCCGTTTTGAGTAACGATTCCTTCGACTTCATTATTCTTAACTAAAATATCAGTCACGCGTGTATCAAACAAAACCTGACCGCCAAATTCGATGATTTTATTTCGAATATCTTCAATGATTTTTGGCAGTTTATTTGTTCCGATGTGCGGATGCGCTTCAATCAAAATATCTTCTGAAGCACCAAAAGCAACTAAAAGTTCTAAAATTCGAGTTACATCGCCACGTTTTTTAGAACGCGTATATAATTTTCCGTCAGAATAGGTTCCTGCTCCGCCTTCTCCAAAACAATAATTAGAATCTTCGTTTACTAAATGATCAACGTTGATCGCTTTTAAGTCACGTCGGCGCCCGCGAACGTCTTTTCCGCGTTCAATTACAATTGGCTTTAAGCCTAATTCGATTAATTGTAAAGCTGCAAAAAGTCCGGCTGGTCCTGCACCAACCACAATCACTTCCTGAGACGAAGAAACATCTTTATAATTAGGAAGTTCTATTTTATTTTCCTGAAATTGTTCTCCTTTTAAATATATAATAACTTTCAAATTGATTTTTATCGCTTTTTGACGCGCATCAATAGATCGTTTTAAAATAGAAATATGTTGTATTTCCTGTAGAGAAACTTTAATTTGTTTAGACAAATAATCTTTAAGCAACAATTCGTTTGCCGCTATTTCTGGCGTTACCTGAAGTAAAAGTTCTCTTGGCATTTTATTTTATTTATTCAATTAGCTTTTCTTTCTATGAAAAGAACATGCAAAAATACTATTTTGAAATGACTTTATATAATTAACCGCAAAGTGCGCAAAGATTTTTTAAGTTATGGTTTTATTAAAACATAAAGTTCGCAAGGTTAAATCAACAAAAGCTTTGCGTGCTTTGTATTTTCTATACGTAAGGTAAAATTAAATCTTAGCGCACTTTGCGGTTAATTATGTAGCAACTTTTATCTATTTAACCACAGATTATTTAGATTAAAGATTTCGTTTAAAGAACAGTTAGACGAATAAATAATATAAAATCCATTTTCAAAAGAGACTTTGTACCTTTGCAACTTAGAACCTTAGAATCTTTAGAAAAAAAAATGTCTAGAAAAATAAAACTGATTTGGGATTTTCGTGGTCCGGCTTCGGCAAAAACTGCGGAGCATCATGAAATTCATTTGAAAGAATATATCGTCATAAAAAAACTTCCGTTGAATATTACGGGTTTTAACATCATAAACGACATGCAGGCAATTGCTTTTATGGTGGTTACCGATGAAAATATGATTCAGGTAAGAGATGCTTTGAAACCGCATCGAGGGGAAGTTTATTCTGAGTAAGATGTGAAATGAAAATGTGAGATGTATGTATCGAAAAATACATTTTACATCTCACATTTAACTTATAACTAGTTAGCTACTTCACTAATAAATTTAATTCTCATCAATCGCAATTCATCAATATCATAATCGCCATCGAATTCTTTAAGAGCATCTTCGATTTTATCTGATTCTGATTCCATGAAATAATCGTGAATTTCTTCTTGCTGATCATCATCGAGCATATCATCAACCCAATATTTGATATTCAATTTGGTTCCAGCGTAAACAATCTGTTCCATTTCTTTAATCAAAGCATCCATCGTAAGACCTTTTGCCGAAGCGATATCACTTAGAGGAAGTTTTCTATCAATATTCTGAATAATATAAAGTTTATTGGCAGAGTTTACTCCAGTAGATTTTACTACTAAATCATCTGGGCGGATAATATCATTATCTTCTACGTAACGATTGATTAATTCTACAAATTCTCCACCGTATTTTTTAGCTTTTCCTTCACCAACACCATGAATATTAAATAATTCCGTTAAGGTAATCGGATATTTTAAAGCCATGTCTTCAAGAGAAGGATCTTGAAAAACTACAAACGGAGGAACTCCGAGTTTTTTAGCTACTTTTTTACGAAGTTCACGTAACATTCCCATTAAAACTTCATCAGCAGTTCCTGATGATTTTGATGCTGTTACAATTGCCTCATCTTCAGATTCATTGTATTCATGATCTTCAGACATTGTAAATGAAACTGGATTTTTAATAAAGTCCAAACCTTCTTTCGTGATTTTTACAACTCCATACGTTTCAATATCTTTAGATAGATAACCTGCCACAAGAACTTGTCGAAGCAAAGCCATCCAATACTTTTCGTCATGATCTGAACCTGATCCAAAAAACGATTGTGTATCTGTTTTGTGCGCTTTAATAACTGCATTTACACGACCTATTAAAGTAAACACAATTTCTTTTGATTTGTAAATATGTTTGGTATCGCGAACAATTTCGAGCAATTTCACAACTTGATCCTGCGCTTCAACCTTATTTTTAGGATTACGAACATTATCATCCATATCAGCACCTTCGCCCGTTTCGCTGTCAAATTCTTCACCAAAATAATGCAATAAGAACTTTCTGCGCGACATTGAGGTTTCGGCGTAAGCCACAACTTCCTGCAAAAGAGCAAAACCAATTTCCTGTTCAGCCACTGGTTTTCCAGACATAAATTTTTCCAGCTTTTCTACATCTTTATAAGAGTAATAAGCAAGGCAATGTCCTTCTCCTCCATCACGTCCGGCACGACCCGTTTCTTGATAATAGCTTTCTAGTGATTTTGGAATATCATGGTGAATTACAAAACGAACATCTGGCTTGTCAATTCCCATTCCAAAGGCGATTGTTGCGACCACAACATCTACATCTTCCATCAAAAACATATCCTGATGTTTGGCGCGCGTTTTGGCATCTAAACCTGCGTGATAAGGAACAGCGCTAATTCCGTTAACTTGTAAAACTTCGGCAATTGACTCTACTTTTTTACGGCTTAAGCAATAAATAATTCCAGATTTGCCTTTATGTTGTTTGATAAATCGAATGATATCCGACTCAATATTTTTCGTTTTTGTGCGAACTTCGTAGTACAAGTTCGGTCTGTTGAATGATGCTTTAAAAGTATTTGCATCAGACATATCTAGATTTTTCAGAATATCTTCCTGAACTTTTGGGGTTGCAGTTGCGGTAAGTCCAATAATTGGTACTTTACCTAATTGTTTTATAATATTTTTCAGATTTCTATACTCCGGCCTAAAATCATGCCCCCATTCTGAAATACAATGCGCTTCATCAATAGCCACAAAAGAGATTGGCACGCTTTGCAAAAAAGCAACGTATTCTTCTTTTGTTAAAGATTCTGGCGCCACATATAAAAGTTTAGTCAAACCAGAAGTAATATCTTTTTTTACTTGGGCAATTTCTGTTTTTGTAAGAGAGGAATTTAAAACATGTGCAATTCCGTTTTCTGAAGAAAGGCTTCGAATTGCATCGACCTGATTTTTCATCAAAGCAATCAGCGGAGAAACAACAATAGCTGTTCCGTCCTGAATTAAAGCGGGCAATTGATAACAAAGAGACTTTCCACCGCCAGTTGGCATAATTACAAAAGTATTCCCCTTACCTAAGATACTCGTAATGACTTGTTCTTGCAAGCCCTTAAATTGGCTAAAGCCGAAATACTTCTTTAATTCCTTGTGTATTTCAATTTCGTTTGAATTCATTCTTTATATTAATGGATATTTTGTATAAATTTGCAACACATAAAGATACAACTTTCTTTTATACATACAAATTTTAAATATTCTGTTTTGATCACAAAAGAAAATATATTGGCGATCGCCAAAAAAACCATACTATCTGAAAGTGAAGCAATTACAAAACTAATTGATTTTCTGGACGAAAATTTCTACGAAGCAACCCAGCGCATTTACGAAACCAAAGGTCGTTTGATCGTTACCGGCATCGGAAAAAGCGCGATCATTGCTCAAAAAATGGTAGCCACTTTTAACTCAACAGGCACACCATCCATGTTTTTGCACGCCTCAGAAGCCATTCATGGCGACTTAGGAATGATTCAAAAAGAAGACATCATTATCTGTATTTCAAAAAGCGGCAACAGTCCTGAAATCAAAGTTTTAGTTCCGTTATTAAAACGTTTTGGAAACATTTTAATTGCCATTACAGGAAATATAACTTCCTCTTTAGCTAAAGGTTCAGATTACGTTTTGAACACTACTGTTGACATGGAAGCCTGCCCTATAAATTTAGCTCCAACAAACAGTACAACAGCGCAACTTGTTATGGGTGATGCTCTTGCAGTTTGTTTGATGGAAATGCGTGATTTTAAACCCGAAGATTTTGCAGTTTATCATCCGGGCGGTGCTTTAGGAAAAAAACTATTACTTCGCGTAAAAGATATGATTGAACATTCGTTAAAACCAATGGTTACGCCGGATACTTCAATCAAAAAAGCTATTTTTGAGATATCAGAAAAAAGATTGGGCGTAACAGCCGTAATCGAAGACAATAAAATTATCGGAATTATTACAGACGGAGACATCCGAAGAATGCTAAACGACGTAGATACTATTGCGAACTTAACTGCAAAAGATATTATGTCAAAAAATCCTAAATTAGTATCTTCTGAAACTATGGCGGTTGATGCCTTAAATATTTTAGAAGATTTTTCAATAACACAGCTTATTGTGGCTGACAACGGCGAGTACAAAGGAGTATTACATTTACATGACATTTTAAAAGAAGGAATCGTATAATGGCAAAAAAAAACCTTGGCGAGATGTCATTTTTAGACCATCTTGAAGAATTAAGATGGTTGTTAGTTAGAAGTACAATTGCAATATGCATTATGGCATTTGTTACTTATTTTATTAGTGATTATTTATTTGATGAAGTGATTTTAGGCCCAACACGGCCTACTTTTTTTACTTATGTTTGGTTTTGCGACCTATCACATCAATTGGGTTTCGCTGAAAGTATTTGTATTACTGAATTGAATTTTATTATTCAGAATACAGAAATGGAAGGTCAGGTAAATATCTTCGTTTGGATGTGCCTTTTAGCTGGTTTTATCTTGAGTTTTCCTTATATTTTATGGGAACTTTGGAAGTTTATCAGCCCTGCTTTATATGAGAAAGAAAGAAAAAATGCAAAAGTTTTTATTTTCACTTCTTCTCTTTTATTCTTCTTAGGTGTTTTATTTGGCTATTATGTTGTAATTCCGATGTCTGTAAATTTCGTCGCAACTTTCTCTGTCAGTGATGTTGTAAAAAATCAATTCACATTAGATTCTTATATGGGAATGGTTAAAACAAGTATCTTGGCCAGCGGACTGTTTTTTGAATTGCCAATCATCATTTATTTCTTAACTAAACTAGGATTAGTAACACCTGTTTTCTTAAGAAAATATTGGAAATATGCCGTAATAATTATTCTAATTATTGCCGCAATCGTAACTCCTCCAGATGTAGTAAGCCAGACAATTGTAGCAATACCAATGCTGATTATCTACGAAGTGAGTATCCTTATCTCAAGGGTTGTTTATAAAAATAAATTGAAAGAAAATGTCTGATATTGTAAAAGAATTTAACGACTACCGTTCTAAAATGAACGAAAAATTATTAGCTGACAATAATAAAATTGTAAAGCGAATTTTTAATCTTGACACAAACGCATACGCAGCTGGAGCTCTTGATGTTAAAACAAAAGAACTTTTAGGATTGGTAGCTTCTGCAGTTTTACGTTGTGATGACTGCGTAAAATACCACTTGGAAACCAGCCACAAAGAAGGCGTTACAAAAGAAGAAATGATGGAAGCAATGGGAATCGCAACTCTTGTAGGCGGAACAATTGTAGTACCACATTTAAGAAGAGCTTACGAATTCTGGGAAGCTCTTGAAGAGGAAGCTTCTAATTAGAGAATGAGATAATTAGTCAATTAGATAATTTCAATAGGATATGTTAATTCCTTTAATTGATTGACTTATTTTAACTTATTTTGCCCTTCTAAAGATATAAGATAAGTTCTATGATTCACTATACAGAACATTTTCTAATTATCAAATTGACACATTATCTTAATTAAACATATTATCTAATTAAAAAATGAAGCTACGAGCCGATAATTTAATCAAAACATACAAAGGACGCAGTGTTGTAAAAGGAATTTCTGTTGAAGTAAATCAAGGAGAAATTGTTGGGCTTTTGGGACCAAATGGTGCAGGAAAAACAACTTCTTTTTACATGATTGTTGGATTAGTAAAACCAAATCAAGGAAACATTTATCTTGATGATTTGAATATTACTGATTATCCGATGTACAAACGTGCTCAACAAGGAATTGGTTATTTGGCACAGGAAGCTTCGGTTTTTAGAAAATTAAGCATTGAAGATAATATTTTAAGCGTTTTGCAATTGACTAAACTTTCTAAAGAAGAACAGATTGCAAAAATGGAAAGCTTAATTGAAGAGTTCAGCTTAGAACATATTCGCACGAATCGAGGCGATTTGCTTTCCGGAGGAGAACGCCGTCGTACTGAAATCGCACGCGCATTGGCAACAGATCCTAAATTTATTTTATTAGATGAGCCTTTTGCTGGAGTTGACCCGGTTGCGGTTGAAGATATTCAGAGAATTGTTGCTCAGTTAAAAAATAAAAATATCGGAATTCTAATTACGGATCACAACGTTCAGGAAACCTTAGCCATTACCGATAAAACCTATTTAATGTTTGAAGGAGGAATCCTGAAAGCTGGAGTTCCAGAAGAATTGGTAGAAGATGAAATGGTTCGCCGTGTTTATCTTGGGCAAAACTTTGAACTTCGTAAGAAGAAATTGGAGTTTTAAGGAAAAGTTTTCAGTCTCGGTTTTCAGTCTCAGTAAAAAACTGTAAACTGAAAACCGAGACTGAATACTAAAAACTCACTCAACCGTAATAAACTGCAGCTGTTCTAAATCGCCGTTGTAGATATTCACATCAACTCTGTGTTTAATTCCGGGTAAAGAAGCTTTTTCTGTAAATTGCCAAAAAAGCCAATCGTCTTCAATTTTTTCTCTGTAGAAATTGTAGTTGGCAATCCAAAATAAATATTCTGAAAATTCTTCTTTTAGAAAATCGCCATAATAGCGTTCGCCTGTATAAATTATCGGACGAACTTTATAATGTTCTTCGACTTTGTTCAGCCAGCGTTTCAAACCTTTCTTTAAACTATCTAAAGGCTGATTTTTCGGCAATCTTTCAATATCTAAAACTGGAGGCAAATCGCCTTTTTGTAATTTTACGGTTTTAATAAAAAGATTGGCCTGTTCGATAGAATTCTCGTTCGGGCGGTAATAATGGTAAGCCCCGCGCATGATTTTATTTTCTTTAGCGCCTTTCCAATTTTGCTTAAATTGTCTGTCAACACGATCGTTTCCTGCTGTTGCGCGTATAAAGACAAATTGCACGGGATATTTTTCCTCTAAAATTTCAATATCTTCCCAATCAACGTTTCCTTGAAATTCAGACACGTCAATTCCAATTACTTTTCCTTTATGGTTTTCTAAAACTTGAATATTTCGAACATCAGAAAGGTGTTTATCAACCTCATCTTCTTCTAAAACTTTGTCAGATTTAAATCCGAGATAATATGCTAAACCTGCACGATAATGATAAATTGTTCCAAATAAAAGCAGTACTAAAAAAGAATATACAATAAAGCGAACCACTTTACTGAAAGCCGATTTAGCGGGTTGCGATTTTCGAGAATAAGAAGTTCGTCGTGTCGTTTTTCTTGCCATTCGAATAAAACTACTTTTTCAAAAACATATTATTTACAACAGACAACAAAACGTAAAAAATGATAATTAAAGGAACTGCACCAAATTGAAACAACACAATCAAACCAAGGGACAGAATCAAAAATACGATTTGTATCATATTATCTTTAAAATTAAATTTTTTGAATTTTAAAGAAAATAAAGGAATTTCAGCATTCAAAATATAAGCACTGAACAGCGTGATAACCAGTAAAACCCATTGATTGGTAAATAGTTCAAGAATAAAAAGCGACGACTCTGAATACATATCCAGTACTAACTGCAAGCTAATAATAAAAAGGGCATTTGCAGGAGTTGGCAATCCAATAAATGAATCGGTTTGGCGTGTATCAATATTAAAATTAGCCAGTCTGTAACAAGATCCTATAGTAATTATAAAACCTAAAAAAGGAATTAACGGACTTGTGCCTAACTGATGACCGCTATTTGCAAACATACTGTACATGACATAACCTGGTGCAACACCGCTGGTTACCATATCTGCTAAAGAATCCAATTGCAGCCCAAGCGGACTTGAAACTTTGAATAATCGAGCAAAAAATCCATCAAAAAAATCAAAAAAGATTCCTAAACAAACCATATAAAAGGCCATTTCATATTTGGCTTCAGAAATAAAAACAATGGCAATACATCCACAAAAAAGATTAATTAATGTGATTAAATTAGGAATGTGCTTTTTAATATTCATCTTTTATAAATTTTGATAATGATAAGGAACAAATTTAGCATAATAACCTTAAGCAAAAGGCGTTTTTATAAGAGTTTTTTATTTGAAATTTTGAGTTTCGCAATATTTCTCAAAAGGAATAAATTAGATGCGTAAAATATTATATTTTTGATAAAAATTAAAACAGACTTTGTTCTGCAAAAAAATATCCGTTGAAGAAAATCCTTGCGTTTTTATTATTTTGGAGCTGCACACTACAATATGCACAAACTGTTCGAAAATATTCGAATGAGTTTATGAATATTGGGGTTGACGCTGCCGCATTAGGAATGTCGAGTGCAGTTGTCGCTTCGACTAATGATGTCAACGCAGTTTACTGGAATCCAGCGGGTTTAACTCATCTTGAAGACCACCAAATTTCCTTAATGCACGCCAATTATTTTGCTAATATTGCGCAGTACGATTATATTGGATATGCAAGTCCGATTGACGATCGAAGTGCTTGGGGAATTTCGATGATTCGATTTGGAGTCGATGATATTATGGATACCACGCAATTAATCGACAGCCAAGGCAATATTGATTATAACCGAATCAGTCTTTTTTCAACTGCAGATTATGGTTTTACATTTTCTTATGCTAGAAAACTGCCTGTTGAAGGATTTCAATATGGAGTAAATGCAAAAATTATCCGCCGAATTATAGGTAAATTTGCGAATTCTTGGGGTTTTGGTTTTGATGTTGGATTGCAGTTTGAGCGAAACGACTGGAAATTTGGCTTAATGCTTCGCGACATTACAACGACTTATAATGTCTGGAATATTGATGAAGCAGAATATGCGAAAATTGCCAATGCCATTCCAGGAGAAAATAACGAATTGCCTGAAAGTACCGAAATCACTTTGCCAAAAGCACAATTAGGAGTTTCTAAAAAATTTGATTTTCATAATGATTACAGTCTTTTAGTCGCTACAAATTTAAATATGCGTTTTGAACAGACCAATGATATTGTTTCATCAAAAGTGGTGAGTATCGATCCTGCAGTAGGTTTTGAATTTGGCTATACGGATCTTGTTTTCTTGAGAGCCGGCGCGGGAAATTTTCAGAATGTAACACAGCTTGACAATACTGAAAAGATCAATTTCCAACCCAATATTGGATTAGGTTTTAAGTACAAAGGCATTCAGGTAGATTATGCTTTGACTGACTTAGGAAATCAAAGTACAGCTTTATACTCTAATATTTTTTCTTTAAAAGTAGATTTAGGTATCTTTAGATAAAATTTACAACCATTCAACTTCTTAAAATTTTAAATCATGAAAAATGTCATTTTCAAAAAAACACTTTTTAGTTTACTATTATTACTAAGTTTTATTGGTTTTAGCCAAAGCGTACCTTTGTCAAAAGATTCAAAAATAAGTGTTATTACTTGCGGACTTGGTAATGAAACCTATTCTTATTTTGGCCACACAGCGATTCGAGTTTCAGATTCAGCAAATAATATTGATCTTGTTTACAATTATGGCGCTTTTGACTTTTCAACGCCAAATTTTGTAGCAAAATTTGCAAAAGGCGATTTGCAGTATTTTGTAGTCGTACATCCATTTGGTGATTTTATGAATGAATATAATTATGAAAAAAGAAGTGTTTTTGAACAAGAATTACTTATTCCGCAAGAATCAAAACAAAAACTTTTTGACAATTTAAATACTACTCTCCTTTCTGAAGATCGTTTCTATACTTATAAATTTATTGATAAAAATTGCACGTCGATGGTCGTTGATATTATCAATAAAACGTTGGGCGGAAATGTAATTACTAAAAAAGGTGACACTGATATCACGTATCGATCGATTTTATTTCCTTATTTTGATGGGCATTTTTATGATAAATTGGGAACAAGCATTATTTTTGGAACTAAAGTAGATCAATTGGGTACCAAGATATTCCTGCCTTTTGAATTGAAAAACAGCTTAGAAAAAACTACTTTTCAAAATCATCCTTTAGTTGCTGAAAGCAAAACATTATTAAGTTTTGCAAAAGAAACACCTACTTCGTGGTGGAATAACGTTTACACTTATATTTTTATACTGGGATTTGTTGTTTTAGCGCACAACAAAGTAGTCGACAAAATCTATCTTTTAATTTTGTCTTTAATGGGAATATTTTTTGTTGTAGTTGGGTTTTATTCATTTCACCATGAACTGGCGATGAATTATAACGTGCTTTTATTTAGTCCGCTTTTGTTGATATTGATTTTTCTATCAATCGCTAAAAATAAAAGATGGACCTATAGATTTGCCGTTTTACATTTAATTTTTCTGGTAGTTTATGCACTTTTCATCCTTAACAAGGCACATTTCTTGATTATGTTGCCAATGATCATTACAAGCGGATTTGTTTTAGTAAGAGTAGCGATTAGAAACAAAAAACGTATTCCGATTATTATATAAAAATTACTGTCCGCGATAAAATAAAACAGTAGTAATCGTTTTGAAAGTAATACTTAAATCTAGAAAAACACTTCGATGTTTGATGTAATATAAGTCGTACTGAAGTTTCATCAAACTCTCATCTATAGATTCTCCATACGAATAGTTAACCTGCGCCCAGCCCGTAAGTCCTGGCTTAATAACATGTCTTGTTTCGTAGAAAGGCATTATTTGTGCAATTTCTTTAACAAAAAATGGACGTTCAGGTCTTGGTCCAATAACCGCCATATCGCCTATTAAAACATTAAAAAACTGAGGCAATTCGTCTATTCTTGATTTACGCATAAATCTTCCAAATGGAGTTACTCTCTGATCATTTGAAGTTGCAAATGCACCATTAACATCTGAGTTTTTGACCATTGTTCTAAACTTATATATCTTAAAAATAATTCCATTTTTACCCACGCGTTCCTGTGTATAAAACAAACTCCCTTTATTAGCAATAAGGTTTCCGATAAAAATTAATGGAATAAAAACAACACAAAAAAGAAGTCCGATAATAGAAAAAACACACTCTATAAATCGTATCAAAAACAGGTATAATTTATTATTATTACTACGGCTAAAAGGAAAAAAGCGATAAAAGTCACGCGCTATATAATGCACTGGGATACGCTGTGTTTTACTTTCGTAAACCTGTGTATACTCTCGAATAACATTTCCAGATTCTAATAGATGAAGCAGCTGCTGATATAAATCAGCTGTAATTCCATCCGTATTTTGTGAGGCAATTACGATTTCAGAAACATTATTATGGGATACAAAAGTTTCTAAATCATCCTTACTAATCTCTTTCACATAATGAAAACCGGCCTTTTCTTCAGAAATTGAATCTGAGTTTACAAAGCCAATAATTTTATAATGCGGATCTACACTTTCAAGTCCAAGAACTAATTCTTCCACCTGATCCTGATCGCATATTAAAACTACATTTTGAGAAAAACGCTGAGATGCCAAAAATAAAGCATAGAAGAAACGCCAAAGAAGTATTACAATTAATACTGTAAAATAAAAAATCAAGATTACCAATCGGTGTTTTGGCAGTTCTGGTGATAAAACAGGTGTAAGCAGGTAAACTAAAATTGTGGTGGAGACAGAAAGAACTACACTTCTAAGTATCTGAAGCTGGTTGCTTGCCACTTGTAGATTATACATTTCAAAAATTGTCCCAAAAACATATAAATACCCAACCAGTATTATTGGTCGATATATTGTTTTAATTCCAAATGTAAAATAGTGATAATCTAAAAATAAATTTAGAACATACAAGGCAGAGAATACGAAGACAGCATCAAAAGCAAAAAGGAGTACTTTTCGTTCTGATATCTCAAAATGCATTTTATTTTTTGAACGCATCATATGCTTGTAGATTTAAGGGCTTTAATCTAAGACAAATGTATCATAAAAAACATAAATTAATCTACCGAATTTTCTGCTTTTTGAGGAATTTTAATATGTACGGAAAGAAGTGTTAAAGCATACACAAATGCCGGCGCCGCAGTTCTCATAGCTGCGTGATTTATGGTCAACAGCCAAAACATAAAGAATGATAAAAAATATAAATGCTGTCGATTATTAATATAGAGAATAAAAGGTGTTATAAAAAGTAATAGAAGACCTAAAATTCCGAAAAAGCCATGTTCAGCAAGCATTCTTGTTATTTCATTGTGTGATGCAACTTCCAATCCAAAAGATTCCCGTCTATACTCTTTACCCATTCCTGCTCCAACACCAGTAATTGGGTTTTCAAAAAAAAGTTTTATTTCAGAATCTATGATTTGTTCCCTTCCTCCCAGACGATCTTTTTTTGCTCTTCCTTTTCCGTCCTCATTAGCATATCTTTTCTCAATTAAGCCACTAGTCTGTATCGAGCTGTAAGTCCAGATTCCAATTCCCATTAATGCAGTCAAAACAAAAACCACAACAAACTTTCCTTTTACTTTTGCACTTGAAAAAGCGTACAATAAAAGCAACAGGCAAGAAATCATTACCACGCCAGTTATAACACCTCCTCTAGAAAAAGTTACAACAGCCCTATAACTAACAAAAAGTAATAGCACTCCATTAATAATCATTGCTTTTTTTGATTTTGAAAACAATATCATCTGAGTAAAAAAAACAAAAATTCCCAATCCTAAAATAGTAGATACCTGATTAGGCCCAAAACCGCCAGAAGTTTCAAAGTTGGATTGCGTTCCTGTGACTACATCCTTAACACTCGGATTGTAAAAAAACAAATAAGATGCAGTTGTAATAATGGGCAATCCTATGGCTACAACAATATTTTGGAGCTGAGAAAATAAAATTTTCCTTTTGAACATATAGATTGAACAAATCCCTAAACAAACTGGCCCTGAGAGGTTAAAAACTAAAGCTTTTTTTATGTCAACATCAAAGTCAATTTGAGTTGAAGTTATGATAATACCAGGCACTAATAAAATCATAAAAAACCAGTAGACAAAAGCATTTATTGAAAAATTGCTATAGATCATTCCGACGAGCATAAAGAAAATAACATTAAACTTGACGTATTCATTATTTAAATTCCCCCCTGTCATTCTAAGAAAAACCTCAACACCAACCAAATAAGCAGAAATTAAAATAACTTCGTTATTTCTATTTTTAGTCCTGTAAACAATATAAAAGCCAACAATTGGAATTAAAAGTGCGTATAATTTAGAAAGCAATGGCACTATAAAGACAGACAGAGCAATTAAGCAGTGAAGTAAAATCAAAGATATGTATGATAATCGAGTGCCTTTCATTCTATATTTTCTTTGTATGCTAAAATCAATTTATTAAGTACTATCTCTTCTGAATATTTTTCCAAAACTGATTCTTTAAAATTATCTCCAAATTGTTTTATAAGTAATTCACTATTAACCAATTTCAATAGTTGAGTCCTTACATCAGAATCAGAAAAAGGATCAAATAACAAACCATTATAATCATTGCAAATTACTGAAGAGCAATATCCCACATTTGTTGAAACGACAGCTAGATTTCCTAAAGCATATTCTAATAATGTTACAGGAAACCCTTCTTCCGTTGAAGCTAAAATTCCAATCGTAGATTGAGATATTATATATTTAATATCATTTTTTGCTCCGTACAAATGTATATGATTATCTAATGAATGAGACTTAATAAAATGCTTAATTGCATCTGAATAAGAATCAAAATAATCTTTTCCAATTAAATGCAAACTCCAGCCTAATTCGTTTAATTTCAAATCAGAAAAAGCTTTTATAATCAAAAGATGGTTTTTAGGTTTTTTTAAATTTGCTACAAAAACAATTCTTTTGCCCGCTGTTCCTTTTAAATTTGTTACAGCTTTAGTCTCATTTTGAGAGCTTGTAAAATTAGGAATAAAAGTAACTTTTGAACATTTCATATTTTTTTTGCTCCATTCTTCCAATTGAGGGTTAACAACAAAAATAGAAGAAAAGAAACCAGACAAAAAAATCAAAACTTTGTTTTCCTTCTTCGTTTCTTTAATTCTTGTTCCGTAATGATCATGCCAAATAATTTTTATTTTAGGCAAAGTCAGCTTTACTAAAACGGCTATAAAAAATGAAGAACTGTGTGCATGCAATATATCAATCTTATTTTTTTTGATATATTTCCTTAAACGTAAAATAGCGCTAAAATCAATAGTTTTACTTTTTTTTAAAAACAAATACGATACTTTTTGATCAATTTGATTTTTTAAAATGCCTTCTTTTCTTGTTGCTATCAGCCCAGAAAATGTTATTCTGGATGACAAGGCATTGGCATAATTTACAGCCATACGCTCTGCTCCTCCAGCTTCTAAAGAATCTATGATTTGTGCAATTCTCATTTTATCGCTAAGTTTTTAATTTCAGCTTCAAAAATATCTGTTGTGTATTTTTGCGACCATTCCAGAGCCAATTTATTTGTTGCAAAAAATCTGCCTTTATCGTCTAATATATCTTCTATTTCAGCTAAATCTCTACTTAAATTCATTTCTAACAAAATACCTCTTTTTCCAAAATCGAGCATATCAGGAACGCATGAAACGGAAGTTGCTAAAGGAATACAGCCCCAAAACATCCCTTCTGCAATAGCTTTTGGCCATCCTTCACTTTTAGAAGGCAATACTATAAAATGGCTTTTTTGATACGCTTTTTTAAGAGTTTCGTGATTTTGATTTCCTTTTAAAAAAATAGAATTCTCAAGTCGATTATTCTGAATATATTGCTCTAAATTATCTCTCTCAATACCTTCACCATATAAATTTAGAACTGCATTTTTTCCTTTTTTAATTAATTGCTCAACAATCTTTATAGCATATAATGGATTTTTACCCGGAACTAAGGCTCCAACAAAAACAAATTCGATAACTAAATCAAAGTTTTCTTTTTCAATAATTTCTTTTTCAGTATCCAAGTATGTGGCTGTAAAAAAGGGTTTGACATTTTTAGATTGTCTTTCCCAATTTCCATAAACCAAGACTTGCATATTTCTTGTTAGAAATGTATTGCTCAAAATATATTTTTGTAAACGATACGTCCACGGCTGTTTACTTTTAGGATCCCAATTTCCTGCATATTTTGCTGTCTTAATTTTGTTTGGAAATAATATTTGAACCAAACATCCTAACAACCCAATATTTCCTGGGCAACGCAAATGTATATGATCTGCAGTTTTCACCGCCAAAAATATTTTCCAAAAAATAATTGGCATCATAAAAATGGATCTAAAAATGCTTTTAAGACTTGTAAAATTAACATTTGGTATTTTTCTGAAATCAATTTTACGATGACTATAAGCCATATCAATAGCTGTTGCTTTCTGTATTGATAACGGGGCTACAACAATAACTTCATCGGCATATTTAAGCCAAATATTCATTTCACGCACATATGGAGCATAACCTAAGTACTGATCATTTTCCTGTAAATGAACTACATGAGTGATTATTGCAAATTTCATTTATATATTTTGTATCAACCTGGTAATAACTTTTTTTGGTGCTAAATATTCCTCAAAATATCTTCTGCCTTCAAATTCTAATTTCCTTTTAAAATTAATGTCAGTCAGTAATTTTTTAATTGCATTTGCAATATCATCACTATTATCTGCATAAATAAGATGCTCATTATTTAATAAATTTACAGGTAATTTATTGTAATGTGAAGTTGAAATAATTGCTTTTCCTAAGGCTAAGAATTCTGCTAATTTCCAACCATGACAAGAAAGTACTGCTGGCGTATTAAATACAAAGGCTGAATTTTTAGTTTTCTTCAAATAAACTTTAAAAGGGATTTTATCTGAATAAACTAAATCATCAAATCCTAAATTATCGCCGTTGCTTCTTGCTGCAAAACCGCCTTCAAAATTAACATTGGAATTCATTTTACAGCTTTCGATAAATAAAGCGCGATTACTATTCGTTTCAGCTTCTTGCTTCCAAATACTATTTATAAAAAAAACATCATTATTTGACGATTGAGATGTATTGTATTTTTTTAGACGGAGTCTTTTATATTGCCTCCAATAATTCGCAACAAATTCTCTTTTATTTGAAATTGTATTTTTAAATCTGATATAATTTATAGCCAAATAATATAACGTTTCAAATAAATTCCAAATTTTAATTCCAAAACTTGGTCCTATAGCAACTATCTTTTGTTGATGTTGAGCTGGCAAATTTGCCGAATTGTAATTTACTTTTCCGTACACATCACACCATTCTAATTGATTTTCATCTATTTGACTGGAATCTCTAGAGTCTACGATTATTTTCTTTGAAGAAATATCGTTTTCTAAAATAACAGCAAAAGTTCCTTCATTGAATTTAGGAAATTTAGAAACATTAAACTCGAAATCATTATAAACTTCTTTTAAACCTTGAATATAATAACCATCATAAAACACATTACAAAGTCCGTAAATATAAATTTTTGTCTTCATTTTGCTTCCTTTGGTTTATCGAAAAACAGACTCCACCAGCCAACCGTTCTTCCTAAAGCCTCTGTTAGTGCCACTTTTTTATTACTATCCGTCAGAACGTTGCTAAATCGAATTAAGGTTAGCAAAATTGTAATTGAATTCCATTTAAAACGCGATACTAATTTAGGATTTGGGTTTTTAACTCTCCAGACGTACCAACCATTTCTTACGACCATTTTTCCGTATTTGTATTGATTTGGTCTTCCAGATGCAGCATGAAAGTGTTCTAATTTTGCATTTGTATTTAGATATAATTTTCCTGTTTTTGCAACTCGCAAAGTAAAATCAGCATCTTCGTATAAACCATAACCTTCGAAATAAGTAGAGAAAGAAAATTTCTCAAAAACTGATTTTCTAAATGAAGAAACACCTCCCATTAATTGTTCTACCCTGTAAGTTTTATCACTTGGAGGTAAAAAACCAACACTTCGTCCGTGAGAGAAAGAAGGAGAAAAACCAGGTGGACAATCACTATCTAAATTCAATTTCTTACGCAATATAAAACGGCTTCCGTCTTTACGTTTCCATCCGTCAAAATAAAACTCATTCATTTTTGGAACGTAATTATTTGAAACTTTATCCCATTTTATTTCATTACAAATGTAACCACCTACTCCCAAAGCTTCAGGATAAACTTCGTAAGTACTCAATAAACTTTCGAAATAATTTTGTTCTAGCACCGTATCATCATCTAAAAAACAAACAATTTCAATGTCTTCGCTTACATTTTTAATTCCAAAATTTCTTTGTTTGGTAAGTCCTCGGTTGTCGTTATCAACAAAAAAATATTTTAAGTTTTCGAATTGATTTTCATTTAAAGCAACTTCAGTTTCATAATTCAAAGAGCCATCAATAATTAAAATCTCATCTGGATAGAGTGTTTGCTCCTTAACCGATTGCAATAACTTCAGCAAAGGTTCGGGGCGCATATAAGTACAAACGATTAATGAAAATTTCATGTTTTATTTATGTCTAATTCCTAAATCATTTAGCTTTTTAGCATAAAAAAGTGATTTTTTAAACTGAAGGTTTTTATACGGAATTCTTAAAAAACGATATAAAATACCTTTTTTTGAACCTTTAAAAAGGTATAAAAAAAAGTGTTTGTATTTATACTCAACCACTTGCTGTGGCGTAAAATGTTTTACAATACCATACATTATTGTTGGACTTGGTACAGGACGAATATTTTTCACTGGAGTATCCAGCTCCCAAGGCTGCGCTTTCCTCTTTTTTCCTAAAATCTTAGCTTGATTTCCCCAGAAACGATACCCGCCAACAGGCGGTTTTAAATGCAAATTAGGAGAAAATGGATTAAGAATTACAATTTGCCCTAATTTCACTAACGAAATTCCAAAATCACTATCCTCACCATAACCTCCGTCGAAATTAATATCGTTACCTACTAATTTTCTAACATATGCTGTTTTTACACACGAATTTGCATTACTAAAACCAGGATTTGCACCAACACTCCATCTTTTTTCATCGAGTTTCTCCAGTTTCTCTGCCAAATCAGTCAAGTCTTGCTGTTGGTTATCTGCACGAATATCTAATCCGTTACAGGCATTTACTTTATAGGTTTGTAATATCCTGATATGATTTTCGATAAAATTGGGCTGTACACGAACATCATCATCTCCAAAAACAATATAGTCGCCAGTACACAATTCTATAGCTTCATTACGAGCTCTGCAGCTTCCTTTGGTTTGCTGCCACTTTACAATGAGTTCAAAAGGAAACTGTTTTTGATATAATTTTTCATCTCTTAAATCTTCAGGAGTGGCATCGACAATGACTACTTGAGAAACAGGATAAGTCTGAACTGCTAAATCTTCTAACAATTGGAGCGTAAAATCCTGACGCATCATCGTCGGAATAATATAACTTACAGAAGGATTTCCTTCTATATTTAATAATTCACGGGGCCTAACGATAGGTCTATTGGTTGTTTGCTTAAAATTTTTCTTTGCATAAAAAAAAGCATCCCATTCTTTCCATTTCCAGAATCCTTTCCTGTAAAGCATAAAAATAGAATGGTCAATTTTAAAATTTTTTCTGAAGAAAACATATCTGTCTTTAGCAGTTATATTGATTTTCTCAACAACGGATTCTTCAAAAAGTCCTTTACTATAAAGAGGAATTGCTGCTGAATTTCGCAAAGCATTGTATCCAAAATCTAAAGCCTGCATTTGAACATTTTTATATTCAGAATCAAAACCTTTTAGCGTTTCCCAAATCGATTTTCTTACCGCAAATTGATTTGGATTGATTCTCCAGCTCAAACATTCATCAAGATTATCAAAGTCATTAATGTAAATAAAAAAGACAGCGGTTTGATAAACCAATTCTGGAAAAGCATTTTTGTATCCCTGTTCAAAAGAACTATGCCAAATATCTCCAGCGCCAGTTGCCAGAATCTCTAATTTATCAAAATTAGGTTTCCCGTTGTATAAAATAATTTCTCCTGTTGAAGTTACAAATTCGTTTAGTTTCATTTCTTTACTTTGGATTTATTATCTTATTATAGAATTCAATATTTTTCTTTGCTAGGATTTTTATATCAAAAAAGGTTTCAACTTTCTTTCTGGCTGATTGTCCTGCTTTTTTACACAAATCTTCATCTTTTAGAAAATTTTTTATCCTTTTGGCATAAAATTCATGATTTTTAGGATCAACTAAAAAGCCGTTTTCTTTGTCCTCAATCATTTCATTTGCCCAGCCAATATTTGAAGCGACAATTGGTTTTTCTAATGCCATAGCTTCAAGCCAAGAAACAGGAAAAGCTTCTGCAAAAGATGGAAAGATACATATTTTTGACTTTTGAATTTTTTCTCTTATAGCTTCATAGGAAACACTGCCAAGATATTCGACATTTTTAATTGCCTCAACTGAAAACAGTTTTTGCATCATTTGCCAAGTCGAAGCATTTCCTGAAATAATATCAGGAACATCTTTACCTATTAAAATTAATTTAGCTTCAGGATCGCTTTCGATTACTTTATTAAAAATTAAAGGTATCTCTAAAAGTCCTTTCTTGCGGATAAGACTTCCAAAATACAAAATGCTTTTATCTAAATCATATTTTGAATTATCTGGTTTAAATAAACTAGAATCAATAAGATTTGGAATTATAGTAAATTCTTTATTTAATTCAAAAACAAAATTAGTTTTATCAGCTGCAAACTGGCTTACAGATAACAATGCATCAGCATTTTTTAAAGCTCTTTTTTCATGAAACTTATTTATCCATTTTACTGGGCGATGATCCAAATGGCAAAAATAAGTATCTGAGCCATGTAATCGAATTATAACGGGACATTTATCAGGATTTATAAATGAGGTGATTCCTGTCCAATCTGGAGCTTCTACTAAATCAATATCTTTATTTGAATATAATTGATTAATTATTCGCTCAATTTTTTTTCTTGTCAGAAACCATGATAATCCTTTTAATTTGACATTTTTTATCTGTTGAATTAAAATTCCATTATCATCAAAAACGGCATCTTCTTTTTGACCGTATACCAAAATTCTAACCGAAACATCCTGTGCTAAAAGTCCGATTGACAAGTTTTTAATACTCGTACCTATACCGCCAGAATTGCCTGTTTTAAAATGTGGATATTCTGGTGTTAAAAAGGCTATTTTCATTTTTTATTTATTAAAAAAATCTTTCAGAATTCTAGCTGTAAATATTTTTGCACCCGCATCATTCATGTGCCCGCAAGAAGCAAAATATTTATTTTCTATTACTACATTTTCATAGTTAAGAATTTCTGGATAAGCTTTCTTTACTTTATCAAAATAATTCATTCCTACCACATTTTCGCACATAGGTGTCATGATTGTGATAAGATTGATATTATTTGCTTTGCAAATATTCTTGATTTCTTCGTAGTATTTGTTATGTGGCAACGGATTTAGATCGACAATATTATTTTTCATATTGCCATCTTTATGTTTTTGCAGTGGATAATATCCTAAATTATCTAAAGCATTTATATTTTTATGAACGGCAGTGTAAAAAGCTTCTCTAAAACCAATTTTGGTTTCATATTTAATATATCTATAAAACGGAATATAATATAACTCATTAAAATTTTCTTCTTTAGAAAAATGATCTTTAATAACTTCCGAATTGTGAATGTAAGGCAAAAATTTAGCTGAAATTCCTTCGGATTCTTGATCATTTGCAAGACTTAAATCTGCTTCGAGAATAATATTTTTGATTTTATATTTTCTTTCAATCATTAATTTAAGCAATAAGGAAGTTTCAAATAAATGGCCTCCACTCATTCCGTAATTAAATGTTCTGAGTCCTTTATCTTCAAACATCTGTGCTACAAAATGATTATTTGCTCGAGATGTTCCTAAAAAAACAACATCATATTTTTGATTTTTTGAGTTAAAAACAGTTTCTACTTTCCCTCTGTTTTCAGACTGCATAAAAATTGCTGTATATATTCCGTCGAGTATAACTGCGACTATAATTATCACAAGTAAAATCTTTGCTGTATATATTAAAAACTGTTTCATTAAAACTGAAAATAAATAAATTCTTTATAATCTGAAAAGGTTCCGAAAGCCATAATTGCTGTAATTGCCAAAGCTAATTTCAACATACTTTTTTTTCCTGAAAGAGGTTCGATTTTGTTACGATTGTTCCATTCAACAAAAACAAATAACATTATCATAACTATCAATTCGTAATTGCTTCTTTCATTTGCCAAATACTGAATTTTGAATTCTAGATTCGAAAAAATGCGTTTTAAATATAAAACTGCATCTGTTATAGTTTTGGCTCTAAAGAATATCCATGCTATACAAGTAAGTGAAAAAGTATATAAAATACTCATTACTACTTTGGCCGAATCAAAATCAAATTTTAGCTTAATGGCATCCATATTATTGCGGTTGCTGTTTGATAAAAGCAATGGCAAAAAGTAAACGGCGTTAATGAATCCCCAAACCACATATGTCCAATTGGCTCCGTGCCAAAACCCGCTGACAATAAAAATGATAAAAGTGTTTCTGATTTTCATCCAGATTCCGCCTTTGCTGCCGCCTAGTGGAATGTATAAATAGTCGCGAAACCAAGACGAAAGAGAAATATGCCAACGGCGCCAAAACTCGGCAATATCTCTTGAAAAATAAGGATAATTGAAATTTCGCAATAAATCCAATCCAAACAATTTAGAAACTCCCAATGCAATATCAGAATAACCTGAAAAGTCTCCATAAATTTGAAATGCAAAGTAGATTGCTCCCAGAATTAATGAAAAAGAATTCATAGCAGTATAATTGTCAAAAATGGCATTAGCATAACTTGCGCAAGTATCTGCAATGACCACTTTTTTTACCAATCCCCATACAATTTGACAAATACCTTCTTTGGCTTTTTCTAGATCAAATTCTCGTTTTATTTTTATTTCTGGTAATAAATGGGTAGCTCTTTCAATTGGACCCGCAACTAGAAGCGGAAAATAACTCACAAATAATGAGTAATCTACAAAGTTATATTCAGCTTTTATTCTTTTATAATATATATCTATTACATATGATAATCCGTGGAAAGTATAGAAAGAAATTCCGACTGGAAGAATAACATTTAATAAAATTGGACTTGCTTTAAATCCAGCCGAATTCAATAATTCAGCGAATGAAGCAGCAAAAAAGTTATAGTATTTAAAAATTCCTAAGAAACCTAAATTGACTAAAATACTAAGCCAAAACCAAAATTTACGGCTTCTTTCAGACTTTCCTTTTTCAATTTGAATTCCGGTGTAATAATCTAAGAAAGTAGAGAATACTAATAAAAACAAGAATCTCCAATCCCAACAAGAATAGAAATAATAACTTGCAACGATTAATAAAGCATTTTGAGTGCTTTTAGTTTTATTAAAGACAAACCAATACAAGAAAAAAACGATTGGCAAGAAAATAGCAAAAGCTAATGAGTTAAAAAACATCCTTGGTATTTATAAATTTTAAGATTAATATGTTTTCTCTGTAAATAGTTTGAAATGATTTTCTACCATTTTCGGCAAAGAAAAGGAATTGGCAATTAATTCTCTTGTATTACCTGATATCTTTTTGTTTCCTAAATACACATTTTCTAAAATTTCGGTTAGAGCCTGAATATTTTTTGCTTCAAATATATAGCCATTTTTGTTATTCGCAATAGCTTCCGTATTTCCTCCAACATTTGTTGTTATTACAGGAACATTTGCAGCAAGACTTTCTAAAATTGACAAACTGAAACACTCCATATGTGTAGGTTGCAGCATATAATCGTATCGGCAAAAAACCTCATTTAAGTTTGATTTGCTGCCCATAAAAGCAAAAGAATTTTGAAGAGAATACTTTTCAATTTCATTTGCCAATTGTTCTTTATAAGGTCCATCACCATAAATATCGATCTTAATCTCAGTTTTTATTTCTAAAGGAAGGAGATTTACCGCTTTGATCAAATCTTGGATTCCTTTTGATTCTCTTAAATGCGATGCTACTAAAAATGTTGGTTTTTTTTCATTTCGATGATTTCGAACTAAAATAGAATCTAAAATAACTCCGTTGTAAATGGTTTGTGTTTTAGATTTAAGATGAGATCCAAAATCTTTTAAAATTTCATTTACTGTATAATTTGACACTCCAATAAAAACATCGATGTATCTTGAAAATAAAATTCCTTTCAGCTTTTTATTTAATTTCTTTTTAAATGAATATCCGTTTAAAGGCCTAGGATTATGATCAACTGCAATTATTACAGCATTGGTCAATTTCTTTATTTTATAAAATAATGGCGTGCATAATTCTACAAAATGCGTAATAACGTGCGAGTAACCTGTTTTATTTTGCTTGCAAAAATCAAGAAAATGACTTTCTACATTTTCAGATTTGCTTGTGTAAATTGTCAAATTAGAATAATTTCCGTGATCGGAACTATTTGGAAAAAACCAATCTATTTCGATTCCATTTTCTTTACATTTTTTGTCAAAATCCCAGAAAAAATAATCCATACCTCCAACTCTTTCTGGAAGTAATCTATAGTTGCAGATTACGGCTATTTTTTTATTAGTCATGAAATGCGGCTAAAGTTGATGCAATTCGTGCGCTTGTTCCTTCCAAATTTTGACCTATTTGTAAATCGATCATGGCTTCTCTGTCTTTTTTTCTTTCGCTCGGATTATTTAAAGTCTGATTAATCTGCTCAATCAATTGCTTTTTATCTTTTGCAATTAATACCGCATTCCCATCAATTACTTTTTTATAGTGATTGTAATTCAAAAATCTTTGATCGTCGTAAAGTCCGTTTTGCGGATTTCCGAAAACTGTATTAATTACCGGTTTATCAAAAAGCATAAAATCAAGGCTCATTGTAGAGCACATATTAACACTTAAATCTGAGTTTTCGAGTAACGAACGCAAATCAACAATATCTTCATGACTCGGAATTCTTTGTGACCAGCTTTCCTGGTGATTTTCTCTAGTCAAAATCCATTTTGGGACATTCCATATAATTTCCGGAAATTCATCACGAATAGCTTTAAATCTACGATCATCTTCGGCTGGGGAAGTTCTTACTAAAAGTTGCGAAGGAAATTCTATTTCATTATTTCTAATAGCTTCAGCAATAGCTTTAATCACAATTGGATCATTTGGCCCAATTGAAACATCGGCACAACTGTAGCAAATTATTTTTTTATCGCGGTTTAATCCAAATTTTGCAATGAAATTTTCTTTTGTCGTTTTGTATTTATCAAGGACATAAGGCTCAAATTGTGGTGTTCCAACAACTTTTACATTTTCGCTTTTTACATTTGGATAAAAATAAAGAAGTTCCTCTTTCATCAATCTACTCCAAACTAAAAAATGGTCAAAACGCCCTAGCATTCTTCCTTTTGAAGCCAAATTATCCCAGCTGAAAATAAAAGTACTCGTTGGAATTTTTGACTGAATTGCTGCATATAAAAAAGGAGCTAAATATGGAGGTCGCTGGTGCGTAAAAAACAAATGCGATGGTTGATCTTTTTTAAGAATTTCAACATATTCTTTTGTTATTTTATTTTTTGAAAAAGATAAAAATTGAAGTTTCTCAGCCAATAAAATACTTGAATTAGAATTGATAAATTTCGTAAAGAAATAAATGCTTTTAACAAATAAAGAACGAAGCGAATTAGTTTTCGGATAACCCACAAGTAGATTGTCTTTCATTCCATAAAATGATTTGTATTTTTGCAAATGCGCAATTTCTTTCCATTTTCTAAAAGCCCAAGTTGTTTTTCCTTCTTTAAAAACGGTAAGTTCTTTTATTTCAAGTTTTGGGTTATTTAATTTTGGATAACAGCTTTCAGGCAAACCAGAATAAATTATAATTTCATCAAATTGATCTGTCGCTTCCGCAAGAAAATCACTCATGATAAAATTTCTAAAACCAACTCCATCGGTTATTACTATTCCTAATTTTTTCATTTATTTATAAGTACTTTTAATCTGATTTTTTTGAGATTTCAACAGCTCATTTATAGTAAGAATCACCAAGTTCTGAAATCGTATTTTTTTAAATAGTGTAATAAAACCTCATCTTTAATATTTGGCATTAAAATTCTATTCATTTTTCTGCTAGCCTTGTTTTCTTTATTTGAATAATAATTATTTGCTAATAAAACTCCTAAGAAGCCTAATTCTTGTGCTATTTTAATAGTGTCCAAATTATAAGAACCATGAGGCAATGCCAGATATTTAATATTTCTATTCGTTAATTCGTTTAACTTTTTTAGAGATATTATTAATTCTTGTTTTTGTTCTTTATAACTCAAATTTCCTAAAGAATAATGGTTGTGTGAATGAATTCCTAATGTGATTAAAGGATGATCGGATAAAAATTTTAATTCAGCATTTGTTAACGAACGATATTCTTCTCTCGGAAAGAAAGGTATTTGATTCATTTTTTCAAATTCAACAAGCCAATTTTCCTTATCTGGATTCGATAATTTATTCAATTTATCTATAATATCATTATAAACAGTATTTGATTTTGAAACTTTATTTTTCACATCTGGAAGATCGAACAATTCGTCACAATTAGCATAATCAAAAACAAGTCTATCCCACCAAAATTCATTTTTTGTATTGATGTTTAATGTAGTTATAAAAATAGTGGCTGGTATCTGGTATTTTTCTAATAATGGAAGAGCGTTTATAATATTATCTGCATATCCATCATCAAAAGTAATTACTAGTCCCGTTTTTTTTAAAGAATTCCAATCTTCATCTAATCTAAGAATCTGATAGTTTTCTTTATAGTAAACTAATTGATTCTCAAAATTAGCAACACTTACGGTGAGGTGGGTTAATTTATCTCCAACAACATCACTAACTCTGTGATACATGGTTACTAAAACAGGTCTGCCATGTAATATCCTGTTTTTTAATTTTAGTAATTTATAATATATCTTTTTGAGTTTACTTTTCATTAATTAGATAAATCTCTAAATTGTTTTTGATGATTAAGCTGCCAAATATCATCATTTTTAAGACATTGAAGAAATAGTTCATCACTATTGCCCTTGCCAAAATCATCTGAAACAATTTTTACCGTATGTGAGTCAATAATCGAAAGTGCCTCTTTAATACCTTCTTGAGAATAATCTGTATTGATAATATCGGCGTGAACAGCTCGATTTTGCTGACGTGTGCCAATGTTAATAATAGGAATTCCATAATAAGGCGCTTCTCTAATTCCGGCACTGCTATTGCCTATAATAAATTGACTGTTTTTTAATAACGTCAAAAAGTATTCAAAACGAAGCGATGGATAAACTCTGAATCTTGAATTTTCTTTTAGTTTTTCGTAAGCTTGGATAATAAACTGACTTCCTAAATCATTATTTGGAAAGATAACTACATAGTTATGATTGTCTTGAAGTAAAGCATCGACAAAGGTATCTGCATATTTTTGCATTTCCTTAATTTCAGTAGTAACGGGATGAAACATTACAATGGCGTATTTCTCGAACTCAATTTTATAATATGCTTTTGCAATTGCTAATTGTGGCAGTTGATCAGAGAACATAATGTCGATATCTGGAGAGCCAATTGTAAAAATAGACTCGTTGATTTCGCCCATTTGAATCAATCTCTTCTTTGCTTCATTATTTGATACAAAATGAATGTGACTCAGTTTGCTAACACTATGCCTTATCAATTCATCTACAGTTCCTGAAACTTCTCCGCCCTCTATATGTGAAACTAAAATATTATTAAGAGATCCTACAATTGCACCAGCTAAAGTTTCAACTCTGTCACCATGCACTACAATCATATCCGGACTTACCTCTTTGCAATAATGAGACAAACCTTCAATAGTTTTAGCAAGAGTTAAATCCATTGTGGTTTCGTGAGTATGATTTTTGAAAGTATGAATATTTTTAAATTTACATCTTTCAATTTCAATTAAAGTATATCCGTATTCCTCCTGTAGATGCATACCTGTTACAAATACAAAAACTTCAAACTGCTGCTGTTCCTCCAAAATTGAAATCAATGATTTTATCTTTCCAAAATCAGCACGAGTTCCAGTAAGAAACAGTATTTTTTTCATTTTATCTTAAATTTGGCGAATTAACAGCTCTCCTTTTTGAGTAATTAAACTATTATCAGGAATATTTTTAACAACCATTGTGTGTCCGCCGATAATGACATTATTACCTATTGTTAATTCGCCAATAATTGAAGAATTACAGTACATTGTAACATTATTACCTAGTATACTTCCATTGCCTCCTCCATTTTTTTTATGTCCAATAGTACAGCCATGATGAATTTTAAATCCTGTACCGATTTTGTTTCTGCTTCCAATCACAGTTCCTTCGCCATGTATAATATAAAATCCTTCGCTTATTTCATTATTAAAATAAATTTCACAACTGCATAATTCCTTTAATAGCCAATGTATTTGGGGCTTTAGGTTTTCCTGATCATTTTTATGCAAAACACTTCCTAAACGAAATAGAAAAACACCCAACTCATTTGAATTTGTTGTTATTCTATGTTTGATTTCTTGTCTTGTAAGGTCAGGAAAATGATAATTAACATCAACAACGGTCAATTCAAAAGCAGTTTGAATATAATTTTCATCAATTGCTTTAAACTGATATACCTTAGTCAATAAAAATTGTACAAAATCTTTCATTCATTAATATCTTCCCAGATCAATTGTTCATCATTATCAATATCTCTTGTTGCTGTTTTCCCGATTAAGTCATTAAAATGCTCTGCTAGTATTTTTCCCGTTCCAGGACGTTTAACCCAAATATTTTGTTTGGTGAAAACTTCTCCTTTTTTAATAGGTGCGATTGCACAAACAGTAGCAAATGCAAAATCAATTGTTACTTTTTCTTCTAGTGCCGGTTTTTTTGTTCCGCCGCGCATTAAAGCCATTTCTGCACTTGAAACAATAAGTTCCTGACAGGCTTTTTCATCCATACTGCAAATAATATCCGGACCAACACGCTGCATATGATCCGTAAAATGTCTTTCTAGAACACTCGCGCCAAGTGCGACAGCTCCTAAACAAGCATTGTTATTAAGAGTGTGATCGCTTAAACCAAAAACTTTATCAGGAAAAGCTTCGTGCAATTCTATCATAGCACCGAAACGCACTAAATGAATTGGTGTTGGGTATAAATTGGTAGTATGTAATAAAGCCACAGGAATATTGTGCTTATCAAAGATAGCAACTGCTTTCTGAATACTTTCAATTGTATTCATACCTGTACTCAGAATAACAGGTTTGCCAAAAGAAGCAATATGTTCTAATAAGGGATAATTATTACATTCTCCCGAACCAATTTTATAAGCCGGAATATCAAACCTCTTTAATCTTTCTGCGGCAGCACGGGAAAATGGCGTAGAAATAAAAATCATTCCTTTGCTTTCGACATAGTTTTTAAGTTCTAATTCGTCTTGTTCATTTAATGAACAGCGTTCCATAATTTCATAAATAGAAATATCTGCATTGCCTGGAATTACCTTTTTAGCAGCACCGCTCATTTCGTCTTCTACAATATGAGTTTGATGTTTTACAACTTCAACACCTGCTCTATAAGCTGCGTCTACCATTTCTTTAGCTACTGTTAATGAGCCTTCATGATTGATTCCGATCTCGGCAATAACTAATGGTGGAAAGTCTGGTCCAATTTTTCTTCCTGCAATTTCAATATATGGATTCATAAAAATAGGTTATGAATTAGAATTTAAATGTTTTTGGTATAAATATTCGGCGTAATCGAAGTCTTCTTTTGTATCGATATCAACATTGGCAAAAATATGATCTATTTCGAAAGGAAATGAATTTTCCCCAATAATTATATCATCAAAAATTAAAGATGCTTTTGTGATATAAAGCAATCCATTTTCAAAAAAAAGAGGTTCTAAATCCTGGCTTCGCTGGCCAATTTTATAATTGTATGGAATGAATTTATTGTCAATAATTTTTCCAAATTTCTGATGATTCCGAGAAACTGTAAACAAACTATTAAACTTTTCTTTTTCGTAAATATCAAATGCTTCTATCAATAAATTTTCTGGCCTCAACGGGTTTGTTGGCTGTAAAAGAATAATATTCTCTACCTCATCTGAAATTTGTTCGAGAACATTTTTTAAAGCTGAAACTGTTGGCTCTAAATCTCCAGAAATATGCTCAGGACGATCTATCACTTTTGCGCCATATTCTAGGGCAATTTTTTTGATTACTTGATCATCTGTCGAAACATAAATTTCGTCAATTATTTTTCTATTCGCTTTAGCGTACAAAATACTGTGCACAAGCAAGGGAATTTCACCTAACTGTTTTATGTTTTTTTGAGGCAATCGTTTAGATCCTCCTCGAGCCGGAATAATAGCAATCGTTTTCATAAAACAAATTTATTTATCTTCTGGTTTCCAATACAGCTTTGTGTCTTCTAATTTCTGATAAGCATTATATTCTTCTACAGATAGTCTATTTGAGTTTTTAATGATTTTAGGAATTGAAAATATCAAATTAAACAGTGCCAGCAAAATTGCTTTTAAAGCTTTAAAATCGCCTTTAAAAACTTTTGACTTGAATTGCATACCAATAGAGTAAGCCATTTTTTTTGGGATAACACGAATTGGATAAAACAAAAAGTACAAATACCAGCCAGAACGCAATGATCGTTGTAAACGTAAACTATAATCTTGATCTTTTTTTCTCTCCTGTATGTTTACTCTATGATTAACTAAAACATTAGGTAAATAATATATTTCCCAATCTTTTTTAAATAAATGGTAAGAAGCAAAATCTTCTTCTCCGTAAAAAAAAAACCATTCCGGATAATTTGTGATTGCATTCCAAGCCGACATTCGCCAAACACTTGCGCCAGCACAAAAGCTCTTCATCCTGTGTGCTATTTCATTCGTCTCTATTGAATGAGGCGGTAATTTACTCCAAAAAATCCTAAACCCCAGAATAGCACAATTTGGATTTAAATCGAAATATTCTTCGATTATTTCGATAGGGTTCTGGGTTATAAAATGAATATCATCATCTATATTTATCGCATAGGGAGATTTAACTCGCTCCATCATTCGATTTCTAGTGTAATGAATTCCTTTAGAAACCTTATTGGAAAAGATTTCAATTTTCGGAAAATGTGTTGTTATATAGTCAAAAGTGCCATCCGTAGAACCATCATCACAAATTAAGAAATGAACATCTCTCCTGTTAAACAAAAATTTTAGTTTCTCTAAAGTAATTTTTAAATCTTCTAATCGATTTTTTGTCGGAATAACGATTGTAAATTTATATTGCATCTTTAAAATAATCTTTATTAATTACTTTTTTCAAATAATCTGAAGACAAATAATCCTCCAAATCCCTCCTATTCAAGTTCAAGCTAAGAGGGTTCTTTTTCCATAATTGATATAGATCTTCAATGATCTCAGCGATCTTCTCTGCTTGGTCAACTTCAGACCAATAAGGATAATCATTTCCTAAAAGGCGCCTCGTTTCGCTATAATAAGGAGCTAGAGAAAGTATAACTTTATTTGCCTCTACGCAATGTGCAAATTTAGCTGGAAGGAATGGGCTGACCTCTGATTTTGATTCTAAAATAACATTTACGGAAGCATTTTTTTGTATAAGAAAAACTTCATCAAATGTTTTATTACCATTATAAGCATATAATTCTGGTATTTCTTTTTGAAAAAAATCAAGCACTTCAGTATGATCGCCAGCATTTCCTAACAAGATAAGACTAGAATTACTTCGGGCTTCAGGATTTTTTTTCAAAAATGTATTAAATCCTTCTAACAAACCTTTAGGCGGACGCTGTTTCATTAAATTTCCGGCGTGCAGTATATTGAATTTCGCAGCGTTAAAATAAGTTGGGAAATTATTATTTTGAATTTCATATTTTGCATTTTGATGTGGAATAATAATTCCCGTTTTTTCAAAATTAGAAAAATAACTGCTCATCCATTCTTTTAACAATTGACTTGGAAAAGCACTGTATTTTGCTTTTTCTGAAATTTCTCTAAAAAAAATTTCTTTTTTATCATATCCAGGTTCTATCCAATTATAAGGTCTTGGATAATAATGAAATGGAAAAGGATCATGTACATAGGCCATCCATTTATCATGTAAATGAGGTAATTTAAGAACCGCGTAATGTGGTCTGAAACTAGCTCCTTTACTTAAAGTCAAAACTAAATCAGGCTCAAAAGACTGTTTTTTTAAGGCTTTGATAATACTTTGTACATCATTAAAAAAAGTAAAAGAAAATCCGAATCTCTTTTCAAAAAATGGAGTAAAATTTATTTTAAAATTTCGATTTACGACTCTAAAAAACCTGCTCAAAAAATAATTAAAACTCGATTTTATTTCTGGGACAGAAAACGTTTTTATATTTTTTAATTGAATGTCTTTTCGAGTATAATGATAAACCAAAACTTCAAAACCAGCTTCATCAAGATTATTGATCAAAGCTACGTTTGCTTTAGAGCCACTGCTGTCTTCTATATTTATAGAATCTACTACTACGAGTATTTTTTTTACCATTTTACCAGTTTATTCTCCAGTCTATACCTTGCTTTACTACTAGTGCCGGATTACCAGCAATAATAGTTTTGCTTTCTAAAAAACTTTTTGTGACGACACTTCCCAATCCTATTAAATTTTCACTTTCAATCTGTACTCCTGGTGCAAAACAGCAGGCTGAACCAACATAAACATCATTTTTAATTACAATTGAAAGATCCTTGTTTTTTAATTTTGTATGAATAGAACCATGTGTCCAAAATTGACTGTTTTTACCTGCAATCCAGCTATTATTACCTATTTGAATATTGTGCCACAAATCAAAGTAATGATTATTTATAATTCTCGAATTAGTTCCAATAGAAAAATTTGCACCTCCCAAAATTACATTCCCAGAATGAATTGAGGTGTTTGAACCAATATGCAATTCATTACAGCATATACTATTGTTATCAGCAATGTAAACATTATCTCCTATTACTACTCTTTTGCAATTGATCAGCGTTCTTCCAATTTTTACATTTTTACCAATTTCATAATGCAACACCTTCTTCAGTAAAAATACTTTAAAAGAGTTAAAAGGTAGATATTTTATTATTTTTAAAATAACTGATTTTATTGTCATGCAAAATGTTTTCTTTATAAAATAATAATTTACTGCTTTAAAAAACGAGCTATTTTTCTAGAGGCATCGCCATTTCCATAAGGGTTTTGTGGCTCTTTAAAGCCTTGAAAATTATCCAATATTGTCTGTATTGTACTTATAATTTTATTTTTATCCGTTCCGACCAAAGTTGAAAACCCTGCAGTAACTCCTTCAGGTCTTTCAGAAACATCTCTTGTCACTAAAACAGGTTTTCCTAATGATGGTGCTTCTTCCTGAATTCCGCCAGAATCTGTTACGATTAAAAAAGATTGCTGCATTAACCAAACAAATACAGGATACGAAACAGGCGGAATTAAATAAATATTTTCTTTTCCGGATAATAACTCATAAACCGTTTTCTTGACATTTGGATTTAAATGTACGGGATATATAACAATTACATCTTTTCTTTCTGAAATTTCTAAAAGTGCTTCACAAAGATTTTTTAGGCCAGACTCGAAATTCTCTCTACGATGTCCTGTTACCAAAACTATCTTTTTATCTCGAGAAATTTCTTTTTTTAGTTTTTCAATTTCAGGATGAATATAATCTGATTTCCCAATTTTATCAACTGTCCAAAGTAAAGCATCAATAACAGTATTGCCTGTTTGAAGAATATCTTTTTGAAGAATATTTTCGTTTAATAAATTTTGCGTTGCTTCAGTCGTTGGTGTAAAATGAAGATCTACAATTCTACTGGTCAGCTGCCTGTTAATTTCTTCGGGAAAAGGTGCTTTTTTATTATACGTACGAAGACCAGCTTCAATGTGCCCCACTTTTATACCTAAATGAAATGCCGCCAAAGCTACCATTGACGAAGTAGTTGTATCTCCGTGAACTAAAACTAAATCTGGGTTTGTTTCTCTAAAAACAGAATCTATTTTAGCTAAAATAAGTGAACTCAGGCTATTTAAAGATTGATTAGATTGCATTAAATCTAAATCATAGTCAGGTTTAATATCAAAAAAATCTAAAACCTGATCTAGCATTTCTCTGTGTTGTGCAGTAACACATACGATTACCTCAAAATTATTATTTTTGAGTTCATGATATAAGGGAGCCATTTTTATGGCTTCTGGACGAGTACCAAAACAAAGAAGAATTTTCATTACTTAAGACTTTTTTTTATTTTATAAACTAAAATTCGTAATGGATAAGACCTGTAAAAAAAACTCCATTGCAATCTCTTTAAAACACTTGGATCTAAGATTTCTATAATTTTATTAAAAAGATTATATTCTTTAAAACCAACGGAAATTGTAATAAAATATCGAATTAACGAAGGTGTCAGCAATTGTTTTTCTTTTAGATTTTGAATAATTAAAAGAACAGCGTTTACATGAGATTCTCTTCTAACAGGGTTATGGTCAAAAAATTCTCCCGTATTAGAATTTGAATGCTTTCTGCCATAAAATAACGTTTTATTGATAGAAATACCTTGAACTTTTGAAGATAAGATTCTAGAATATAATTCCCATTCTTCTGCATACATTAAATGCTCTACGAAACGATTATTCGTAAAACATTCTTTTTTCCACATTACTGCGCAAGAATTAAAAGGCAGTTTATTTGTCAACATGTCTGCAATACGGTTGACATCTATTGTAAAAGAAGAATATTCTTTTGTGTAATTAAAATTATAATCAAAGTCATTAAAAAAAACTTCTCTTTTATATCTGCAAAATGAAACTTGATTTTGATTTAATTCATTCACACACAATTCTAAATTTTGCGGATGCACGATATCGTCGTCGTCAAAGAAAATTATAAAATCTCCTTTTGCCAGATCCAAACCATAATTTCTGCATCCAGGCAATCCTTTTTTATAACCTTCAGGTCGCTTTAAGTATTTAAACCTAGAATCTTGTTCCAGAATCGGTGAAATAATTTCAATAGTATTATCAGTTCCTCCATCATCAATTATTAAGCATTCCCAATTTAAATACGTTTGCTTTTGTATCGAAGATAATGTTTCTGCAATAAAATGAGCTCTGTTGTAGGTTGCCATAATAATGGTCACTTTAGGCCCTGTCATTTTAGTAAAGGTTTAATTTTTTCTAATAATCCAATTGACATTGGATATTCAAATTTTCTTGCAAAAAAAGCATCTGTCTGTACTAATTTATCATAATCAGTTTCATCTAATACAGCGGGATTATTGCCGTTTCTAGCGATCCAGTCAATGTGTCTTAAATTATTATTAGCAGCCTTTTTTGCAAAAGGTGAATTCATTATGACCGTTTGAAAATAAAACTCCTCTGAACACAATGTATGTTTAAATCGATTTAAGACAGACTTATTGTTTTTTGTAAAATCAATTACATAGCTCACACAATCTCTGCTCAGACTCCACCAGGTAGAACCACAATATAGTTTAGGCATTGTTGACGCAATTTTTCTTTTTATGCCAAGTCGTTTTTGAATTCTGACTAGACGTCTAATTTTTGCATTTTCCTTGCTGTTTTTTGCATTGAGCAAATCGTAAAAATTATAATATTCTATGCGATCCATATTGCCGTTATCAGCGGCGCCAATAGTTGGAACATTGCCATAAGTTATATATTCAACATCCGTATTTTTAAAAAAGTCTAAAAAATAGTCACTTTTTTTTATTGGAAAATCATGTCCGCTTATGAGATGAAAATAAGCCATTTCCTTGTTTTTAAAAGCTTCTTGTGTCAGATATAAAATGCTCTTCAGATGATTGAATCCTCCCCAATTAACTTTATATTTTTGTTCTACCAATTTTACGATCTCATATTTTCTTAAGTTCGCTAATTCAATATCTGAAATATTGCTTTTTTTATCGATGTGAATAAACAATTCAAAATTAACATCAAAAGAATTAATTATTTCTTCAAGATGATTATAATTTTTATAGGCAGTAATCAAAACGGCTTGTTTTTCAGTCATTTAGATTTTATTTTAACTATTTAAAAAACGAGTATTTAATTAAGGTTTTCAAAGCATTTTTGTCTACAACAAAAGGGTATCTTTTTAGAATAAACAATGATTTAGAAAAATTACTCTTTAAACCTTTGTCTAATACCATTAATTCTATTGTCTTCTTTAAAAAAACTTTATCTATTAATTTGCCGTTTAAAAAATTTTGGTTTCTTTTTAAAATTTCTTTGAAATTTTCAATTTTAGGATAAATATTTATTAGCCATTCAAAATTTATTTTTTGATTTGAAAGGCATTTAACTAGAAAACTTGAAATTTCTTCGCTGTCAGTCACCAAAACTTCTTTACAAAAATCAGCATACATTGCAGAAATGCCTTTTTCCCAAAGTGCTTTTCTTTCCTTATTCACAGCAATCTGGTTTGTTAGACTGTCCGGATGTTTTCTATAATAATATAATGCTTTTTCTATTTGGGAATAACGGCTGTGCAAAAGCGCTCGTAGCCAAAAATCATAATCTTCAGCTAAAAAAAGATTTTCGTCGTACGCTTTATTTCTTGTAAAAACTTCTTTTTTGTAAAGGAAACAGCAACTCACAAAATTGCCGAAAATTAAGTTTTCTATTCCAAGAAGTTTAACTTCTCTTATTTTATGACCATTATTATCAATTAAGAAAAAATTACTATAAACAATAGCTGCTTTTTTTTCTTCGATTTCGTTTAACATTGTCTCCAATGCATTTAGCTCATAGAAATTATCATGGCTTGTCCAGGTTATAAAATCCCCTTTAGCTTCTTGATGACCTATATTTAAACTTGCCGGCAGCTTTTTATTTTCAGCGTTATTTATAATTTTAATTCTGCTGTCCTTTTGAGCGTATTGCTTTAAGATTGATAATGTAGCATCAGTAGAACAATCATTTACAATTATTAATTCAATATTTTCATGTGTTTGTTTTAAACAGCTTTCAATAGATAATGCAACATACATTTCTCCATTATAAACAGGAAGTACAATACTTACTAATGCATTATTTAACTCACTCATTTGTATACTGTTTTTTCACTTCCTTTACAGCTTCGAGCCATTGTAATCCAAATTTCAAATCTGGTTCTAGATGGTTTCCTTCAGCCCATTCATTCCATGATTTTATAATTACGAACTGAGGATTTTTTGGATTCTTCAACAATTCTTTTATTGCTTTTTCTAAATGTTTTTTCCATGAAATGGGATTTGCATTTATAAAAATCAGCGATTTTTTTCCGCTTCGTGCTGAATTGTCCCAATTAGGAAAAACACATGGAATGTATTTTTCGTCAGGAAACGTTATATTAAAATGAGATACCGCTTTAGTATAATCATAAATTAAAGGTTTTAGCCTTTTGCCGATTTCATTTGTAAATCCGAGTTTAACTTTTATTTTCCTTTCAAGCCATCCTAAATATCTAATATCTTCAAACAAAAACCCTTTTTTATATCTCATTTTCTGAAATACTTCACTTCCAACTTTTCCGAATATTTTACTGTTTTTCACAATTTCATCCGATGCAATTGTTGCTATAAAATGAATTCCTGCAAAACCATTTGCGATGGCTAATTTATTAAACACGTTTAAAAACAGCTCACAATCTGGAATATCATCAAACCTATAAACATGAAACATCGGCTTGTTATTTATTTTGATATAACGGTCATCCTTAAAAAAAGGCAATAAGTAATCAAAATAAATTTTAAATCCTTTTTCTCCATCATAAGTCTGTTCAATTAAAACATTCGGATTATCCAGACCGTGCCAAATACCTTTCCAAGTTTCATTTGCCCAGCAAAAACAAAAAGGAAGATCAATATTTTTATTTAAGAGCATTGCTTCGGCAGGTTTTTCTAGTAACATTTTGTTATTTCCAAACCAATATTGATAATATATAAAACCGTCAATACTGTATTCTCTTGCTAATTGTGCTTGCTTTTCTTGAATTTCTGAAGATCGTAAATCATAAAAACCTAATTCTGCAGGCAAAATAGGCTGATAATGTCCTTTAAATAAGGGTTTAGCTTTAACTACGTTTGTCCATTCAGTAAAACCTTTACCCCACCATTCATCATTTTCTGGGATTGGATGATATTGTGGAAGATAATAAGCAAGAAATTTTATTTTATTTTCAGACATTTTAGGGCTTCTGTTTCAACTAAACTATAAATTTCAATATTCAGTTTTGTTTGTATTTGCCAAATATTGTGAATCCGAAAAATCTTTTGCAAAAAACATCAATTATAAATTTTTCACTTTTCAGATTTTCATCATTTTTTCTTTCTAAAGCGATTAATTGGTGTTCCATTGCTTTAAAAGATCCGTATTGTTTTACAAAGAAATCGGCATGCTTGACACTAAGATAATTTAGATTTTCAGTTTCTTTCTCTCTTTGAATTGTTCTAAGCATCGAAGTTGCTTTTATTCTATAGTAAAAACCAATTTCTTCGAGGCATTTTACATTTCCTCCATCTTTTAGGAGAGAAATCCAAAATTCCCAATCTTCCCAACCCGATTTCATTTTTATATCATAACCACCTACAGCTTTCCAATCTTGTTTTTTGAAAAAGGCGGAGCAAAAAATTAAATTATTTCTGCTCAGATTAAAAAGAGAAAATGAAGGCAATTTCCACTCTCCAGTTTCGTCTTCAAATTTTTCTGCCCTACAATAGACAACTTTTAAAGTTTGATCTTGTTCAAAAGCTTCGACTGCGAATTTGGTATAATTTGGCGCTATTTTATCATCTGCATCCAAAGGTAAAATTATTTCTCCTTCAGCCTCTGAAATTCCAAAATTTCTGGCACTGCTCAATCCTTGATTTTTCTGAAAAATATATTTAAACCGTTTGTCTCTCGAGCACCATAATTGCGCTTTCTCTTCAGTATTATCCGGACTTCCATCATTTATAATAATACATTCCCAATCAGTATATGTTTGGTTGAATACAGATTCTAAAGCTTCATCAAGATATTGTGCTTGATTATAACACGGAACAATTATGGATACTTTTTTATTCATTTCTTTTTAAAATGCATTTTAAAAATCTTTTAACAAACTTTTTAATCGAATAAAAATCTAAATATTTTAAATAAAAAAACAATAAAAAAAGCCATTCTGAAATTTTTAAATTTCTTTTTTTATTTATTTCATTTTCATAGAATCTCACTATTTTTTCTCTTTCTTCATTTTTATAAAAACTTAATTTTTGTTTAATCAAAAATTTAAAAAATGAAATAACAGATAAGCTTTTTGCTAGATTATTATCCTGCTTTCCCGAAATATTTATATCTGAAAGTCTTACATAAACTACACTGTCATTTATTGTATAAATGGGTTTATTTTCAGAAAAATCAAGCCAGGCTCTATCATCACTATTCCATGCCAACGGATAATCATAAAACCGATATTTAAGAAAAGACTTTCTTGAAAAAATATATTCTGAGAGGGAACTCCTTGTTAAATGTTTAAATTTTCTATAAAATGAATCTGTTGCATTTTCCCAAATTGGATGAGAATAAATCTCACTTATTGTATTTGTTTCTTCAAAAATTAATTTTGATGCAAATCGGATAACGGCTGTTTTTTGATTAAATGATTCAAAATTGCTGTACCATAATTCAACCAGCTTTTCATCAATAAAATCATCATCTCCAAGAATCATAAGCCATTCTTCTTCCTTACTAAGATTAATGCATCTTTCCCATTGCTTTGGTAACGAGTTTGCTCCCAGATTTTCTTCAAATCGATGATAAACAAACTCAAATTTCCCATGAAATTGGTTTAATAATGTTAAAGGATTTTCTGGACTGGCATCGTCTCCAATATAAACTTTAAACCTTTTATCTGTTTGATTTGCAAGTGATTTTAATGTTTCTTCAAAAAAACTAAGCTTGTAATATGGAATTATAATTGCTAGCACCATCATGTCTTAAAAAATATTCTTTTAAAGAATTTGATGTGCCATTTTAAATTATTCTGTAGAAAAAACAGTTGGCACCAGGTTAAAAAAGAAATTATGTAGGCTTTGTATAAGATACTTTCTTCAATAAAATTTACAGCATTTAAAACTTCATTTTCTTTGTTTACAATACTTGACTGGCATTGTAGAGGCAATACATTTTTATACTTTTTATGAATTTTATAAGTAGATATCACCCACTCTCGACTAAGTTTTCCTGTAGAGTAATGTTCGATAAAAATTTGATCTGTTACAATAATTTTATAGTTATACTTCTTGTATTCAAATGAAATATTTAAATCATAATTATGGAAGCCTTTACTACTGCTGTCAAACAAAATTTTATCAATCTTTCGTGCTGCCATAAAAACACCATCTATTACTACAACTTCAGCATCAGAACCTGGATCGAATCCTGACAGCATTTTTTCAGAATCTTTTTCAGGATAACTTTGCAGTATATTAACAACTCTATTATTTTGAGCACAATTCCACCATGGCGATGGCATCTTTGTTTTTACTTTAGCACCCGCTACTCCAACTAAACCTATTTTCTGATCTCTATTAAAAATATCTATCAAAACATTTCCCCAATTTTCGGTATGGATGAAAATATCATCATGAATAAAGCATAAGAACTTAAATATACTTTTTTGAATTCCTAAATTATAAGCTTCAAAGATGGAATAATCATTTTTAGAATTATCAATAATAATCAACTCGAACTCACAGCCTATTGAATTTTTAATATTCTCTATGAAACTATTTTTAAGATTTTGATTTCGAGAACAAACAATAACTGAAATCATTATTTAAAAATTTTAAATATTTTCATTTTAAGTTTTTTGCTAAAGTTAAACTTTTTCACAGAAAATCTTAAAATTGTACTTAATAGTAAAAATCCTTTTACTTTTTTATTATTCCCAATAAACAATAATCCCATTTCGTATTTTAAATCTTTAGTAATTTGACGATTTATATTTAGAATATCAGGGAAATTATATAATTTACTGTCTGACAGAAATTTAATTATCTTTTTTCTGGTTTTTAATTCTATTTCAATAATTAAACTTCTTTCATCTTTTTTTAAAAAATTTGAAATAACGCTATTTGAATGATATCTAAAACTATTTAGTTGCTCGTGATTAAATGCAATCTTGCTATTTGCTAAAAGTTTCACATAAAAAAGCCAATCTCCAGATGTCTTTAGTATGGGATCAAGATCCAAATCTCCAATTTGAATTGCATTTTCCTTTCTAAAGATAACGGCACTGGCATTTGGAATTACATTTTTAAAAATTAAATAATTTCTAATAAACTCATTACCATTCATACTAAAATTATTCAAAAACAAAGTCTCGTTCAAATTATCTGTATGTGTGATCCAAGTTCCTGTAACATCGCCAAATTCATTAACTCTATTTGATTGGCAGTAAGACAAAACTATTTCTGAATCTTGGAATGGTATTGTTAATTTTTCTAGGAAATAATTGTCACAAAAGTCATCGGACTCTGCGATCCATATTAAGTCACCTTTGGCTAAACTAATTCCTTTATTCCATTGTTTAAAAGTATTCCCAGTATTTATTTTATTAAAAATACAATGGGCCGTTTTCTGATTTCCTGCATAATGAGATAAAATTTCTCTGCTATTATCTGTACTGCAATCGTCTAATAGAATTACCTCGAAATTATGGTAAGTTTGATTGTACACTGAATTCAAACGCTCAGTTAAATATTTTTCATGATTGTAGTTAGGAACAATTACAGAAACTAAAGGAAAATTACTATTTGCCATTATTTTGAATTATTCTAGTATTTCTGTGTTTGTTTTAAAAATCGAAAAACCAAAAAAAGTTTTGCAAAATAAATCAATTACAATTTTTCTACTTTTTAAATATTTTTTATCAATTTTATTTGACTGAGAAATTTCTCTACAATAATTATCATAATAAAGTTTAGAATATTTTTTAACGATATAATCTTGATTTAAAAATATCATATCAATATTAAATGACCGTATCATAGAGCTACTCGATACAAAATACTTAAATGTAATTTTATTCAAATTATAAAATCTAGCATTAACGGTGCTCAATGCTAGCCAAAACTCCCAGTCTTCATGACCTTGAAAAGGCATATCTTCATCATAACCTCCAACTTTTTGCCAAAGCTCTTTTTTATAAATGGCACAGGCATCTATATAATTATGAACAAGCATCTTTTGCAAATTGAAATCATCAATTTTCCAAATTCCTTCTTTTTCTCCAAAATATTCTGCGTAACCATGTACAACATCAATTTCTAAATTGTTTTCAAATACCTTTAAAGCAGTTTTTCCAAAATCTTTTTCAATAAGATTATCTGAATCAAGAGGTAAAATATAAGTTCCGGTTGCTTTGTTTATTCCAAAGTTTCTGGTTTTTCCTAATCCTTCATTTTGTTTTGAATAGTATTTGAATCGCTTATCCTTTCCAACCCATTTTAGAGCAATTTCTTCAGTATTGTCTGTTGAACCATCATTAACAATAATTGCTTCCCAATCAATAGAGTCCTGTTCAATAACTGATTGCAGTGTAGCTTCTAATGTAGACTTAGAATTATAGCATGGGATAATTATACTTATTCTCTTATTCATATTTCTAATTTAGTAAAAACCAGATTTTAATCTACTTTACAACAAAACCATATAATCCAGAGTACATTTGATTATTTTTAAAATCAAGCTCTTTCTTATCTCTTTTAATTAATTGTCTAACAACGAAATTTAAAATAGGTTTAAAAAATTTCTGCTTTTTTTTGGGTAATCTATAGTCATTCCATAATGCTAAAGATAAAGCTAAATTAGAATGAAATCCTCCTAAAGGTTTTATATCCCATGAAGTAAATTCTGAATTCTTAAAATAATTTTCTAAAGCAAATGGAGTAAATCTATGATAGTCATACGGAACTTCGTGCAATGGCCAAACACTTGGTACAGTAAAAAAGAAAACACCATCGGGCTTAAGAACTCTTTTTATTTCTTTAAGGATATGGGTGGTGTCAAAATAATGCTCTAAAAATTCAGTAGCAATTAAAAAATCAACTGTTGAATCTTTAAGAGGAATTTCATTTCCATTCCAAAACAAGTCTGGTTTGACATCATGATGATACTCTGTTGGTTCTAAATCTATCCCTATATATTGTGTAATAGCTTCAGACATCAAAAAATTTTTATATGGCATCACGCCACAGCCTAAATCAACTACTACTCCTTTCAATTTTGGTTTTAATTCTGAAACTGCAGAAAGCAAAGTTCTTCTAATAATATAAAATGAAGGAAGCATTACTTTAGGTCTTAAATCTATAAACCAATCATTGATATAATTTTCAATACTATTTTTCATTATTCTTTTTTTATATAATGGACACAATAAAAAACCATTTTTAATTAAAATCATTAGATTTCCAAGAACCATTTTCAAAATACTGACAAACATTTTTTTGCCATCCCCATTCAGGTTCTTTTTCGTTTATTAGCTCTAAAGAAAAGGCACAACAATCAAATTCTTGAAATTTGGTCTTGTTTTTAGTTTCTGCTAAATGAACCTTTAAAGTATAATTACCTTTATAAAGAGACAGTTGATCATAAGTAAATGATAAATGATTTAGCCCTTTTACTCTACATATTTCTTTATTAATATCAAAAATATAATCATACAAGATTGGTGTTCCTAAATGATTTAAAATCTGAAATGATAATGCTAAATTTTGCATATTATCATGTGGCATTGTAATTTCAAAATCAATAGTAAAAGGTTTTTTATATCCTTGTAAAGTTCCTCCTTCAGAAGTTATAATCTGAACTTTTGTTACTGTTGGTTGATCAAGATTTGCATTCTGTTCAAAATAGCTCTCAAATTGCTCCATTGCAGAGTATATCGAGATTGCTTTATTTGTTTCTTCAATTGCAACTACTTTACCATTAGCTAAAACAACAGTTCTTGTGGCTAATGTACTAATTGCACTAAGATCATGACTCACAAACAAAACTGTTCTTCCTTCTCCTCTCGAGATGTCCTGCATTTTGCCAATAGCTTTTTTCTGAAACTCTGCATCGCCAACAGCCAATACCTCATCAATTATCAAAATTTCAGGTTCGAGAAAAGCGGCAACAGCAAAGGCCAGCCGAACGGTCATTCCGCTGCTATATCGTTTTACTGGAGTATCTATATAACGTTGACAGCCCGAAAATTCGATAATTTCATCCAATTTTGATGCAATTTCTTTTTTGGTCATACCAAGAATAGCTCCATTTAAAAAAATATTTTCCCTTCCGGTCATTTCACCATGAAAACCAGTTCCTACCTCAAGAAGAGATGCTATTCGACCACGATATTTTATACTTCCAGTGGTTGGAGCCGTAACTTTTGAGAGAATTTTTAAAAGTGTAGATTTTCCTGCTCCATTTTTACCAATAATACCTAAAACCTCTCCTCTCTCTACTTCAAAATTAATATCCTGCAAAGCCCAAACATAATCTGAAGTTGCTTTAGTCGAGCGGTCATTGATGTCTCCCAATTTTATATACGGGTTTTCCTTACCTCTTATTTCATGCCACCAACGATTTATATCATGGGTTAAAGTACCTGTTCCCACCTGTCCTAAACGATATTGTTTAGAAATATTTTCTGCTTTTAATATTATATCTTTTTTCAATTTGAATCTTAAATATTATGAATATTTTAATTTTTTTAGCATCTCAAATATTTAAACTGTATCAATAAAACTTTTTTCAGTTTTATTAAAAACTAAAAGTCCAATAAAAAATACAACTATTGTAAATAGTAACGTATAACCCAATCCTAAAAACGAAATCTGACCAACATTTAATAGCATATAGCGCGAAGTTTGTATAATGTATGCCAAAGGATTGTAATCAACAAGCCAACCATATTCTGGTATTTTTTCCTTAATTAATTCCATAGGATACATTACTGCGGAAAGATACATTAAAAGCTGTATACCAAATCCAATCAAATTACTAAAATCACGGTATTTGGTAACCATTGATGAAATTAACATTCCTAAACCTAATCCAAGAATTCCCATAATAACGATCAAAACAGGAAAAAATACAACTAAGCTATTTAAAGTTAGCTCACGGCCTTGTATATAATAAAAGCAATAAAAAGCTATAAATATAAAAAATTGTATTCCGAATTTTATCAAATTAGAAATAACAACAGATAAAGGTGTAATAATCCTAGGAAAGTAAACTTTACCAAAAACTCCTGCATTACCTTTAAAGGTATCTGAAGTTCCATTTAAGCAAGATGTAAAGTAATTCCAAACTGTTATCCCAGCTAAATTAAACAGGAATGGAGGAACATTACCAGTACTGATACCGGCTACATTGTTAAATATTATGGTAAAAGTTATTGAAGTAAATAAAGGCTGAATTAAATACCATAGCGGACCTAAAACAGTCTGTTTATAAACCGTAATAACATCTCTTTTAACAAAGAGAAAAAGCAAATCACGATATTGCCAAACTTCTTTGAGGTTTAATGAGAAGAATTTATTTTTGGGTGTTATTTCAAACAGCCAATCATTTGAATTATTTGTTGTGTTCATAATTGCTTACAAATTGAATTGTAATAATATATTTATAATTAAAGAGATGTTTTTTTTGCTTTTGTACTCATAATTTTACTGACAGCATTATTTTATTGAATTAACAAGATTTTTAGTCGCTAATAAATCATATAAAAAGCAAAAAGGCGTTTTAAAAAAAACACCTTTTATAATTTAATTATTTGAATTAAAATCGTTCTGTTTATAAGTTTATTTATCTAAAACTTCAAAAGCAGAATTCATACTTTTAAATTCAGGAACAATTTTTTTCATCTTAGTAACAATATCATCATTGTCATAAAAATCTGCAATTCCAATCAGTTCATCAATTTCTATATGAAGATTTTCATATTCATCTTGAATTTCCTGTGCAATCATGATTTTATTATGATATGTTGGCAACGTTTTAGAAGTATCATTTAATAATTCTTCATATAGCTTTTCACCCGGTCTTAATCCAACAATTTTTATTTTGATTTCTTTATCTGGAATAAAACCTGCCAACTTAATCATTTTTTTTGCCAAATCAATTATTTTGACTGGTTTGCCCATATCAAAAATATAAATCTCTCCTCCATTACCCATGGCTCCGGCTTCTAGGACAAGCTGACAAGCTTCTGGAATGGTCATAAAATAACGAATAATGTCTTGATGTGTTATTGTTACAGGACCTCCTTCGGCAATTTGTTTTGTAAATAAAGGAACAACCGATCCGTTTGAACCTAAAACATTTCCAAAACGGGTGGTAATAAATTTTGTTACTCCTTCAACATTTTCTTTTTGATTTTTTAGGAACAAAGACTGAACATATTTCTCTGCTATACGCTTGCTGGCTCCCATCACGTTACTAGGATTAACAGCTTTATCTGTAGAAACCATTACAAATTTTCTAACATGGTATTTGCACGAAAGGTCAGCTAAATTTTTAGTTCCTTTAATATTGGTTAAAATCGCTTGCGAAGGATTTTCTTCCATCAAAGGAACATGCTTATATGCTGCTGCATGAAAAACAACGTGTGGATTGTAACTTTTAAATACTTTTTCTAATGCTTTTTTACTTCTAACATCTGCAATTACTGCCACTATTTTTGTTCCAGAATTCATTGCTAAAGTTTCTAAGCATAAATTATGAAGTGGTGTTTCTGCATGGTCTAAAATAATGACCATTTTTGGATTAAATCCTAAAACTTGTCTAACTATCTCACTTCCGATAGATCCGGCAGCACCTGTAATCAGAATTGTTTTTTCCTTTAACTGTTTAGAAATTGACTTACTGTCTAAAACAATAGGTTTTCTTTCTAATAAATCTTCAATTTGAATATTCTTTACTTTCTGAGAAATCTCTTTTTGATTTTCCCAATCTGAAATTAATGGAACTGTATAAACTCTGTAGTTAAATTCTAAGCACTGATCTACAATAATCAATTGTTCTTCTTTAGACAAACTTTTATCTGCAATAATTACGCCTTCTGCAGCTACAGAACGCATTAAGGCTGGTAATTTTTTTCTTAAAATCAAAATAGGCAAATCTAACATTCGCTTAGATGCATTTTGATTATTCTTATCTACAAAACCAACAATTTTAAATCGAGAAGGCGTTTCAAATTTCAATGCATTTGCTACGGAAATAGCATTTGCATCTGTTCCATAAATTACGGTTCTAATAAGTTTTGAATTAGTTTTTTCTGAAAAATATAATTCAAAAGTTTGCTTTACTATTACTCGATATAAAAAAAGCCCGCAAAAAGATAAAACTAAATTGATAAAAAGTGCTGTATTTAGAAAAGCTTTGTGTCCTGCATATAATTCAAAAACCAAATTAAAAAATAAGAAAAACACCAGAACTGACATTTGCGAAAACAACAGCTTTATAGCATCAATGTAAGAAGAGTGTCTAATAATACCAGAGTATGTTCTAAACAACCAAAAGAAAAATACGTTTACCAATAATAAACTTCCAACAAAATAAAAGTGATGGGACGTGATAATATAACCTAATGCTGTTCCTTCAAATAACATGTAAGTGAACGTAAATGAAAACACTAGCACCATTACATCTATTGAAACAATTATCCACCTAGGCAAATAACTAAGGTTGTTGATGTGTGCCCTTAGGTTTCTAGGAGAAAAAGAATTAAGCAATAGTGAGGCTAATTTGGTTTGTTTATCTGTGTTCAATTTTGTTTAGTTTAATTCTGCAAGCTTTGTATGGATTACAAAAATACAAATTAATGGTTTTAAAAAATTATTTATGAAGATAAATTAAATTTTAACACCTTTTTTCTTCTGCTTAAGGAATTCAATTAAATAAGCTCCATAACCTGACTTTACCAAAGGTAATGCCAATTCTTCAAGCTGCAAATCATTTATAAATCCCTGTCTCCAAGCAATCTCTTCAATACATCCTACTTTTAAACCTTGTCTTTCTTCAAGAACTTGAACGAACTGACCTGCCTGCATTAAACTATTAAAAGTTCCTGTATCAAGCCAAGCCGTTCCTCTACTTAAAATACCAACTTTTAGAGCTTCTCTTTCTAAATAAACTTTATTTACGTCTGTAATCTCATATTCACCACGAGGACTTGGTTTAATATTTTTTGCAATTTCAACAACTGAATTATCATAAAAATATAATCCTGGAACTGCAAAACTAGATTTTGGTTCTATAGGTTTTTCTTCTATCGAAATTGCTTTTAAATTTTCATCAAATTCAACAACGCCATATCGCTCTGGATCTGAAACGTGATATGCAAAAACAACCCCACCTTCTGGCTTTGTATTTGATTTTAAAAGTTCTTGCATGTTAGATCCAAAAAAAATATTATCTCCCAAGATTAATGCTACATCATCGTTACCTATAAATTCTTCTCCTATTACAAAAGCCTGAGCCAAACCATTTGGAATCGCTTGTTCAGCATAACTAAATTTACAGCCTAAAGAAGAACCGTCTCCCAATAATTTTTTGAAATTTGGCAAGTCATGAGGTGTTGAAATAATTAATATTTCATTGATTCCAGCCATCATAAGAGTAGACAATGGATAATAAATCATTGGCTTGTCATAAACAGGCATCATTTGCTTGCTCATTGCAAGTGTTAAAGGGTGTAAACGTGTGCCAGAACCTCCTGCTAAAATAATTCCTTTCATAAATCTTGTTTTTAGATTTTTAGATTTTTAGATTTTGGATTTCTATAAATGAAATTTAAAATCAAATCTTCAGATTTTTATATAAACATATTTTTTAAACTTTCTTTATAATTTGGTATACTTAAATTATAAATAGACTTTATTTTTTTTTTATCTAATAATGAAAATTCTGGACGTTTTGCAGGAGTTGGATAAGATTCCGATGGAATTCCTCCTACTTTGCAATTATAACCTCCCAAATCTTTTATACTCAACGCAAATTCATACCAACTTATTTCTCCTTCATTAGAATAATTGTAAATACCTGGAATCCAATTTTCAGATTCTAAAATATCGACCATTGCCTGCGCTAGGTCAGTTGCATAAGTTGGTGAACCAATTTGATCATTTACAACATTAATTGCATCTCTTTCCTGCATTAGGCGCTGCATGGTTTTAACAAAATTATTTCCAAATTTGCTATATACCCAAGAGGTTCTTATAATTATTGAATTTGGATTTTCTTTTAAACATGAAATTTCTCCAGCTCTTTTACTTTCACCATAAACATTGATAGGATTTGTTATTGCTTCTTCATTCAATGCAATAGAAGATGATCCATCAAAAACATAATCCGTAGATATATGAATTAATTTAATATTATTCTTTGAGGCATATTTTGCAATTAATTCAACAGCCAAATGATTTACTTTAAAAGCAATCTCATTTTCTGTTTCGGCTTTATCAACAGCAGTGTAAGCTCCACAATTAAAAATTATATTTGGCTTGATTTCTTCTAATTGAGTTTGAAGCAAATTCAAATCATCCAAAGTAATTTTAGTTCTATCAGCAAAAACCCACTCGTAATGTGAGTCTTTTTCAGCAATTACACTTAACTCAGATCCTAATTGACCGTTTGCCCCCGTTACAAGAATTCTTTCCATTAAAATAAACTATTACAATTGTCAATAAAAGGAAGAATTTGATCTTTTTCTGAAACAATTGCTTCTTCTAAACTCATTCCCCAATCAATATTAAGTGACGGATCATCATATCTTATACCTCCCTCAGAAGCTTTATTATAAAACTGATCACATTTATACATCACTGATGCCGTCTCACTTATAACAGAAAAACCATGGGCAAAACCTTGTGGTACCAAAAGTTGTTTTTTATTATCTGCTGATAATAGAACGCTAAAAGTTCTTCCATAAGTAGGCGAATCTTTTCTTAAGTCTACTGCAACATCAATAATTTCACCTTCTAAAACACGAACCAATTTAGTTTGTGCAAATGGTGGGTTTTGATAATGCAAACCTCTTAAAGTTCCTTTTTTTGAAAAGGATTGATTATCTTGAACAAATTCTATATTAATACCTAAATCTTCAAATTTAGTTTTACTGTATGACTCAAAAAAATAACCTCTATCGTCACCAAAAACAGTTGGCTCTACTACTACTAAATCTTCTATAAATGTCTTTTCAATTTTCATATTTATAATTTAATTCTTAAGTTTAAAAAAATCCACAATGACTTCTTTTATTCTATTTTTATCTTTTTCTGTAATATTGGAACCAGATGGCAAACACAATCCTTTTTCAAATAATTTTTCTGCTACCTTATTTCCATAATATGGATATTTCTCAAAAACTGGCTGTAAATGCATTGGTTTCCAAAGAGGCCTACTTTCGATATTCGCTTCCTCAAGCGCAAGTCTTAGATCGTCTTTATTTTTCTGAATATTTGTTTCAATTAAAATAGTACTTAACCAATAATTTGAAAAATGATCTTCATTTACAACTTCAAAAATCTCAACACCATCGATGTTACTGAAAATCTCCTTATAAAATTTATGATTCTCTCGTCTGCTTTTCACATTTTGATCTAAAATTTTTATTTGTCCTAAACCAACTCCAGCGCATATATTGCTCATTCTATAATTATAGCCAATTTCACTATGTTGATAATGAATTGCATTATCTTTAGATTGAGTAGCGTAAAAAATAGCTTTTTCTTTTACTTTTTTGGAGTTTGTAAGTAATGCGCCTCCACTAGAGGTTGTGATAATTTTATTGCCATTAAATGATAAAACTCCAAAAGTTCCGAAAGTACCACATTTTTTACCTTTATAAGAACTTCCTAAAGCCTCTGCGCTATCTTCAATTATTGGAATGTCATAACGGTCAGCAATGGCGTGAATTTCATCAACTTTGTATGGATTGCCATACAAATGAACCGTAATAATTGCTTTAGGCTTTTTTCCTTTTTTGATTCTATCCTGGATAGCAATTTCAAGAAAATCTGGACAAATATTCCAAGTATCTTCTTCGCTATCTACAAAAATAGGAGTTGCTCCCTGATATAAAATAGGGTTCGCTGATGCTGAAAAAGTCATGCTTTGGCAAATAACTTCATCATTCTCTTTTATCCCCAACAAAATTAATGCTAAATGAATTGCCGAAGTTCCAGAATTTAAAGCAGTAACAAATGATTGATCTGCAAAATAATTTTGCAAAGAATTCTCAAACTCATCCACATTAGGACCGCCAGAAGTTATCCAATTTGTATCTAAAGCTTTCTGAACAAACTCTTGTTCAAAACCACTTTGCTGTGATAAAGAAAGAAAAATTCTTTTACTACTCATTTAATCTCCAATAACCAGACTCATATCGAACATCATCTTCGCTCACATTTGACAAAGGCAATGTTGAAAATGAAATTAATTTTGAATTACTTTCCAATGATTCTATTGCATTTGCATATCCTGCTGGAATATGAACCATTTTGCTATCTGTATGAGATACCAAAACAGTTTCAACAATTAAATCTTTTGAAGGATTTTCCCAATTATCAACTTTTACAAAATGAATTTTAAAAGATCCACTTAAACAATAAAAATTTTTAGCATCTAATTTATGACCTTGCCAGGCACGAATTGGATTTTCATCAGAATTGCTGATGATGTAAAATCTTTCTATGTCTTTAAATGAAAAGTCATTTACGTAAGAAATCGTTCCGCGGTGATCTGAGAAATTACCTCCTTGAATTATTTTTGGAATCATGCCTTTAATTTTAAATTGATTTTATTCAACAAATAAAACTTTAAGCTATATAATAAAAGTAAAGGTGTTAACACAATTACAAATAGTATTATATCATTAACCTTTTCATATAAAAATATAACTATGGCTGATACTCCAGCTTGAGCAATTGCATAATATAAAGACACCAAACGGTGTTGTATTTTATATTCATTACTTAAAACTTGATATAAATGCAGACGATGTGCTTCAAAAATATTCTCTTTTAAGTAAAGTCGATGAATAATAGTACAAACCGCATCGATACCATAAATAGCTAGAAATAATAACCAGATAACAGAATTAGTTACTAAAATAAGTTTTAAAACCAAATAAATTATCCAAAATGCAATAGCTATACTTCCAACATCTCCGGCAAAACATTTAGCCTTTTTTCTATAATTAAAAAATAAAAAAACAAGGCTGGCAATCATTCCGTATTTGATAAAATTGCCATCAGTAAATAATTGCAACTTGGTGTTTATGTATAGCAATGCACCAAGAACGACTAAAGTGTAAAGACCAGTTATACCGTTTATGCCATCCATGAAATTGTAGGCATTAATTAATCCTATTGCTAAAATATAAGCGATTAATATTCCCCAAATTGGAACCAAATTAAACAATCCTAAATCGTAAAATATCAAAGAAATAGATAAAAAGTGAACTGAAATTCGGATTTTATTTGAAAGACTTTGAATATCATCCCAAAAACTAACCAGACTTACTAAAGTAATTCCAATAAAGAAAAAATAATTATTGTCTATATGTTGCAAAAAATAAATTAAGGCTGAAAACCAAAAAATGATTCCACCGCCTCTCAATGTTATTTCAGTATGCGAACTTCTTTGGTTTGGTTTATCGATAATATTAAAACGATCTGCAACTCTAAAATAAAGTAGCATTAAAATCATCAAGAGAATTCCTAAAATTGTGTATTGCATTATATAATTTATTGACTTGTGATTATAAAAGTTAGTCTAATGTCTCTCTTTTGAGATATTCTAAAACTATCTCAGGATTCCAATTTAGAATTTTTCTTGCCTTTGAATCATCAAAAATTAAATCTGAAGTCATCTTTTTTACTTTTAATGAATTTATTGGAGAATTTTCTCCCAACAAATCTCCAATTTTACCAAGATTTTTTGCCCAAAAAACTGGAAGATTAAAATATCTTTTTTTGTTTTTAGAAATAGCCAAACTCAATTCATAAAAACTAGGATGAAATCCATCGGTAAGATTATAAATGCCTCCAATAGAGCAAACAGAAGGAATTAGTGAAGCTACGTCAATACCTAAAACCATACTTTTTCTAGCCTGGCCTTTGCCAATATTAAAATAATAACCTTTGCTAATAGCATTAACCATGGCCCCTAAGTTACCAGGCGGATTTTTCCCTACTAACAGCGGCAAACGCAAAATGGTACAAACAACTTTGTTTTCTTTACACCAATTAATAATTAGTTTTTCTGCATTTAACTTACTAAGTCCGTACGGATCTTGGGCTAATAAGGTATGATCTTCATTAATATTAACTCCAGTTTCCAAGCCATAAACTGAAACTGAACTTATAAAAACAAATTCTTTTGGCAAGAAAGATTTCTCTAATCCTTTTAAGAGATTTTCTGTTCCTAAAAAATTTACTTCGTAAAATTGCTTTTTTTCACTTTCTGTTTTTGGCAAACTATGTGCTTTACCTGCAGCATGAATTACTAGGTCAAAACTTTCTTTAAAAAGAGGTACTTCTTTTTCTAGTGAAATTATATAATCGGAATTACTTCTTGACAAAGTCGTAAGATTATTGCCATTAGATAATTCTTTTTTGATAATTGAACCTAAAAAACCATTTGAACCCGTCAAAAGTATATTCATCAAAATTTTAATATTTAAATATTATCATACTCCTTTAACCAATCAAATGATTGATGGTCAAAAAATAATTCTTCAAGCCATCCTGAAATAGACATTTTATGATATAACTTTTCATTTATCTCAATGAAAGGCAAATCAAAAAACGTATGATTTAAGTTAATATTATTTCTATCAATGATGTAAATATTGTTTTCATTATAAAAAGGATATCTTTTTATATCAACATTTGTAGTTATTAATTTTTTACCACTTCCCAAAGCTTCAAAAACGCGCATTGTCAATCCTCGCTGATTTGGATGATTTATATCCAAAATAACTCTTGATTGCTTATACAATTCAATAATCTGTTCATGTTTCAAGCTAAAGAAAGAAATCTTGCTGTATTTAAATTTTTTAAAAGACGAATCAAATAATTTGAAAAACAAAAAAACAATTCGACTAGGGGAATAATAAAATGCAAAATTTTTAAGCTTATTTTCTTCGCACCATTTACTAGCTGTTTCACTAATAATATATCTATCCGAGTGCGCAGTGCCTATAAAAAGTAAATCATATTTCGCCTTACTTTCTTTACCCAACATATAATAATCATCTGAAAAAAACAAGGGTCTAAAACTTAGATCATACACTTTTGAATCCTTAGGATCAAAAGTGTATTTTCGATCAAAATTTTTTAAAATATTGATTCCATTTGGATTATTCTCAAATGAATCAAAAGTATAATATAACAAAACAATGTTCGGACTCAGGCTTTTAACTTTATCTATAAAATATTGAGGAACAACTTCTCCCTTAATTAGAAAAAAGTAATCATATTTTTCATTTTCAATATTTTTTAAAATATCATTATAATAATTTGATATTTTAATGTTGTAAAGACTTCTCTTTAATCGAATTATTCCTTTTGTAAAGATCGAATTACTTGGCCTTTCATCATAATAATCTACTACAGCACCTAATGACCGCAATTTGTCAGCTATAATATTTTCATAATTAAATAATTTGACCGAAAGGAAAAGTATTTTCTTATCTCGAAAACTTTTACTTTCCATTACTTCAAAAGACCTTTCTTTTTCATTTCTTCTAAAGATTTACTTAACTTGTCTTCTTGTATTTCCTGTTGTAATACCCATGCAGAAAATTTTTCAATCCCTTCCTTAAAAAAAACTTTTGGCTCAAATCCTAAACTCGTTTTAATTTTAGTCAAGTCAGCATAATTATGTCTTATATCTCCTAGTCTAAATTTACCTGTTACTGTAACTGGAACATTAATTTCATAAGCTCTAATTAAAGAGTTTGCAACTTCAAGAACGTCTGTCGCTACACCTGTCCCTACATTAAAGACATGTCCATTTGCCTCTTCTTTTTCAATTCCAAGAATTGTTGCAGCTACTACATCATCAATGAAAACAAAATCTCTGGTTTCTTTACCGTCTTCAAAAATTTGAATTGGATTATTGTTTCTAATTTGAGTGGAAAAAATAGACAAAATTCCTGTATATGGATTTGATAATGACTGTCCTGGACCATACACATTTTGATATCTAAAACCGACAGGGGCAATTCCTAAAGTTGGACATACTGTCATAATCATCTGTTCCTGATTCTGTTTTGTAATGCCATAAACAGAAGAAGGATGAATTTTAGATTCTTCATCCGTTGCCAATAGCTCCAAAATCTGACCATCTTTATATGTCAACTCAAATTTTCCGGCTAACATATTTTCTTCGTTTCGATGCGATGGATAAACTATTCCTAATTCGGGGTGTTTATATTTTCCTTCACCATAAATAGATCTAGAAGAAGCTATTACAATTTTTTCTACACAATGCTCATTATTAGCTAAAATATCTAGCATAATTGCAGTACCTTGAATATTTACTTCAGTATACTTTTCAATACAATACATTGATTGTCCAGTCCCTGTTTCGGCAGCAAAATGAACTATAACATTTTGATTTTTGATCGCATTAGTCCAGTCTTCTCTTGATGTAACTGTTCCGTTTATAAATGTAACTTTATCTTTAATGCTTTTGAATAATGGAGATGTAATTTCAGGATTTTCACCATGTATTTGTTTTGAAAGATTGTCCAAAACTGTAATTTTATGCCCCTTTTCTATAAGTTTTAATGCAAGGTTACTTCCTATAAATCCTGCTCCTCCAGTAATTAATATGTTTTTCATTTTTGAAATTATTTTAATCTTTTAATTCTTGATTTTTTCTTTATCGTTTGAAGAATCAATAAAATTCAAATATTGCATTGTTTTTTTGATTCTACTAAAATTCATTTTTAGTTTCAATTACATCTAAAATTCACATTCTAAATGTGAGTATAACTGCCATACTTAGATACTAATCAAATTTTAATTTGTTCTCAGTTAATTTTGCAAAATATTTAGCACCTGCATGAGTTAAATGTGCACAATCTTGACTTATAAATTTACAATCGGGAGTAAAAACAGGAATCTTACCATTTTTATCAATTATTAAATCAATAAGATCAATATATCTATCTTTCCACTTTTCTTTCATTTTATAATTCTCTTCAAGATAGCCTTCTCGCATATATATTCTTTGCTCACAATAGTTTGGTATATGCTTGCTATTATAAATAACGCCATTATTTCTACCAAAATTTTTTGTTCCGATAATCCATGTTCTTTTCATATCTATATTAAAGTGAGTTATTACTTCTCTTAAATTTATATTAGAAGGAACTTCGTTTGATTCTGCCAGATAAATATAGCTAGCCTTATTTAACCTTGATTTAATATCCTCACATTTATAGATATCAAAAACATAAGATATTTCTATTTCATTTCTGTATTTAGATTCTAATAAAATGTTAGCCCAATCTCTTGCAAAACTATTTCCTATAACTAAAATTTTTACCCTGCTATCATCTGTAAAACTTTTATCCAATTTATAAATTCTATCATTGTAACTGAAGTAAACTAACACATTACTTCTTGTATTAGTATATTTAACACTTTATTTAAATTTATATTAATTCCCATTTTTGAGTTTCAAAATTGAATTTTTTTATTGGTTTTGCCGGTATACCAACAGCTATTATATATGGTGGTAAACTTTTTGAAACAACAGAATTTGCACCAACAATAGTACCTTTCCCAATTGTAACGCCTGGTAACACTGAAACAAATTCACCAAGCCAAACATTATCCTCTATCATTACAGGTTTAGAAAACATTTTTCTTTCTTTTGGTATTGAATCAGGATGACTATCTAATGCATTCCCCGAGTAACTTCCATGCGAGCAATCTGATATATAAATTTTACTGGCCAAAAGGACGTTATTACCGATTTTAACACTTTCCATGGCAGTAATATGGACATAATCGTTCATTTGAAAATTTTCCCCGATAATTAAAACTTTACTTTTATTTATCGGATACGCCTCTAACCTACATCCATAACCTGTTGTAAATCCTTTTTTAACTTGAATAAACTGCCTTCCCCTAATATCTATTGGAAATCGAATAAGCCTTGCGTTACGAAAGACAAGCTTCGTTCTTATTAAAAACACGAACATTTTTAATAACCCAAGAAAACTATAATTTCTCAAAACTTTCTAAATTGATTAAAGTAACTGGTGTAGATTATATTTCTTTTGTTTAAAATTTTATTTTTAATTAAATAAAATAAAACTTTCTCCGATTTAGATAATTTATTTTTAAATAACATATCCTCTTTAAAAATTTTATTAAAAAAATTAAAACTAAAAATTTCATTAAATATATTTTGCTTTATTTTCTTTTCACCTTTATTAGTTATAACGCTGTGTAAGACTGAAAAAACCATTCTAATGTATAGTATTTTAAATTTTTCATAAAAGAGATCTAGTTGCTTATTATTTTTAAGAAAAATATATAAATCATCTAAGACGTAAATTTTATCCAAAATTTTTGTCGATATGGTTTTCATAATTGATCCTTCTCTCTGTCTATAACCAATTAAAATATCATCAATCTTTGAGATTTTATTAGAATAAAAAAAGGCTTTAAAAATGAAATCTAAATCTTCAAACCAAATGCCTTCTTTAAATTTTAAATCATTCTCTTTTAAAAAATCAACCTTAAACATTTTATTCCAGACAGCAAAAGATATATCATTTTCCAATAATTTATCCATTTTATCTTCTAATGAGATCAGATCTAAGTGAAAATTGCTTCTATCTAACCTAAGTTTTTTTTTATCTAAATAAATAAATTCGTAATAGGGAGCCACTACAATATCCGAATTGTTTTTAATTCCTTCTTCGAACATTTTAATAATTACAGTTTTGTCCTCAATGTAATCATCACTATCAAAAAAGATAACGTAATCCCCTTTTGCAAATTGAAATCCATAATTTCTAGCTGAACTTAATCCCCCATTTTCTTTAATCAATAATTTTACATTATCAAAGCGCTCAACAAATTCTGTAGCAATTATAAGTGACAAATCTCTAGATCCATCATCAACTAATATAATTTCGCAATTTTTACCTAAAGGCAATAAACTGTCTAAAAATTGCCTAAAATAAAGTTCAACATTATAAAATGGCACAATAATACTTATCTGACAAATCTCTTTGCTCATATTTTATCTAAATTTTATTCTCTCTATTTGGCAAAAAATAATTGGCCATAAAAGGACTGTTCCTGTTGCATACCACATATTATTAAAAGTACTTAATAACAAAATTGAATTCAATGATGCTATTGCTGCTAAATAATAATTACTGTTTCTCTTTACTAAATATGGATAAATGAAGGCACTTAACATCATCATTACGTACATGATTAACATACCTGTAGATCCTAATAAAAAATATGCTACAAAAAAAACAGTAGGTGCATTTAATAATGGAGTTACAAAATAATAAGAAAAATTGGCCCTTAAACTAATTTCATCATATCCAAAAATAGAGACCAGTCTTTTACTCATAAAATCAGGAAATAACTGAGTTGAAGCAAATATTCCTACATTATTTATATTGAATTCATCCTCTTTTTCGTCGGTTAAATTCTGAAGATTACCTAAGGGAGAAATGAGATAGATATAACTCCAATAAAACTCGCTTGGAACGTCACTATTTATAAAAGAATCAGTAGCGCCAGCTACTCTCAATAGATACTCCTTGTCATCTTTAGTTTGCTCTTGTCTTATGTTCCCAATAACACCAAAGAAATATAAGACAATTAAAAGTGTAACTATAGGTAAGAGAATTGTTTTTAGATTGATCGATTTCATTCTCATTAAAAATAAAAAAATCATTGCTGAAAAAACAATCATAAAGGCACCACGATTTAAAATTAGTATATATGGAACTAATGTTATAATGAAATGAAATAGCTTTTTTCTTTTTTTATCTGTCAGATAATAAGTAAACATTAAGATTGAAAAAAAAATATTAAAAGTTCCTAATATTACGTGAAAAGTGGGTATTCCGTTAAAATCATCATAACCGTAAGATGGATTCAATACTGTACTTACAATTGGTATACTAGATTCATATAAAAATTCTAAAGAATAGCCAATTATAATAAAATACATTGATCTTTTTATAAATGAAGATTTGAGTTCAATATCATTAATTTTAACTTGCATTATGCGCTTTTGAATTAATGATAAAACAAATGATAAAATAATTGTACCAATTAAAAAATACATTAGAAACCCATTCAACTCTGGGTATAAATCTGACCATCCTATTTTGTATAGCAATAAGATTGATGCAAAAGAAACTGCATAAACAAAAGAAGGAAGATATAGGATTTTATGCTTCATTCTTTAATTATTATCAGAGAAAATACACTTTAACCATTTTTCTAAAGGTAGTGCTAATTTTTCGTCCTTATTAAATTCTAGTTTTAAAAAGTCATTATCAATATAAATGTTATTCAAATCAAATAAGGCAACCATACCAGAATTTTTAACAATATCATCTTTTTTAAAAAAAACATTATTTGTGGCCACTTTGGTATTACATGCCAGTGATTCAATAACCCTCATAGCCAAACCCGTTTGTCTTGGATTACTTACATCTACCATTATATGACTTTTAGAAAGTATATCTAAATACTGTGTTCTGTCCATATGTTTAAATGACACAATTGATCGGTCAAGAGTTTTTCTTTTAAAATAGTATTTAACTCTTGTTGTAAAAGGCATGTATAAAAAAGGTTTTAATTTGAAACCTTTCTCAAGGCAATATTTCTTAAATTTAAGTACAGCTTCATATCTTTCTTCAAAGAAAAAACCCATAAAAAAGAAGTCATATTCATAAACTTTAGGTTGTACACGATAATGCTCAACATCATTTGTGTAAAACAAAGGAATGTACTTTATATTAAAATCTTCACAATCTTGAAAATCAAAACTTTTAACAGCATCAAACAAACTTATGAGATGACTAAATGGGTTTGTCCTCTCTGAATCCCATTGATACATTATGGTTTTACTTTCTGGGTTATTTTTTTTAAATGTCTTCAAAAAAGAAGTAGGCATCATATACCCCCTAATAACAAAAAGAAAGTCATATCTATTACTTTTTACAGATTTAGAAATTTTATTATAATGTTTCCTTTGAAAATTACTCATGTAAGATTCAAAAAAATTATTAACAATATTAAAATCAAAGTCATATGATCTTTCAGCAAAAAAATCTACTGATGCTCCTTGTTGCTCAAGCTGAGCTTTAATCATATTTTCATAATTATGAAATTTAGGACCTATAAATAAAATCTTTTTTCCTCGAAAATCCATTATTTTTTACTTTAATATTGATCTGGTCTCTTTAGATAAAAACAACAATTATTAAATGCTAATTAATGAGCCACTTATAAATAATTCTTCTAACTATACTTTTATTCTTTAACGATTCAAAATATTGAACAAGTTTCTTATTTGGTAGATCAAGTTTATCACCGTATAGAAAATTAAATTGTTGAATCTGTAAAATATTCGGTTTTAAATAACTCTTTTCTTTAATACTGGAAATGAAAATTTTAATTCTATTAGTAAATGTAATATTTTCTTTTTCTGTAACTGTACCTTGATGGCTTCGGTAATACATTAATGGTTCATTTATATAAATTGCATTACCAAAACCATAACCAATCAAGGCTATTAAATAATCATGCATAATGATATCTTGCATATCAGACTTAAGCATCTCTTCTTTCAAACTATTATTTATCAAACACGTACAACCAGTAACAATATTTAAAAAAAGAAGCCTTTTAAATGTAAACGTTTCAGGAATAAACTTACGCAATTTCCAAAATGATTTATTTGTTATATTATCGTTTTGATCAATCAGACATAAATCATGAAAAACAAGTAATGGTTTATTATCATGTTCAAAACCGGAGGAAAAAACAGAATTCATTTGAATTTCAATTTTATTCTTATACCAAATATCATCTTGATCACACAATGCTAAATAATTATTGCTTGCAAGAGAAATTGCATATCTAAATGAACTGTTGGATCCTAAATTTTTTTCATTAAAGAAAAGTTTGATCTTATTATTATCCTTTTGATATTCTCTTAAAATATCTCTAGTAGAATCTGTTGAACAATCATCAACTATAACAATTTCATCTATATCATACGTTTGTTCAAGTATTGAATTTAATTGTTTTTTCAAATATGAACTTCCGTTATAAGTACACAATACAACACTTACTTTATTTTTATCTGCGGTCATAAATTTATTTCAATATTTCTAATTTTTTTAATAAAAAACTCTCAGCCAAAGAAGCTTGTTTTTGCTATAAATTATAAACTTATTCCAAGTTTAATTGTACTACAGCAAAGAAATACTCTAATTACCAATATTTATTTAAGGATTTTATTAAAAAATCTATAAAAAATATATGGAATCACGAGCATGATGAAAATTATTTTTTGAAAAAATGAAAGCAGAGAAAAAGCTCTAAATACAGTTTTATAATACATAGTCCCGTTAATAGCCCCAAACAATATTATGAGACAGGATTTTATTTCATTAAAAAAACCAATGTTTAGTTGACTATAGAAGCATTTCTTTATATCTCTTTTTTTATTCAATAGATATGAGGTATTCATCCAACCTTCTATCCAATCTTTAGAATTATAAATCTGCTCTCCAATACCCGCAGTTACTATCCTGTTTTTTGAAATATAAACCGAATTATTTTGTGAAAAATTGGATAATAGATAGGGCATATGCGGATACATATTTATAATATTATTGTAGCCTGAAATGTTGTATGGCAAAAATTCACTTACTCTAAAAAGATTATTAGGAACGAAAGAAGCCGCTTTAAAAAAAGGATAACCGTCATCCAGCAAATCTTTAGCATTTTTTAACTGGCCACCAAATCTCCATTCATCTTGAGGATGAGCTCCTAAATTTATTATATTAACTTTATTATTTAAAATACAATCAATCACATCATCACAATAAGAAAAGTCATAATTATCATCATCACAAACAATCCATATAAAATCTGAATTAACGGTTTCCACTGCCCGCAAAATATTTGCATTAGCTCCAATGTTAAACTTATTAGAAATAATGTGAAAATTTGAAAATTTTTTTAAATAATTACTACATACTGCAACAGTATCATCAGTAGAACAATTATCAAGAATAGTTATTTTGCAATTCACAAAAGGAGATCCTAAAAATTGAACCAAAGTATTATCTAGTAATTTACATCTGTTATATGTAATTATGACTATTTCTAATTTATCTTCTATTCTCATTTATGCCATTCTTGCTTTTTGTTTCTAAATATCAAATAAGTCCATATGCTACTTATAAAAATCAAAATCATATATCCACACGTCATTCCTATTACACCAAAATAATTACCTAAAATAATTGTTGAAACACAACAAAAAACCCCCATTACAACACTCTGCACAAGCATAGGCTCTTTTTTATGACATCGCAAATAGGTTGCTAATGCAGCAATAACATGATTCAATAAAACTGGAATCATCATAAATAACATTGGTAAAGGTGGTAACAAACGATTCCCAAGAACTTTACCGCTAATCTTAATTTCAAAATATCTTAATAGAAAAATTAAAAGATAAAATAAAGTTAAAGCAAATGCATTTAAAGCAGAAGATTGGATTAAAGTTTTATTGAACAACACATCTAATTCCTTATATTTCTTTTTAGCAATTAAATCTGAAAAGATAGGTATTTTTGTAGTAACCCAGCTTAAGCTAAACATTAAAATTGCATTTAAAATAGCCAATGTCATTCCCATTTGTCCTGCGACAACTGGTCCTTCTGTAGCAAAAAGAACGGGATTAAATAGCTGAAAAATAAAATAGCCACTGATCCAACTTAAAGCTATCTTCCATTGAAATGGAAATATTTCCCGTCTGTAATTTACTGTATATACATCTATTTTTTTCCATATAAAATTTAGCAATTTTTTTTTTTCGCTAAAGAAAATCCATAAAGGCACAATCCCAAATGAAAGTATTGCTGCTAAAGGACTAGAAAAAAGTTTAAATCCTAATGAAAAGAAAATTAAAACAAATAGCAGTTGCACAATCTGTTGCATAAATCTTACTTTAGCAACCTCTTTAATTCGCCCTAATCCTTCTAAAAATGCTAAAATAGGAGATAACATCAAAGAAAGTGATGTTGTAACGGAAAGAATTAACCAAGGAATCTTCCACTCAACAATTACATTACTTTTACCATACTCACTAAAAAAAAAGTGTCCTGCAATAAGTAATCCAAAAAATAATAAAATTGCAATTATACCAAACCATTTTATTGTGAATCTAAGGAGGGAAGATATCCTCGAAATTGCTTCTTGTGGGCCAGAAAAACTAATTTTATTGTTCCATACCAGACTCGCATTTTCATGTGCAACAAATTGTGTTATAATATTAGACAGTCCTAATTCAAAAAAAATCTGGATTGCTAAAATACTCCCAAAAGTGTAATAATATCCTTGTTCCACTTTCGATAGGCATCTAGCTACAAATAATAAAGTAATTACTCCTCCGCCAGCCTGAATAATTCTTGACAAAACGGTATAAGCTATCGCACCATCAATTCCTATCCTATCAGAATTTTTTTTTATAAATTTAAGCATTATGAATTCAAATAATCTCTAATAACATCAGCTATATAATCGTAATGTGATTCATTTAAACCAGGCCACACTCCGAGCCAAAACGATTGATTCATAATTATATCAGTATTAGACAAATCACCTACAACTCTATGCTCAATATCAGCATATGCAGGCTGTCTTAATAAATTGCCTCCAAATAGCAAACGTGTCCCAATTTTATTTTTTTCTAAATGCTGTACTAACATATGGCGGTCATTTGCATCTCCTTCTCTTAATGTCAGCAAAAACCCAAACCAAGATGGTTCAGAATTAGGTGTTGGTTCTGGAAGAATAAAAACTTCTTCAAATTCTTTCATACGTTCATACAAAGCAGCATAATTTTCCTTACGACGTTGTACAAACTGATCTATTTTCTTGATTTGTGAAACCCCAAATGCAGCCTGCATATCAGTAACTTTTAAGTTAAAACCAATATGAGAATAAGTATATTTATGATCATAACCATAAGGTAATGTTCCTAATTGTTGACCAAAACGACATCCACAAGTATCGTCTTTACCCGGTTCGCAATAGCAATCGCGCCCCCAGTCACGGAAACTTTCCGCTAATTTTGATAAAATTGGATTATTGATTAAAACAGCTCCACCTTCACCCATTGTAATATGATGTGCTGGATAAAATGAAAAAGTAGAAATATCTCCAAATGTCCCTGTTTTCTTCCCATTATAAGTAGCTCCTAAGGAATCACAATCATCTTCTACTACCCAAAGGTTATACTTTTTCGCAACACGCATTACCTCGTCTAAATCAAAAGGATTACCTAGAGAATGGGCAATCATGATTGCTTTTGTTTTTGGACTCACAGCTGCCTCAATCATATCTGCTTTCACATTGTGTGTAGCAATATCTACATCAATAAAAACGGGAATAGCTCCAAATTGTATAATTGGATTAATAGTTGTTGGAAAACCTGCGGCTACAGTAATAACCTCGTCGCCAGGCTTGATCGCTCGTTCTCCTAATTTTGGAGAAGTTAATGCATAAAATGCCACTAAGTTTGCAGAAGAACCAGAATTTACCAAAAGTGATCTATGAGCTCCAAAATAAGCTGCAAAATCTGCTTCAAATTTATTTGCAAAACGACCAGCTGTTAACCAACCATCAAGAGCTGCATCAACTCCCATTAAAATATCTTCTTCGTCTAGTACCTTTCCTGTAACAGGAATATAGTTTTCTCCAGCAATAATAACTTGCGTTGATTTCTTTTTTGCAATTTCTCTTAAACTATTTAATAGAGACTCTTCTTTTAAATTTTGTAACATATAAGTTTATCTTTAACAGTAATTTTTAATAATTTATGTAGCTTCCATAGCTATTGGTTTTGCAAATGGTTCCATTTCTGTTATTGGTCTGCCAAAAGCAATTTTTGGATAAGTATTGGTATGAGGATCAATCATTACTTGCAATAATTGTGGCTTATCTTCATTTTCATTATTCCAAAGCCAATCTACTGCGTTTTCTATTTCATTTGAATTTTCAATTGTTTTTGCTTCTATCCCATAAGCAATTGCAACCTTAGCAAAATCAGGAGCATCATATCCCCAATAAGTAGACTGATAGCGAGAATCAAAATAACTATCTTGAAATTGTCTAATCATGCCTAATGTTTTGTTATTTAAAACAACAATTTTCACAGGAAGTTTATTTCTAACAATTGTTTGCAGTTCCTGAATATTAATCTGCATACATCCATCTCCTATTAAAACAACAACTGGTTCTTTATTAAGTCCAATACTCGCTCCTATGCCTGCTGGTAGAGAAAAACCCATTGCACCCATACCGCCTGAAGTCAAAAAGTGTTGATCGTTGTAAAGCTCCAAAGATTGTGCTGCCCACATTTGATGGCTTCCTACATCTGCTAAATAAGCTTTTGCTTTTTTAGATTTATTAGAAAGTAAATGCATAAAAACATTTGGATTTATACCATTTGGATCTAACTCTTTTGTATCTGGCCAAGTTTTCTTCAAATCATTGATTTGATTAAACCAATCCTGTTTAATACCAAAAGAATAATCAATTGTGTTTTTTTCAAATTCATTAAAAAATGATTTTAAATCTGCTACAATAGATTCACAACCTTTTACGCGATTGTTAATCTCACCTTTTTCACAATCAACATGATAGATTTTTCGATTTTCAATAAATTTAGTATCAGCGCCAGTTTGTCTAATATCTAGGCGACTTCCTAAAACGATTAGTAAGTCACATTCTCCGAAAGCTATATTAGCCCATCTATTACCATAACTTCCAATAAATCCAGCACGTTGAGAATTATCATATTTTATTGTATCAAACCCTAAAAGAGTCGTAATTACAGGTAGTTGAGTTTTTAAAATAAACTCATCAAATAATTCCTGGCTTTTACTTGCCTTAATCCCTCTTCCTGATAGTATAAGTGGTTTTTTTGCCTTTTTTATATCCTCAATTAAGCTATTTAAAATATTAAAACCAATTTTTGAAATTTCTAAAGAATCAGAACCAATAAAATTATCATCGATTTGAACTCGCTGAACATCCATTGGAATATCAATAAGAACTGGACCTGGTCTTCCTTCTAATGCAATTTTAAAAGCATTTTCAAAAATATTTGGAATATCATTAGGTTCATTAACATGAAAGCAGGCTTTTGTGATAGGCTTAGCCATAGAAACAATATCAGTTTCTTGAAAACCCAATTGTCTAATCTCTCTATTTCCTTTTAATTCATGTCTGTTTACCTGACCAGTTATAAAAATTGCAGGCGTTGAATCAAAGAAACAACTTCCAATACCAGTTAATAAATTAGTTGCACCTGGTCCGGACGTAGCAAGGGCTACACCCGGTAAGCCGGTAATTCGGGCATAACCTTCAGCAGCAAATGCAGCAGCTTGTTCGTGATGCATTGTAATAATATTAATACTTGTTTTTTGATTTAAAGAGTCTAGAATATGAGTTATCATTCCGCCTGATAATTCGAAAACACTTTTAATTCCTTTTTTTTCTAAAAACTCTGCAATAAAGTCAGATGCTTTCATAATTTTATTTTTTTAAATAATAATTTAAAGTATTTTGTAAAGCAATATTATAATTAGAAAATTGAATTTTTCCAATTTGGGCGCTCAATTTCTGCATATTACCTTCCATATGCATTGATTGCCCGGATCTATAATTTAAAACTCCAAAATTTAAAACAAACTCTGGATTAATAAGGTTTTTTATATCTTCAATTAAAGACCTTATAGTTCTAGTTTCACTAGAAGAAATATTATATACTCCAGACTCAATGTCTTTTACTACGATTCGATTGATTATCTCAGCAAAATCCTTGACATATAAGTAAGCGTATTTCTGCTCTCCTAAAGTAAAATCCATCTCATTTTTATTTAGCATTGAATTTACCAAAGATGGGATTAACCAATTTGAATTTTCTTTTTCACCAAATACCGAAAATAACCTAAGCCAAATCCAATTTATATTATTTATTGACGAAAAACTTTTTAAAATTTCCAAACAGGCCAATTTAGTAGCAGCATATGCGTTTAAAGCATTTGTTTCAAAATCTTCATATATTTTACTATTTATAATACCGTATTCAGCTTGTGAACCTAAAAATATTATTTTTTTTACTTGTAAAACTTTAGCAATCTCTAACAACTCTACAAAAAAGGTAACGTTTTTACTTTGCTCAATCCAGTTATCCCTATCATTTGATTCAACACCAATCCAAGCAGCATGAATAATTGTATCAAAAGAATAATTCGTTAGCGATTTTAAAGATCCGTTCTTGGGAATATCTACCCAAACAACTTTATCTTTAATTTCGTCACACCTCCATAAGTCAGAATTTTCACGCTTTAAACCAACTACATTAATATTATTAGAAATTAAATTTTCAGCTATATGAGAACCTAAAAAACCAGTAATTCCAGTAATTAAAACATTACGCATTTAGAAATACTTTAATTTGAGATTCTGTAAATAAATTAATTTCCTCTTTTTTTTCCGAAAATTGATTATACCAATCCATAGTCATATTAACAGCCTTAGCTGCATTTAATTTTGGTTCCCAATTTAATTCATTTAAAGCTTTGCTAATATCAAGTTTCAACAATCCTGCCTCGTGAGGGTGATTTTCATTTATTTCTACTATAAACTCTCCTTTTCCCCAACTTTTAATTGCTAATTTAAGCATGTCTTCTACCGGAAGTGCATCAGATACATGAGGTCCAAAATTATAAGCCTGATTAAATTGCAACGGTTCTGAGTATAATTTAGCTCCTAATAATAAGTAACCAATTATGGGCTCCAATACATGTTGCCAAGGCCTTACTGATTTAGGGTTTCTAATAATAACCGGTTTGTCAGTTGCAAAAGCTTTTGCAATATCCGGTATCAAGCGATCCTTTGACCAATCTCCCCCACCAATGACGTTACCAGCTCTTGCTACAGCAATCGCTTTTTGGTGCAGATTGTATGTTTTGCTATTAAAAAACGAACTTCTGTAGGAGTCTATTACTAATTCAGCACAAGCTTTACTTGCACTGTATGGATCGTATCCTCCTAGTCTATCATTCTCACGATAAGGATAAAGCCATTCATTATTATGGTAAACTTTATCAGTAGTTATTAATATTACACCACATTTTTTTTCTAAAACCCTAACTGCATCTAAAACATTAGCTGTACCTATAACATTTACTTCAAAAGTTTCTGCTGGTATTTCATAAGATAGACGAACTAACGGTTGCGCTGCTAAATGGAAAACAAAATCCGGTTGAAAATCAACTAATTCTTTCTCTAACCTTATTTTATCTCTCAAGTCTGCGATTATTGAATCGCATATATTTTCACCTTCAATAAGATTAAATAAATCATCTTTAGTTTGAGGTTCTAAAGCATAACCTTTTACTTCAGCTCCTAATAAAGATAATGTCTTTAACATCCAAGCCCCTTTAAAACCGGTATGTCCTGTTAAAAAAACCTTTTTTCCATTATAAGATTCTCTTAATGTTTCAAATAATGAATTTACCATGTTTTCCATTTTGCATTTCCGGAACTCCACATCGCTTCAAGTTCTACCCTATCTCTTAATGCATCCATACATTTCCAAAAACCATCGTGCTTGTAAGCAGCCAATTGCTGATCTTTAGCAATAGCTCCCAGTGGTTCTTTTTCCCATTGTATATCTTCAACATCATCTTCAAGATATTTAAATATACCAGGTTCTAAAACAAAAAAACCACCATTAATCCACATTCCATCACCAGCTGGTTTTTCTATAAAACTATCAACCTCCCCTTCAGTACCGATTTCTAAATTACCAAATCGACCTGGAACCTGTACACTTGTCAGCGTAGCTAATCTCCCATGTGACTTATGAAACTTAAGTAATTCAGACAAATTAACATCTGCTACACCATCTCCATAAGTAAGCATAAAAGTTTCATCCTTTACATATTTTTGAATCCGTTTTAATCTTCCTGCAGTATTGGTATTTAAACCTGTATCTATCAATGTTACCTTGAAAGATTCGGTTTCTGAATAGTGAACATTTATATTATTATTGGCTAATTCAATTGTTACGTCAGAATTGTGCAAATAATAATTATAGAAATATTCCTTAATAAAAGTTGCCTTATATCCTAAACAGATGACGAACTCATTATAACCATGTTGCTCGTACATTTTTAAAATATGCCATAAAATAGGTTTCCCACCAATCTCTACCATCGGTTTTGGTCTGGCTTCGGTTTCTTCCATAAGGCGTGTTCCAAAACCACCTGCAAAAATTACTACTTTCATTATTATATATTGTTATTTATGGTTATTATATTTCAACACAAACATTGTTAGTCACAGGATAACTACAACATAATAAATATTCATTTTCATTCAAATCTGTTCTAGGCTTGCTCAATCCAATCATTTTCAACTCTCCTGATTTAAGAGTCGCTTTACATGTACTGCAATTTCCTGTTTGACATGAATAGGGTAGTTCAAGGCCCGCTTCTAATGCTTCCTCTAATATCGAATTACCTTTATTTATTACAATTTTATTTTGATTCCCTTGAAAACTTAATGTAATTTCTTGATCAAGTATTGCCTTGAAATCTTCTGGGTTTTTAATAATTTCAAAGTCTTCACTAAATAAATTATCTAAATTTCCTGATAGATTTAATAATGATTCTTTAATTATGTTTTTTAATCCAATTGGCCCACATACATAGTGTCTAGTTGGTTCAATATTTTTTTTGACTAAATCACTAACAAAATTAGAATTAATTCGTCCTCTAAAATTGTGTGATTCGTCATCAAAAAATTCTTCTTTTGAGTAGAAATAATATATTTTAAAACGATCTGAGTAAGTTAATCTAAGTTTTTCTAGCTCATTGTAAAAAATTACTGATTTTTTTGATTTATTTCCATAAACCAAAAAAATATTAATTGTTGCATGAACAATTAATAGCTCTTTTATCATTGAAAAAAGAGGTGTAATTCCACTACCTACACCCCAAAACATTACTGATTTTAATAAATCATTATCATCATGAAATATAAAATCACCTAGTGGCTCTTGCACCTCAATTACATCATCAACTTTTATATGGTCATTAATATAATTAGAGACAATACCTCTTGGAACTCTCTTTATTGTAACATTCAGTGATGAATCAATTAAAGGAGAAGATGAAAAAGAATAAGGCCGAATATACCTTCTTCCGTTTATTCTAAATTGAAGAGTTAAATACTGACCCGCGAAATATTTTATTTTCTTTAATCCTGGCTGTTTAAAACAGATAGTAACAGTATCGTCAGTTTCCTTTCTAACTTCTTGAACTTTTAAAGTATAATTTTTCATTTTAATCAAGTAAATTATTTACGACAAATATGTAAATAGCCTTTTAAAAATTAAAAAGATAACAGCAATAAATCCTGCTAAAAAACCTCCTAAAATCAATCCTTTTACTTCTCCAAAACGTTCTTTAGGCAAAGGCAAAATTGGCCTGTCGATAACCTGAATTAAAGGTGTTTCTTTTCGTAGAGTAACTTTAGCTAGCTCCGCTTGCTTAACTAATTCTGTAAGTATAGCTGTATTGGCCTGAACATCAACTTGTCTTCTGGCTGAGGGAGCTCGTCGAACATTTAGAGCTGGATTTAAATTAAAAGTATTATCATTCGCTACTGCTACTCCAGTAATTGCGCCATTAAGTTCTCCACGAATAGAATCAACTTGGCGTTCTAAAATAGCCATATTCAATCTCGCTTTTTTGCTTTTTGTTTCAACATAAAATGTCCCTACCTGCTTAGCTAAAGCTTCACAAAAATATTTGGAAAACAATTCATTTGTAGAGGAAACATCAATATTTATTATTGACACTTTTTTATCTTTTTGCCCAACTAACAAGCCCTTCTTCGATAAATTCTGATACATTACTCCTATGATACTATCTTGTATCCTAGTAAACAAAGTTCTGTCGCTATTTGGTAAAAATTTTACAGAGGCAAGTTTTGGATTTTTATCCCATTTATCTCTCCATTTATTATTCTGGATATACATTTCAGCTAAAGAAAATATTTTACCATTTATGTTTACCGGAGATAATAATGTTTTTTCAACCATTGTTCTTGATTTAAATAATTCTACCAAATTAGAACTACTAAAAATTCCACCTCCGCTTCCTCCTATATCTAATCCAAACGAACTGGCTAATCCTAAAGCTCCACCTATACCACCAGATCCTCCTCTTTCATCTTCTAAAGCAAATGACAAACTAGCAGTATATATAGGTTTTTTAATCAAAGAGTAAGATAGTCCTAAACATGCTCCAATAATTACTGCTAATAAAATAATTTTCCACTTTGCATATAAATAGCTAGACCATTCTCTTGCTTTTTTAATTAATTCTTTTAGCGATATTTCATCGCTTTCAATAGTTTCATTTTGCATTAAAAATTATTTAAAAGTTGTAACTATTAATACCGCTAAAGTAGTCAGAATACTACCTATACTTACCCATTCTCCCGCTGTCATTTTCTTTGTTTCTGGTTTTTCTGGCACTACAATTTGTGAATCTGGTTCAACTTTTGGATAAGACCTAAAAAACAGAAATGATGATGTTACAGAGGCCTTTCCATTAGGATAAATGATATATGCTTTTCTCTTCCATCCCTTACTATCTACACCTCCAACGGCATTAATGTAATATTTAAATCCTTTTCCGCTTCTAAATGGAATTTCAGAAGTCAATAAGACGTTACCAGTAACTTTTACACCTTCATTATAAACTGCTACTTCAATTTCGTCCCCAGGAAATAATGTAACATTAGAATAGTGGTTTTTGTCTTTTACAATTTTTTCCCAATTAACTGGAATAGTAGCATATTTTAATTCTTCCTTAAGTTTTTTCGTTAATTTGTCTTTTAATGTATCATTTTTCGACAAATTTAAGTCAACACTTTCTATTTTATCAATCTGTTCTTGCTTAATTGGTCTTTTAATTTTCATTCCTTCTAAATTTGCTATAGAAGTTAATCCCCCAGCTCTCATCACAATATTATAGACTGTTTCTTTTTTATTTGCTAGCACATATTTGCCTGGATATCCAACAGCTCCAGCAACAGTAACCATTTGCGGTTTTTCATATACAGCAATCCTTCGTATATTAATAACATCAAAAGGTTTTAGAACGAAATTTTTAATTTGCTCATTATTATCAGCTGTTATTTCAAGCTCAATTAATTCAACTCTTTTAGGATCTGCATCGTCTATTATATCAGATTTGACCATTCGGGCAATCTCAACTCTCTTTGATGCCGAACCAGTTAAACCTCCTACTTGTACTACTAAATCATTTAAAGTTAAATTTTCAAAGTATTCATATTCTCCTGGATTTTTAACTTCACCATCAATTGTTACTTTATATTCTTCTCTAAAATCTAATATAGAATAAACAGTTACAATATCCTCTCTTCTTAATTCAATATCAGCATTTAAATCTCCTGATAAAGCTGCGCTTAAATCTATATTTACTATTTCTGTAGTTAAATCTGTTTTTAATCGAATTATCCTTGCTCTTTTAGTGTAAGCATCTTCTTTAAGCCCTTCAGCTCTTGTGACAAGATCAGAGATTCGCATTCCTTCACTGTATGAATAATAATCCGGACGAAAAACTGCTCCTTCAATTTTAATTCGATTTTCAAATCGATTTAAAATTTTAGTAACCCTAAAAACATCTCCCGATTGTGGCGAATAAGAATTGTATTCACTCTCATTAATATCGTGAACTTTAAATTCTTTACCTGTTTTTTGCACTACATTAACAGATGCTGTATACGCAAATTCATTGAAGCCTGATGCAAAATTTAATAAATCGGTGAATGTTTCTCCTTTTTTCATTTCAAAAATTCCTGGACGTTTCACTTCTCCTTCAACTGTTACTCTTTGACTATATGCTGGAATTCTAATTACATCATTATCTTTTAAGCTAACATTATCTGATTGATCTCCTTTAACTAAAAACTTATAGATATCAACATTTCTATAAACTTTGTTATTCCTGATTAATTCAATATTTCTATAACTTCCATTTTTACCGGGGCCACCTGCTAAATGCAGGGCATTGTAAACTGTTGCCAAAGACGAAATTGAATAATTACCCGGCTGCTTACCTCCTACAATAGTAACTTTAATTGTACGAATTCGACTTAAGCTTACACTTACTTGAGATTGCCCAGAGTTGACTGTACTGTATACCCTTGCAATCGATGCCTTTATTTTTTGAGTTGCTGCTTCTATGGACATCCCTGAAACAGAAATTTGCCCTACGTAATCAATCGTTATTTTACCTTCAACACTAACTGGTATACTTGCATTATATTCTTGAACTCCATAAACACTAACCTGTAGTTCATCACCTGGCCCTAAAATATAATTCATTGGAGTAGCCAGCTTTAAGTCTGGTTCAAAGTTCAATGTAGGGTTGTCAAATAATTCTGAACCAAAAATTAATGCATTGGTTGAGTCTTTTACTTTTTCATTAATGATTACCTCTTGTTTTCTTCCTGATCCATTTTGACCTTCCTGAACTTTTAGTTTTTGATCATTCCCTCTAGCGTTCTTTTTAGAGAACTCATTTAGTTTGATTCTTAATTTATCAAATTCTACTTGACTCATTCCCTTAGAGAGTACTAAAGGTTCAACTTGATCTATAGTTGTATTATTGCTTTTTAATTGTGCACTAATTTTAGCTAAGTCATCATCTGATAAATAATCTACTTTTACAGTACTTAAATCTTTAGATTTAAGTATATCTTGTGCATTTGCATTATAAGACAACAATAAAATTAAAAATAGGGTAAGAACGTACGTGATTTTTTTCATGTCGATTTATAACTTTAACCGTTAAATAAAGTCTTAATTTAAATTGTTTTTTTTACGAATATTGTTTTTGGTAATAATCTTTATATGAACCTGATGTTACATTTTGCAGCCACTCTTCATTATTCAAATACCAATTTATAGTTTTCTCTAATCCTTCTTCAAAAGTGACAGAAGGCTTCCATCCAAGCTCTTTATTAATTTTTGAAGCATCTATCGCATAACGTAAATCATGTCCTGGTCTATCTTTTACATAAGTAATTAACTTTTCAGAAGTCCCCTCGCTTCTTCCTAATTTTTGATCCATAATTTGGCACAATAATTTAACCAAATCAATATTTTTCCATTCATTGAAACCGCCAATATTATAAGTATCATGGTTTTTTCCCTCATGAAAAACTAAATCTATAGCAATCGCATGATCTTCCACAAACAGCCAATCGCGAGTATAATTACCATCTCCATAAACAGGAAGTGGCTTATTATTAATAATATTATTTATAAAAAGTGGAATTAATTTTTCAGGAAAATGGTATGAACCATAATTATTAGAACAATTAGTTAACACATAAGGCAATCCATATGTTTCACCGTAAGCTCTAACAAAATGATCCGAACTTGCTTTAGAAGCTGAATATGGTGAATTTGGGTCATAAGGAGTTGTTTCTGTAAAAAGCCCTTCTGTTCCTAGTGAACCATATACTTCATCAGTGCTAATATGGTAAAATCTTTTGCCTTCAAAATTATCTTTCCATTGATTTTTTGCTGCATTAAGCAAATTCATAGTGCCGATAACATTTGTTTTTACAAAAGCTAAAGGATCTTCAATTGAGCGGTCAACATGAGATTCTGCAGCTAGGTGCAGTATACCATCAAAATTATATGTTAAAAAAAGTTCATTAATAAAAGCTTCATTGACTATATCTCCTTTTACAAAATGATAATTAGACTGATTTTCAATATCTTTAATATTCTCTAAATTTCCAGCATATGTCAAGGCATCCAAATTGAATATTTGATAGTCTGGATATTTATTTACAAATCGTCTTACTACGTGTGATCCAATAAAACCAGCACCTCCTGTTATAAGAATTTTTTTCATTTAAAATTTTAAAATTAATTTAATAAATCTGAATTCAGCTTTTCCAATTCACTATAAATATCCTTTACATCCTGTGAATTTTCCTTTTGTAAAATTAAGTTAGCTGTATCTGTATACACAAAAATAGTATTTTTTAATCCTAAAAACACAGTATGTTTTTCACTTCCTATAACCATATTCCCATTTTTATCAACTGTATGTCCTTTAGAAACTAAATAGTCATAAACTGATTCAAATGATCCTAAATCTGACCAAGAAAAAGAGGCAGGAACTACTTTAATTTTTTTACTGCGCTCCATTACAGCATAATCTATACTTAAAGAAGGTATCTCAAGTGATAAGTCTAAATCTAAAAAACCATCTTTAGAAGATTCCCATACTGACTTCGATTTTTCATAAATATCAGGCTGAAATTGTTTAAGTTCTTCTAAAAGAACACCCGCTTTAAAACAAAACATTCCACTATTCCATAAAAAATTACCTCGAGAAATAAATTCTTTAGCAGTTGTTTTATTAGGTTTTTCTCGAAAAGAAATAACTTTGTCTCCTTTTGATTCAATATAGCCATAACCAGTTTCTGGTTTAGTCGGAATAATCCCAAAAGTAACAATAAACCCTTCCTGAGCTTTTAAAATGGCCTCATTTATTGAAGTATTGTAATCTTCGATCTTATCAATAATATGATCTGAAGGTGTTACAATTAATATGTCTTCTGGGTTAGATGCAAATGCGGCGAAAGCGATAGCCGCCGCCGTATTTCTAGGTGTAGATTCAACAATATTTACATATGATGTCTTAGACTTATTCATCACTTTTTCACTTAAGTGATGATTATCAACGTTACCAACAACCATTACATTATCAGCAAGACTGCTATTACGATCTACTGTCATTTCAAACAATGACTTACCTTCAAATATTTCCAAATATTGTTTGGGTTGACTTTTACGAGAAAGAGGCCATAACCTGCTACCTACGCCTCCCGTTAAAATTACATGTATAATTGAATTATTTTTCTCCATTTTTTTCTGTAAATAAAAAAAGGGTTTATAGTTACTATAATCTGTTATCAGCTATAGCTCCTAAAACTCCTTTTACATCGTATAATAAACTATTTGTTTTTTGCAATTCATTAAAATTTAATTCTAAAAATTCTGCATGAGCAACTCCTAGAACAATTGCGTCAAATTTATTATTCGGAACAGAGTTAATTGTTACTAAATTATACTCTTTTTTTACATCATTTGCATTAGCTAGCGGATCATATATGGTGACCGAGATTCCGTATTCTGTTAATGCTTTTACTACATCAACAATTTTAGTATTTCTAACGTCTGGGCAATTTTCTTTAAAAGTAATTCCAAGCATTAATAGCTCTGCTCCATTAACAGAAATACCTTTTTTTATCATCAACTTAACAACTTGAGACGCAATGTATTCACCCATACTGTCATTTAAACGTCGTCCTGCTAAAATTATTTCAGGATGGTAGCCAAATTCTTGTGCTCTTTGTGCTAAATAATAGGGATCAACTCCTATACAATGTCCTCCCACTAAACCTGGTTTAAAAGGAAGGAAATTCCATTTTGTAGATGCAGCTGCTAATACTTCCTGAGTATCAATATTCATTAAATTGAATATTTTAGCCAATTCATTTACAAAAGCAATATTAATATCTCTTTGAGAATTCTCTATAACCTTTGCCGCTTCTGCAACTTTTATCGAAGGAGCTAAATGAGTTCCCGCTGTAATAACGGATTTATATAATTTATCAACTTTTAATCCTATTTCAGGAGTTGAACCTGAAGTTACTTTCAAAATCTTCTCTACAGTATGCTCTTTATCACCTGGATTAATTCGTTCTGGAGAATATCCTGCAAAAAAATCTTGATTAAATTTAAGTCCTGAAATTTTTTCTAAAACAGGCACACATTGTTCTTCTGTAACTCCTGGATAAACGGTAGATTCATAAATTACGATATCACCCTTTTTTAAAACTTTTCCGACTGATTCGCTCGATTTATATAAAGGAGTTAAATCTGGACGATTATTTTTATCAACAGGGGTTGGAACTGTTATTATAAAATAGTTACAATCTGCTATATCATTTAAAGAAGTGGTACAATACAATCCTTTTTCATCATTTGGACTATTAATTAGTACCTTCTGCAAGGTTACATCATCAACTTCTAGTGTAGAATCTGTTCCTGATTTTAAAGAAGCCACTCTTAATTCGTTTATATCAAAACCTACAACAGAATATTTTGTACCAAATAGCCTAGCCAAAGGAAGACCAACATAACCTAAACCTATAACAGCTATTTTAATATTTTGATTCAATTTTGTAGTCTTTTTTATTCAATTCACTCATTACAATTCACGGCTTCGCCATCCTGAGTCACAAAAAATTGACACAGGTATTCTAAAATCATTTGCGGCAAATATAACATATTAAGTCAATTTATTCAATACGGTTTCCCGTAAACATCAAAAATCTACTGGTTAAAAAAAACAAAAAATAATCAAACTACTATCTATCAGCATATAAAAAGTAGAATAGCTAAAAAAAAAGAAGATAAAACCTCAAATCAGAGAGATTTTATCTTCTTTTCATTTAAAAATAAGTTAAAAATTTAAAGTTAAATTTTACTTATATTTTATTTTTAACACACACCCTAAAGATTCCAGTACTAAAATATACTGTGTATTAGAAATTTCCTGAACAATTGCATCTTGGTTATTGAATGCTCCTGAATCCAATTTTATTCTATCGCCAACCTGAATTGATCTTACTGATATATCACTAATATTTAAACTCTTCAGACTTGTTTTGATAACATTTATTTCCTCATCTCTTACAATGGCTGGCTTTCCAAGCCAAAATAAATATCGAACAACACCCGGAACCGTAAATACTGAATTTCGTTCTGAATCTGATAATTGTACAAAAACATAAGAATTGAAAAGCGGCACTTCAATCTTTTTCTTTCTATCTGACCATTGTTTCACTTGAGTTATTAATGGACAGTAGCACTCAATCCCATTTTGCGTAAGCTTCTCCGCAACTTTTTTCTCCCATTTAGGCTTTGTATACAAAACATACCAAGTCATAATTTTTCTCTTTATTGAAATAAATTTCTAAACTTCTTCCCTATTCATTTCATATTATTTATTTCAATATTATCTTCAACTAAGAACCTATTCCTTTATAAATAAATCCAATTGCTTCAACTTCTTTTGCATTCAAAATATTTCGGCCGTCAAAAAGAAATGCTGGCTTGTGCATCGAATCATAGATTTTTTTCCAATCGTAAGTTGCAAACTCATCCCATTCTGTTAAAACAGCAATAGCGTGCGATCCTTTGCAAGCTTCATAAGCATTGTCGAATATTGCTAATGAATTGCTATTATCTTCATTTGATCTTGTATGCAAATAATCCAAATCACTCAACATTTTATTTCTTGAAACCTTAGGATCGTAAACTGAGATTTTAGCCTGTTCGTTTATTAAATCATCTGCAACATAAATAGCCGCAGACTCACGTGTGTCGTTTGTGTCTTTTTTGAAAGCCCAACCTAAAAATGTTATTTTCTTATCTGCAACTGTATTATATAAAGTCTGAACAATTTTATTAGAAAATCTTCTTTTTTGATGATCATTCATTATGATTACTTGCTCCCAATAATCTGCAACTTCATTTAATCCATATGATTTTGCAATATAGACTAAGTTTAAAATATCTTTCTGAAAACAAGAACCTCCAAAACCAACAGAAGCTTTAAGAAACTTAGAACCAATTCTGCTATCCATACCGATTGCTCTTGCTACTTCAGTTACATCTGCACCGGTTTTTTCACACAATTCTGACATTGCATTTATAGAAGAAATACGCTGTGCCAAAAATGCATTAGCCGTAAGCTTAGACAATTCTGACGACCAAACATTCGTAGTTAAAATTTTATCTTTTTCGACCCAGTTTGCATAAACATCGACCAACGCATTAATTGCATTTTGCCCTTCAGGAGTTGTATCTCCACCAATTAAAATTCGGTCCGGATTCAGTAAATCTGTAACCGCTGTTCCTTCTGCTAAAAATTCAGGATTTGATAAAATTTGAAACTGAACTCCATTTCCTGTATTATCTAAAATACTTTTTATTGCTTCAGCAGTTCGAACTGGCAAAGTTGATTTTTCAACAACTATTTTATTTTGCTTCGCAACTTTTGCAATTTGCCTTGCACATAATTCGATATATTTTAAATCAGCCGCCATACCTTTTCCTTTTCCATAGGTTTTAGTTGGGGTATTTACTGATATAAAAATTACTTGAGCTTCATCAATTGCTTTCTCAACTTCTGTTGAAAAGAAAAGATTTCTATCTCTTGCCTCTGCTACGATCTCTGATAAACCCGGTTCGTAAATCGGAATGTTATCTGTATTGGGATCATTCCAATCTTTAATTCTTTGTTCGTTCAAATCGACAACAGTGACTTGAATATGTGGACATTTTTGTGCAATTACTGCCATTGTTGGACCTCCAACATAACCTGCGCCAATGCAACAAATTTTTGTAATTTTCATTTAATTTACTATTATCTTAATCTTCGACTTATTTCAAATTTTCCCAATACCAACTTACTGCTTCTTTCAAACCTTCCTGTAATGAATATTTAGGATTATAACCCAACATTGTTTTCGCTTTGTCAATACTTGCCAATGAATGCGGAATATCACCTGCACGATTTTCGCCATAAATGATCTTCACATTAGCAATTTCCGAATCAAATTCAGATAAATATTTTTTTAAATATCCAAGCAAATCATTGAGTGTATTTCGATCGCCAAATGCTGTATTGTAAACTGTATTTACCGCCTCTGTATTTTGACTTGTCATTGCTAATTCATTCATTTGAATTACATTATCAATATATGTAAAATCGCGAGAATAATTTCCGTCTCCATTTATAACTGGACTTTCATGATTCATCAATTGCATAACAAACTTCGGAATTACGGCCGCATACGCTCCTTTTGGATCTTGTTTTCTTCCAAAAACATTAAAATAACGCAATCCAATAGTTTCTAAACCATATGTTTTACTGAAAATTTCAGCATATAATTCGTTTACATATTTTGTAATGGCATATGGTGATAATGGCTTTCCAATCACATCTTCAACTTTTGGCAATCCTACTGAATCTCCATAAGTTGAAGAACTAGCCGCATAAATAAAACGTTTTACTTTTGCATCACGGGAAGCTGTAAGCATGTTTAAAAATCCAGAAACATTAACATCGTTTGTCGTAATTGGATCATTTATAGACCTTGGAACAGATCCTAAAGCGGCTTGATGCAAAACATAATCAACTCCTTGAACTGCTGAAACACAATCGGCAATATTTCGGATATCTCCTTCGATTAATTTAAAATTAATATTCTCTATAAAATCTTTCAAATTATGGCGATGACCTGTTGAAAAATTATCGAGGCAAATAACTTTATAGTCAGCTTTTAAAAAATACTCACATAAATTAGATCCAATAAAACCAGCTCCACCTGTAACTAAAACTGTTTTTTGAGTTGATGTTTTCATTACTTCAATTATTTTCTATTGAATTTATTAAGAATAGATTCTAAAAATCCTGTTTTCTTATCTTCTTCATGATATCCGTTTGCATATGCTCCATAACCATATCCGTATCCGTAAGCAGATCCGTATTTAGCCTTGTTCTCGTAACCATTTAAGACAATACTCGCATTGCTTAGTTCACCTCGCTTAATTCTTGTATTCAGCAACGTTATCATTTCTTTTTTAGTATAATTCTGTCTGACAATATAGAGCGTTACATCTGCATATTGTGCTAATTCTAAAGCATCAGAAACTAGACCAACCGGAGGTGTATCTAAAATAATATAATCATACTTCTCTTTTAACTCATCTATTAATTCTTTCATTGCATCACTTAAAATCAATTCAGATGGATTTGGAGGTATTGGCCCAGAAAGTATAACATCAAGATTTGGAATTGGTGTTGAATTTGTAATTTCAGCTAAAGTATTTTGCTTAATTAAATAATTTACAACGCCTTTATGATTTATAAGATTAAATTCATCTGCCAATCTTGGTTTTCTAAGATCTAACCCAATAATTACTGTCTTCTTTTCACTTAATGCAAAAACCGTCGCAATATTTATAGAACAAAATGTTTTTCCTTCTCCACTAATTGAAGAAGTTATCATTAAAGTTTTCGAACCGCTGACCTGCTGTTTTTTATATAAAAACTGTAATGAAGAACGAATGGTTCTGAAAGCTTCAGAGAGCGCGGACTTTGGCTTATCAAAAACAGCTAAATTAACCCCGCCTTTATTAACCCCAATTACGCCAATTAAAGGTATTTGAGTCAACTTACTGATATCATCTGCATTTTGAATTGAATTATTGATGAAGAAAATTCCAAAAACAAATAATAATGGAATCAAAAAACCAAGAAACAAAGCCAATATATAATTTACAGAAGTCTTAGGTCCAATAAGCCCTCCTCCAATATCTTTTGCGGGATCAATAAAATGAATATCTGACAAGTTAGAAGCTTTTACAATCTCAGCTTCATTTCTTTTTTGCAAAAATTCAGTATAAATATTATCGTTTAAGTCGTATTTTCTTTTAATTTTTAATAATTCCTGCTGTTCTTCGGGAAGTCTTTTAACAGTACTTTCTGCCTGGCCAATCTTAGCGTTTACCATGGACAAATCATACAGCAATGAAGCTTTGGCCGAAGCAATATTTTCTTGTAAAACATTTTTGACAGCCTGAATTTGATTATCAAAATCTTTAAAAATCTTATCACTTTTTACAGCATATGCCATTTCTGATCTTTGAGTAGAAAGAGCAATAAGTTTCGAAATACTTGCAATTATATTTGGATCTTCAATTCCTGCAACAGATGGAGCCGGCAATCGTGAATAGTCTACACTATTATTTAAATAGGCTTTTAGAGAATTATAATAAGCAATTTTTCTAGAAACCTGATCTTTTTCCAGATCAAAGTCCATTATTTTATCAGAAACCTTAGCTCCTCCGCCTTCAATTTCGTATATGTTTTTATTTTTTGTAAAAGATTTCAGCTCATTGCCGGTCTGTTTTAATTCTGATTCCATTGCAACAAGCGTACTGTCAATAAATGCAATTGTATTTGTTGCAAATTGGTTTTTACCGTCAAGCTGAATTTTGATCAACATTTTTACAGTTGCATTCAAATATTCTACCATTCTGGCTTTATTGGCACCCTGAAGACCTAACGTTAATATCGAACCTCCCTTATCATCAGAGTTAACGCTTATTCCTCTATAGCTAGCCACAGTACCGTCAAAATCATTAAACCTTATAAAATACTCATTTCCTGTATACAAACCTGGATTGTCATTTATTTGCAATTTCAAATTTAAAAAGGGCAAAGAAACCTGTTCGCCAACTTTAAATCTTTTCACAAATTCGACAGGCTGAACAGCAGTGTTAGAATAAGTATTATTAGAATAAGTAATTAATGAAACCGAAGGACTTTCAAATGGAATACGAATTTCATACTCGTTTGCACTTAAAAATTTGATACGAATTAATGTATTTGCAAGCTGGCCTTTTGATTTATCAATATCTACATAAAAAGGCACTGCTCCGTAGGAGTCCACCAAATTATATTCTCCTTGTGTAAGATAATCAATATAGAACTGTAATTTACTTACAACCAACTCATTGTGAGATCTAGATTGTAATACTGTAGAAATTCCATTTACTTGATCTGAAATTCCGGCCCAATTAAAAACTAAACTAGTGTTTGATGTAAAAAAAGGATTTCTTTCTTCTTTAATAGAAACCATCGTCTGCATTCCATAAATTTTTTCTTTACGAATATTTACGTGATATGCTATCGAAAAAGCTATTATTAAACTAATTAAGAATAATTTCCAGTAACTGAGAATTTTTAATAAAAACCCTTTAAAATCAAAATTTGAATGATTTTCAAAAATCGAAAAATCTTTTATATCTAACATCTTTTGAATTTAGTTTTAATTTTTGATAATCAGATAAACAGTCGTTGCCAATGATAATAGCGTAATAATGGTGCCTATAGATTGTATACCTGTTTGTCCCGTTCCCCACGTTTTCTGTCTCAATGGTTTTACGTAAATATAGTCGTTTGGCTGTAAATAATAATATGGTGATTTCATTACATTAACATCTGTAAGATCAATTTCATTCATTTGTACACCTGTAGGAGTCTGGCGAATTACCATTACAGCTTTTCTATTTCCTACAGTTGTAATATCACCAGAATTTGCAATGGCTTCCATGATGTTTACATGCTCTTGAAACAATGTTTTTGTTCCAGTGCTTCCAACCTCTCCATTTATAGTATATCTAAAACCAGCCAATTTAACTGTAACAAAAACATTGGCTTCGCTCTTAAAATATTCATCAAGTAATTTTTTCTCAATTTTAATTCTTACCTCTTCCAAGGTAAAACCTATAACGTTAATTTCTCCTAGAATTGGCATACGGATGTTACCATGATCATCGACTGTAAAACCATCAAAATACAAACCAGATTCTGATTGAGGAGCTCCTCCTCCAGTAGTGCTAAAAATAGACACTAATTTGGGATCAATCGCTTTTATAGAAACACTTAATACATCATTTACCTGCAATCTATAAGGCTTAGATTCAACTGCAGCAATTGTATTTTGTTCTCCAGAAGTATTTTTATCCTGCAAATACACCAAGTCTTTTATTGGAATGCAAGATGTAAAAAATGTACTGATCAATAGTAATAAATAAAAGCTCTTTTTTGTCATTATTGAAAATTTATCGCAAATATAGTTTTTCCTTTAATCTTCAGAAAATCTATGCTTTATTTAGGTTTATTTAATTGTTTTTGAAAGTTTTTTCAAACGGAACACGATGCAAAATACTTCTTCCGAGTGTAATTTCATCTGCATATTCCAACTCATCTCCTACAGAAATTCCTCTTGCTATGGTAGAAATCACAATTTCCGCTTCTGCAATTTGCTTGTAAATATAGAAATTTGTGGTATCACCCTCCATAGTTGAACTGAGCGCAAAAATAATCTCTATAACTTTTCCAGATTTAACTTTCTCAACTAAACTTGAAATATTTAACTGACTAGGACCTACACCTTCAATTGGAGAAATTTTACCTCCAAGAACATGATAAATTCCTTTATATTGACCTGTATTTTCAATTGCCATTACATCTCTAATATCCTCAACTACACAAATAGTCTGATGATTTCTTGCCTGATTTGCACAAATTTCACAAACCTTTGTATCTGAAATATTATTACAGCTTTCGCAAAATTTAATATCCTCACGCATATTTAATAATGCCTGCGATAAAAAACCGGTCTGTTCTTTAGGCTGTTTTAATAAATGGAGAACCAATCGCAAAGCTGTTCTTTTGCCAATTCCAGGCAATTGAGACATTTCGTTGACTGCTTTTTCTATTAATTTTGATGAAAATTCCATGGGACAAAAGTAATACTTTTAATGATTTACAAGGCTTTGAAGCCACTAAAATCAATATTGATTAGTAGCCAATAAAACCAATGTACAAGCAACTTCAGCCTTAATATTATTCAATTCTAACAATTGGTATAATTCTGGATTTTCAGTTCCTGGATTAAAAACGACTCTTTTGGGCTGTGCTTCTATAATGTAATTATAGTAATCACGCTGACGAGTAGGATTCAAATATAAAGTAACAGTATCTATATTCTTAACAGGAATGGCTTTAGTGTGAATTTTTACACCTGCCACTTCACCCGCTTTTTGACCAATTGCCAAAACAGAGTGCCCTTTATCTACCAACATATTTATTGCTCTAAAAGCATAACGTTCTGGTTTTGTAGTAGCACCAAGAACTAAAGTTTTTTTATTTTTCATCATTTTAAAATATAATGCAAAAGTAATCAAAAAGAATGAGCTTAATTAAGGTAATTTATTTAGAATTAACAGTAATAAAAACAATATCCTAACACGAATTTGCTTTGAAATATTAAAAATTGACTATTTTTACTTTACTAACCCCAATTATATGGATTTATTCGTTTACCTATTTGCTGCTCTTTTTTCAGTTTTAAATCCAATCGGAACCGTTCCTATTTTTGTTGGACTAACACAACATGATTCTCAAAAAGAACGTTCTAGAATTTCATTGTGGACTGCCATAAACGTTTTTATTATTTTGATTGTTTCTTATTTTATTGGACAGTATGTTTTAACTTTTTTCGGAATTAGTATTGATGCTCTGCGAATTGCTGGCGGAATCGTAATTGTAAATTCTGGTTTTTCATTACTTTCTGGAAAGTTCAACAAAACAAGAGGAATCAATAAAAAGATTGAAAATGAAGCACAACAACGAAATGATATCGCACTAACTCCATTAGCAATTCCAATGTTAGCTGGTCCTGGATCAATTTCGCTATTAATCGCTTTTTACCAAGAGCATCACGGAATGGAAGAAATCATCATTTCGACATTAGCTATTTTAGCCATTGCAGTTGCTATTTTTGCTATTCTAAAAAGCGCACATTACTTAGCAAGAATACTTGGTGCTTCAGGAATTGTTGCCATCTCTAGAATTGTCGGTTTTATCGTAATTTCTATCGGAATTCAATACATAGTGAGTTCTATCATTAATATTATAAAAGGAAATTTAATGTAGATTGCTTTCTTTTAAAACCAAAAAGAGGGATAAAACATCTTGTTCTATCCCTCTTTTTATATTTAAAAATACCTTTAGTTTCTCGGCAAAAACACTTCAGCCATCATGCATCTGGCGCTTCCGCCTCCACAAGCTTCGATTGTATCTAGGCTTGAACTCAAAATTTCAGCATGATTTTCTAATTGAGCAATTTGTTTTGGAGTTAAGCTCTGATGAGCAGAAGCGCTCATAACAATATATTTTTTATCATTTGTGCCTCTAACTTCTAACATATTACCTGCAAAATTATTTACCTGCGCTTCAGTAATCAAAATAATTTCTTTTTTGTCGGCTTTTAGATTTTCAAGAACCATTTTACGCTCTTTTTTATCATCAATACAATCAGCACAAATAACAGCAAATGTTTCGCCTAAGCACATCATTACGTTCGTATGATAGATCAACTTACGTTCTCCATCTACAGTTTGAAAAGCTTCAAAAATTACGGGAGCATAATCAAAATCTTCACAAAACTCAATAAATAATTCTTCATCAGCGCGAGGTGACAAAGCACAGTAAGCTTTTGCATTTGCTCTGTCTAAAAGCAGACTTCCTGTACCTTCCAGAAAAAAACCATCTTCTTCTGCCGATGTGTAATCCATGATATTAGAAATCTCAAAACCTTTTTCTTCAAGGGTATCTAAAATATCTTCACGACGTTCTTGACGACGATTTTCAGCAAACATTGGATACAATGCTACATCTCCATTTTCATGAAATGAAACCCAATTATTTGGAAAAATACTATCTGGAGTATCCGTTTCTAACGTATCCTCTATAACTGTAACATCAACTCCTACCGCTCTTAGTTTTTCAACAAAAACATCAAATTCTTGCTGTGCTTTAGCATTTACTGTACTTGGTAAAAGTCCGTCTAATACTTTTTGGTAATAATTATTTACGGCAGTTTGTTCATTCATTCTGAATGCAACTGGCCGAATCATTACGATTGCATTTGTTGTTTGTTTCATTTTTTATGTTTTATTTGTTCCAAGTTTCAGGTCAGGCTTCACGTTGCAAAAGACTTGAAACCTTAAACTTGAAACAATATTTAATCTCTAATTAACGGTAAGGTTGAACATCTTAGTAACCCTTCTTGTTTTGCGATTTCAGCGTATGGAATTTCTTCAACAATAAATCCATTTGAACGAAGCCAGTTATTTAATCTTGTAAAGTTCTTTTCTGAAACTACTACATTTTCATCAATCGAAAATACATTCGAAAACATATGATACATTTCGTTTCTTTCGATATGAAATAAATTTTCTTTCCCAAAAAGATTTACTAAATACAAATAATCAGCTTCTTCGCGAAAACCCCTTTTGTAAATAATTCCTTTGTTTTTGCCAACTGGCTGAAAACAACAATCTAAGTGAAGTGCATTGTCGCGTGCTTCTAATTTAGATTTTACTAAATCAAATTCTTTGACAATTTTATTCGGAAATAATTCCTTAATATAATTAACGCCCTGCATATTGGTTCTTGCAGTGATATAATCTTTATAATCACTTCCTTTATAAGTTCCAATAAAAATATGATCATTCCAAAGCATAACATCGCCGCCTTCTATATGAACTTCTTCTGGAGGACGAACTACTTTCAGCGGATTTATTTGATCTATTACGTATTGAATTGCATCCAATTCTCGTTCTCTATCTGGCAGTATATTAGATTTTACAAATACATCATCAATTACAAAACCAATATCTCTAGCAAAAATCTGATTGTAATTTTCAATCATTTCCGGACGATAAACTTTTACATCATATTTTTGAAAAACAGCATTAAAAGCATCCATTTCAAGAACCATGTCTTTTTCAAGAGGATAAGTTCCTGCTTTTATATGTTCCAATGATTTAGGATCATAGGCTTCATCCAAAGATGGTGTTGGCCCATTATGAACAGCAGAACCCAAAACTACAGCACGTAATCTTGATGTTTCGTTCTTAACATTTAATTGCAACATAACTTTATTATATTTTGGGCAAATATAAAAAAAGCTTCACAGTTAAGTGAAGCTTTTAAAGTTATTTTATTTGTTAGACTTAAACTCTCTCAGCGGATGACCAGTGTAAATTTGTCTTGGTCTGCCAATTGGCTCTTTGTTTTCACGCATTTCTTTCCATTGCGCAATCCAACCTGGCAATCTACCAATAGCAAACATAACTGTAAACATATCAGTTGGAATTCCCAAAGCTCTGTATATAATTCCAGAGTAAAAGTCAACGTTTGGATATAAGTTTCTAGATTTGAAGTAATCATCTTCAAGAGCTGCTGCTTCTAATTTTTTAGCAATTTCTAAAATTGGATCTTCAACACCTAAAGTTTCTAAAACCTCTTTAGCTGCTTTTTTGATGATCTTTGCTCTTGGATCAAAGTTTTTATAAACTCTATGACCAAATCCCATTAAACGGAAAGGATCATTTTTGTCTTTTGCTTTCGCTAAAAATTTATCAGTGTCTCCACCATCTTTATTGATTTCTTCCAACATTTCAAGTACTGCCTGATTTGCGCCTCCATGAAGAGGTCCCCAAAGTGCAGAAACTCCAGCAGAAATAGAAGCAAATAAACCAGCATGAGATGAACCCACCATTCTTACAGTTGAAGTAGAACAGTTTTGCTCGTGATCTGCATGAAGAATAAATAATTTATCCAATGCTGCAACAACAACAGGATTTGCTGCGTAAGGTCCTGTAGGCAATTTAAACATTAATTGCATAAAATTATCAACGTAACCTGTTGTGTTATCGTAGTAATTTAATGGATAACCCATAGATTTTCTATAAGTCCAAGTTGCAATTACAAGAAATTTACCCATTGTTTTGCAAATGGCTTCATACATTTCTTTTTCATTATCAACATTTACTGCTTTAGGATTAAATGCTGTTAAAGCACTAGTTAAAGCAGATAAAACGCCCATTGGATGTGCTGTTTTTGGGAATCCGTCAATGATATTTTTCATCTCTTCGTTTACCAAAGTATGTTTTTTAATACCATTTTCAAACTGCTCTAATTCTTGAGCTGTTGGTAATTCACCAAAAATTAAAAGATAAGATACTTCTAAAAAATTAGCTTTTTCAGCTAAATCTTCAATTGAGTACCCTCTGTAACGCAAAATTCCTAATTCTCCGTCTAAGAAAGTGATTTCACTTTTGCAAGAACCAGAATTTTTGTATCCTGGATCAATTGTAATAATCCCAGTTAAATCACGTAATTTGTTGATATCGATAGCTGATTCATTTTCGCTCCCCGTAATAACCGGAAGTTCAATTTTTTGACCATCTACTTCTAATGTAGCTATTTTTGACATAATATATCGGAAATAAATCTTTAAAATAATAATTTATCAAATCTAAGGAATTTAAGACTAATTAAAAAAAGAATCCTGCTATGAATTTGTTAAAACTCCAAAAAAAAACCATCCGCAAAAACGAATGGTTTAAATTTAATATATAACTCTTACAATTATTTGATTTTGAAAGCGTTTAATCCTGGGAAATAAGCAGTACTCCCTAATTCTTCTTCAATTCTTAATAATTGATTGTATTTTGCCATACGATCAGAACGAGAAGCTGAACCTGTTTTAATTTGACCACAGTTCAAAGCAACAGCTAAATCAGCAATTGTAGTATCTTCAGTTTCTCCAGAACGGTGAGACATTACTGAAGTATAACCAGCATTTTTAGCCATGTTTACAGCAGCAATAGTTTCAGTTAAAGTTCCAATTTGGTTTACTTTAACTAAAATTGAATTTGCAATTCCTTTTTCGATCCCAGTAGACAAACGCTCAACGTTAGTAACAAATAAATCATCACCTACTAATTGTACTTTATCACCAATTTTATCTGTTAAGTATTTCCATCCATCCCAGTCATTTTCGTACATACCGTCTTCGATAGAAATAATTGGATATTTAGCAGCAAGTTCAGCTAAATAATCAGCTTGCTCTTCAGAAGTTCTGATTTTACCAGTTTCACCTTCAAATTTAGTATAATCGTATTTACCGTTTACATAAAACTCAGAAGCAGCGCAGTCAAGAGCAATCATAATTTCGTCACCGAAAGTATATCCAGCTTTTTCAACTGCTAATTTGATAGTATCTAAAGCATCTTCAGTACCTCCAGCTAAGTTTGGAGCAAAACCTCCTTCATCACCAACTGCAGTACTTAAACCTCTGTCATGTAATACTTTTTTCAAACTATGGAAAATTTCAGTTCCCATTTGCATAGCGTGTGTAAATGAAGTCGCTTTTACAGGGAAAATCATAAATTCTTGAAATGCAATAGGCGCATCAGAATGAGAACCACCATTGATGATATTCATCATCGGAACAGGCAATGTGTTAGCAGAAACTCCACCAACATATCTGTACAATGGCAATCCAAGTTCATTAGCAGCAGCTTTTGCAGCAGCCAAAGAAACTCCTAAAATTGCATTAGCTCCTAATTTAGATTTATTTGGAGTTCCGTCTAAATCAATCATTAACTGATCGATAGTGTTTTGTTCGAAAACAGAAGTTCCAACTAACTCTTCAGCAATAACAGTATTTACATTATTCACTGCGTTCAAAACTCCTTTTCCAAGATAAGCTTTACCTCCATCACGTAATTCAACAGCTTCGTGCTCTCCAGTTGATGCTCCAGATGGAACAGCTGCTCTACCTAAAACTCCATTTTCAGTTACTACATCAACTTCAATAGTAGGATTACCTCTAGAATCAAGAATTTGTCTTGCGTGAACTTTAATTATAATACTCATTATTTTTGTTTTTTATTAATAAATTATATTTTTTTTCGAAATTATAAAAATATTTAATAGTAAAAATGCATTCTTGCTATTAAACGCCTTTATTTATTAACTATATCGTTTTAGCAGTAGCTAGTTTAATGTTCTCAACAAATTGATCGAATAAATAAGAAGAATCGTGAGGTCCAGGACTAGCTTCAGGATGGTATTGTACTGAAAAACAATTCTTATTCTTCATTCGCATACCTGCAACAGTATCATCATTCAAATGTATGTGCGTAAGCTCTAATTCCGGATGTCCTTCTAAAGATTCTCTTTTCACAGCAAAACCATGATTTTGAGAAGTAATTTCACCTTTACCTGTTATAAGATTTTTTACAGGATGATTAATTCCTCTGTGCCCACCAAACATTTTGTAGGTTGGAACCCCATTTGCCAAAGCAATAATTTGATGTCCTAAACAAATTCCAAATAACGGTCTGTCATCTGCAATAATTCTTTTCGCAACTTCTATCGCTCCGTAAAGAGGGTCTGGATCTCCAGGACCATTTGACAAGAAGTAGCCGTCAGGATTAAAAGCTTCCAAATCTTCATAAGTAGAATCATATGGAAAAACCTTAATATAGCAATCTCTCTTAGCAAGATTTCTTAAGATGTTTTTCTTTATTCCAAGATCTAAAGCTGATATTTTATAAGCAGCATTTTCGCTACCAAAAAAATAAGGCTCAGTAGTTGAGACTTTTGAAGCCAACTCTAAACCTTCCATATTTGGCACATTAGCCAGTTCTTTCTTTAAATCTTCAACTGAAGTGCCATCTGTACAGATCACAGCATTCATAGCCCCGTTATCACGAATGTAGCTAACAAGTGCTCTTGTATCAACATCTGAAATACAAATAAGGTTTTGTTTCTTGAAATAATCTTCTAAGCTTCCAGAAGCATCTTCTCTAGAATAATTAAAACTAAAGTTTTTACAAACCAAACCAGCAATTTTAACGCTTTCTGATTCAATTTCTAAATCATTTACACCATAATTACCAATATGGGGATTAGTAGTAACCATAATTTGTCCGAAATAAGAAGGGTCTGTAAAAATCTCTTGGTATCCGGTCATTCCAGTATTAAAACAAACTTCACCGAAAGTTTTACCGCTAATTCCGATAGATTTTCCGTGAAAGATAGTTCCATCACTTAGTAATAAAATGGCGCTTTGTCGTGTCGTGTATTTCATTATTTAATTGTATTGTTTTTGATCGTCATTCAAAACTGGCAAAGCCCGTTTCAATTGTAATTAGATATTGTGCAAATTTACTTCTTTAAAAGAGTGCTTCCAAGATTTTTTAAAAATTTCATTGATAAAAATAAAACCTACACATTCAAATAAGTTAAATTTTAATTTTCTTTTTCAAAAAAAATCAAAAAAAAAGGATAAACTAAAAATTAGTTTATCCTTGATTTCTATAGAATCATTACTTTCATAATTATTCAGAAGCTTCAGTAGTCGATTCTGATTCAGCAGCAGGAGCTTCTGGAGTAGTCTCCTCAGCTTTTTTAGCTTTACCACCACGACGGCTTTTTGCTTTTTTAACTTCTTTTTTACCACCATTGTAAAGTTCATTGAAATCTACAAGTTCGATCATTGCCATATCAGCATTATCTCCCAAACGATTTCCAACTTTAATGATACGAGTGTATCCACCTGGACGGTCTCCAACTTTAGCAGCTACGTCTCTGAACAAGTCAGTTACAGCATATTTGCTACGTAAGTAAGCAAAAACAATACGACGGTTGTGAGTCGTATCTTCTTTTGATTTTGTGATTAAAGGCTCAACGAATTGTTTAAGCGCTTTAGCTTTAGCAACAGTAGTGTTAATACGTTTGTGCTCAATAAGAGAACAAGCCATATTAGCTAACATAGCTTTTCTATGTCCAGTCTGTCTGCTTAAGTGATTGAATTTTTTTCCGTGTCTCATTGCTATTTTAAATTTAACCCCGCAAGCGGGATTGAATTATTCTTTATCTAGTTTGTATTTAGCTAAGTCCATTCCGAAAGTTAAATTTTTAACTGCAACAAGTTCATCAAGTTCAGTTAAAGATTTTTTACCAAAATTACGGAATTTCATTAGGTCATTTTTATTGAACGATACTAAATCACCAAGTGTATCAACTTCAGCCGCTTTCAAGCAATTTAATGCTCTCACAGATAAATCCATATCAACAAGCTTAGTTTTAAGCAATTGTCTCATATGCAATGACTCTTCATCATACGATTCTGTTTGTGCAATTTCGTCAGCCTCAAGTGTAATTCTTTCGTCAGAAAACAACATGAAATGGTGAATTAAAACTTTAGCAGCCTCAGTAAGAGCATCTTTTGGATTAATAGAACCATCAGTTTTAATTTCAAAAACTAATTTTTCATAATCTGTTTTTTGTTCTACACGGAAGTTTTCAATTGCATATTTTACATTTTTTACCGGAGTAAAAATAGAGTCTGTAAAAATTGTTCCAATTGCAGCATTCTGTTTTTTGTTCTCCTCAGCAGGAACGTATCCTCTACCTTTTTCGATTGTTAAATCGAAGTTCAATTTGATTTTTGAATCTAAATTACAGATAACAAGGTCTGGATTCAGAACCTGGAAACCTGATATAAATTTTTGAAAATCACCTGCTGTTAATTGATCTTTTCCAGAAACAGAAATAGTAACTGCTTCATTATCGATATCTTCAATTTGACGTTTGAAACGTACTTGTTTTAGATTAAGGATAATTTCGGTAACATCTTCAACAACACCTGAAATAGTAGAAAACTCATGATCTACACCTTCGATACGAACAGATGTAATTGCATAACCTTCTAATGCTGAAAGCAAAACTCTTCTAAGTGCATTACCAACTGTCAATCCATAACCAGGTTCTAAAGGTCTAAATTCGAATTTACCTTCAAAATCGGTTGAATCGATCATGATAACTTTATCGGGCTTTTGAAAATTAAATATTGCCATAAATTTCGACTAAGTCAATTATTATTTGTTGTACAACTCTACGATTAATTGTTCTTTAATGTTTTCTGGAATTTGAAGTCTTGCAGGTACAGAAACGAAAGTTCCTTCTTTAAGATCATTGTTCCAAGTAATCCATTCATAAACATGACTTGAATTTGATAAAGAACGTTCGATAGCTTCTAAAGATTTAGATTTTTCACGAACTGCAACTTTATCACCAGGCTTAAGGTGGTAAGAAGGAATATTTACAACTTCTCCATTTACAGTAATGTGTCTGTGAGATACTATTTGACGAGCACCTCTTCTAGATGGAGCAATCCCCATTCTAAAAACAACATTATCTAATCTTGCTTCACATAATTGTAATAAAACCTCACCAGTTACTCCTTTAGTTGCTGATGCTTTTTCGAATAAATTTCTGAATTGTTTTTCTAAAATTCCATAAGAATATTTAGCTTTTTGCTTTTCCATTAACTGAACAGCATACTCAGATTTTTTTCCTCTTTTTTTAGCCATCCCGTGTTGTCCAGGTGGGTAATTTCTTTTCTCGAAAGATTTATCATCTCCGAAGATTGCTTCGCCAAATTTACGAGCGATTCTTGTACTAGGACCAGTATATCTTGCCATTTTAAATTGTTTAAGATTGAGATTATGAATTCAGGTCTTATCCTTCGATAATCTATTTTCAATCTAGGTTATACTATAAATTTTGAGTATTAAACTCTACGTCTTTTTGGAGGACGACATCCGTTGTGAGGCATTGGAGTAACATCGATAATCTCAGTAACTTCAATTCCACCGTTATGAATAGAACGGATAGCAGACTCACGCCCGTTTCCTGGTCCTTTTACATAAACTTTAACTTTTTTAAGTCCCGCCTCAAGAGCTACTTTACTACAATCTTCTGCTGCCATTTGAGCTGCGTACGGAGTATTCTTTTTAGAACCTCTGAAACCCATTTTACCAGCTGAAGACCAAGAAATAACTTCACCTTTCTTATTAGTCAAAGAAATGATAATGTTGTTGAAAGTGGCAGAAATATGAGCTTCACCCGTTGATTCAACGATAACTTTACGTTTTTTTGCAGTTGCTTTAGCCATATTACTTATTATTTAGTTGCTTTTTTCTTGTTAGCAACAGTTTTTCTTTTACCTTTTCTTGTTCTAGAGTTGTTTTTAGTTCTTTGTCCTCTTAACGGAAGACCAGATCTATGACGGATACCTCTGTAACAACCAATATCCATTAAACGTTTGATGTTTAAAGAAACTTCAGAACGTAATTCACCTTCAATTTTGTAAAATGAAACTGCATCACGAATCGCTCCGATCTCATCATCATTCCAATCTTGAACTTTTTTATCTTGGCTAACTTGAGCTTTCTCTAAAATCTCAATAGCTCTACTTCTTCCTAATCCGAAGATATAGGTAAGTGCTATAACACCTCTCTTATTTTTTGGGATATCTACCCCTGCTATTCTTGCCATAATTATCCTTGTCTTTGTTTAAATCTAGGATTCTTTTTGTTTATTACGTACAATCTCCCTTTTCTACGCACAATGATGCACTCGGGACTTCTCTTTTTTACTGATGCTCTAACTTTCATAGTGAATATCCTTTAATATCGATAAGTAATTCTTGCTTTTGACAAATCATAAGGACTCATTTCTAGTTTCACTTTATCACCAGGTAATAATTTGATGTAATGCATACGCATTTTACCAGAAATATGAGCAATTACAATATGTCCATTTTCTAACTCTACACGGAACATCGCATTTGACAATGCTTCAATGATTGATCCGTCTTGTTCTATTGCTGATTGTTTTGCCATAAATATATTAAGCTACTGCTTTTCTATTTTTACCAGTCTTCATTAAACCATCATAATGTTTGTTTAATAAGTATGAATTGATTTGCTGGATAGTATCTATCGCAACTCCAACCATAATTATTAATGAGGTACCTCCAAAAAACATCGCCCAAGATTGTTGTACATCCATAATACTTACAACAATAGCTGGGAACACAGCAATCAAAGCAAGGAATAAAGATCCTGGGAAAGTTATTAAAGACATCACTTTATCTAAGAAATCTGAAGTTTCAGCACCTGGACGAACGCCAGGGATAAAACCACCACTTCTTTTTAAATCATCAGCCATTTTGTTAGTAGGTACAGTGATCGCAGTATAGAAAAATGTAAATACAATAATTAAAGTTGCAAATACAAAGTTATACCAAAAACCAAACATATTACTAAAAGCGCCAACAATAGATTGTGATGTATCTGATTTAGACAATCCAGCTACAGCTGCAGGTATAAACATAATTGCCTGAGCAAAAATGATTGGCATAACCCCAGAAGCATTAAGCTTAAGAGGAATCCATTGTCTATTACCACCTGCCAAATCTTGCTCATAGTCACCAGTTGTTGTACGACGAGCATACTGAACTGGAATCCTACGTACTGCCATTGTAAGCAATACACAAGAAATAATTACTAATAACCATACAATAATTTCAATAGCCATTAACATTAAGCCTCCAGTATTATTAGTAACAACAGACTTAAATTCTTGCATAAAAGCTTGTGGTAAACGAGCTAAAATACCGACCATAATCAATAATGAAATTCCATTTCCAATACCTTTATCAGTAATCTTTTCTCCAAGCCACATAGCAAAAATTGTACCCGTAACTAAGATAATAACAGACGAAAACAAGAACTCCGGAGAATTAAAGCCTAGTAAGAATGCACTTCCAGGTAACGTTCTGTATAAATTGTAGATATAAGTTGGACCTTGAACCAATGTAATAGCAATAGTTAACCAACGTGTAATTTGATTAATCTTTTTTCTACCACTTTCTCCATCATTTTGAAGTTTTTGTAAATAAGGAATAGCAATTCCCATTAACTGAACCACAATAGATGCAGAAATATAAGGCATAATTCCTAAAGCAAAAACTGAAGCTTTAGAGAAAGCACCTCCGGTGAACATGTCTAGAATAGATCCTAGACCATTTTTAGTTTGTCCTGCTAACCCCATCAATTGAGTTGCGTCAATTCCAGGAAGCGTAACGTGTGCTCCAAAACGATATACTAAAAGTAATCCTAAAGTAATTAGGATTCTATTTTTCAGTTCTTCGATTTTCCAAACATTGCTTATTGATTCAATAAATTTCTTCATACAATAGAAAAATTATATTGTTACAGCCTCTCCACCAGCAGCTTCAATAGCAGCTTTTGCAGTAGCAGTAAATTTGTGAGCAGTTACTTTTAATTTTGCTTTCAATTCTCCTCTACCTAAAATCTTAACGATTTCATTTTTGGTAGCTAGACGATTTGCTACGAAATCTGTCATTGAAACAGAATCAGTAATCACACCATTGTCTACTAATAATTGAAGCGTATCTAAATTAACACCTTCGTATTCTTTACGGTTGATGTTTGTGAAACCAAACTTAGGTACACGTCTTTGAAGTGGCATTTGCCCTCCTTCAAAACCAATCTTTTTAGAATAACCAGAACGAGATTTTGCTCCTTTGTGACCTCTTGCAGCAGTGCCACCTTTTCCAGAACCTTCTCCTCTACCTAATCTTTTGTTTTGATTGTGTGTTGACCCTTCAGCTGGTTGTAAGTTACTTAAATTCATAACAGTATTTGTTATTTAGCTTCTTCGACAGAAACTAAGTGTTTAACTTTGTTTATCATCCCAAGGATAGCAGGGTTTGAATCATGCTCTACAACTTGTCCCATTTTACGTAGACCCAAAGCTTCTAAACCTCTCTTTTGAGAAAGAGGACAGTTGATTTTGCTTCTTACTTGTTTTACTAATAATTTAGCCATAATTTCCTTGAATTAACCTTTAAAAACTTTTTCTAAAGAAACACCTCTTTGTTTTGCAACAGTATGAGCGCTTCTCATTTGCAATAAAGCATCAAAAGTTGCTTTTACTACGTTATGAGGATTTGATGATCCTTGAGATTTAGATAATACATCGTGAATACCTACTGATTCAAGAACTGAACGAACAGCTCCACCAGCAATAACTCCTGTACCATGAGAAGCAGGAATTAAGAATACACGTGCACCACCAAATTTACCTTTTTGTTCGTGAGGAACAGATTGTCCGTTCAAAGGAATTTTCACTAAATTTTTCTTAGCATCTTCTACTGCTTTCGCAATTGCTTCAGAAACGTCTTTAGATTTTCCTAATCCGTGACCAACTACTCCATTTTCATCACCTACAACTACAATAGCAGAAAAACCGAAAGCTCTACCACCTTTTGTAACTTTAGTAACACGATTAACACTTACCAGACGGTCTTTAAGTTCAAGACCACTTGGTTTTACCAATTCTACATTTTTGTATTTAGACATAATATATTAGAATTTAAGTCCAGCCGCTCTTGCGCCTTCTGCTAATGATTTAATACGACCGTGATATAAATAACCTCCTCTATCGAAAGTGATGGTATCAATCCCAGCTTTTAACGCTTTCTCTGCAACTAGTTTTCCAACAGCAGTAGCAATTTCAACGTTAGTACCTTTTCCTATTTCTTTTTCTCTTGAAGATGCAGCTAATATAGTAACTCCATTTACATCATCAATAAGTTGAGCGTAAATTTCTTTGTTACTTCTAAATACAGATAGTCTTGGGTTAGCAGCAGTACCACTAATCGATTTTCTAATTCTGAATCTAATTCTCTGTCTTCTATCAGATTTTGTTAATGACATAATCTTATTTTTTAAGCTGATTTACCTGCTTTTCTTCTTAATACTTCACCCACAAATTTAACACCTTTTCCTTTGTATGGCTCAGGCTTACGGAAACCTCTGATTTTCGCAGCAACTTGACCTAAAAGTTGTTTATCAAATGATGTTAATTTTACGATTGGGTTTTTACCTTTTTCAGATATTGTTTCTAAAGCTACTTCTGGAGCAATTTCTAAAACAATATTGTGAGAATATCCAAGAGCTAAATCTAATTTTTGACCTTGGTTTGAAGCTCTATAACCAACTCCAACTAATTCAAGTTCTTTTGTAAAACCTTCAGATACACCAATGATCATATTATTGATTAATGATCTGTATAATCCGTGTTTTGCTCTTTGGTCTTTATGATCAGACGATCTCTCTAATAGAACTTGATCGCCTTCAACTTTTACAGTAATGTCCGAGAACTCCTGAGTTAGTTGACCTTTTTTTCCTTTTACTGTAATGATACCGTCTTTAACTTCTATAGTTACACCGGCAGGGACTACAACTGGGCTTTTACCTATTCTTGACATCTTATTTAGTCTTTAAAATTAGTATACGTAACAAATTACTTCACCACCTACATTTAATTGCTTAGCTTGTTTTCCAGTCATCAAACCTTTTGATGTAGAAACAATAGCAATTCCTAATCCGTTAAGGATTCTTGGTAATTTGGCAGCACCTGCGTATTTACGTAAACCAGGTTTACTAATTCTTTGGATATCTTTAATTACAGGCTCTTTAGTATCTTTATCATACTTTAAAGCGATTTTGATCGAACCTTGAACGGTATTCGTTTCAAATTTGTAACTTAAGATATAACCTTGATCAAATAAGATCTTAGTTATTTCTTTTTTAAGATTAGAAGCTGGAATTTCAACAACTTTATGGTTTGCAGCCACAGCGTTACGAACTCTAGTCAAATAATCTGCAATAGGATCTGTATACATATGTATTTGATTGCGATTATGGTTTTCGGGAGATACTCATCTCCCGAACCTTTAATCAATTAAAATTATTTTTTGGTTTGCAAAAGTAATAACTTATTGCCAGATTACCAAGATGCCTTTTTAACTCCAGGAATTAATCCATTATTAGCCATCTCACGGAAAGTTACACGCGAAATACCAAATTGACGGATATAACCTCTTGGTCTACCTGTTAATTTACAACGATTGTGTAAACGAACTGGTGAAGCATTTTTAGGTAATTTTTGTAATCCTTCAAAATCTCCAGCTTCTTTCAAAGCTTTTCTTTTCTCAGCATACTTAGCTACCGTTTTCTCTCTTTTCACCTCACGGGCTTTCATTGATTCTTTAGCCATGTCTTAATTCTTTTTAAAAGGTAATCCTAATTCAGCCAATAATGACTTTGCTTCCTTGTCTGTTTTTGCAGTAGTAACAAATGTAATATCCATTCCTGAAATTTTGTTTACTTTGTCAATATCAATTTCTGGGAAAATGATTTGCTCTAAAACTCCAAGGTTGTAATTACCTCTTCCGTCAAAACCAGTAGCTTTGATACCACTAAAATCTCTAACGCGTGGTAAAGCAGAAGTAATAAGTCTATCTAAAAACTCATACATTCTTTCACCACGTAAAGTAACTTTTGCTCCAATAGGCATCCCTTTTCTCAATTTGAATGACGCAACGTCTTTCTTTGAAATTGTAGATACTGCTTTTTGTCCAGTGATCTTTGTCAACTCATCAACTGCATAGTCAATAAGTTTTTTATCAGATACAGCTGCACCAACTCCACGGCTCAAAACGATTTTTTCAAGTTTTGGAACTTGCATTACGTTTGTATATCCGAATTCCTCTTTAAGAGCAGAGATTACTCTACTCTTATATTCTTCTTTTAGTCTAGGTGTATATGCCATTACTATAGTACTTGATTAGATTTTTTTGAAAATCTTACTTTCTTATCTCCTTCTACTCTAATACCAACTCTAGTTGTTTCCTTAGTTTTAGGATCAATTAGTGAAATGTTAGATATTTGTATAGAAGCTTCTTTCTTAACGATACCACCTTGAGGGTTTTTAGCACTTGGTTTTGTATGTTTCGAAACCATGTTTACACCTTCAACTATCGCTTTATTTTTCTCACGGTAAACACGTAAAACTTTACCTTCAGCACCTTTATGGTCTCCAGCAATAACTCTTACGATATCTCCTGATTTTATTTTTAGCTTTATCATCTTAAAACGAATTAAAGCACTTCTGGTGCTAATGATACAATTTTCATGAATTGTTTTTCACGAAGTTCTCTTGCTACCGGACCAAAAACACGAGTTCCTCTCATTTCCCCCGCTGCGTTCAAAAGAACACATGCATTGTCATCGAAACGGATATAAGAACCATCAGCTCTTCTCACTTCTTTTTTGGTACGTACAACAACTGCAGTTGAAACAGCTCCTTTTTTAACGTTACCGTTAGGAGTTGCATCTTTAATAGATACTACAATCTTGTCACCAACAGAGGCATACCTTCTTTTGGTACCTCCTAAAACACGGATAGTTAAAACTTCTTTTGCTCCCGTATTATCTGCTACTTTTAGTCTTGATTCCTGTTGTACCATAATTATTTAGCTCTTTCTAAGATTTCAACTAATCTCCAACATTTTGTTTTACTCAAAGGACGCGTTTCGCTAATTCTTACAGTATCTCCAATGTTACAGTCGTTTGTTTCGTCGTGTGCAACGTATTTCTTTGTTTTCAACACGAACTTACCGTATAATGGGTGTTTTACTTTTCTTACTTCAGCAATAACAATAGATTTATCCATTTTATTTGAAGTAACAACACCTATTCTTTCTTTTCTTAAATTTCTTTTTTCTTCCATCTTTCAGCAGAATACAATTATTGTAACTCTCTTTTAGTTAGCTCTGTAGCCAATCTTGCAACTGTTCTTCTTACACTTCTAATTTGAAGTGGATTCTCAATTGGAGAAATAGCGTGGGCCATTTTTAGGTCAGCATATATCTTCTTAGTTTGACTAAGTTTTTCTTGCAACTCCGCTGCAGAAAGATCTTTTATTTCTGATTGTTTCATAATATAATATAAATTATGCTTCGAAATCTCTAGCAACGACGAACTTAGTTTTTACTGGAAGCTTTTGAGCTGCAAGACGTAAAGCCTCTTTTGCAACTGATAAAGGAACTCCTCCAACTTCAAACATAATTCTTCCGGGTTTAACAACGGCAGCCCAATATTCAACGGCACCTTTACCTTTACCCATACGTACCTCAAGAGGTTTCTTAGTAATTGGTTTGTCTGGAAATATTTTGATCCATAATTGTCCTTCTCTCTTCATGAAACGAGTTGCAGCAATACGCGCAGCTTCGATTTGACGAGACGTTAAGAACATTCCATCTTCATGTACAGATTTAATACCAAACATTCCATTAGAAAGTTCATGCCCTCTTTGAGAGTTACCTTTCATTTTACCTTTCTGTACCTTACGGTATTTTGTTCTTTTAGGCTGTAACATTTTTCTTTAGTTTAAAAATTTACTTTCTTTTGCGAGCGTCTGGTTTTCCACCTTTATTAAAAGGTTTTCTGTCTCCTCTCGGAGAATCTCCACCTTTACCACCACCAGTTCCAGATTGTTTTTTATCCATTCCTGCAAGTGGAGAAAGATCTCTCTTTCCATAAACTTCACCTTTCATGATCCATACTTTGATACCCATTCTACCATAAGTAGTATGAGCTTCAGCCAAAGCATAATCAATGTCAGCTCTGAAAGTTGATAGAGGAATTCTACCTTCTTTGAAACCTTCTGAACGCGCCATCTCAGCACCATTCAAACGACCAGAAATCAAAACTTTGATACCTTCAGCGTTCATACGCATAGAAGCAGCAATAGCCATTTTGATTGCACGTCTGTAAGAAATACGGCTTTCGATTTGACGAGCGATACTTGTCGCCACAAGATAAGCATCTAACTCAGGTCTTTTAATTTCAAAGATGTTGATTTGAACCTCTTTGTCAGTAACTTTCTTAAGTTCTTCTTTTAACTTGTCTACCTCTTGCCCACCTTTTCCGATAATGATACCAGGTCTAGCAGTAGTGATAGTAACGGTTACAAGTTTCAAAGTTCTCTCGATGATTACTTTTGATACACTAGCTTTTGATAAACGAGCGTGGATATACTTTCTGATTTTATGATCTTCGGCAAGTTTATCACCGTAATCATTTCCACCATACCAGTTTGAGTCCCACCCTCTGATGATACCAAGTCTATTTCCAATTGGATTTGTCTTTTGTCCCATGCTGCTTAAGAATTGCTTTGTGTGTTATTGATAGCTCCAAGCACGATTGTTACGTGATTAGAACGTTTTCTTATTCTGTGTGCACGACCTTGTGGAGCTGGACGAAGTCTTTTCAACATCATTCCACCATCTACTCTGATCTCTTTAACAAATAATCCAGCTTCTTCTAAATTACCTTCACTATTTTTTTGCTCCCAGTTGTTGATTGCAGATAATAATAGTTTCTCTAATTTTCTTGAAGCCTCTTTAGAACTGAATCTTAAGATGTTAAGTGCTCTTTCTACCTTCTGACCTCTTACCAAGTCCGCTACTAAGCGCATTTTTCTAGGTGAAGTAGGGCAGTTATTCAATTTTGCGAAAGCAATAGACTTATTAGCCTCTTTTCTCGCATCTGCTGTTTCTCTTTTACGAACTCCCATTGCTTCTTATTTTTTACCTTTATTTTTTGCTCCAGCATGACCTCTAAAAGATCTAGTTGGTGAAAACTCTCCTAATTTGTGACCTACCATGTTTTCTGTTACGTAAACTGGTACAAATTGACGACCGTTATGAACTGCGATTGTTTGTCCAACGAAATCTGGAGTAATCATAGAAGCTCTAGACCAAGTCTTAACTACACTATTTTTACCACTTTCTACGTTTTCCTGAACTTTCTTGTCTAACTTATAATGAACGAAAGGTCCTTTTTTTAATGAACGTGCCATATCTTATTATTTCTTTCTACGTTCTACGATATACTTGTTACTCGGGTTTTTCTTAGAACGAGTTCTATAACCTTTTGCTGGTATTCCATTTCTTGAACGTGGATGTCCACCAGAAGAACGTCCTTCTCCACCACCCATTGGGTGATCAACAGGGTTCATTGCAACAGGTCTTGTTCTAGGTCTTCTTCCTAACCATCTTGTTCTACCTGCTTTACCAGATACAACTAATTGGTGGTCTGAATTAGAAACAGCTCCAATTGTAGCCGAACAAGTTAACAAGATTAATCTTGTTTCACCAGATGGCATTTTAATTGTAGCATATTTTCCATCTCTTGCCATTAACTGAGCAAATGTTCCAGCTGAACGAGCGATAACCGCTCCCTGACCTGGACGTAACTCAATACAAGAGATTACAGTTCCTAAAGGAATTCTGCTTAAAGGCAATGTATTACCAATTTCAGGTTGAGATTCTGGACCAGAAACTAATTTCTGACCAACTTTCAATCCGTTTTGAGCAATAACGTATGTTTTCTCTCCATCAGCATAAGCTAATAAAGCGATAAATGCAGTACGATTTGGATCATATTCGATTGATTTCACTGTAGCCGGAATTCCGTCTTTAGTTCTTTTGAAATCAATAATACGATATCTCTGCTTGTGACCACCACCCGTATAACGCATGGTCATCTTTCCTTGACTATTTCTACCTCCAGAGTTTTTTATCGGCGCTATCAAAGAGCGTTCCGGCTTATCAGTTGTAATGGCGTCATAACCATTCACAACTCTAAATCGCTGACCTGGGGTAATAGGTTTTAATTTTCTTACTGACATTTTTCTATCTTAGATATTGTTGTAAAAATCAATTGTTTCTCCTTCTTGTACTTGAACAATCGCTTTCTTAATTGCATTTGTCTTTCCACTGATCAAACCACTTTTAGTGTATTTTGTAGTTCTATCCGGTCTTACGTTCATCGTGTTAACTGAAACGATAGTCACTCCATAAGCAGCTTCAACAGCTTTCTTAATTTGAACTTTGTTTGCTTTTTTGTCAACAACGAATCCGAAGCGGTTTAAAACTTCACTTTCTTTGGTTACTTTTTCTGTTACTATAGGTCTAATTATGATACTCATATTCCTATTATTTGCTTAAATTTTCTTCGATTAACTCCAAAGAACCTTCTAAAAGCACTAAATTATTAGTGTTTAAAATAGCGTAAGTGCTTAATTCTGAGCTAGTTACGACATTAGAAGCCTTTAAATTGCGTGACGACAAATATACATTTTTATTTGACTCTCCCAACACAAATAGAGATTTTTTATTTTCTAACCCTAAAGCTTTCAAAACGTTAATGAAATTTTTAGTGTTTGGCGCTTCAAAATTAAAGTCTTCAAGAACGATGATATTCGACTCTTTTGCTTTGATTGAGAAAGCTGATTTTCTAGCCAATCTTTTCAAGCTTTTATTCAATTTGAATGAATAACTTCTTGGTCTTGGTCCGAAAACTGTTCCACCACCTTTAAACAATGGATTCTTAATACTTCCCGCACGAGCAGTACCAGTTCCTTTTTGTTTTTTAATCTTACGTGTACTTCCTGTCACTTCAGCTCTTTCTTTAGCTTTGTGAGTTCCTTGTCTTTGATTAGCAAGATATTGCTTAACATCAAGGTATACAGCGTGATTGTTTGGTTCAATTGCGAATACTGAATCAGAAAGTTGAACTTTTCTTCCAGTATCTTTTCCGTTGAAATCTAATACTTTTACTTCCATTACTTCTGAATGATTACATAAGAGTTTTTATGTCCAGGAACACATCCTTTAATAACAAGTAGGTTCTTTTCAGCTACTACTTTTAAAACTCTAAGGTTTTGAACTTTTACATTATCTCCTCCCATTCTTCCAGCCATACGCATTCCTTTGAATACTCTAGATGGATATGAAGAAGCTCCTACAGAACCTGGCGCTCTTAAACGGTTGTGTTGACCGTGAGTTGCTTGTCCAACACCACCAAATCCGTGACGTTTAACAACCCCTTGAAAACCTTTACCTTTAGATACACCTTGTACATCTACAAATTCTCCTTCAGCAAAAATAGAAACATCAATAAGATCTCCTAATTTTTGTTCAGTTGCAAAATCTTGAAATTCAACGACTTTTTTCTTAGCAACAGTTCCAGCTTTCTTAAAGTGACCTACAGCCGCTTTAGTGGAATGTTTCTCGTTTTTGTCATCGAAACCAAGTTGCAACGCTTCGTACCCGTCAACACCTTTGGTTCTGACTTGGGTAACAACACACGGCCCAGCCTCGATTACTGTACAAGGAATGTTTTTCCCGTTTTCATCAAAAATGCTAGTCATGCCGATTTTTTTACCAATTAACCCAGACATAAATATTAATTATTAATTACTAAAATTCCCTTCAATTTGAAAATAACAGAAATTTCCAAACAGGGAGTGCAAAAGTATACATTAAAATCGAATATACCAAACAGTTACAAAAATTAAATTGCTCATAATCAAAATCCAAGCACCAAACACACCCACCACAACATTCACTAATTCAAAAAAAATAAATTTTCAAAGCTTAACCTATAATGACACTATCGTTAACAATTACTTAATCAATCAAAGAAAAAACCTTGGCAACAGCCTAAATAAAAGACATTTCACATTTAAGTCTCTCATCAAATAAAAAAACTTATATATAAAAAAAACATCAAGCCAAATCTAAACAACAAAAAAAAGCGAGACATTTCTGTCTCGCTTTTATAATATAAAATATAATAAAAATTATACTTTTATCTCTACTTCAACTCCACTTGGCAATTCAAGTTTCATTAAAGCATCAATAGTTTTAGATGAAGATGAATAAATATCAATCAATCTCTTGTATGACATTACTTCAAATTGCTCTCTCGCTTTTTTGTTAACGTGCGGAGAACGCAACACAGTGAAAAGTTTTTTGTGAGTTGGCAACGGAATTGGACCTGTTACCACTGCTCCAGTAGTTTTTACTGTTTTTACGATCTTTTCAGCAGATTTATCCACTAACATGTGATCGTAAGATTTTAGTTTTATTCTGATTTTTTGACTCATTTTCTTAAGAATTAAGCGTTACCTTTTGCTTTTTTAATTACAGCTTCTGAAATATTAGAAGGTGTTTCTGCATAATGTGAAAACTCCATTGTTGAAGTAGCTCTACCAGAAGACAATGTTCTTAATGTTGTTACATAACCAAACATCTCTGACAAAGGAACATCAGCTTTAATAGTTTTAGCACCATTTCTATCACCCATGTCATTAACCTGACCTCTACGACGGTTAATATCACCTACGATATCCCCCATGTTTTCTTCCGGTGTAATAACTTCCATTTTCATGATTGGCTCAAGAATAATTGCTCCAGCAGCTTTAGCTACTTCTCTATAACCCATTCTAGCTGCTAATTCAAAAGAAAGTGCATCAGAATCGACAGGATGGAAAGATCCGTCTGTCAAAGTTACTTTCAAACTATCCACTTGATAACCAGCCAAAGGACCAGTTTTCATAGCTTCACGGAAACCTTTTTCTACAGATGGAATATATTCCTTAGGAACGTTACCACCTTTTACTGCATTAATAAACTGTAATCCTACAGGAACTTTACCATCAACTTCGTCAGCCGGTTCAAGTGTAAATACGATATCACCGAATTTACCACGACCCCCTGATTGTTTCTTGTAAGTCTCTCTATGTGTTGCAGTTCTTGTAAACGCTTCTTTATATTCAACTTGAGGCTCACCTTGGTTTACTTCAACTTTAAATTCACGTTTCATACGATCTACCAAGATATCTAAGTGAAGCTCACCCATACCTGAAATAATAGTTTGCCCTGAAGCCTCATCAGTTCTAACAGTAAATGTTGGATCTTCTTCAGCTAATTTTGCCAAAGCCATACCCATTTTATCAACGTCAGCTTTAGTTTTAGGCTCAATTGCAATACCAATTACCGGTGCAGGGAATTTCATAGACTCAAGAATGATTGGGTGTTTTTCATCACACAATGTATCTCCAGTTTTGATATCTTTAAATCCAACAGCAGCTCCAATATCTCCAGCCTCAATATATTCGATTGGATTTTGTTTATTAGCATGCATTTGGTAGATACGAGAAATTCTTTCTTTACTTCCTGAACGAGTGTTCAAAACATAAGAACCAGCATCAAGACGTCCAGAGTAAGCACGGAAGAAAGCTAAACGACCTACGAATGGGTCAGTAGCAATTTTAAATGCTAGAGCAGCGAACGGCTCTTTTACATCTGGCTTACGCAAGATTTTAGTTTGATCTTCTTCTAACAATTCAGCGTCATCAGGGTGAATCCCTTCAATACCTTCCTTGTCCATTGGAGAAGGTAAATATTTACAAACCGCATCTAACATGAACTGAACTCCTTTATTTTTGAAAGAAGAACCAGCAATCATCGGGATGATAGCCATATCCATAGTAGCAGCCCTTAAAGCGTTGTTGATTTCTTCCTCTGTAATAGAGTTTTCATCTTCCATGAATTTCTCTAAAAGATTTTCATCGTAATCAGCAACTGCTTCAATAAGAATAGATCTGTACTCTTTAACCTCTGCAACCATATCAGCAGGAATTTCAACTATATCAAAAGTCGCCCCTTGAGTAGCATCGTGCCAAATGATAGCTTGGTTTTTTACTAAATCTACAACACCTTTGAAATCATTTTCTTCACCGATTGGCAAAGTGATCGCAACAGCATTTGATTTTAACATATCGCGAACTTGTTGACAAACTGCCAAAAAGTTAGATCCTTGACGGTCCATTTTATTAACGAATCCCATACGAGGAACTCTATATTGATCTGCAAGTCTCCAGTTAGTTTCTGATTGAGGCTCAACACCATCAACAGCACTAAACAAGAAAACCAAACCATCAAGCACACGTAAAGAACGGTTTACCTCTACAGTAAAGTCAACGTGTCCTGGAGTATCAATAATATTAAAGTGGTATGGCAAAGATTCAGGCAAAATTTTACCTTGCTCAGTTGGAAAATTCCACTCACAAGTTGTTGCAGCTGAAGTAATTGTAATACCTCTTTCTTGCTCCTGAGCCATCCAGTCCATTGTTGCAGCACCATCGTGCACTTCACCAATTTTGTGTGATTTTCCAGTATAAAAAAGGATACGCTCAGTTGTCGTTGTTTTACCAGCATCAATATGAGCAGCAATTCCGATATTTCTTGTATATTTTAAATCTCTAGCCATTTCTTACGAATTAAAATCTAAAGTGAGAGAAAGCTTTATTAGCTTCTGCCATCTTGTGAGTATCCATTCTTTTCTTAACCGCAGCACCTTCTTCTTTAGCAGCAGCTAAACATTCTGACGCTAAACGTTGTGCCATAGATTTTTCATTTCTTCTTCTAGAATAAAGTATTAACCACTTCATTGCCATAGAAATTTTTCTGTCTGGTCTAATTTGCATTGGAATTTGAAATGTAGCTCCACCAACTCTACGACTACGTACTTCTACGTGAGGCATAACGTTTGTTAAAGCATCTTTCCAAATTTCTAATGAAGATTTTTCTGAATCTTGCTTTTTAGATTCAATGATGTCAATTGCATCATAAAATACTTTGAAAGCTGTAGATTTCTTACCGTCCCACATTAAGTTGTTTACAAAACGCGTTACCAATTGGTCGTTAAACCTCGGATCTGGTAAAAGTGGTCTTTTCTTTGCCGCTCTTTTTCTCATGTCTTTTTCTTAAAAGTTTTAAATTACTTTTTTGCTTCTTTTGGGCGTTTAGCACCGTACTTAGATCTTCTTTGCGTTCTTCCTGCAACTCCTGACGTGTCAAGCGCTCCACGAACGATATGATATCTAACACCTGGTAAATCTTTTACCCTTCCGCCTCTAACTAATACTATCGAGTGCTCTTGTAAATTGTGTCCTTCTCCAGGGATGTAAGCATTTACTTCATTACCATTTGTCAAACGTACACGCGCAACTTTACGCATTGCAGAGTTTGGTTTTTTTGGTGTAGTAGTGTAAACACGCGTACAAACCCCTCTTCTTTGAGGACAAGAATCTAAAGCAACCGATTTACTCTTCTTAGTTATCTGAGTTCTTCCTGTTCTTACTAATTGTTGAATTGTTGGCATAATTAATACTAAAAATTTATTATGTATATTAAATTCCCGCTTTTTACGGGGTTGCAAATGTATAAAATATTTTTCACTATACAAACGTTAATCCATTAATTTTCAATAACATTATTTAAGCTTATGATTTTACAAACAAACAATAGATATTTGCAATACATTTAATATATGAAACAATTGCTTTTGAAACAGTTATTATCACTATCTCTTTTTTGCTTCATGAGCATTTCTTGTTATGCGCAAAATTTTTATTTAAAAATAAACGGAACAAATGAAATCGAAAATAAAACTATAGATTCAATAAATTATTCTACAAAGCATACTAACGTAAAATCACTGTTTGACGAAGTAAAAATCACTTCTCAAAGACTTTCAAAAATTGGTTATCTAAACAACAAAATCTTAGAAACCAAAACAATAAATGACAGCACTTACACTTCTATTATCACACTAAAAGAAAAAATAAAAAACATACATATATATATAGGTATAAATAATTCTTTCTTTAAATCTGAAGAATCAAAAAACGACACCATAATTATTCCCTACAGCGAACTAGAAACATATCTAAATCAAAAAATAATTGATGCCGAAAAACTGGGATTTGCCCTCAGCAAAATTAAATTAGAAAACATTCGAAAAAAGAATTTAATAATTTATGCCGACTTAAATTTTAAATCCGAAAAAAAACGCAGTATAAATTCCATTATTCTAAATTACACAAATTCCAAGAGCAACGACTTTTTTCCAAAGGGGCACTTAAAACAACTTAATAAAAAATATTTAAACAAGACATTTAATCAAGAAATTGTAAAGCAACTTTACGATGATATAAACAGTTTTGAATTCATCAATCAAACAAAATATCCCGAAATATTATTCACCAAGGATTCAACAAAAATTTACGCTTATATTGAAAAAAGAAAAGCCAATACTTTTGATGGATATGTTGGATTTTCAAACGACGAAAAGGAAAAATTAAACCTAAATGGATATTTAGATATAACACTATTAAACATACTTCGTGCAGGAGAGCAATTTGCACTATATTGGAAAAGTGACGGCAATCAACAAAAAACTTTCAATACTAAACTAGAAATTCCATATATATTCAAATCTTCTTTAGGACTAAAAGCACAACTAAATATTTTTAAGCAAGACAGTACATTTCAAAATACCAAAACAGCAATCGACTTAGGCTATTATATCAATTACAATTCAAAAATATATTTAGGATATCAATCAACAGAATCAAGCGATATCCAAAACACAAATAATACAACAATCAGCGATTTTAAAAATTCATATATTACTTCAACTTACGAATTCAAAAAGATAGATTATGCTAATAGTCTTATTCCCAAAAAAGCGTGGTTAAACTGGATTATCGGATACGGAAAAAGAAACACCAATAACGATTCTTCAACAGCAAAACCTAGTCAACAATTTTACGCGAACCTAAATGTATCCTATAATTTTGAACTTAACGAGAAAAATTACATTAACATAAATTCACAAAATTTTTATCTTAACAGTAAAAATTACATTTTTAATGAATTATTTCGATTTGGCGGAATTAACTCCATAAGAGGCTTTTTAGAGAACAGCCTTCAATCTAATTTCAACACTTTAATTCTTACAGAATACAGATATAAATTTTCGCAAAATATTTACATAAACACAATAGCCGATTTTGGTCTATATCAAGACTTAACATCATCTATAAATCCAAATAAAATAAAAAATTTAATAGGAGTCGGAATTGGATCTGTGATACAAACACCAAACGGATTATTAAAGATTACTCTGACAAATGGAGGTGCTACTACACAAGAATTACAATTATATAACACTATCATAAACTTATGTTATAATGTTAAATTTTAGCGGTAACTGAAAAAAGTTTAAATTAATATTAGGATAGTTAACAAATTATTAAGAGTTTTGCGATACTAATTCAAAATATTTAAAAATGAAACTAAAGTTCAATGGATTCTTAGTGCTTTTATTAGTACTAGTGGCGCAACTAACTTTTGCGCAAGAAAGATCTGTTTCAGGGACTGTTTCCGATAATACAGGAATGCCATTACCAGGTGTGAGTGTATTAATTAAAGGAACAAAATCTGGAACGCAAACTGATTTTGATGGTAAATTTTCTATCAAAGCATCGCCGAGCCAAGTCTTGGTTTTTAGCTACATTGGGATGAAATCTCAAGAAATAGCTGCAAGTTCTTCTGTACTTAATGTTAAATTAAATGCAGATGCAAACGAACTTGAAGCAGTTGTGGTAACAACAGCTTTAGGTATTAAAAGAGAGAAAAAATCACTTAACTACTCTTCTCAAAAATTAGATGGCGCAGTAGTTAACTCTCAACCAACCAACAACTTCTTAAACAACTTAGCTGGTAAAGTTGCCGGTTTAGAAGTAAAATCAAACTCTAACTTTGGCGGTTCTACTAACATTGTACTTAGAGGAACTAAGAGTATGACAGGAAACAACCAAGCTTTAATGGTTGTTGATGGTGTACCAATGGCGAATGCTAACCTTAACAAGGCAGATGCAGCTAATGCAAGAGATGGATTTGACTTTGGAAACTCTGCTTCAGACATCGATCCAAACAATATCGAATCTATCAACGTTTTGAAAGGTGCTGCTGCAACAGCATTATACGGTAGTCAAGCTGCGAATGGAGCGATCATGATTACAACTAAAAAAGGAAAGAAAAACCAAGCTTTAGGAGTTTCTTTCAGCAGTACAGTTTCTGTTGGTACTATTGACAGATCAACATTTGCAAGATACCAAAAACAATATGGTGGTGGTGGTTATGGCGGACAAGATGACTTCGTCTATACAGATGTAAATGGTGACGGCGTTCAAGACAGATTAGTTAACACAGGATATGATATATCTTATGGTAATAAATTTGACGGTCAACCTGCTTACCAATGGAACGCATTTGCTCCAGGTAATCCTAACTTTGGAAAAGCTACACCTTGGTCAGCTGCAGTAAATGATCCATCTGAATTTTTTGAAAAAGCATTAAATACTGTAAACAACATCAACATTACTGGTGGTGATGACAAAAACACATTTAGCTTCAGCTACACTAACAACGATGAAAAAGGTGTTTTACCAAACAGTTCATTAAAAAGAAATATCATCAGTGGTAATTTCTCAAGAGCAGTCTTAGACAACCTAACAGTTGGTGCTTTTTTCACATTTAGTGATCAAAACGTTATAGGTAGAAATAGTGTTGGATACGGAAACAACTTTATTGGAGGTTTCAGACAATGGTGGCAAACTAACGTTGATGTAAAAGAGTTAGAGAGAGAATACCAAAGAGATCATAACAACGTTACTTGGAACATGAACAACCCATTAGGTGGAGATATTAGTCCTGCTTACTGGAACAACCCTTACTTTGACCGTTATCAAAATTACGAAAATGACGGAAGAAGAAGAATTCTTGCTGGTGCTAACATTAGCTATGATGTAACTAAAAACTTCAACCTTTTAGGACGTGTTACAATTGATAACTCAAACGACAGACAAGAAACTAGAATGGCTGTTGGAAGTCACCCAGAAGAATTTGGTGTTAGCCAAATTACAGAAGGTTCAGGATATGATTTATATACAAGAGCTTTCTTGCAACAAACTTACGACTTCATTGCTACTTATGACTTCAAATTAGGTGATGCAATTAGCGCTAAAGTATTAGGTGGTGCTACATTAATCAAATCTGATGCTGACGAATATGAAGCATCTACAACAGGTGGTTTAGTTATTCCTGGATTCTACACAATTGCTAATTCAAAAAGTTTTGTAGCTCCAATTGAAAGTGAAATTCACTACGAAAAATCAGGTGTGTACGCACAAGCTTCTTTGGATTACAACAAACTTGTATATTTAGAGGGATCTTACAGACGTGATCAATCAACTGCATTGCCAACAAATAACAATGCTTACGACTACTACTCAATCGGAACAAGTTTTATCTTTTCTGAATTAATTAAAGCTGATTGGTTGTCATTAGGAAAATTAAGAGCTAACTACGCTGAAGTTGGTAATGACCCAGCTGCAGGTACACTGGGAGCAAGAGTAAATAATGGTATCCTTAGCGGAAACCCAATGTTTTCAAACAGCTCAGTAGCTGTTGATTTCAGCAATCTAAAACCAGAAAGACAAAAAAGTGTTGAGTTTGGTTTAGAGGCTGCAATGTTTAAAAACAGATTAAGTTTTGACGTTTCTGTATACAAAACGAACACTGTAGATCAAATTTTTAGCGTTCCACAATCTCCTTCTACTGGATATAGCTTCGCACAAATTAATGCTGGAGAAATTCAAAACAAAGGTATCGAGGTTGCTTTAACAGGATCTCCTGTTAAAACTGAAAACTTCCAATGGCAAGTTGGGGTTAACTGGTCTAAAAACAAAAATGATGTAATTTCATTAAACCAAGGAAGAGATAATCTTCAATTGGCAGCTTTCCAAAGTGGTGTATCATTAAACGCAACAGCTGGTCAGCCTTACGGAACATTTAGAGGAACTGATTACGATTACGATGCCAATGGAAATAGAATCGTTGGAGATGACGGTAACTATTTAACAACAGCTGATAAAGTTATTGGTAACGTTCAAGCTGACTGGGTTGGTGGTCTTTCAAACAGATTTACTTACAAAAACGTATCGTTTAATTTCTTGCTTGACTGGAAAAAAGGTGGTGATGTTTTCTCTCTTGACCAAGCTTACGGACAAGACACAGGTCTTTATCCAGAAACTGCAGGAACTAATGACTTAGGAAATCCTGTTAGAAATTCTTTAGCTAATGGAGGTGGATATATCAATCCTGGAGTAATGTCAGACGGTAACGGTGGATATGTAGCAAATACAACAAGAGTTGATGCTGAGAATTCAAGTGAATATGCAGGTCTAGGTTATGGTATTTCTGCTAATCCTGCAAAAGCATTTGTTTATGATGCTTCTTATATTAAATTAAGAGAGGTAGGATTCTCATATACTTTACCATCAAAATTCTTAAACAAGAATATTAAAGACCTTACTTTTAGTTTACTTGGAAACAACGTATGGATTCTTCACAAAAACCTTCCATATGCAGATCCTGAAGCTGGAACATCTGCAGGTAACGTTCAAGGTTATCAATCAGGTGTAATGCCATCTGTAAAAATGTATTCATTCAATGTAAAATTAAAATTCTAAGATGAAAAAGATAATATTTTCAGTAGCAATTCTGTCCCTATTCATGACAGGTTGCGTAAATGATGAGGCTGATTTTAATGACAACAAAGACAAGCCTTATGACGTTCCTAGTCAGACTTTATTAACTAATGCTGAAAAAGCATTAGCTGATCAAATGACTACACCAAGTGTTAACAGTGGGCCATTCAGATATTTATCTCAAACATGGGCAGCAACTCAATATACTGATGAATCAAGATATTTTTTCATTACTAGAAAAGTATCAGATGTTCATTGGAGAGTTCTATATGCTAGTGTAATTGGTAACCTTCAGTCTACAAAGGATGCTATTGCAAAAGAAGTTAAACCTTCTTCTCAATCTCAAGCTGATTTTGATAGAATACAAAAAAACAAAACAGCTATTGCTGACATTCTGCAATTGTATACTTTTCAAGTATTAGTAGATACTTTTGGAAATATTCCATATAGTGAAGCTGTAACAACTGGTATTGTTTTACCAAAATATGATGATGCTGCAACTGTATATTCGTCGTTAATTACTAAGCTTGATGCAACAATCGCATCAATTGATGCTTCTACATCATCTTTTTCTGCTGGTGATGTTATTTACTCAGGTAATATGGCAAAATGGAAACTTTTTGCTAACTCTTTGAAGGTTAAAATAGGAATTAATTTGGTAGACGCTAATCCTGCATTGGCAAAATCTACTATTGAAAGCGCTTATACTGCTGGAGTTATTACTACAAATGCTAATAATGCTTCATTTAAGTATACTACTGCTGCTCCAAATTACAGTACACTTTATGCAAACTTAGTTGCATCTGGACGTAATGATTTTGTTCCTACTAGTAACATTATTGATGCTATGAATACATTGGCTGATCCACGTAGAGACGCATATTTCACATTATACAACGGTGTTTACAAAGGTGGTGTGTACGGAACAGCAAATGCATATGCTAACTTCTCACACATTAGTGCTAAAATTGCAGCAGCTGATTTCCCAGCTCTATTATTTGAAGCTACTGAGGTAAACTTCTACTTAGCTGAAGCAGCTGCTAGAGGATTATCTGTTGGCGGAACTGTAGAAACTTACTATAATAATGCAATTAGAGCTTCATTTGAAAATTGGGGTGTTGCTGGTGTTGATGCTTATCTTCTTACACCAGGTGTAGCTTATGCTACGGCTCCTGGGACTTTCAAAGAAAAAATCGGACGTCAAGCATGGATCGGTTTATTCAATAGAGGATTTGAATCTTGGACTACTTACAGAAGGTTAGATTACCCTGTTTTAGTTGCACCTGCTACTGCTAGTGCCGCTGCTGAGGGAGTAGTTCCAAAAAGATTAACATACCCTATCAACGAGCAAACAGTTAACAATGCAAATTGGACTGCTGCTTCTACTGCTATAGGTGGTGATAAACTTGCAAATAAAATTTTCTGGGATAAATTATAATTTTAGACCAAAATTAATACCAAAGCCACTCTGTTCATTCAGAGTGGCTTTTTTTTATATAAACATTATACCTATATTTGTCCTATGGAAAAAGAACATCAAATATTTGGAATTAGAGCCATTATAGAAGCAATTCAAGCAGGAAAAGAAGTTGACAAAGTATTTATACAAAAGGAAATTTCTGGAGAATTAATGAAAGATTTAATGAAAGTGATGAAACGCGCTAACATCAATTTCTCGTATGTTCCTGTAGAAAAACTTAATCGATTAACACCAAATAATCACCAAGGTGCAGTTGCAACAATATCACCGATTGGTTTTATTGAATTAGAACATTTAGTCGAATCTACTATAGAATCTGGATCGAAACCTTTATTTTTAATATTAGATCAGATTTCTGATGCAAGAAATTTTGGAGCCATTATCAGAACTGCAGAATGCACTGGAGTAAACGGAATTATAGTTCAAAAAGCAGGTTCTGCCCCTGTTAATGGAGATACTGTAAAAACTTCTGCTGGAGCGGTATTTAATGTTCCAATCTGTAAAGTTGAGCACATTAAAGATGCCATTTTTTATCTTCAAGGATCAGGAATTAAAACTGTTGCTGCAACTGAAAAAACAGATCAAAATATTTATGATATAGCATTGAATGAACCTGTAGCCATTATTATGGGATCTGAAGACAGAGGAATCAATCCATCTGTGCTTAAAATTGTTGATGAAAAAGCAAAACTGCCAATGTTTGGATCCATTGGGTCACTAAACGTTTCTGTTGCCTGTGGTGCATTTTTATATGAAGCTGTACGTCAAAGAAACTAAATAATATTGAGAGAGTTAAGATGACAACTAAATATCAAATTAATGTCTTCAAAAAATGCTCCTAACATATTACTCAAAAAAAACATTTCAATACTTGTAGTTATTTTGATTACAAGTATTGGTTATGCTCAAACTACGACTTACAATCAATTTTGGAATGAATTTCAATTTAACAGGACTATCAATGAAAAATGGTCTGCTGAATTAAATCTTGGAGCAGTATATAGCAGTACAGAATCTTCACCTAATATTTTTGAAGAAAATACGCAGCGCTCAATAAGAGGCTGGGGACATTATTATTTATCTCCTCGTTGGAAACTTTCTGCCTTTTTAGCTTACAATTACAATAAAGATGTGCCAGAAATTGGGCAATTTAAATCACCTGAATGGAGATTTGCTACACAAGGAATTTATTATTTTCATAAAACTGGCTATACCTTAAGCACTAGAATGAGAATTGAACTCAGACATATGAGAAATCAGGATGAAAGCTGGGAAAATGTACTTAGATATCGCCAACAAATAAAATATTTAAAACCTATTAACAGCAAAGTTCTTAGAGAAGGTGTTGTTTATGCCGTAACATCAGATGAATTATACATCAAAACTGGAGCTAAGGTTACTGGAGAGAGTTTTTTTGACCGAAACAGATTTAATATTGGAGCAGGTTACCTGTTTACAGATGATATTCAGATTGAACTAACTTATGCAAATGAATATCTCCCAAGAAATAGCGGCAATCAAATTGTAAATGCAGCATCGTTGACCATTACATTCAATAATCTTTTTAAAAACCTAAATGAAAAGATATTGCACAAAAATGAAACCTCAAATGATGAGTAGCTTTCACTCCTCCTCCTTATTCAAAAAACAGGCTAACTGTTTTACAATTGCATCTTTATGCAATTTAAAATTATAATCGCGAACAAATTCAGTTCCCTCCATTCTAATTTCAGCAACAAGAGCTTCAAACTTAGAAAAAGACTCAAGATCTTTAGCATCTATCAAATACAAAACCTGCATAATTGAGTCGTTTTGCCTGTATTGAGTATCGTAGTGTGTTAATTTATATACATTATGATCTGCTAAATGTAAAAGCAAATCATCTTTAATTTTTTTGCCTTCTTTTCTAGGAGGAAAAGGCGTAGGCTGCAAGGAGATAAAATAATGCTCTTTATCTGTTACAATATTAATTTTTAACGATTTTGACTTTGTTGTATAAAAAACCGCGGGGTCAAAATAATACATCATGGTACCATCAGCCATAACTTTATTTTTTATATCACATTGAGCAAGCACTTTTGAGGTGAATAAAACGAATAAAAGTAAAACAACAAAGCTGATCTTTTTCATAATAAATAAATGAAATTAGAATGTCTCTAACAAAAATACGCTTTTTAGAGCAAAAATTCTCAGCATTTAGATTTTATCATCTGATTCTGATTTCGTTACGGTATAAAAAACAGAAACATCAGAATTAAAATAAGTAGATATAGATTCTGATTCTTCTTCAGGAATTTCAGTGTTGACAAAATTTCCGTTTTCATCAAAGTGTTTCATAAAAGCATCATCCTCCGGATTAAAATCAGGTTTTTGCCAATCATAAACAATAGGTTTTGCATATTCTGGTGTTTTGTAAAATAGTGATAAAACAAAACCTGTAATAAAACCAGCCAAATGCCCTTCCCAAGAAATTGTCGCATCAACATCTGGAAAAACATACCAAATCATTCCCCCATATAATAAGATTACTGAAAGAGAAAGCGCAACTAAGCGATAATATCTCGTTTGAATTCCTTTGAAAAAAATAAAACTTACTAAAACATAAATTAAACCGCTGGCACCAATATGATAATTTTCTCTGCCAATAACCCAAGTTATTAAACCTGAAAATAAAATCCCATACGCAATAACTGGAATTGTTTGTTTTGGATAAAAAAATTGCAAAGCTGCCAATAAAACCAAAAGCGGAATTGAATTATTATACAAATGCCCAAGATTTTCATGAATAAAAGGGCTAAACAAAACCCCTTGCAGACCTGAAAAATCTCGAGGATAAATTCCGTTTTGATAAAAATCAAAATCAAAGCGAATTTGAAACCAATATACAATCCATAAAAAAAGGACAAAAAATAATGGTAGCCCAATTACAGCATTCGAAAATTTAAAGTGATTATCATTCATATTTTTAGAAATCTGTTATTGTTAACATCAAAAAACTATCCAAATAAAATTACCTGATAATTTGTCAGCTAACGAATTTAAGACGTTAATAGCAGTTGAAAATTCTAAAATTAAAATTGAAAATAGTAATTTTACAAAATGGAAGCACCTTTAGCAGAGCGTATTCGCCCACAGAAATTAGAAGATTACATCAGTCAAAGTCATTTAGTTGGACCTAATGGTTCTTTGACGCAACAAATTTCGAAAGGAATTATTCCGTCTTTAATATTTTGGGGGCCTCCTGGAACTGGTAAAACTACTTTAGCACAAATTATTGCGCAGGAATCAAAACGTCCGTTTTATATATTGAGCGCCATAAATTCTGGAGTTAAAGATATTCGCGATGTTATCGAAAAAGCAAAACAAAGCGGTGGTTTATTTACAGCTAAAAATCCAATTTTATTTATTGATGAGATTCACCGGTTCAGTAAATCGCAACAAGATTCGCTTTTGGCCGCGGTTGAAAAAGGCTGGATAACTCTTATTGGTGCCACTACAGAAAACCCGAGTTTTGAAGTGATTCCCGCATTATTGTCTCGCTGTCAGGTTTATATATTAAACGCATTTACAAAAGCTGATTTAGAAGCTTTATTGCATCGCGCCATGAAAATAGACAAGGAAATGGCTTCAAAAAAGATTACTTTAAAAGAAACCGAAGCTTTATTAAGACTTTCTGGCGGAGATGGCCGAAAATTATTAAACATTTTTGAATTAGTTGTAAACGCTTCCGCAAATGATGAAGTTTTGATCACTAACGATCGTGTTTTCGAATTGGTACAGCAAAATACAGTTTTGTATGACAAAAGCGGTGAACAGCATTACGATATTGTTTCGGCTTTTATTAAATCGATTCGCGGGAGCGATCCTAATGGAGCTGTTTATTGGCTGGCCAGAATGATTGAAGGCGGAGAAGATGTAAAATTCATTGCCAGACGAATGCTTATATTATCAAGCGAAGATATTGGAAATGCAAATCCTACTGCTTTTATTATGGCAAACAATACTTTTCAGGCAGTAGCAACTATTGGATATCCTGAAAGCCGCATTATTTTAAGCCAATGCGCCATTTATTTAGCAACATCACCTAAAAGCAACGCCTCTTATATGGCAATTGGAACTGCACAGCAATTAGTAAAACAAACAGGTGATTTGCCCGTTCCTATTCACTTACGAAATGCTCCAACCAAACTTATGAAAGAATTGGGGTATGGCGACGATTATAAATATGCTCATGATTATGCCAATAATTTTGCCGAGCAGGAATTTTTACCAGATGCTATAAAACAAACGGTTCTTTACAATCCGGGAAACAATTCTCGAGAGAACAGTAACCGCGAATTTTTAAAGAACCGCTGGAAAGATAAATATGGTTACTAGAACCAAATTTTATATTTAAAATTTAACTGAAACTTTTTCAGAAATCAATTTATCATTTTGATAATATTCAAAAAACCATTGATTGTCTTTTGCATTTAATGAGCCTTGAATACCGTCTTTTATTGCAATGAATGAATCTGGACGAGATGTTTTCAATAATTTCATAACCACTTTTGGCGTTTTATCAATCAATTGATATCCGTTTTCTGTTGGCTGTGCGTAAAGTAAATTTGGATCCGAAACATCTGCCACAGGAGCTGCCACAGAAGTTGCTGGTGTAACAGTTGCTGCAACCGTAACTGGTGCCGCTGTTACCACTGCTCTGGTATTTGCACTTATAGTTTTGCCGCTATATTTATAATGTAAATCATTTATAGACATAAAAGCTAAATTAAGACTTTCTCTATATGCTGCTTCATAATCTTTCTCCTTACTTTTACCTATTTCTGAAGTGTAGATTACTTTTCCGTAACAATCTTTAAACTCCACGAAAAGTTTTGTAATTAAGAATCCGTTGTCTTTTTTCACATCCATGTATAAAAGCTGACAACGATCTGCAAATTCAGGAGAAAGTTCTTCATTTGCATAAAAAGCCTGAAAACCTGCCTTTATTAAATTTGCTTTGCTAGTAGTAGCCATTCTATATTGATTTTCAGTTTTAAGAAAATCGTACTTCAAAGGCACAATAACTGCTTTGTAATCATTAACAGATTGTGCAAATCCAATAGCGGAAATAACAAGTGCAACCAATAAAAATTTAATTCTCATCATTATAAATATTTTTTAAGTTCTAATAAATTGTTTATTTGTTTAATATTTTGAGGAACATCAACTCTTTTTTCATTAAAAAAAATAGCATCTAAACCTGCATTTAATGCCCCATTAACATCTGCATCAAGACAATCGCCAATCATAATACTGTTTTCTTTTGAGGCTTGAGCCAAATTGACAGCATAATCAAAGATAATACTATTTGGTTTTTTTACACCTGCTAATTCTGAATTTGTAATCGTATTAAAATACCCGGCAAGCAATGCATTCTTTATTTTTTTTTCCTGAACAGTTGCAAAACCATTCGTTATAATATGCAATCTATACTTTGGTTTTAAATATTCAAGAACTTCAATTGCTCCTTCAAAAAGATAATTATTATCTGTTAAAAACTCAATATAATCATTTGCAATTTCGTTAATGGTTTCATCTGAAATTTCGAGATTTAAAGCATCAAAAGAAAACTTTAATCTATTGTAACGCAGTTCTACATGCGTTATTTCATCATTCTGATATAACTTCCAGCAAGCCTGATTAATTGGAGCATATTTTTCGATAAAATCCTGAGTTTTAATTTCGGGATATTTACTCTTAAAAATGCGATCAAAAGCCATTTCAGAATTTTTATCAAAATCCCAAAGGGTATGATCTAAATCGAAAAAAACGTCGGTAATATTGGTGTTCATAATCTAAAAAATTCCTTCATCTACAAAACTATAATATTTTGTTTCAGTAATAATCAAATGGTCTAAAACTTTAACATCTAGACTATCTCCTGCCTGCCTCAATCTTTTTGTAATTTGTTTGTCGGCATCGCTTGGCTGTAAATTTCCCGAAGGATGATTGTGACACAAAATCAAGCCCGTAGCTCCATTTTCTAAGGCCAATTTAAAAACCAGCCGAACATCGACAATCGTGCCCGCAATACCACCTTTGCTCAATTGTGATTTCGAAATTACTTTGTTTGAATTATTAAGAAAAAGCACCCAAAATTCTTCATGTGGCAGTTCTCCTATTATAGGCTGCATAATTTCGAATACCAATTTGCTTGAAGTAATTTTTATAAGTTCGACTGCATCTTCGGCTCTTCGGCGTCGGCCAAGTTCTAGCGCCGCAATAATTGTGATGGCCTTTGCCTCTCCTATTCCTTTAAAATTCATTAATTGCGAAATAGACATCTTGCCTAAAACGTTAAGATTATCTGCACTTGCCAAAATTCTTTTGCTTAAATCTACAGCCGACTCGTTACGGCTTCCTGAACCAATTAAAATCGCAATTAATTCGGCATCGCTTAAAACACTTTTACCTTTAAGCATTAATTTTTCACGTGGCCTATCATCTTCTGACCAATTAGTAATAGGAAAATGAGTTGCTTCCATATTAATTTAATTAATGGTTTTACTCATGCAAACACTATTAGCTAAGCCAACATATGGCTCATAATTGTCAACAATCTTAAATCCTACTTTTTGGTAAAGACTAATTGCTTCGACCTGTTTGTATAAAGTTTCTAAAATAAAAATTTCAAAACCATTGTTTCTTGCCTCTTTTTCTAATTCTAAAATTATTAATTGTGCCAAACCCAAACCTCGAGCTTCTGGCGAAACAAACATTCTTTTTAACTCTGCGGTATTTTTATTATATTTTTTAAAACAGCCACAGCCAACTGGTTTTTTATCTAAATAAACAACAATTACATTCGGGTTAAATTCGATTAAATTATTTCCCCAATAATCCTTTTTTAATTCTGGATAACGTTCCCACAAAAAAGTATCGAATGTTTCGATCAAAGAAATAAAATCAGGATTCTCGCTTGTTGTTTTTACAACTTTTATATTTTGGTTCATCTTGTAATATCTTAAATGGCGAATATATTGAAAAATAAGAAAAATCATTCATAAAAAGTAAAACAAAAATGCCAATCGAGTCTACGATTGGCATATTATCTAATTTTCAAATGGCGAATTATTTTAATTAATCAATTCTTTTACTTCATCAAAATTCAAGCCTCCGTAATTTCCTGAACTCATTAATAAAAGTGCAGAATTTTCAAGATTTAAATTGAATAAATATTCTTTGAATTCAGCCGGATTGGTGTAAATAATTAAATCTTCACGATTAAATGAAGACGCAATCTGCTCATAGGTAACTTCTTCTAACTGCTTAATTTTTACAGCATCTGGAGAATAGAAAACAACGGCAACATCTGCATATTCAAGTGCGCCTTCGTATTCTTTCAAAAATTCAGCATTTAAACTGCTATACGTATGCAGTTCTAAACAAGCTACTAAAGTTCTGTTTGGATATTGCTCTTTTACTGCTTTAGTTGTTGCAGCTACTTTACTTGGCGAATGCGCAAAATCTTTATACGCTACTTTACCTTTTCCTTCGGCAATTTTTTCTAATCTTTTAGAAGCTCCTTTAAAACTGGCGATTGCTTCGTAAAAATCAGCTTCGTCAACGCCCATGTTTTGGCAAATCCATTTTGCTCCCGCCAAATTATTTAAGTTGTGCGCGCCAAAAACTTCAATTGGCATATCGCCTTCTGGAGTTTCTAATAAAGTTACGCCATCGCTAACAGTATATTTTGGTGTAGAATAAGCTAGTTTGCGAATTGGGTTTGTCGCAGCTTCTGCAACGCGTTTTACTTCTGGATCATTTTCGTTGTAAACTAAAATTCCTCCGTTTGTGATTTTACTAATAAAAATTTCGAACTGCTCTACATAATTTTCATATGTTGGAAAAACATTGATATGATCCCAGGCGATTCCGGAAATTAAAGCAATATTAGGCTGATATAAGTGAAATTTAGGACGTCTGTCAATCGGCGAAGACAAATATTCATCACCTTCCAGAACCATAAAATCATTTTCTTCAGTAAGATGCACCATGGTATCAAAACCTTCTAACTGCGCTCCAACCATATAATCAACTTCAATATTATGATAATGCATTACGTGCAAAATCATCGAAGTAATAGTCGTTTTTCCGTGAGAACCTCCAATTACAACGCGAGTTTTATTTTTAGATTGCTCGTATAAAAATTCTGGATAAGAATAGATTTTCAAACCTAATTCTTGTGCTTTCAGCAGTTCAGGATTATCTGCTTTTGCGTGCATTCCTAAAATTACAGCTTCAATATCTGATGTTATTTTTTCCGGAAACCAACCTAATTCAGCTGGCAAAATTCCCTTTTTCTCTAATCTTGATTTTGATGGTTCAAAAATAGCATCATCACTACCTGTAACCTGATACCCTTTATTATGCAATGCTAATGCTAAATTGTGCATGGCACTTCCGCCGATGGCGATGAAATGTGTTTTCATTAAAATTCTAATTTTTAAGTTCTAAATTCCAATCTTTCAATTGAAATTTATCTTTGAATCGACCTTTAAGCGTCAAATTTTCGTTTCAATTCTTGTGCTTTTTTTGGGTCTTTTAATTTGTTCAAATATAAATTATATAATTTTTGAAATGTAATTTTTGATTTACCAATTTCATTTGCTTTGATATAATTTTTTTCTGCTGATGCATATCTTTTAAAATATTCATCAATTCTTCCTCTCGACATATAACCATCAACGGGCGAAAATTGTGCTAATTCATTCGAATACGCTAGTGCTTTCGACTCGCTTCCGCCAACAATCCCAGGCAATTGCAAATACAATTCTATTAATGCCCATCTTGCCTGAATATGTTTTGGATTTAGAGCAATTGCTTTTTCAAACGCCGATTTCATATCATCGACCATTCCTAAAGCTTTAAATTTATTTACTTCCATCGCACGCATGGCTAAGGCGCCGCCATACTTAAAAAAATAATTCGCTTCGTTTGGTTTTAACTCTGTTAGTTTCTTGAAATATTTTCCAGCGTCAACCCATGATTTTTTATACGCTTCGATATCGCCTAAATACTCAATTGTTTTTATGTCAGAAGGTTTCGTTTTTAAAATTCCTTCGAACAGCAATTGTGCTTCGTCATACTTTTTGGCATGAAATAACTTTTCTGCTTTTTCAAAATTAGATTGCGACCAAATACATATGGGCACAAATAAAAAAAAGAGTAGTAGTTTTTTCATATCTCAAAAATAACGAAATATCGCATCGATAATTTGCTTTTAGAGATAAATTAGTAATTTGTACGAAATTATTTTAAAGTTGGCCCCAACCTTTCTTTAAAAATCGCTCTCTATATACTAAAACAGAAGTATGAAAAATATATTATTTGCTTTCTTATTGATTTCTACAACCTTATTTGCACAACAAACAGATAAAAAATGGAATAAAATAATTGACTTAGAAAACGAAGGCAAAATAAAATCAGCGAATGAAATAGTTGAAAAAATCTATAAAAAATCAATTGCTGAAAAAGATGAAGTACAAATGATAAAATGCTTTTTTTATCAGTCTAAATATTTACAGGTGGTTGATGAAAATGCAAAAACCAAAATTTTAAATAATTTAAAGACAGATATAAACCGCGTTTCTATTCCATCAAAGGCCATTTTAAATTTGGTTTATGCGAGGTGTTTGAATGATTATTATACACGAAATGATTATAGCATTAGAAGAAGAACCAATACCGATTCCTTGAGTGAGGATTTTTTAACTTGGACCACAAATATTTTTACGGATCAAATCAATCTGGCTCAAAAAAAATCTTTGGATAACGAATCTATTTTAAAGGAAACATCTTTAATAAAATATGAACCTATTTTCGACTATTCAACTGTAGAAAAATTCAAAACGCTCCATGTATTAGATTATGTAATATCCGAAAACATTGAACTTTACACAAAGAAAATGCATCGATGGGGATTCGAAAAAAGTGACTTTGCATTTTATAAAAAAGATTTGTTAGGAAAATCGAGTGATTTTTTAAAAATCAATTTCGATTTCGTAACAAATGAAAATTTGAAATTGGCTTTAGAGCTATACCAAAAGCAAGAAACTAACAATCCAAACACGGAAAATTTATGGGAACGAATTCAGTTTTGCAAACAGTATTTAATAGATTCTGATGAGGATTATTTTGAGGCACTAATTTATCTTCAAAAAAACACAAAGGATGTATTTCTAATTCAAAAAATTCAATTAGAAAAAGCTTCTTATTTTTCAGAAAAGGCATCAAAAGAAACGCACCCAGATTATAACATTAGGGCAGTTTCTATATTAGATAGTATACTAAGTGTAAATAATAGATCAAATGCCTATAAATTGGCACTTGAAAAAAAAGAAAATATAGGTTACAAAACTTTAAGTGCCCAGCTTCAAAAATACAATTATAGTGATGAGAATACTCGAGCATTTATCCAATACAAAAATGTTGAGAATTTAAAAATCTCATTCTTTAAAATTAATCAGGTTCAAGCTGTTCAATTAAAACAATTTTACATTACAAAGGATAGTATTCGAGATTTTATTATTCATAAAACACAGCCCGTTGTGGTCAAATCTTATTCACTCAAAAATAAAAAAGATTATCTCGAATATTCTACAGAAGTACTTCTTCCGCAATTAAAGACAGGTACATATTTAATATATTTTGAAAGCGAATCAGATTCAAAAGACAAAAAAGCTTTTGCTTTTGAAACCATTACAATTTCAAACCTTACAGTTTTGGCTTCTCAAAACTATAACTCCGAAAGCTATCAGGTTTTAGACCGAAAAACAGGAAAACCATTAGAAAATGTGACTTTAAAATCAAGCGATTTCACCTTAAAAACAAATAAAAACGGCATTGCAGTTTTTAATAAAACAAACCAGAATTCAAATTATGGAGTTTTAAATTTATACACAGCAAATGACACTATTTCTATTCAAAAAAATTATTTGTATTACAATAGCGTATACACCGAAAATGAGAAAGAAGCTTTACAAGGTAAAGTTGAATTTTACTTAGATCGCGCCATTTACCGTCCAGGGCAAACTGTGTATTACAAAGGAATTGCTGTTCAAAAATCAGGAGATAAAACTTCAGTAGTTCCTTTCACAACATTTAACATTGTCGTTGAAGATCCTGACAGCAACGATTTTAAAGATTTTGACGTAACAACAAACGAGTTTGGATCTTTTTCTGGTGAATTTATTATTCCGAAAACAGGTCTTACAGGTTCTTTTAAAATTACAGCCGGAGAACCAACAACTTATGAGAATGATATTGTATACGACAAAAAAGAAAGCGAACACCCATTTTGGGAAAAAGTTCATTTTGAAAATTCTGAAACAGAATTTAGCGTTGAAGAATATAAACGCCCAAAATTTGAAGTGACCTTCGAACCTAAAAAAGAAAGCTTTCAAATTAATCAATCGATCAAAGTAAAAGGAAATGCAAAAGCTTTTGCGGGAAGTACTATTTCTGATGCAAAAGTAACTTACACTGTCAGTCGCTATACAAGTTATTTTAGAGATTATTATTCGCAGCAACAAAACGAAAATTTAGCAACGGGAGAAACTAAAACTGATGCTTCTGGAAAATTTAATATTGAATTTGTTGCTTTGCCACCGAAAAATAGTAAAAAAGAAGAATTACCAATTTTTAATTATAGTATAAAAGTTGCTGTAACAGATATAAACGGCGAAACGCACGAAGCAACAACGATTGTAAAAGTTGGATATCATGATTTGGTTTTACAAACTGCAATTCCTAATGAAATTGAAACGAAAAATAAAAATGAAATCAAACTTACAAGCACAAACTTAAACGATGAATTTTTAGCTGTTAAAGGTGAAATTAAAATTTATTTAATAAGCCCATTCTCAAGGAAATTTAAACAAAGAGTTTTTCCTCAGCCAGATATTGAAAATATTTCTAGTGAAGATTTTGGAAAATTATTTCCGTACGAAATCAACCAAACTCCAAAAACAGATGAAACTTTAGTTTTTTCGCAAAATATTGACACTCAAAAAGACAAAGTTATTCCGTTAGATTTCATTTCTAATTACAAATCTGGAAATTATAAAATAGTTTTTACAGCAAAAGACCGTTTTGAAAATAAAATTGAAACTATTTCAAATTTTAAACTTACACAAAGCAAAGACAAATTAGACGCCAGCCGCTTATTCTCGGTACAGCAAATGAATTCTGATGCAAAAAAAGATGGCTTTGTATTGTTAAAACTTTCATCTGTTATTCCTGAGCTTTACATTACAGCAACCGGAAACTATGATAGTGTTGCTTTTCATGAGGAAACATACCATCTTCAAAACAACGAAACTTTGATTAAAATTCCATTAAACAAAGAATTTCATGGCGCCGTAAATATAAGTTTTGAAAGCATATTTGAAAATGAAAGATTCAATTACAGCACTTATGTATTTTTAAAAACTGTAAATCCAGAATTAAAATTTAATGTAGAAACATTTAGAAACAAAATACAACCCGGAAGTACTGAAAACTGGTCTTTTAAATTAAATGGAATTGCAACAAAAAAAGAAGCAGAGGTTTTGGCATCAATGTATGACAGTTCATTAGATCAATTTACCATTAAAGAATGGAATAGTTTAAATTTTGTTCAATACACTACTGGTGGCAATACGAAATCTCTTTTAGGATTTGAGAAAATGTATGTTTCAATTCCTAACTTAAACATACCATCAAAACGAATCGAATTAAAAAATGAAAGCACAAAATTAATTTGGTTTGGTTTCGATTTTAACAATAGCAATAATACACTTTATCTGCAAAGAGAATACCAGAGACAACTAAGCAAAAAAATTAAAAAACCATTAGATGCTAAACTAATTTCGGGAATTGTTACTGATAGTTCAGGACTGCCTCTACCCGGTGTTTCTGTTCTCATTAAAGGAACTCAACGAAGAACTCAAACTGATTTTGATGGTTATTATGAAATTGAAGCGACGGCTAATGAAGAAATCGTTTTTTCTTATATTGGTTTTAAAGACCAATCTAGTATTGTAGCAAATAATAAATCAATTGATTTAGTTTTAGCCGAAAACACTAACCAATTAGAAGAAGTTGTTATTGTTGGTTATGGAATTTCCAAAAAAAAGAACTTAACCGGATCAATAACAAAAATGAAAGCTGTTAGAAATGGTGTACAAGTTGAGGAAGACAATAACGTCTATGAAACTGACAGCGTGTTATCAGGAAAAGTAGCTGGCGTAGCAGTTATGCAAATTCCGTCGGCTAAATTAGTTATTCGCAGCGATGTATCTATTAATGATGCTTCGAATCCTTTATATGTTATAGATGGAAAAATTTCCAGCGCAGAGGATGTTAAAAATTTGAATTCATCAGATGTTGTTTCTATAAATGTTTTAAAAGGAAATGAAGCAACATCCCTTTACGGAACCAAAGCCGCAAACGGCGTAATAATCATTACAACTAAAAAAGCGCTCGAAGCTTTAACACAAGTAAAAGCCAGAAAAAATTTATCTGAAACCGCTTTCTTTTTGCCCAATTTAAAAACTGATTCGAACGGAAAAGTGAGTTTCAATTTTACTTCTCCTGAAGCTTTAACCGCTTGGAAACTTCGTTTATTGGCACATAACAAAGATGCTGTTTCTGGCTATTTAGAAAAAAGTGTAATCACGCAAAAAGAATTAATGATTTTACCAAATTTCCCTCGATTCTTTAGAGAAAAAGACACCATTGTTATTTCTGCTAAAATTTCGAATGTCACAGATAAAGCTAAAAGCGGAATCGCAATCCTGCAGTTTTTTAATGCGACAACAATGCAGCCAATTGATGCTAAAATGATGAACGTAAAAAACATTCGCAATTTTAATGTTAGCGCTTTTGGAAATACAACCGCAACTTGGACAGTTTCAATTCCGGAAGGTTTACAAGGTGTTCAGTATAAGATTTTAGCCAAAGCAGAGAATTTTTCTGATGGTGAAGAAAACATACTTCCGGTTTTGACTAACAATATGCTGGTGACAGAAAGTATGCCGATTTGGGTTCGCGAAAATTCTAAAAAAGAATATACGTTTGAGAACTTAAAAAACAACAATTCAACGACTTTAAGAAATCATCAATTTACATTAGAATATACCTCAAATCCGTCGTGGATCGCGATTCAGGCTCTACCGTATTTAATGGAATATGAACACGAATGTGCTGAACAGACTTTTGCTCGTTTTTATGCCAATTCTTTGGCTTCAGAAATCATTGCAAGCAATACTAAAATTGCAACTGTTTTTGAAAACTGGAGAAAAAACGGAAAACTGAATGTGAAATTAGAAGAAAACGACGAATTAAAATCGATTATTCTAGCCGAAACACCTTGGCTAAATGACGCTCGAAGCGAAGATGAAAAGAAAAAAAATCTAGCCCTTTTATTTGATTTGGAGAAAATGAAAACTTCTCAAGAAGCAACTTTTGAAAAATTAAAACAAAAACAACATTCGTCTGGAGGATTTTCTTGGTTTGAAGGTGGCTATGAAAACGAATACATTACAAGACATATCCTGGCAGGTTTAGGCCATTTATCTAAATTGAATAAAAGTGGCGATAATGAAGATAAAATTGAAGCAATTGCCAAAAGTGGCATTTCGTTTTTAGACACCAAATTTTTAGAATCGTATAAAATCAGAACCAAAAATTTAAAAACAAACGACAAATTAATTTGGATCAATCCAAATTCTGATTTGCATTATCTCTATACTAGAAGTTTTTATTTAGACGATTACAAATTATCTGACACTTTAAAAAAAGCGACAAAATTGTATATAGAGGCCATTAAAAAAGATTGGTTGTCGTATTCACTTTATGAAAAAGGATTAGCTTCTTTAACTTTAAATCGTTTTGGAGAAAAAGAAAGTGCTAAAAAAATTATAGAAAGCCTAAAAGAAACTTCTTCCAACAATGAAGATTGGGGAATGTATTGGATAGCCAATAAAGCTGGCTGGTATTGGTACCAAGCGCCGATAGAAACTCAGGCTTTATTGATTGAGGCTTTCGCCGAAGTAACTCACGACACCAAATCGGTAGATGCTATGAAAGTCTGGTTATTAAAAAACAAACAGACGAAAAACTGGCCAACTACAAAAGCAACTACAGAAGCAATTTATGCTTTATTAATGCAAGGAAGTGATTGGCTTTCTGTAAAAGACAACACAGTCATTAAACTTGGAGATGAAAAAATCACGACCAAGAAATTATCAGAAAATGAAAAAGAAGCAGAAACCGGTTACATCAAACTAAACTGGAAATCTGATGAAGTAAAAAAAGAAATGGCCACTATAAAAATTGAAAACAAATCTAAAGTTCCAGGCTTTGGTGGTATTTATTGGCAGTATTTTGAAGATTTGGATAAAATTAAAAACAATTCTGAAGCGATATTATCAGTTTCAAAAGAATTATATTTAAAAAAGAGTTCTGTTAAAGGTGATGAATTAGAAAAAATAACATCTAAAAATCCTTTAAAAATCGGCAATTTAGTTACAGTACGATTGATTATAACATCTAAAGAAGACACCGAATATGTTCATTTAAAAGATATGAGAGCTTCTTGTTTTGAACCTGTAAATGTACTTTCAGAATATCAATACAAAGATCGATTAGGATATTATATGAGTACAAAAGATGCTGCAACGCATTTCTTCTTTGATCAAATCAACAAAGGAACGTATGTTTTAGAATATGATATTCAAGTAAACAACAGTGGCGAATTCTCAAACGGAATTACAACAATTGAAAGTATGTACGCGCCAGAATTTGCAAGTCATACAAAAGGAATTCGAGTGAAAGTTGATTAACAACACTTCTCAAAATTATAATATGAAAATTCCAAATTCAAAATCTCAGCCTCACACATTTTCCAAAATAAAAACAACAAAAAACCCGATAAGTTTCTCTGAGACTTATCGGGTTTTATTTTATAATAAAAATCAGATTATTTCACAATCGTCAATTCGTCAATAATGTTTTTTGCACCAGCGTATTTGTCAATAATCCAAAGTACGTAACGAATATCAACGTTTATAGTTCTTTGTAATTTTGGATCAAAGATTACATCTCCAGCCATCGCTTCGATGTTTCCATCAAAAGCAATTCCGATTAATTCTCCTTTTCCATTAAGAACTGGCGAACCAGAATTTCCTCCTGTAATATCGTTATCAGTCAAGAAATTTATTGGCATATATCCTGCTTTATCAGCATATTGTCCGTAATCTTTTGCTTTGTTTAATTCTAATAAACGTTTTGGCAAATCAAATTCCTGATCTCCTGCTTTATACTTTTTCACCATACTTTCCATGGTTGTATAATTGTTGATAACAGCATCGTTTCTTGGATCTGCCGGCAAAGCACGAACTTTTCCGTAAGTCAATCTTAATGTAGAGTTTGCATCAGGATATTGAATTGTATTTAATTTTGATTCTCTCAAACCTTCAACTAATTCGCGGTAGGCAGTTGCAAAACCATCATCCGCTTTTGCTTGATCATCTGTTTTAGAACGGTATTTCGTCAATAAATCATTAGAAATAATATACAAAGGATCGTGTACAATTGCCAATGGTTTTGGATCAGCTAAAAATGCCAGTACTTTTTCCTTAGTTGTAAAATAACTGATTTCTGTGGCTTTTGCTACATCTGCAGTAAAATCACCATTATTTGCAGTTTTCATTTTTGCAACTTCTGGAGCAAGTCCGTATTCAGCAGCCTTAGAAGCGTATAAATTTAATTGCGCTGTTAAAACATCTTTTTCTAATGGAGCGTAAAATTCACCATAAATGCTTTCAACCATTGCGTTGATTTTTGGCAGCATTTCAGCTTTTTTAGCATCATTTTCTTTATAGTAAGCAATCAATGCATTTCCTAAATTTGCAGGTCCGCCTGCATAACTTGACGTACGTAAAAGCTGTGATAAATAATTATCGTGACGCGCTTTTAAGTTTGTTTCTCTGTAATAATCGTTGATAGTCGGAATTACATTTTCGTACTTTTCCTTATTAGCTGGCTTAGTTGCCCACTCATAAAACTTATCTTCTTGCAACGTTTTAACGTCAACAGTTCCTGCTTTTGTTAAAGCATCGATCATACCTTGACGGTTTTTCCAGTAATTTGCTGTCGAAGCATATTTAGACGCATATTGCAAGCGAACTGTTGCATCTTTATCCATATACTTTTTCATGACATCCATTCCGGTTTTTGCACCTTCAACCCAAGCAGGATAAGCAAATTTTATATTTTGCTCTATTCCTCCAGCTGGCATCCAGCGGTTTGTTCTTCCAGGATATCCTAAAATCATCGCAAAATCATTTTCTTTTACACCTTTGATACTTACGGGCAAATAATGTTTTGGCTGTAAAGGCACATTGTCTTTAGAATACGCGGCAGGATTTCCAGCTTTATCAGCATAAACTCTAAACATAGAGAAATCTCCTGTTTGGCGAGGCCACTCCCAGTTGTCTGTATCACCTCCAAATTTACCAACACTTTCTGGTGGAGTTCCAACTAAACGAACGTCTGTATAATCTTGATAAACGAAATAGTAATATTCATTTCCTTGAAAGAAAGGACGAACAGAAACGGTATATTTTCCACCTTCATTGTTTTCTTTTTCAATTAAAGAAATTTCTTGCTGAATGATTTTATTTCTTTCTGTTTCGGTCATTGTATCATTTACTTTCGATAAAATCCTTTTTGAAACATCATCCATACGAACAAAGAAACGAACGTACAATGATTTTGGTTTCATTTCAGCACTTCTTTCTTTTGCCCAAAAACCATCTTTCAAATAGTTTTGTTCTGCTGTAGAAAGTTCAGCAATCGCATTGTAGCCACAATGGTGATTCGTTAAAACTAACCCGTCTTTAGAAACAATTTCTGCAGTACAGCCTCCGTTAAATTGTACAATAGCATCTTTTAAACTGTGGTGGTTAATACTGTAAATTTCTTCGGCTGTTAATTGCAAGCCCAATTTTTCCATATCTCTATGGTTCAATCTTTCGATAAACATCAAAAACCACATTCCTTCATCGGCTTTTGCAGGAAAAGCCATAAGGCACATGGTTAAGAATAAAACTATTTTTTTCATGTTATTTTGTTTAAGTAATGCGAATATAACTCACTTTTCCTATTATATCATTCATATAATGGGAAAAACAAAATATAACAAATGACATAACTATCTATTTTATGAAATTCATAATTTAATTATAAAGAATGATCTTTTAATTTCTTCGAATTTATTTTTAATAAGTACTTAAAATTTAAAATAATCACAATTAAAAAATTTAATATTTTAATATAATTGTAAAAATTTACTTTCATAAAAAAATTAACATCATAAATTATTTCTTACAAAATATTGATGTGTAAATTTGCCAAAATTAATTTATTAAACAAGATGAAAAAATTATTATTAGGAGTTGCGCTATTTGTTGCAACAATATCGCATGCACAAAAAAACTCATTACTAGTTGGTGGAAACATTGGGTTTTCTTCAGAAAAAATTGATGACTCTAAAACAACCAATTTTGAATTTTCTCCAAAAGTTGGTTATCAATTTGCCGAAAGATGGACAATTGGAGCTGAAGCTTCTATTATTAGCAGTGATTATGATATGATACAAAACGATATCAAAATTTCTGGCAATACTCAAAAATATAAAATCGGAGGTTTTATGCGTTACACAGCTCCGTTGTCAGACTTATTTTCATTCTATACAGATTTAGGTGTTGGCTCACAAAGTGCTTCATCAAATAATATAAATGGAATTTATGCAAATCTTACTCCAGCACTATTTATTAATATGAAAAGAGGTTTTGGTTTAAATTTTTCTATTGGAGGAATTAACTATGATAATCTTGAAGGTACAGATTATCCAAAACAAGAGCGTTTTGGTTTTGATTTCGGAAAAACTGTAAAAATCGGAATTTCTAAAAACTTTCAGTTATAAAAAAAGAGACTCATAATAAGTCTCTTCTATAAAATATTTTAATTAGTACTAATCCAGCAGATTTTAATTTGCTGGATTTTTTAATACTATAAATTAATCGTTCAGCATTTTCCAAAGCTTATCTTTCAAATCCGTCAAACCCTGTTGGGCAACAGATGAAATAAACATATACGGAATATCTTTGAAAGCTACATCTAATTCTACTTTCAATTCTGCTTTAAGTTCGTCATCCAGCATATCGCATTTTGAAATTACAAGAAGACGCTCTTTGTCTAGCATTTCCGGATTGTATTTGGTTAATTCATTTACCAAAATATCATATTCTGCTTTAATATCAGGCGTATCAACCGGAACTAAAAATAACAAAGTTGAGTTACGTTCAATATGACGCAAGAAATAATGGCCCAATCCTTTACCTTCAGCAGCACCTTCAATAATTCCAGGAATATCTGCTATTACAAAAGATTGATAATCTCGATATGCTACAATTCCAAGGTTTGGTTTTAAAGTCGTAAAAGGATAATCAGCAATTTTTGGTTTTGCAGAAGTCAATACAGAAAGTAACGTTGATTTTCCAGCATTAGGAAAGCCTACCAAACCAACATCAGCCAAAACTTTAAGTTCTAAAATCACATCCATCTCTACGCCTGGCAAACCTGGCTGTGCGTAACGAGGCGTTTGGTTAGTTGAACTTCTAAAATGCCAGTTTCCTAAACCACCTTTTCCTCCTCTTGAAAGAATTTGTTTTTCACCGTCTTCGGTAATTTCAAATAACGTTTCGCCTGTTTCTTTGTCTTTTACAACTGTTCCTAGTGGCACTTCAATAAACTTATCTTCTCCGTCTGCACCAGTACTTCTATCTCCTCCACCGTCTCCACCATGACCAGCTTTAATATGACGAGCGAATTTTAAATGAAATAATGTCCATAAACCTTTATTTCCAACTAAATATACGTGTCCACCGCGACCACCATCACCACCGTCCGGGCCTCCTTTTTCAATAAATTTCTCTCTATGTAAATGCGTAGATCCTTTTCCTCCTTTTCCGGAAGAAACATATATCTTAACGTAATCTACAAAATTTCCTTCTGTCATTTTCTTTTTGTTTATGTATAGTTTAAAGTTTAAAGTTTCAGGTTTCAAGTTGGCGCATCGCACTTAACTTGAAACCTGAAACAAAATAAAACTTGAAACAAATTCTCTTTACTCTTTAAGCGCTTTTACAAGTACTTTATCAATCTTTACGCCATCCATATCGATGACTTCTAGCACAAATTTTTGCCAAACTAATTTCTCTCCTTCTTTTGGAATATGAGAAAGCTCGGTCATAATCATACCGCTTACTGTATTTACTTCATAGTCATTTGTCAATTCATCCAACTCAAAATACGTTAGAAAATCGTGCAATGAATAATGCCCGTCAACCAGCCATGAACCATCTTCCCTTTCGATCAGTTGAAATTCATCTTTATAAAAATCAGATGCATCTCCAACTAAAGCTTCCAGAATGTCGTTTAAAGTTATAATTCCTTGAAAAACACCGTATTCATCAGAAACTAAGGCATAATGAACTCCTGTTTTTTTGAAATTTTCTAGAGCTTTATAAGCTGTAGTCTGTTCCATTAAATAAGGAGGATCTGTCATTATTGCTGCCAAATCAAAATGATCACTTTCGATGTTGGCAAATATATTTTTCAAAGTTACAATTCCGACAATATCATCGTAATTGTCTCTATAAACTGGATATACAGTATGCAGATCCTGCAAAACCAATTCTTTTATTTTAGATTTATCCGCATTAAAAGGCAACATATCTACGGATTTTCTGTGCGTCATTAACGAATTAACTTTTCTGTCGCCAATATGAAAAACGCGTTCTACGATATCTTGTTCGATTTCTTGAACTTCTCCGCCTTCGGTTCCTTCTTTTATAATGGCTTTAATTTCTTCTTCGGTAACTTTTCCGTCTGCAGAAGGTTTAATCTGCAGCACATTCAACAAGAAATCTGTTGAAGATGTTAATAACCAAATAAACGGCGCTGTTACTATTGAAACAATTTTCATTGGCAGAGCCACCATTTTTGCTATTGATTCTGGATAATTCAATCCGATTCGTTTTGGCAATAACTCTCCTAAAACTAAAGAGAAAAACGTTAAAACTACCACCACAATTCCAACTGCAACTGAATGTGCATAAGGTTTTAAAACTGCAAATCCGCTGACAAAAATCTCAACATCCATTGTGATTTTGTCTCCACTATAAATACCAGTTAAAATTCCGATTAGCGTAATTCCGATTTGTACGGTAGATAAAAACTTGTTTGGAGAATTAGCCAAATCAAGTGCAATCTTGGCGCTCTTATTTCCTTTTTTTGCTGCTGTTTCCAGTCTGTTTTTTCTAGCCGAAATCAATGCAATCTCTGACATCGAGAAAACTCCGTTTAATAGTATTAGAAAAAATATTATTAGTATTTCCAATGTTTAGTAGATTCGTTATTTGTTTGGTTCGTTTTTATTGTATTCCTGATTATTGTTTTTTAGCCCACATTAAAGAGAAAAGCCCAGAGTTATCTGGATTTTTCGTACAGCCGGAAATGCTTCTACAAATTATCTATAACTGACGTTAATCGCTCTGTAATTTCTTCTATAGTTCCAATTCCGTTTACGGCATGAAACTTACCTTGTTCTTTATAATACCCAATAAGTGGAGCTGTTTTCTCATTATATTCCTGATATCTTACACGAATTTTTTCTTCGTCTTGATCATCTACTCTCCCGCTTGTTTTCCCTCTTTCAAGCAAACGCGCTACCAAAATTTCATCATCAGCTTCTAAGGCGATTGTTGCCGTAACACTTGAACCAATTGTTGGCAAAAATTTATCTAAGGCTACTGCTTGATCTAAAGTTCTTGGATATCCGTCGAACAAGAAACCTTCAGTGTCAGGGTGTTTATTTACTTCATCTATTAACATTGCAGTTGTAACTTCGCAAGGAACCAATTCTCCATTGTCCATAAAAACTCTTGCTTTTTTACCTAAATCTGTGTCATTTTTTAAATTAAAACGAAAAATATCTCCTGTTGAAAGATGCGTTAATTTGTATTTTTCTTTTAAAAATTCTGCCTGAGTTCCTTTTCCTGCTCCTGGCTTTCCAAATAAAACAATGTTAATCATAAAAGTAATTTAATGATTGAAAGATTTAAAAATGCAAGATTTAGACAATCTTAAATATTTAAATTTCTCTAATCGTGTTGTTAATGTAGTTATGTTATTTTTTAATTTTTAATCTTAAAATGCTTAAATCTATTCTGCTAATTTATAGACTTCTTCAAGGTTTCTTCCTAAACCGTCATAGTCTAATCCGTAACCTACAATAAATTTATTCGGAATTCTGATTCCGATATAATCTATTTTTATATCTTTTTTATATGCATCTGGTTTAAAAAACAAAGTCGCAATTTTAAAATGCTTTACGTTTTGCTGTTTAAGCATATGTTTTAGTTCTTCGATCGTGTTTCCTGTATCGATAATATCTTCAATAATAATTACGGTTCTGCCAGACAAATCCTGATTAATTCCAATTAATTCCTTAACGGTATTTGTACTTTCAGTTCCTTCATAAGAAGCCATTTTTATAAATGAAACTTCGCAAGGACTTTTATATTTTTTCAAGAAATCGGCAACAACCATAAATGCGCCATTCAAAACTCCAATGAAAATTGGCGTATCATCTCCAAAATCATCTTCTACCTGAGCCACTATTTTAGTTAAAGCAAAATCAATTTCTTTAGCCGAAATAAACGGAACAAATTGTTTATCGTGAAGTTGTATCATTATTTTTTAAATTTAAAATAATGGGCAAAGATACAGAATTACAACCAAATGCAAGTATCAAAATATAGCGAGGTTTTCCATTTTTTTGTTAATGTTAAATATCAGTTAATTTCTACAAATCATTTCTTAATGATATTTTTAATTTCATTAAATTGTTGTTTGATAAATATTTAATCCAAAAAAAATGAGAACAACGATACAGTTACTTTCTATATCCTTACTGACTTTAATGACAGCCTGCAACGGGCAAGTAAAAAAAGAAGAAAAAGAAGCTTTAGCAAAACAACCCAGCACTATTGTAAAAACTGCAGTTGGAGATATTACTTTACCTCCGCCTTATGCAACAGAATCGAAAACCAATAACAGTAAAGTAATTGGATGGCCGGAAGGAAAAACGCCAAAAGCGCCAGAAGGTTTTACAGTAACAAAATTTGCTGACGGATTTGAAAACCCGCGCTGGACTTATATTGCGCCAAACAACGATATTTTTGTTGTTGAAAGCGGTACAAGAACGAGTAAAAATCAGATTACAGTTTTGCGTGATAAAGACAAAGATGGAAAATTTGAAACCCGTGAAGTATTCATAAAAGGTTTAAACAAACCTTTTGGAATGCTGGTTCTAAAAGACTTTTTTTACATTGCCAATACAGATGGGCTTTATAAATATCCGTATAAAAATAATCCTTTGAAACTAGAAACCAAAGGTGTAAAAATTCTTGAACTTCCGGCTGGAGGCTACAACAATCATTGGACTAGAAATTTAATTGCAAATGCTGATGGAACTAAAATTTATGTTTCTGTTGGTTCTGGAAGTAATGTTGGTGAAAACGGAATGGACAAAGAAATTCGCCGAGCGGCAATTTTAGAAATTAATCCTGACGGAACTGGCGAAAAAATCTATGCATCTGGACTTAGAAATCCGGTTGGAATGGATTGGAATCCTGTAAACAAAGAGCTTTGGACAGCGGTAAACGAGCGTGACGAATTAGGAGACGATTTAGTTCCTGATTATATTACAAGTGTGAAAAAAGATGGATTTTACGGATGGCCTTATTCTTATTATGGAAACATCTTAGATCCGAGAATGAAAGGTGAACGCAAAGATTTGGCAGCAAAAGCAATTGTTCCAGATGTTTCAGTTGGTGCTCATACGGCATCGTTAGGATTAGCATTTTACACAAAAGGTGCTTTTCCTGCAAAATACAAAAATGGCGCTTTTGTTGGTCAGCACGGATCATGGAACCGCGCAAACATATCTGGCTATAAAGTAGTTTTTGTTCCTTTTGCAAACGGAAAACCTTCAGGAAAACCAGAAGATTTTTTAACCGGATTTATTTCTGATGAAAATAAAGCTGAAGTTTACGGACGTCCAGTTGCGGTTACCGTTATGAATGACGGATCGCTTTTGGTAAATGACGACAGCGGGAATACAGTTTGGAAGGTTACTGCTAAATAAATTCAAATTTTTTAAATTCCAAATTTCAACTATACGCATATTTTTAAACACATAGGAACATAGTGACTTTGTGTTGAAAAGGCGTTTCACTTGTCTAAAAACACATAGCTATGTGAATTGATGTATAGTGAAACGCCTTTTTTCAGTATTTAAATCTATGTTCCTATGTGTTTAAAAAATGGCACTTTTAACGCAACTTATTTATGGCTCTAAAAAAATATTGCCTTTTTCTTTTTGTGCTTTTTATTTCTCAAAACATTTTAGCACAAGAACAAAAAGGCAAATCTATTGATCCTGTCAAACCAGAAAAATTAGAGGAAGTTGTTATCAGCTCCTTTCATATTAACGACAGTTTGCAAAATGCCCCAGCTTCTATAGGTCTTTTATCAAAAAAAGATTTACAGCAAAATAACGCGACGGATATCACTACTTTAATTAATACAATTCCCGGCGTTTTTATGCAATCTTCTAACTTGACTACAACCCGAATTTCGATTCGTGGTATTGGAGCAAGAACACCTTATGGAACCAATAAAATACGTGCTTTTTACGGCAGTATCCCATTGACTTCTGGAAACAGTGAAACGGTTATTGACGATATTGATTTGGAAAACCTCAACCAAATTGAAATTATCAAAGGACCGCTTTCGAGTGTTTATGGCGCGGGTTTGGGCGGTGCGATTTTAATTTCACCTCAACTTTCAAAAACACAAGGACAAAATGCAGGAATAAGTACGGTTTTTGGTTCGTATGGATTATTAAAAAATACTTTAAATTACAGTTTGAATGAAAAAAGCGCTAGCCTGAATTTAAGTTACCATAAACTTGAAACGGATGGCTGGCGAGAAAACAGCGCTTATAAACGTGAAGGAATTACGCTTGCAGGAGAATTATTTAGAAGAGAAAAAAGCAAACTGACTTATTTTTCGAACTATACGTATTTAAATGCTTTTATTCCGAGTTCGATCAGCAAAGAAGTATATGATAACAATCCGAAAGCTGGCGCGCCGACATGGGTAGCATCAAAAGGATATAAAGAATATAAATCGACTTTAGCTGGATTAGCTTATGATTTTAAAATCAATGATAATTTAAGCAATTCAACTTCGGTTTTTATTAATTATAAAGACAGTAATGAACCACGTCCTTTTGATATTCTGCGACAATATACTTTTGCAGCTGGAGCTAGAACGCAATTTTCGGGAAATTTTAAAATCGGGAAAATGGCAAATCAATTTGTTGCTGGAGTTGAATATTTCAGAGACAATTATAACGGAAATACTTTTGAGAATTTATACAAACAAAACAACGGCCAAGGAAGCCTTCAAGGAAATCAGCTTACAGAAACGGATCAAAAAAGACATTTCTATAATGTCTTTGCGCAGCTGAGAACTTCTATTTCGAAACAATTTGAGTTTCAAGCCGGATTGAATTATAATGAGACTTCTTTTGAACTGACCAATTTTCTTCCGAATTCAATTACGACTACTGAAAAATACAGTTATGACGGTATTTTTTCGCCACAGCTTTCTTTGCTTTTTAAACCAAATCAAGAACAGACGATTTACTTTTCGGCAAGCAGAGGATTTTCATTGCCTGCAACAGAAGAAACTTTAACCAGCAACGGAACCATCAATCCAGATATAAAACCTGAAAACGGTTATAATTTTGAACTTGGCGGAAAATTCTATTTTTTCAACAAAAACGTATATGCTGAAGCTGCAGTTTACAGAATGGAAATTAAAGATTTATTGGTGGCGAAAAGAATTGGCGACGATCAATACGAAGGTGTAAATGCCGGTACAACTTTTCATGAAGGAATTGAAATAACTTTAAAACACAATTGGTTCATTAATAGAATTCTTTCATTAAGCTCTTACATCGCAACTTCTCTAGGAAAATATGAATTTAAAGAATTTGTTGATAGCGGAAATGATTATTCTGGAAATAAATTAACTGGTGTTCCTGCAAACAAAGTCAATGCAGGTTTGATTTTAAATACAACTTTAGGACTTTATTTTTCTGCCGATTTTCAGTTTGTAGATAAAATTCCGATGAACGATGCAAATACAGCATTTTCAGATTCTTATAAAATCTTAAATCTTAAAACAGGTTATCGTTTTGAAATTATGCCAAATCTAAACTCTCAATTTGCTTTCGGCATTAACAATGTTACAGATGAAAAATATGCTTCTTTAATTTTACCCAATGCCGTTGCGGTTGGAAATGTATCTCCTAGATATTACTATCCTGGACTTCCTATAAATTATTACGGAAGCGTTTCATTAAATTACTTATTTTAGATTCGTAATTAAATTAAATTCAAAAAAAATGCTTTCGGAATTGGACAAAAAATTGGATTACGTTAATGCTTGTAGAGAAAGCCGGCTAAAGGCAGCAGAAGATGTTTTAGACGATTCGTCTCTATTTAATGAATTAGTATTAATTTCTTTTTCTCCGTCGAATAAAAACCATCATAGAGCGTGTTGGATTTTAGAATTTATATCCTATGAAGAGCTTTCTTGGTTCCAACCTCATCTTGATTTTTTCTGTTCTAATTTAAAAATTTTGAAAGATGAAAGTGCCATAAGACCCATTGCAAAAGTGATACAGCTTTTAGTAAAATCACACTATAGAAAAGACGAAAACAGTATTTTACTATCTGAAAAAAACCTTCAAGATTGTATTGAAGCCTCTTTTGACTGGCTGATAAACGATGTAAAAGTGGCTACAAAAGCCTATTCAATCAGAACTTTATATATTTTAGGAAATCATTTCGATTGGATTCATCCAGAACTGCAAGTTATTTTAAACAAAGATTATGCACATCATTCAGCCGCGTACAAAGCAGTTGCAAAAGAAGTTTTGAAGAAAATAGAATAGTTATAAAATCAAAAAAGGACATCTGTAGGCAGATGTCCTCTTTTCACTACTCAAAAAATAAAACTAAGCTTCACTTAAATTCTTATAATGGGGGTTATTAAAATTTGAAGCGAAGAAAAAATTCGTTCGAGTTTTTGGAGCTTGCTAATACTTTACCAGTATTGGCTTCATAAGCATATCCAAAAGTTAAATGCTTGCTGATTGTTAAACCTGCGATTCCTGCATAAGCATTGTCGATTCTGTAACTTCCTCCAATTTCAAAAAATTCATCAATTTGAAGCATCACATTCAGATCTACAGAAAGTGGCGCGCCATTCACGTATCTCATCATAAATGATGGTTTTAAAACTAACGGTGTTGTTGTTTCAAAATCGAAATCGTAACCACTGCTTAAATAAACGTGAGGTCTGTCTGTTGCAACCGCTGCGTAACCGTCTTTGTTTTTTGCACGTTCTGTATTTAATATTCTTGGGACAGAAAGGGATACAAAATATTTATCATTTTTCAATAAAGCTCCAACTCCTACGTTTGGATTAAATTGATTGATATTTGCCAAAGCAGGATCCGACTGTGGCACATAAGTCTGCAAACCAGAAGTATTTACGTTGTAAAAATTTCCGCCAGCTTTTATACCTAAATACAAATTAGTAAGTGCTCCTACTTGTAGTTTGTATGAAAGATCAATTCCTACTTGCGTTTGTTTTTCGATAAAAGTTTTATCGTAAACCATAGAAACACCTAATCCTAAATTACTTCCTACAGATGTTCCGAAAGACACAGCTTGCGTTTCTGGAGCATTTTCAATTCCTGTCCATTGCTTGCGGAAAGTAGTTGACAAAAGTGTTTCGCCATCTACACCTGCATAAGCTGGATTTACAACATTCATTTGGTATCGGTATGTTGTAAGCATCGTTTCTTGCTGGGCAAAAAGCATACTACTAAAAAGTAGTAATGCTCCAGCCAATATATTTTTAATTATTTTCATTTCTAAAATTTTATTTTTTACAATTACCTGTTAATGTATATCCAACCTTGTTTGTCGATCGATCCATTTCCATCTAAATCAATTTGATAGAAATATGAACTTGCTGCAGGTAAAGTACTATTACTTCCTTTTGAATGTCCATCCCAATCATTTTGGTAATTTCTGGCAGTAAATACCTCAGCTCCCCAACGGTTGAAAACACGGACTACAGAACTAGGATAATTTTCGATATTAGAAATAACCCAAGTATCATTAATACCATCTCCATTTGGAGTAAAGGCTTCAGAAATATTCATTTGATCTTTATCACAAGCATCTCCAAGACCATTATTATTACGATCTTCTTGATAAGGATTTGCAGTAATTGGACAGTTATCAGAAGTATCTAAAATTCCGTCATTGTCATCATCAACATCACAATTGTCTAAAATTCCGTCATTATCATTATCACCGAAACTATTTTTAACCGTTACTGTTGCGCTAGCAGTTGCTTTATTACCGTTTTTATCTGTAACGGTTAAAACCACTGTATTAACTCCAGTATTTGTACAATTAAAAGAAAGCTTACTAAGAGTAACCGTTGCAATACCACAGTTATCAGAACTTCCATTGTTAATTTGGTTCGCTGTGATAGAAGCATTTCCTGCATCATCCAGCTCAACGCTAATGTTGTTTGTTTTAACTGTCGGAAGAATAATATCTTGAACTGTTACTGTTGCAGTTCCAGTAGCTATATTTCCGTTAACATCTGTAACTCTAAGAGTAACCTGATTTGCTCCTACATTGTTACAGCTAAAAGTGCTTGGAATAACTGTTACAGTTGCAATTCCGCAATTATCTGAACTTCCGTTGTTAATTTGAGCGGCAGTGATGGAAACATTTCCTGCTGCATCAAGCTGAACTGTTAGATTTTTAGTTAAAACAGTTGGTAAAACTTTATCCTGAACCGTTACTGTTGATGTACGAGAAGAAGTATTTCCGTTTGCATCTGTAGCCGTTAGGGTAACTGTATTAGCTCCAACATTCGCACAAGTAAATGTTGATGGAGAAACCGATAAAGTTAAAGTACCGCAAGAAGCTGTAGAACTATTGTCAACATCAGAAGCTGTAATGGTTACGCTTCCTGAAGCATTAAGCTGCACTGAAGCATTTTTTACTAAAACTGTCGGTGCAATTTTGTTTTCAACATTTACTATTGCTGTTGCAGATGAAGTGTTTCCACTAGCATCTGTAGCTGTTAAAGTCACTGTATTATTTCCAATGTTTGCACAAGTGAAAGTATTTGGAGAAACAGTTAAAGTTGTTATTGCACAATTATCAGATGAATTGTTATTTACATCAGAAGCTAAAATTGAAACATTTCCAGATGCATTAAGCTGCACTATAATGTCTTTTGTTAAAACTGCTGGCGCAATCTTATCTTCAACAGTTACTGTAGCTTGCGCTGAAGCAACATTTCCATGAATATCTGTCACTTTTAAAGTAACTGTATTGGCTCCAACATTGGCACAAGTAAATGAAGTTTTATCTAATTCAATTGTATTAATTCCACAATTGTCTGTTGAACCATTATCAATATTTGAAACCAAAATTGTTGCATTTCCTGTTGTATCAAGCTGCGCTGTAAAATCTTTTGCTATTACGGTTGGCAACACATTATCTGTCACAGTTACTGTTTGCGTTACTGGAGCTGCTGCATTTCCGTTAGCATCAGTTACATTCCAAGTAATAGTCGTAGTTCCTAGAGGATAAACATCTGTAAGTAATTTTGCATCGTTTCTTGCTCCTGTTGGATTTCCAACTGTACAATTATCTGTAGCTGTTGCAGAAACTGAAACCACTGCACCGCAGATACCTGCATCAGAATTTACAGTTTGATCTCCGTTTGAAGCAATTACTGGAATTTCATTATCTATTACCGTTATGGTTTGCGTTACTGGAGCTGCTGCATTTCCATTAGCATCTGTAACATCCCAAGTGATTGTTGTAGTACCAACTGGATAAACATCTGTAAGCAATTTTGCATCGTTTCTTGCTCCTGCTGGAGTTCCAACTGTACAATTATCTGTAGCAGATGCTGAAACAACTACAGTTGCTCCGCAAGAATTGGCATCAATATTTACACTTTGATCTCCGTTTGAAACAATTACTGGAACTTCATTATCTGTTACCGTTATAGTTTGCGTTACTTGAGCTGCTGCATTTCCATTAGCATCTGTAACATCCCAAGTGATTGTTGTAGTACCAACTGGATAAACATCTGTAAGTAATTTTGCATCGTTTCTTACTCCGCTTGGTGTTCCAACTGTACAATTATCTGTTGCTGTTGCTGAAACAACTACAGTTGCTCCGCAAGAATTGGCATCAACATTTACATTTTGATCTCCGTTTGAAGCAATTACTGGAATTTCATTATCTGTTACCGTTATGGTTTGTGTTACTGGAACTGCTGCATTTCCATTAGCATCTGTTACATCCCAAGTGATTGTTGTAGTACCAACTGGATAAACATCTGTAAGCAATTTTGCATCGTTTCTTGCTCCTGTGGGCGTTGCAACTGTACAATTATCAGTCGCTGTTGCAGAAACTGAAACCATTGCACCACAGTTTCCTGCATCAGTATTTACTGTTTGATCTCCGTTTGAAGCAATTACTGGAATTTCATTATCTGTTACCGTTATGGTTTGAGTTACTGGAACTGCTGCATTTCCATTAGCATCTGTTACATCCCAAGTGATTGTTGTAGTACCAACTGGATAAACATCTGTAAGCAATTTTGCATCGTTTCTTGCTCCTGTTGGCGTTGCAACTGTACAATTATCAGTCGCTGTTGCAGAAACTGAAACCATTGCACCGCAGTTGCCTGAATCAGTATTTACTGTTTGATCTCCGTTTGAAGCAATTACCGGAATTTCATTATCTGTTACCGTTATGGTTTGAGTTACTGGAGCTGCTGCATTTCCATTAGCATCTGTTACATCCCAAGTGATTGTTGTAGTACCAACTGGATAAACATCTGTAAGCAATTTTGCATCATTTCTTGCTCCTGTTGGAGTTCCAACTGTACAATTATCTGTAGCAGATGCTGAAACAACTACAGTTGCTCCGCAAGAATTGGCATCAACATTTACATTTTGATCTCCGTTTGAAGCAATTACTGGAATTTCATTATCTGTTACCGTTATGATTTGAGTTACTGGAGCTGCTGCATTTCCATTAGCATCTGTTACATCCCAAGTGATTGTTGTAGTACCAACTGGATAAACATCTGTAAGCAATTTTGCATCGTTTCTTGCTCCTGTTGGCGTTCCAACTGTACAATTATCTGTAGCAGATGCTGAAACAACTACAGTTGCTCCGCAAGAATTGGCATCAACATTTACATTTTGATCTCCGTTTGAAGCAATTACAGGAATTTCGATATCTTCAACTGTTATTGTTGCATTTACAGTCGATACATTTCCGTTATTATCCGTAACAAATAAAACAACATTATGCGTACCTAAATCAGTACAAGAATAGGTTATAGAACTTGTTTCAGATCCGGATACCGGTCCATAACTAGCTTGAATAGCCAATCTTTTTGGAGTTCCACCACAAGGATCTAGAAAAGTAAGATTATCTGCGGTAATAGTAGCACTAGATTGTCCTAACAAAAAACTTTCAGCGTTAGGTACACTGTAGAAAGAGTTACAAAAACCCAAAGCGTAATTACCACAGCTTCCTGATGGCGTTCCATAACTGGCAAAATCAACCTTAGTAAAAACACTAGATGATGCTGCTGTAAGCGTTAAATCGCTTCCTTCGTTAACCATATCGCAAACTGTTCCTACAGATCCAGAAGCAATTGCATAACTGCTAATTCCGCAATTGTCTGTACTTCCATTATTTAGTTGAGTTGCGTTTACGGTTACACTTCCATTAACATCTAATTGAACTGTTATATTTTTTGCAATTGCAGTTGGTTTTACATTATCAGTAGCAATAATTGTAAACGAAGCTGTTGTAGGAATACTATTTGCATCCGTTATTGTTACATTGTATGTTCCAACTCCAAGATTTGAAGCAGTATCAGTCGTACTAACATTTGGTGACCACGCATATGTATAAGGCCCAGTACTTCCATCTACAGCAACAGAAAGTGCTCCTGTTAAATCACCACTACATAAAACATTTGCAGTTTGAGATATGGATGCTGAGTAAAGAGATGTTATTATTACTTGACCATTCATTTTCAAAGCAGTGTCAGTGGCTCCATCAATTCCTGAATTATTTATCTGATTAGAACCAGAATTGTAACTATACGCCGCTTGTGGCCCTGTCGATGCATCATACGAACCAAAAGTATTACCGCCTTGATAACCACCTCCTGCGCCACCACATGTGTAATAATCTCCTGCGCCACCGCCGCCAAATCCACCGTGTGACAATAACTGGCCATACCTGCAATCACCTCCAATAGCTCCATTTAAAAAAGACTGCCCACCAGTGCTAACATTCCCATCCTCGCCATTTAGATTAAATCCACCGCCAGCACTGCTTGCTATAGCTCCATTTGCTGTAGTAGTTCCTTGAATTGAAGGGTCACCAAATATTGATGTTCCCCCAGGGTGTAATCTCACATTATAGTTTCCAGCTCCGTCACTTCCTGCTCCACCTGCAGCAACTAACAAAGGACTATTCCCCGTAAGGAGAACTACAAATGAACCTCCTCCTCCTCCAGACCCTTCCCAATCGGTTCCATTTAATCCGTATTGTCCTACAGCAATTTTCAAGACTGTGCCTGCCGTCAATGAAAACTCACCGTATATATCTGCTCCTGTACCAAACTCATTAGTGCTCTGTTGTCCTCCAGAAGCACCAACTGCTTGAATGGAGTACTTTCCAGTAACAGGTACAACCCATTCTTGATACCCCTGAGTGTTAACAGTAACTGCTCCGGCAAGTGTCGTTGCTGTATAAGCAGTAGTAACTTGAGACTGTGTTGGACCAAAACGTCCGGTTGCTCCAGCACTTGTAAATGTATAAACTGTTTGCGAAAAAGATACTAACGGAAATAGCAACGCTAACATCGCAAGTATCATATATTTTTTTATTGGCAAATTTTCTATAGAAATCTTTGACCAATAATTTGTCTTTTTTTTCATTAATTGTTTGGTTATTAATTAGTATTACCTTATCCCTAGCTGTTGATAAACAGCAATAAAAATCCTGTCCAATTTGTCAGTAACAATGGACATTTAATCGTCTTTCGACAATTTTTTTTAACTGGAAGGAAAATTAAAAACTGCTGGAAATATCTTTTTGCACTATCTAATATGCAAATTCGAATAAGGAGTTTTTTGAAAGTTGCGAAATACATTCGCGAAGTAAAGTAGTTTTATTATCATATTGGTTGGTTTAAGATTACCGAACAAAATTATATCGAAATCCAAACCTCGAATAGCCCATTCGGACACATCGATAGCCCGAAACGACCAACAATATTCACGATATAAAAAAGGCTGTGCAAAACTTGTTAAAACACATAACTAAACCATTAAAAAACAACAACTTAAAAACAAAAACAGGTATAAATACGGTGTTTATAAAGTCACCAAAAAAAATGTGATTTAGGATTGAAAAAATCAAGAAAAGAAAGAATTTTACAGCGATTAAAGCCGTATTTCTGAAGGCATTTTTCCAAAACGCTTTTTAAAATTTGCTGTAAACTTGCTAGAACTTTTATAACCGGTCGCTAAGGCAATATTTTTTATCTGCAGATCTGTATTTTGAATCATGTGCATAGCCAAAAGCAATTTCTTTTCTTTATGGTATTGCATCATCGAAACACCATGAACAGATTTGAAAGTTAATTTGAGTTTTGTTGGCGACATATCAACCTTTTGCGCAATAAATTCTATTCCTAAAAAAGAATCTGTTATGGTATCGAGAAGCAGTTTCTCAGCTTTTGCAATTTTGCGATAATCTGGAGTATCAATTGGCAGATAATTTCCTTCGCGCTGCGCTAGAAACGCATTTTTAAAAAAAGTAGAAACCAACTGAAAGGCATTCGTCTTTAAAATTGATTTACTAAAAAAATCATGCTTATTGTTTTCTAAATTGGTCAAGATTTCTTTTGATAATTCTGCAGCATTCGGCACAATATTCTGATACGTAATAAATCCGTTATCTGAATTTAGGAATTTCTTAATATGATTATCTGCTGGAAGCGTTTCGAAAGAAAAGTTGCGTTCTGCCCAATCTTTGCTAAAAGCAAACAAGTAAAATTCGCAAATCGATTCTTTATAAAAGTAAGCACCAACTGGTGTTCCTGGCTTTTTAAAACCCCAATATTTACTTGAAAAAGGTGTTTTATCTGCAAATGTATTTTGCAGTTTCACTTCGCTTTCAAAAACCGAAAAGGTAAGGGTATAATAATCGCTCGGAAAATCTTCATCATAAACTGCTTTTAGCATTACATTTTTCTTAAAAGTAATACTCGTAACAATAATCCAGAAGCCTTCTTCGATTTCGCGATAGCGCATCACGCCTTTAGAAAAGGGATTATTTCTGTAAACTGCCTGTTCTTCTTCAACATGATTTACTGAAGGAGAATTTACAATACTTTTAACAATAACTTGCGGAGAATTAGATAAATATGGCAATTCAAAAAAGCCGTCTCTATAAAAATTGATATTCTCTTTTATGAATTTAACCCATTTTCCTACGTGCATATACTAGTATCAAATTTAATTCTCTCTAAAAACCGAAGGCAATGCTCCAAATCTCTTTTTAAATGCAGCAGTAAACTTGCTTGCACTTTCAAAACCAGTAATTGCAGCAATAATTTGAATTTCGATTTCGGAATTTTGAATCAATTGTTTGGCCAAAAGCATATTTTTTTCTTTATGATATTGCAGCATCGAAAATCCAAAAACAGTTTTAAAGTTATTTTTTAATTTCGTAGCAGAAGTATTTACTGCATCGGCTATTTTATCAATACCTAAAAAAGAAACATGTAAATTATGGAGAATCATTTTCTCTGCTTTGGCGACATTTGCATAATCTAAATTAGTCAGTGAGATGTTATCTTCAATACGGCTGTCTTCAAAAGAATTATCAAAAAAAGCTGCAATTAATTTCAGGCAGTTTTTCCTTAATTCTGGCGTTGTAAGTTCGATTTGATCATCAGACTCTAAAATCTTTGATATTTTTTTAGACAAGACATGCGCCTTTGGAGCGATGTCCAGCCAAGTATAAAATCCTTTTTGTGAATTAAAAAAATTCTCTAAAACGCTTTTTTTACAAAATTTATCCGATTTAATATTTTTCTCTACCCACTCTTTATTCATGGCAATATTAAAAAACTTACCTTTTGTTCCTTTATAAAAATAAGTTGCAACTTCAGTATCGGGTTTATAAAATGTCCAACATGTACTCAGCAGGACTATATCCTCAGAATCTTTTACAGGAAATCGATACTCAAAAACTGAAAACGACAAAATATAATAATCCTTGCTATGATCTTGTGTATAAGTGGCTTTGGCAAGAATATTTTCATTAACTTCCAAATTGCTTTCCAAAATCCAAAAACCATCTTCAATAGTTCTGTAACGCATCGTTCCCCTCCAAAAAGCATTATCTGTAATAATGATTTGCTTTACCGGATTATGTTTCGCAATAGGCAGTTTAATCAAGCTGTCTAGCATGACCTGAGGCGAATTTGATAGATAAGGAAGTTCGAAAAAATCATCTTTTAAAAGAAAAAGATATTTCTGAATATGGTTGGCCCAATTGTTTGTGGTCATGTACTTACAAATTCTGTAATAGTTGAAAATCAAGTATCAAACCTACACATTTTGCGGCTATCAATCAAAATTTAATAACCAATAATTTAACATTTAACTTATAGTTTCAAATAATTGAAAATTCAGAAATAAAAGCAATTCAATACACAATAAATTGGCATTTCTATTTTATCAAGTATCTTTGCAAAAACACAACACAAAATGAATTATTTTTCTTCTGATTTTAAATTAGGAATATTAGGCGGCGGACAATTGGGTAAAATGCTTTTGTCTGACACCAGAAAATTTGACATACAAACTTATGTTTTAGATCCGAGTGATAAAGCTCCGAGCAAAATTGCCTGCAATAAATTCTTTCAGGGCGATTTGATGGATTATGAAACGGTTTACAATTTTGGAAAACAAGTCGATGTTTTGACTTTTGAAATCGAATTGGTAAATCTTGAAGCTTTGACGCAATTAGAAAATGAAGGCGTAAAAGTGTACCCATCTCCAAAAACCTTAAAAGGAATTCAGAATAAAGGAACTCAAAAAGATTTTTATACGGAAAGCAATATTCCGACCGCTGCATATTTACGATTTGAAAGTCCGCTGCATTTGCAAAAATCAGTTGGAAATAATGAAATCACAATTCCGTTTGTATGGAAATGCACTGAATTTGGCTATGACGGAAATGGCGTAAAAGTTATTCGCCAAATTTCTGATATGGAAGATTTGCCACATGTTGAATGCATTGCAGAAACGATGGTTCCCTTCAAAAATGAATTGGCTGTAATAGTGGTAAGAAATCCATCTGGAGAAATAAAAACCTATCCGGTTGTAGAAATGGAATTTCATCCAGAAGCCAATCAAGTAGAATACGTAATCTGCCCTGCAAGAATCGACGAAAAAGTAGCCGAAAAAGCCAGAGCAATTGCTTTGAATGTTTCTGAAAAATTCAATCACGTTGGACTTTTGGCTGTTGAAATGTTCCAAACCCAAGAAGATGAAATTTTGGTAAATGAGGTTGCTCCTCGCCCGCATAATTCTGGACATTATTCTATTGAAGCCAGTTTTACTTCTCAATTCGAAAATCATTTGCGCGCTATTTTAGATCTTCCGTTAGGAAATACCGAAAGTAAAGTTGCCGGAGTTATGGTAAATTTAGTGGGCGCCGAAGGTTTTTCTGGAGATGTAGTTTACGAAAACATCGAAACTATTTTAGGATGGGATGGCGTTACACCTCATATTTACGGTAAAAAACAAACCCGTCCTTTCAGAAAAATGGGTCACGTTACGATTGTAAACGAAAATATGCAGGAAGCCAGACGAATCGCGGAGCAGGTTAAGAATACTATTAAAGTGATTTCTCAATAGTTTTCAGTTGCAGTCACAGTTTTCAGTTTTCGAAACTTGAAACTTGAAACTTGAAACCTGAAACCTGAAACCTGAAACAAAATATAACAAAACAAAAACACAAATGAGCAAAGTAGCCATTATAATGGGAAGCATCTCAGACATGCCAGTCATGCAGGATGCCATCGACATACTAAAACAATTCAATATCGAAGTTGAGGTTGATATCGTTTCGGCACACAGAACGCCGGAGAAATTATTCGATTTCAGTAAAAATGCACATACACGCGGAATTTCGGTAATTATTGCCGGAGCTGGAGGCGCTGCACATTTACCTGGAATGGTAGCTTCAATGTCACCGCTTCCTGTAATTGGAGTTCCTGTAAAATCTAGTAATTCTATTGATGGATGGGATTCGGTATTATCGATTCTTCAAATGCCGGGCGGCGTTCCGGTTGCAACAGTTGCTTTGAACGGAGCAAAAAATGCCGGAATCTTAGCAGCACAAATCATCGGAAGTCATGATAAAAAAGTACTTGATACCATTATTTCTTATAAAGAAGAATTGAAAGCAGCTGTTAATAAAGCGGCTGAAGGTCTGAAATAGTTTGCAGTTTTCAGTCACAGTTTTCAGTATAAACTGTGACTGAAAACCGCGACTAATAACTTAAATTATGCTACATCTTCAACTTCCTCCAAAACAGATTCAAATTCAGATTCCTCTATATCATCTTTATTGATCCAATTTTCCGAAGTAACCAAATTGTAATTTACGTTATCTTCTGTTGTCAATTCCCAAATAATACCTTCGGCTTCAGGAAAAGGGATATTTTGAGATATTTGATTTTCGAATAATCTCTTAATAAGGTTTCTATCAGACAAACCGTTGTTCAATAATTTAAGGACATTTTCGGCAGTCAGCTTTTGCGGTTCAATATCAGTTGGCGTCATCGAAAAATGAACAACTGACGCTTTTGCATTTGGAAATTTCCCATTGTAGGCTTTAAAAAGCAATTGATTGACATGAAATAAAGTCCCTTGCATGTGTATTTCTGGGTATTCTTCACACACTTTATCAATCAACATATTGTTCGATATTTGTTCAATCTGACCTTCACTCAATTGATCTCCTAGTTTATATCCTAAAACGATCTGAGCTGCTTCGTTAGGCTCGTAATCAGAAATAGCCATTTCTAATAATTCCGGCAAACTGCTTTTCTCTGCTGTTGCTCCATCCGGATAATTGAATTTCCCTAATAACTGAACAAAATCTTCATCAGACCAATATCCTTCTAATTCATTTATCGTATCTATATTCTTTATTACAACTTTATAATTCATCTTTTTTATTTTATAATTATGATCAGCATTTTATATTGCTAAATTCTATTTTCTCAATTTACGCTTTTAAAATTGCCCTCAGTAATAAATAACATATCTATAACACAATTTAAGAGGATTTTATGCTGAGAATCGATTTTGTTTAGATGATTAAATTTTTATAAATTGCTATCTTTGGAATTCAATAATTTCGACTTCAATTAATAAAAAAATTTATATCATAATGAGTGTCTTACTTTCAAAATTTATAACTAAACATAATACAGCACCTTTTTCTCAAATCAAGATCGAAGATTATATTCCTGCTTTTAAGGAAGGAATTGCTTTGGCAAAAGCTGAAATCGATACAATCGTAAACAATACAGAAGCTCCAACTTTTGAAAATACGGTTGTAGCAATGGATTTTTCAGGAGATATTTTAGATCGTCTTTCGAGTATTTTCTTCAATTTAAATTCGGCTGAAACCAATGACGAAATGCAAAAAATCGCTCAGGAAGTTTCGCCTTTACTTTCAGAATTTGGAAATGACATTACATTAAATGCCGCTTTGTTTGAGAAAATAAAAACGGTTTACGATCAAAAAGATACATTAAATCTGAATCTGGAGCAAACAACGCTTTTAGACAAAAAATACAAAAGTTTTTCTAGAAATGGAGCCAATTTGCCAGAAGACAAAAAAGATAAACTACGTGAAATCGACAAAGAATTATCTAAATTAAAATTACAATTTGAAGAAAATATTTTAGCAGAAACAAATGCCTTCGAATTGCATTTAACTGACGAAAAGGATTTATCAGGATTACCGGAAGGAACAATTGAAGCTGCAAGATTATTGGCGAAAAACCAAGAAAAAGAAGGCTGGATTTTTACTTTAGATCATCCAAGTTATGTTCCGTTTTTAACTTATGCTGACAATCGCGAATTAAGAAAAAAAATGGCAATTGCTTTTGGAGCAAGATCGTTTCAGAATAACGAATTCGACAATCAGGAAAATGTGTTGAAAATTGCTAAACTTCGTTTTGAAAGAGCAAATTTATTGGGCTACAAAACACATGCACATTTTGTTTTAGAAGAAAGAATGGCACAAAGTCCAGATAAAGTTTTCTCTTTCTTGAATGATTTGCTTGCAAAAGCAAAACCGGCAGCTCAAAAAGAATTTGCTGAATTAACTGCTTTCGCGAAAGAACTAGACGGAATTGAACAATTAGAAAAATGGGACGGCGCTTATTATTCTGAGAAATTAAAACAACAGCTTTTTAATTTAGACGACGAAAAACTAAAACCTTATTTTCAATTGGAAAAAGTTTTAGATGGCGCATTTACAGTTGCGAAAAAATTATACGGATTAACTTTTACTAAAGTTTTTGATATCGATAAATATCATGAAGAAGTTACCACTTACGAAGTAACGGATTCTGAGAACAATTTAGTGGCTATTTTCTACGCCGATTTCTTCCCAAGAAAAGGAAAAAGAAATGGCGCTTGGATGACTTCATTCAAACATCAATATAAAAAAGACGGTGTAAACGAAAGACCACACATTTCAAATGTCTGCAATTTTACAAAACCAACGGAAACAAAACCATCATTATTGACTTTTAATGAAGTAACGACTTTATTCCATGAATTTGGACATGGTCTACACGGAATGCTGGCGAATACAGTTTATCCAAGTTTATCTGGAACTTCCGTTTATTGGGATTTTGTAGAATTACCGAGTCAGATTATGGAAAACTGGTGTTACGAGCCAGAAGCTTTGGCTTTGTTTGCAAATCATTATGAAACGGGAGAAATTATTCCGATTGAATATGTACAGAAAATTAAAGAAAGTGCAAGTTTTCAAGAAGGTTTGGCAACATTGCGCCAGTTAAGTTTTGGACTTTTAGATATGGCTTGGCACGGACAAGATCCAACAAACATTACGGATTTAAAAGCTTTCGAAATCGAACAATTTGCCAACACACAATTGTATCCAGACGTAAAAGAAAATGCAATGAGTACGGCTTTTTCGCATATCTTCCAAGGCGGTTATTCTTCTGGATATTACAGTTACAAATGGGCTGAGGTTCTAGATGCTGATGCTTTTGAATATTTTCAGGAAAAAGGTATTTTCGATCATGAAGTAGCGACAAAATTCAAGGACAATGTGCTTTCAAAAGGAGGAACTGAACATCCAATGACTTTGTACAAACGTTTTAGAGGGCAAGAACCGAAACCAGAAGCTTTATTGAAGAGAGCGGGTCTTTTGTAGACTTTCTTAGATTTTTAGACTTCTTAGAATATTAGACAAAACCGAAGCATTTCTGTTTCGGTTTTTTTGTTTGATTTTGTCTGAAAATAAAATTGGCTATATTCGTAGATTAAATCTAATCTTACAAAAAATAATTTTGAAAAAATATTTTAAAATCCTCCTTTATCTTGCCATTATTGGATTAGTTGCAATTGTTTCTGTAAATTATTACGTAAAATCTTCGACCAAGAAATACATTCATTATTCACTTAAAAGATTCCCTAAAAATGATGTTGGAATTATTTTTGGTGCTGGAATCAAAGGAAATCAGCCAAGTAAATATTTAAAAGACCGTCTGGATGCTGGGATTTTTTTATGGAAAGCGAAACGCATTAACAAAATTTTACTTTCTGGAGATAACGGACGTGAAGAATATGATGAATTAACAGTAATGAAAAATTATTGCTTTAATCACGGAGTTGACACTACTAAAATATTTATCGACTACGCTGGCTTCGATACGTACTCGACAATGTATCGCGCAAAGCATATTTTCAAAATTAAAAAAGCAACATTAATCTCTCAAGAATATCACTTGAACCGGGCAATTTATATAGGGCAAAAACTCGGAATTAAATCGGTTGGATATTCTGCGAACTCAGGAGAATATTTAAGTTATCAATATGTCACTTTTAGAGAGTATGGTTCCATCTTTAAATCCTTTTTTGATGTCTTACGAAATCGGGAACCACGTTTTTTAGGAAATGAAATTAATATAAATGGTCGTTCTAACTATTCGAAAGAAGATAAACGATAAAAGAAAAATTTGAAGTAAAATTATTTTGCAGCTTCTAAAATATTAAGTAAGCAACAAAGCTTTTAAATCTGTACCCGCTGGATATTGTTTTCCCCAAACCTGTTTATCTGAGCTCCATCCGTTATTTATATCATAGGAAACTGTTCTAGAATTATCTTCACTTGCAGTTAAATCAACCAGTATTCCTGAATTTTCAGCATTAAGAATTACCGTGTTGTTTTCAATATCTTTACTGCTAAACATTAAAAATGCTTTATTAACGGGACTAACTTTAATAGTATTCCCGCCATAAGTATTAAAAACACAATTACCGTAATATTGCTCATCAGTGGTATTATAAATACAAAGTCCCGTTGAATATGGATTATTTGAATTATTTTGAATTAGTACATTATTAAGGTCATTATTACCATCAATGGTCACTTTGCCATAATTCTCTATTAACATTCTTTCGTTTAAATCGATTTTATAACTTGAGCCTGTTTTGGCTTTTTTGGATGCAGCCTGATTTTGTGCAGAAACAGCTTGAGGAATATATATGACTTGATTTTCTATTATATCACTTGTAGACAAATAGGCGCAAAGGTTATCTTCCCATTCGATCAAAACAGATTGCAAAAATCCTTTTATTACACTCCAGCATAAAGGTGTAAATAGCGAAGCATTATCAGTTTTAGAGGAAAGAAAACAACATAAGCTATAATTTCCTTTATTTAATACTTCTACAGTCTCTGGAGAAAAGTTAATTATTACTGAATTCTTCATTCGTTTATTTTTTAATTGACTGCATATTGACTAATATGAATTTCAGAATTCCATCTATTAATAAAGAATTACTCTTCATCAAAAAATTAATGAAGAGTAATTCAAACTACATAATTTTATTATGCATGTTTTTCAGTAAGCGCTTTTTCTTCTGTACTTGTACTTTCAATCAACATTGCCTGTAAATCTGCAAAAGCATCAAAGTTTTTCAACCATGTCCCCTTATCTGCGCTCCAGCCAGTGTTTGTATCATAATTAACTTCTCGTGAACTTACGGAAGTAAGGTCAATAAATGCACCCGCAGACATTGCTTTAGTAATAACAGTTGCAGTTTGGATTTCATCTGTAGAAAAAATCAATGCTATTTTAGTAATTGGCGTAATAACTCTTGAAGACCCGGCTCCCAAAATTGGAAATGCACACAAAATGTTTGATTTTCCATTTACTACTTGATTAATTCCAACTGTAAATCCCTGCGTATCTTGATTAAGAAAAGATACAGCACCATCAACACCACCTGTCGTAGAGCCTATATTACCTGAATCTTTTTCTATAGTTACTAATTCCCCTAAATCAGTTTCTATTGTATTACTTGCTTTAATTGTAACTTTAGGAGCAATTGTAGTAGTTGAATTGTATGCTTGAAACTCTTCTTCCCAAGTAATTTCAGTTTGTCCTAATAATTTTTCCTTTGGCAAATGAAACCAAACGGTTGGCGAACCACCTGCAGAAGCTGCTACTGATTTAAATCCGTATAAAGAGTATCCTAGACTTTTTAATTTTGCTACATCGTCTGGGCTAATATTGATTGTTGTTTTAAAAGTTGCCATAATTTATATATTTTGGTTATTTTTCCCTACTCATAAGCTTTTCAGGTTCCGCCTCACATTATTTCCTGAATGCGAACAGTTTGTTTTTGAAGTGGTTAAAATCTTCCACTAAAATGATTTTCATTTTTAATTTGCCTTAAATAGTTTATCCTGCAATTCATTATCAATCAAAATGTACTTTTAGTTTTAGTTGAGATAAAAATCTCATTTACAGTGTTGCGTTGAATTGTGTTTTAAAATACTCATGGCTTTTCTCATGTTTCTAATCTGCAGTATCAGTTCATGATTTTTTACTTATTTCTAATCTTTATCTATATAAGACTAGCTGTATTACCATCTACTTGGCTAGCGCATGCCGACCAGAATAATTTTAGTTTTTCACCTTTTGGTAAGATTTTTAAAGCCGCTAAGATTTTAGGGTCAGATTGAATTAATTCCGACAGTAAAGTAGTTTTACTCACAGTAACAACATTCTTTTTATCACCAATGGTTTTTTCTCCCCATGGGGCTAGATCTCCCAAATTATATAATGTAAGATTGGGAGCAGCTCCTCCTCCTCGATATATAGCGAAAGGAGCATCTACAATCTCTGGGCTTCCGCCATCATGATTTAACTTGATTTTGTCAATTTTTGTTTGGCTAATTAAAGCCGCCGCTAAATCAGTCATTAAAATATACCCAACCGGCGGTAAAAGATATAAATCAATATTTGCAGGAAGTGTTGTATTATTTACTCCGCCTGAATAACTGCCGTGACCTAAAAGAACGACGTCTTTATTTGTAACTTGTACACTCATAATTTTTTATTTAATAGGGTTAATAATTATTTTTTTAGATATTTAATTGCGCAATCGTAAATTCTAACAAGTCAAAATTATCAGTTTATTCTTTCTTTAATTTGTATAGAATGAGCTGCTTTTTATCAATTTGAATCATAGCTCTTTTCTTAATAAATCAACAAACGGGAATACGTTGTTGTAATCCTTGTATTTACTTGGAGAACAGTTAAAATTTTGTTTGAAAACACGCGAGAGATGAGAAATATCAAAAAAACCTGCAAGTGAGGCTGCTTCAGTAATTGATTTCTTTTCTAACATCAAGAGTTCTGCAGCGTATTGAAGTCTTATATCCCGCAATAATCGAATCGCAGGAAAACCAAATAAAGCTTTTGCCTTTCGATTAAGATTTGATGGGCTCATAAAAAGTTTATTTGACAAAATCTCAATAGAGAAAGCTTCGTTGTCAAGATTATCAATAATGATGACCAGCAGTTTTGCCAGCCATTTATATTCACTTATTAATTGAATGAGCTTATTAAAGCATTCATTGCTTAAGGGAATTTTCCAATCTTCTGGCTTAAACCCAGTAATCAAACCATTTTCACGATATGCTGAAGGAGAAAGACCAAACTCTTGTTTGAATTTACGACTGAAATTGGCCACTCCGCTAAAGCCACAATAAACAGCAGTTTCTTCAATAGAGTATTTATTTAAATTCAAAATATGCTTTGCCAGCTCCATCTTATAATACAAAATGAGTTTTCCTGGTGAAAAACTCATTTGATTTTGCATTTTACGATTAAGCTGTGCTTTGCTGATTTTTAATTGATCAGCCAGCTGTGAAACTCCAAAAGAAGAATCTGTTTTTTTTCTTGCATAATAGCATCAACTTCCTTTAAAAATTTTGAGTCAGAATAATATTCGTTTAAATCAAAAGTTCTTTTTTCCTTCATTGTTTAAAATCTTTAAATAATATTTTATTACATTAAATAAAGACGGACTCAGAAAGAGAAATGCAAAACAGAAAAACATTTGGAAGCTGCTAAAATTAGCATCGAATTAATCTCAAAAAGGATGTTTAATACTGTTTGGGGTCAGCATACTAGATCATGGTTTATATCTTTACCTAATCAAAGCTAGACGAACCATTCTTTTTAATGTAAGAAAATGTCACAAGATCAATATAAGATGGCATGAAAGCGATTAAATAAGTCATAAGATTTTTCTTAATCTATTTGTTGTAAAAAATCTACCAAAACTTACAAAGCAAAAGTTATCTTTTAATTATACAGTTCTTTAAAATCAAACTAAAAGCTTCAAAAAATAAACTTTCATTTATTTTTGAAAGTTTAAAAACTTTTACTTACATTTGGTTTATGGAATTCAAAGAAGCAAAAAATAAGTTTGTACAAACCTGGGGAGCATTAGGTTCTCAATGGGGAATTAATAAAACGATGGCACAGATCCACGCTTTATTAATGGTCTCAAACGATGCTGTTTCTATGGAAGATATTATGGAAGAATTACAAATTTCCCGCGGAAACGCCAGCATGAACCTAAGAGCTTTAATGGATTGGGGAATTGTCTATAAAGAATATAAAGCTGGAGAAAGAAGAGAATTTTTTACTGCCGAAAAAGATTTAGACGAATTAGCTGTAAAAATTTCAAGGGAACGAAGCAAAAGAGAAATCAAACCTGCGCTTAAAATCTTAAAAGAAGTTTCTACTATCGAAGCAAAAGATTCTGCAGAAGAAAAACACTTTGTAGATCAAACTACCAAATTGTATGATTTCGTTTTAAAAGCAGATAATATGTTGGACAAAATGACCGAATTCAACGAAAACTGGCTTGGTAAGCTGGTTTTAAAAATAATGAAATAAAAAAATTTGATCAAAACTTTCATTTTTTTCTGAAAGTTTAAAAATTTAAAAAACAACTCTTATGAACTTCTTAAAAGCAGAATGGAAAAACTTAGCACTTTTCAATTATGAAGTTGATGCTGAAATCTTAGAAAAATATCTTCCCGCAGGAACCGAAATTGACATTTGGAACAACAAATGTTACGTAAGCTTAGTTGGTTTTATGTTTAAAAACACCAAAGTCTTAGGATTGAAAGTGCCATTTCATGTCGATTTTGAAGAAGTCAATTTGAGATTCTACGTAAAACGTTTTGAAAATGGCGAATGGAAACGCGGTGTAGTTTTCATTAAAGAAATTGTCCCTAAAAAAGCGATCACATTTATTGCGAATACTTTGTATCAGGAACATTATGAAACTCAGAAAATGAGACATGAAATCATTGAGAATAAAAACACTAATACTTTTATTTACCAATGGAAAAATGATAAAAAGTGGAATACTATTCAACTGGAAACTACAAATGTTTTAAAAGAAATTGAAGTCGATTCTGAAGCTGAATTCATTACGGAACATTATTTTGGATATACCAAAATCGATGAAGAGACTACTTTTGAATATGAAGTTCAACATCCGAGATGGGAACAATTGGAAGTTTTAAATCACAATATTGAAATTGATTTCGAAAAAATTTATGGAAACGATTTTAGATTTCTTCAAGATGCAAAACCAACTTCAGTTTTCTTAGCAAAAGGTTCAAAAATTACAGTTAAGAATAAAAGAAAACTGCAATCAATTCCTGTTTTAGAAGAAATGTATTGATCAAATTATTAACCTTAAAAACCAAAAATCATGAAAACGCTCGAAAACCAAACCTTACTTTATGACGAAGATTGTCCGCTTTGCAGTTTATACACAACCGGCTTTGTAAAAAGCGGCATGCTTGACGAAAACGGAAGAAAATCTTATTGTCAACTTTCTGATGAAGAACAAAGTTTTGTAGACTTAAAACGAGCGCCAAATGAAATTGCGTTGATTAATAATAAAACAAAAACTGTCACGTACGGAGTTGACAGTTTGATAAAAGTGATTGGATTTTCTTTTCCAATAATTGAAAAAATCGCAACTCTAAAACCGATTCATTTTATCTTGAAAAAAATGTATTCTTTTGTTTCTTATAACCGAAAAGTAATCATTCCGGGAACTGTAAAAGAAGAAAACAAATTAGAATGCACGCCTGATTTCAATTACAAATACAGATTCCTTTTTATTGGATTTGCTTTAACTATTACGAGTTTGGTTTTATTTGGATATTCTAATCTGATTCTGATTTTACCAAAATCAAATATTACGAGAGAAATTATTTTGGCTTTTGGACAAATTGTTTTTCAAAGTCTGTTTCTTTTAAAATTCGATAAAAAAACCATAATCAATTATGCAGGAAATTTAATGACCGTTTCTTTAATGGGATCTTTGATTTTAGTTCCGATTTTGATTCTGAATCAGTTTATTAATCTTCCAGAAATGTTTATTTTAGGCTGGGTTGGAATTACGGTTTTCATTATGTGTGCAGAACATTTTAGAAGGGTAAAAGTTTTAAAACTTCCCTTTTATTTATCTTACACCTGGATTTTATATCGAATTCTTGCTTTGCTTTTTATTTTAAATTAATTTCTACAGAAACCTAACAGGTTTTTAAAACCTGTTAGGTTTAACCTGAAAAACTATCAAAATGAGTAAACTTATCATTGCCGCCGGAACTGGATTTTTAGGACAAGTTTTAATCCATCATTTCAAAAATAAATTTGAAGAAATTGTAATTCTGACCCGTGGAAAATCGCAGATAATTGACGGAATTAAATATGTAAACTGGAATGCCAGAACTTTTTCGGGCTGGGAAAAGGAATTGGAGAACGCAACGGTTTTAATAAATCTTGCCGGAAAATCTGTTGATTGTCGTTATACTAAAGAAAATAAAAAAGAGATTCTTTTATCTCGAATTGAAAGTACCAAAATTTTAAACAAAGCTATTTTAAATTGCCAAAATCCGCCGAAACATTGGCTGAATTCATCAACGGCAACTATTTATCGTTTTTCATTAGACAAACAAATGGATGAAATTGACGGCGAAATTGGAAATGATTTTTCTATAAATGTGGCACTTTCTTGGGAAAAAGCTTTCTTTAAAATCGAAACTCCAAAAACCGTAAAAACGGCTTTGCGAACTTCAATTGTTTTAGGGAAAGATGGCGGTGCTTTTATTCCGTTAAAGACTTTGGCAAAAATTGGTTTTGGAGGAAAACAGGGAAAAGGAAATCAATTTATAAGCTGGATTCATGAAGATGATTTTGCCAATGCAATTGATTTTATTATGGAAAAAGAACTTGGCGGAATCATCAATATCGTTTCACCAAAGCCAATTAGAAATGCTGATTTTATGCAGAGACTTAGAAAAGCAGTTGGTTTTCCTTTCGGAATTCCGACGAGTAAATTTTTTCTGGAAATTGGCTCTTTCTTTATTCGAACGGAAACTGAATTGGTTTTGAAAAGTAGAAATGTGATTCCGAAACGACTTTTGGAAAATGGGTTTCAGTTTAAGTTTGGAGATGTTGATGAAGCTTTTAAAGATTTAATTTAAGCACTATTTGTCATTTCGATCCCGAGGCTTCGGGAGAGAAATCACACTAGGAACTCGACAAAGATTGGCGATTCTCTTTGAGGAATTACTCTTGTGATTTCTCTCCCGAAGCCTCGGGATCGAAATGACAAGATTGCCATAAAACAAAATTAATCAATATGACAACTATAAACTTAATTACCAAAATAAACGCACCCAAACAAATCGTTTTTGATGCCTCAAGAAATATCGATATTCATCAACAATCTGCTAGTCCTACAAACGAAAAAGCAATTGCCGGCGTGACTTCTGGTTTGATCAATTTAAATGAAACGGTAACGTGGCGTGGCAAACATTTCGGATTTTACTTGACTCATAAAAGCAGAATTACTGCAATGAATTTTTATGATTATTTTGTGGATGAAATGGAGCAAGGCAAATTCAAATCTTTCAAACATGAACATTTTTTTGAAGAAGAAAATGGAATTACGATCATGAAAGATAAAATGCAATATGAAACTCCGTTTGGCATTTTCGGGAAATTATTTGATGTTTTATTTCTGAAAAAGCACTTAACGAATTTTCTTTTAGAAAGAAATAAAATTCTGAAACAAAGCTCTGAAAAACAGAATTAAAAATAAAGCTTTTGCTGAGCAAAAATAAAATGGATTAGTTGGATTTAAAACATTAGCAAGGGTTATTTTTCACGTAGATTTGGCAGATTTAGCAGATTTTTGAATCTAGTGACTTGCCTCCAGCTTTAGCTGGAGGAGAAATAAGGTTGAATACTGCTGGCTTTAGCCAAACTTTTCATTGGGCTAAAGCCAGATTTAGAGACACTTTAACCTACAGCTAAAGCTGGAGGCAATTCAAAAGTTAAACTTATTCAATGGTTTTAATTGTTTTCTTTTGGAATTGAATTTTCTTGTTTTTCGGTTTGCGTGAGGGATAGAAGCGGATAGCCCACAGCCTGACGAAGGAAGTGCGAGGACTTGGAGCGGATAGCCCGACCCGGAGGGGCACGCCCAAATTAAAGACGCAAATACCATTATTTATAAAAAAGCAATCATAAGCCACCAAAAAATGGGTACACTTTCGACCCAAAAGGAAGTGTAATATTTGGAGCGGTTTGTATTGGCGAACAGAATAAACAACATTAAAGTGACAACCATTATTAGATTGATAATAAGATCGTGAAGCGTAAAAGTTAAGATTCCTAAAACCCAAAACGGAACTAAAAGTGAAAATCCTAAAATCTTAGTTCGCTTTACGCCTATTGTCTGCGGAACGGTTTTTAAATGCGGATCGTCATTGGCTAAATCTAAAATTTCAAAAACCAGAATCAGTACAAAAACCAACACAAAACGTTGAATACATTTGATAAAAAAGTTAGCTGTAAACGGAATTTCGGCATTTATATAAGGCAACACCAAAGTTGCTCCTACCCAGCAAAGTGCTACAATATAAATTTTTACTCCAGCCCAATTTCTGGCATTTTTTCGATTTGGAAAAAATGGCAGAGTATAAAGTGCGGTTATCGCAAAAATTCCAACCGAAACGATTTGAGTAATCCGTTTTAAATGAAAAAAATAATAGCCGACTAAAAGCAGCGAAATAAAACTCAAAGCAGCAATAATTTTTAACTGATTTCCGATTGGTTTTTTCTTTAATCGAACCAAAGCATCATATTTAACAAAATTATACCCCACAATTGTTCCGAAAAAAACAAACAACGCCATTGACTCATCATATTGAAGATGAAAGAAATAAAAAGTAATACGCACCAACGCGTAACACGATAAAGCCACATGAATACTGCTATTCAGGTAAAAATCTAATATCTGCTTTAAAAGTTTCATTACTCAAATCTAATCAATTATTAACAAATCAACTCTTTAGTTGTAAATTTCATAAAAATTGAAGTTAAAAATGGCCGTTAAATTATTAATAATACTTAATTTTGCGCGACAAAAAAACAACACTATTACAACTATATGAAAACAGATGCTTTTGCTTTAAGACACATTGGTCCAAGAGAAACAGATCTTCAACACATGTTACAGACAATTGGAGTTGAATCGATCGAACAACTTGTTTACGAAACCCTTCCAGATGACATTCGTTTAAAAGCACCTTTAAATTTAGAGCCAGCGATGACGGAATACGAATTCGCAAATCATATTCAGGAATTAGGAAAGAAAAATAAAGTATTCAAATCGTACATTGGTTTGGGTTATCATCCAACTATTGTTCCTGCTCCAATTCAGAGAAATATCTTCGAAAATCCAGGATGGTACACTGCTTACACACCTTATCAGGCAGAAATTGCTCAAGGTCGTTTAGAAGCAATTTTAAATTTCCAAACTACTGTTATTGAGTTAACTGGAATGGAAATTGCCAATGCATCTTTATTAGATGAAGGTACTGCTGCTGCAGAAGCGATGGCTTTGTTATTTGATGTTCGTACCCGTGATCAAAAGAAAAATAATACCAATAAATTCTTCGTTTCTGAAGAAATTTTACCACAGACTTTATCAGTACTGCAAACACGCTCAACTCCAATTGGAATTGAATTAGTAGTTGGAAACCACGAAACTTTTGATTTTTCAAATGAGTATTTTGGAGCTATTTTACAATACCCGGGAAAATATGGTCAGGTAAACGATTACAGCGCTTTTGTTGCTAAAGCAAAAGAAAACGAAATTAAAGTAGCTTTTGCTGCTGATATTTTATCATTGGCCGCTTTAACTTCTCCGGGAGAAATGGGAGCTGCAGTAGTTGTTGGAACTTCACAGCGTTTTGGTGTCCCAATGGGTTACGGTGGTCCTCACGCTGCTTTTTTTGCAACGAAAGATGAGTACAAAAGATCTATGCCAGGCCGTATCATTGGAGTTTCTATTGATGTAAACGGGAACCGTGCTTTACGTATGGCTTTAGGAACTCGTGAGCAGCACATTAAACGTGAAAAAGCAACTTCAAATATATGTACCGCTCAGGTTTTATTAGCGGTTATGGCTGGAATGTATGCGGTTTACCACGGACCAAAAGGATTACAATATATTGCAAACAAAGTTCACGCATCGGCGGTTACTACTGCTGAAGCTTTAAATAAATTAGGCGTTTTCCAAACGAACACAGCTTTCTTTGATACTATTTTGGTAAAAGCTGATGCTCAAAAAGTAAAAGTTGTTGCGGAGAAAAACGAAGTAAACTTCTTTTATGTTGATGCTGATACTATTTCGATTTCATTAAACGAAACGACTTCAATTGCAGACATTAACCAAATTATTGCCATTTTTGCTGAAGCTTTAGTAAAAGAAGCTTTTACAGTTTCTGAATTAGCGACTGCAAGTCAATTACCTGCTTCATTAGAAAGAACATCTTCTTTCTTAACGCATGATGTTTTCAACAATCATCATTCAGAAAGTCAGATCATGCGTTACATCAAAAAATTAGAACGTAAAGATTTATCATTGAATCATTCGATGATTTCATTAGGTTCTTGTACGATGAAATTAAACGCAGCTTCTGAAATGTTGCCTTTATCAATGCCAAATTGGAACAGCATTCACCCGTTTGCACCAGTTGAGCAAGCTGAAGGTTATATTACGATGCTTAAAAAATTAGAAGAGCAATTAAATGTAATTACTGGATTTGCTGGAACAACTTTACAGCCTAACTCTGGAGCTCAAGGAGAATATGCAGGTTTAATGGCGATTCGTGCTTACCATTTATCAAGAAACGAAGGTCACCGTAATGTATGTTTAATTCCATCATCTGCGCACGGAACCAATCCTGCTTCTGCAGCAATGGCCGGAATGAAAATCATTGTGACTAAAACGACTCCAGAAGGAAATATTGATGTAGAAGATTTAAGAGAAAAAGCAATTGAGCATAAAGATGATTTATCTTGTTTAATGGTAACGTATCCTTCTACTCATGGAGTTTTCGAATCTTCAATTATTGAAATCACAAAATTAATCCACGACAATGGCGGATTAGTATATATGGATGGTGCTAATATGAATGCTCAAGTTGGATTAACAAATCCTGCTACAATTGGCGCTGACGTTTGTCACTTAAACTTACACAAAACATTCGCTATTCCTCACGGTGGCGGTGGACCTGGAGTTGGACCAATTTGTGTAAACGAAAAACTGGTTCCATTTTTACCAACAAATCCTATCTTAAAAGTAGGCGGTGATCAAGCTATTACAGCTATTTCATCTGCACCTTACGGATCTGCTTTAGTTTGTTTAATTTCTTACGGTTACATAACAATGATGGGTGCTGAAGGATTAAAAAGTGCTACAGAGCATGCGATTTTGAATGCTAACTATATGAAAGCTCGTTTTGAAGGTCATTACCCAATTCTTTATACTGGAGAATGTGGAAGAGCGGCTCACGAAATGATTTTGGATTGTCGTTCATTTAAAGAAAACGGAATTGAAGTTGGTGATATCGCGAAACGTTTAATGGATTACGGTTTCCACGCTCCTACGGTTTCTTTCCCTGTAGCAGGAACTTTAATGATCGAACCTACTGAATCTGAAGATTTAGCAGAGTTAGATCGTTTTTGTGACGCTCTTATTTCAATCAGAAAAGAGATTGAAGCCGCAACAGCTGATGATAAAAATAACGTATTGAAAAATGCACCTCATACATTGGCAATGTTAACTACAGATACTTGGAGTTTCCCTTATACTAGAGAAAAAGCAGCGTACCCATTAGAATATATTGCTGAAAATAAATTCTGGCCATCTGTTCGTCGTGTGGATGATGCATACGGTGACAGAAATTTAGTTTGCAGCTGTGCTCCTATTGAAGCTTACATGGAAAACTAAAAAAATAGTTTCTTATAAATATCAAAACCCGACAATTTTTATAACTTGTCGGGTTTTGTTTTTTTGTTCAGGTTTCAAGGTTTCAGGTTCTGGGTAACTTGAAACTTGAAACCTGAAACTTTTTTTCAAACTCCATCTTTATTTCAAACGTTTGAAATCTCGAAAAAATTAAAAAATCATTAAAAAATAAACAATAAATTCAATAAAAAATTGTTATTTGATAATTATATGCATGCATAGTATTTTTTATGATAGTTATCATGATTTTATTTATACTTTAGCAATAAATTTACCGGATAATCGAGGAATAATGAAAATAAAAATAATAGGTATAGGAAGTTATATTCCTAATAAAGAAGTAAGCAACACTGACTTTGACAAGCATGTTTTTTTAAATGAAGACGGAACTCCTTTTGGCTACCCAAACGAAGTGGTAATTAAAAAATTTAAAGGTATTACCGGAATTGAAAATCGCCGTTATGCCGAAACTCAACATAACGCATCTGATTTAGCCTTTTTTGCAGCTGAAAGAGCAATTGCAAACGCAGGAATTGATGCTGAAACTCTAGACTACATTATTTTCGCTCATAACTTTGGCGATGTAAAATCTGGAACGCATCAAACGGATATTTTGCCAAGTTTGGCAACTCGTGTTAAAAACAAATTGGCAATTAAAAATCCAAAATGTGTAGCTTATGATATTCTTTTTGGGTGTCCGGGCTGGATTGAGGGCGTTTTGCAAGCGAACGCATTTATTAAGTCTGGAATGGCAAAGCGTGTTTTAGTAATTGGAGCAGAAACGTTGTCAAGAGTTGTTGACGATCACGACCGTGATTCGATGATTTATTCTGATGGTGCGGGAGCTTCTATCTTAGAAGCCTCAGAAGATGAAGCTGGTTTATTAGCTTACGAAAGTGCTACTTTTGCTAATGATGAAGCCAACTTTTTATACTTCGGAAAATCATACAATCAAGATTTAGATCCAGATATTAAATACATCAAAATGTACGGGCGAAAAATTTACGAATTTGCTTTAAGCCAAGTTCCATGTGCCATGAAAAACTGTCTTGACAAAAGCGGTATTGGTATTGACGAAGTGAAAAAAATCTTGATTCATCAAGCTAATGAAAAAATGGACGAAGCAATTATTGATCGTTTCTATAAATTATATGATAAAACTGCACCTAAAGATATTATGCCAATGAGCATTCATGACTTAGGAAACAGCAGTGTTGCAACCGTACCAACTTTGTACGATTTATTGATTCAGGGTAAAATCGAAAATCATGAAATCAACAAAGGCGATGTTGTAATTTTTGCTTCGGTTGGAGCGGGAATGAACGTTAATGCTTTTGTATATAGATACTAGTAATCAGTCACAGTTTACAGTCGCAGCAATCAGTTCGACAAACTGTAAACTGCGACTGTAAACTAAAAACTTAAAAAAGTCCGCATCTTAAAATGCGGACTTTTTAGTATATTTGCGCCTTTGCCGTTAAAAACTATAAAATGTACGAAAAAACGTTTCCCAATAAAAGATTCAAACTTACTTTAGAATTTTTACAAAAACATATCAAAACGTCTGAAACTATTCTTGATTTAGGAGTTGAAAATCCGTTTTCAAAAATCATGAAAGAAGCTGGATATTCAGTAAAAAATACAACTGGCGAAGATTTAGATTTAGACCAAAGTGTTTTCAAAAATGACACTCAAAATGTTGTAACTGCATTCGAAATTTTCGAGCATTTATTAAATCCGTTTACAATTTTAAGCGAAATTAAATCAGACAAACTATTAATTTCAATTCCGATGCGTTTATGGTTTTCTCCGGCATATCGTTCTAAAACAGATATGTGGGACAGACATTACCATGAATTTGAAGATTGGCAGTTAGACTGGCTTTTAGAAAAAACCGGCTGGAAAATCGTCGACAGGCAAAAGTGGACAAATCCAGTAAAGAAATTTGGTTTAAGACCATTTTTACGCAGTTTTACTAATAGATACTATATTGTTTACGCTGAGAAAATTTAATTTTAGATTAATGATTTTAGATTTTAGATTTTAGATCATGTAAAACAATCTAAAATTTAAAATCTAAAATCTAAAATTTTTCAAATGAAATATTACATCGTCATTCCCGCGCACAACGAGCAAGATTTAATTGGCTTGACTTTGCAATCTCTGGTCTCGCAAACTGTTTTGCCTTCAAAAGTTGTAGTTGTAAATGACAATTCTACTGATAAAACAGAAGAAATTGTATTGGGATTTGCAAAAGAAAATCCGTTTATTTCTGTTGTAAACAAGACTTCAGATGCGATTCATATGCCGGGAAGCAAAGTAATTCAGGCTTTTCAAAAAGGTTTTGAAACTTTAGATTCTGATTACGATATTATTGTTAAAATAGACGGAGATTTAATTTTTCCTCCCAATTATTTCGAAACCATAATCAAACATTTTGAATCTGATTCGAAAATTGGAATGGCGGGCGGATTTTGTTATATTGATAAAAACGGCGAATGGGTTTTAGAAAATCTAACCGATAAGGATCATATTCGCGGCGCACTGAAAGCATACAGAAAGGAAACTTTTCAGCAGATTGGAGGTTTAAAACCGGCTATGGGCTGGGACACTGTAGATGAATTGCTTTGTAAATATTACGACTGGAAGATCGTTACAGATTCTTCTTTACATGTAAAACACCTAAAGCCAACTGGCGCAAACTACAATAAAACAGCACGTTATAAACAAGGAGAAGCCTTTTTTACTTTGGGATACGGTTTCTGGATTACAGCAATTGCATCTGCAAAGTTGGCAATAATGAAAAAAAAGCCTTTTCTCTTTTTTGATTATATTAGAGGATTTTGGAAAGCTAAAAAAGCCAAAACTCCTTTATTAGTTACCCCTGAACAAGCTAAATTTATTAGAAATTATCGTTTTCAAAAAATGAAACAAAAGTTAATTTGATTGGTTAAACAACCGAAAAACTTGAACTCATAACCCAAAACTCATAACTTCTTTTTACCTTAGCCAATATTTGTAAAACTATGATGCTTATTCGTTATTTATCTCAAATCGGAAGATATTTTTTAATGCTGAAAGAAATTTTCAATAAACAGACGAAATGGCCTGTTATGAGAAATTTAATTTTCAAAGAAATCGACGATTTAATTATCGACTCACTTGGCATCGTTTGCTTCATTTCTTTCTTCGTTGGAGGTGTTGTTGCTATTCAGACAGCCTTAAATTTAACAAACCCTTTAATTCCAAAATATTTAATTGGTTTTGCAACGCGCCAATCTGTAATTCTGGAGTTTGCTCCTACTTTTATTTCAGTTATTATGGCCGGAAAAATGGGATCCTTTATTACCTCTAGTATTGGTACAATGCGTGTAACAGAGCAAATAGATGCATTAGAAGTTATGGGAGTTAATTCACTTAACTATTTGGTATTTCCTAAAATAATTGCTTTGCTATTGTATCCTTTTGTTATTGGAATCAGTATGTTTTTAGGGATTTTTGGAGGATGGCTTGCAGGTGTTTATGGAGGATTTACAACCAGTGCCGCTTTTATAGATGGTGCACAAATGGATTTTATTCCGTTTCACATCGTATACGCTTTCATCAAAACCTTAATTTTCGCAATGTTATTGGCAACAATACCATCATTTCACGGTTATTATATGAAAGGCGGGGCTTTAGAAGTTGGTAAAGCAAGTACAGTCGCGTTTGTTTGGACAGCTGTTTCGATCATTCTGTTTAATTATATACTAACACAATTGTTACTAGGATCATGATAGAAGTAAAAAATGTAGAAAAATCATTTGGTGACAGCAAGGTTTTAAAAGGCGTTTCGACCGTTTTTGAAACTGGAAAAACCAATTTGATTATTGGACAAAGTGGATCTGGAAAAACTGTTTTATTAAAAAGTTTATTAGGAATTCATACACCTGAATCAGGAACAATAGAATTTGACGGTAGAGTTTATTCTGAACTAAATCCGGATGAAAAAAGAGAACTGAGAACTGAAATCGGAATGGTTTTTCAAGGAAGTGCTTTGTTTGACTCAATGACTGTTGCAGAAAATGTTGCTTTCCCTTTAAAAATGTTTACAAATGACAACAAGGCTAAAATTAAAGAACGTGTTGATTTTGTTTTAGAAAGAGTTAACCTAGTTGAGGCACATAAAAAATTGCCATCAGAGATTTCTGGAGGTATGCAGAAACGTGTTGCAATTGCCCGTGCGATTGTAAACAACCCAAAGTACTTATTTTGTGATGAACCAAACTCTGGTCTAGATCCAAATACTTCGACTTTGATTGATAATTTGATCCAGGAAATCACTAAAGAATACAATATCACAACCGTAATTAATACGCACGATATGAACTCGGTAATGGAAATTGGCGAAAATATCGTATTCTTAAAAAAAGGAATAAAAGCTTGGCAAGGAACTAAAGAAGAAATCTTTAGAACTGACAATAAAGACATTGTGAAATTTGTTTATTCTTCGAACTTATTCAAAAAAGTACGTGAAGCGTATTTAAAAGGTTAGAATCTTTTTCAAATTCCAAATAAAAAATCCAAATTCCAATCTATAAAAATTGGGATTTGGATTTTTTTATTCACTATTTATATTCTTTATGAAGTCCAAATCCCAACGTTATCCCTACTCCAACAAAAGTATTTTTAGCTATTGAACCAAAGAGCTTAATTCCGACACTTGGAATCATTGTATTAAATACTAAATTTGATCTTCTTTTTGAGTAAAACCACTTATAATTTGCTTCAAAAGGAACACCGTAAAAATATTTATTCCTAGAATATCGATTGCCTTCCTCATCTCTTTTTATAAGCTCGAAGCTATTATAATTTATTCCCGCCGAAATACTATAAGAATGACTTTCTTTTAACCATCTTCTGCCAAACAATAAAGCAAATTCATTGTTATCTTCTGTTTTGTCAAATGCTGGAATAATATAGGTTTCTTCTTTTTTTGTGTAACCAACTGCATTTGTATATCTAAAACTAAAAAGATTTTTTCCTGCTTGATAATTTAATTCTGCACCGCCTGCAACACCAGTAGTATGAACAACAGCAAATCCTCCAAATGCTTCAGCATATACAATTGGATTTGATTTTTCTTTTACCGCGGAATCTTCAACTTCTTGAGCCTGTATAGAGTTTGAAAAAAGTAAAACGAGCAAAATTCTAAGTAGATTTTTTATCATAATCATTTATTAACTTATTTATAAAGATCCTAGTATTTTATAAATATAAGACAAATCGCATGTTATATTTAGGTAAATTATAAACAAAGAAAATCCCAAATTCCATTTTAATAAATTGGGATTTGGGATTTATTTATTGAATATTTATCAACTCAACTTCCGCATTTGGATTGAAGAGGTATGTTTTACCTGAACTTATTTCAATACATTCAAAACGTTTTGTCCTGACGGCTAATTTCTTGAATATTTTACCGTTTTTGATTCTGAAAACACTTCCGTACGGAATTTCAAAAACATAATTTTTATCATTGCCTGCGTCATATTGTTTTAATGCTAAAGACAAAGTTGTGTCTGTATCACTGCTGGCAGAAGGATTTTTAAAATGGCGCGCCAATAAAGGCAATATATTTCCGGGAAAAATCTCCGGGCGAATAAAAGGAACCATCATTCTCTGAAATGTATATTTCCATTCACTCCCATGAGGTTTTATATTCCGTCCAAACTTTTCAAAGGCTACTAAATGGGAGATTTCATGAATCAGCGTAATCAAAAAACGGTATTTATTTAAACTCGCATTTACCGTAATTTCATGTTTACCACTTGGTCCTCTTCTATAATCCCCATGACGCGTTTGGCGTTCATTTACGATTTTAAGATGAACCTGATTGGCAACAATCAATTCAAAAACAGGCTTTACAGCATGTTCGGGTATATATCTTGCTAGAGTTTCGTTCAATTTTTAAGTGAAATGTTATTTGTTAAAAGTAAAAAGTTTAAAATTGGAATTTGGAATTTATTTTTTGGAATTTAATCTACGGATTTGTCGACGAAACCTCCAAAACCTTTCCGTTAAAATATTTATTCCCATTAAGTGTAAAATCATAAATATAAGTTGCCATTCCTTCAGCAGAAATTGGCGCCTGATAACCTGGAAAAGCTTCTTGTAACATTTCAGTCTGCACAGAACCCAAAGCTAGAACATTAAAGGAGATACCACGTTCTTTATATTCCTCAGCTAATAATTCAGTCAACGTAATAACAGCACCTTTGCTAGAACTGTACGCTGCTAATCCGGCAAACTTAAGACTTCCTCTCACGCCTCCAATTGAACTTATTGTAACAACGTGACTGCCAATTTCTAAATACGGTAAACAAATTCTGGTAAGATTTGCTACTGCAAAAACATTCACTTTATAAATACTTTCAAAATCAGCTTGAGTGGTTTCTGCAAAAGGTTTTAATAACAAAGCTCCAGCGTTATGAACTACTGCATCTACTTTTTTCCAAGTCGAAGAAAGAAAACGGTCTACTTCCTGCAAAGCCGTTTCATCCGCCAAATCAACTGAAAGACAAGTTACATTTTGATGTTCTAAAAGTGTTTGAGGTGTTTTTCTAGAAATGGCTAAAACCTGATGGCCTGCATTTGCAAACTGCAATGCCAATTCGTAACCAATTCCTCTGCTCGTTCCGGTAACAATAATATTTTTCATGAAGCAAAAATAAGCAAATCCAATAAAAAGAAGGTTTATTTATTCATGGTAATTTCTTCTGTTGGCGAAACACTTATTTGAGTTACAGCAGGCAATAATTCTTGAATAAAAGAAGTCATATGTGCAATATCCATCACTTTAAATTCATCTGAAACATGATGATAAAATTCAAAATTCTCAAAATCAAAAGTACTTAAGGATTGGCAAGGCTTACCGAAAGCTTCAAAAAAAGAATAATTATCTGATCTATAAAACAATTTATATTCTGCTTCTTTCGGTAAAAAACCAATAGTCTTTTTTCCTGTATATTCATTTATCTTTTCGGCCATATTTGATTTGTCAAAACCTGTAATATAAGCCAGATAATCGCGTTTCATTGGCACTCCGATCATTTCGATATTCAACTGGGTGTAGAGATTGAAATCTTTCTTTTTCAATTTCTGAACCAAACTTTTAGATCCTAATAAACCTTTTTCTTCTCCAGCAAAAAACACAAAAACAATACTGCGTTTATTCGATTTTGTTTCAGCAAAATATTTTGCCATTTGAGCAACCGCCGTTAGTCCTGAAGCATCATCATTGGCTCCGTTATTAATTACATCTCCTTGTTTATTTTTCTCTACGCCAATATGATCGTAATGCGCACTTAAAACCACAAATTCTTTTTTCAATTCAGGATCAGTTCCTTCTAAAACTCCAACGATATTAAAAGCAGGCGATTTAAAATTAGTAAGTGTGTCACGATATGAGGAGAAATAAGGCTTTATATTGTTCTTTTTAAAAAAATCTTCTAAAAAAACAGCTGCTTTTTCAATTCCCTTTGTGCCAGTTTCGCGTCCTTCCAGCTCATCTGAAGAAAGATATTTTAAGAAATCTGAAACCTCAGATTCTTTTACTTTATAAGCTATCTCTACAGATTTCGAACTTGAGCTCGAAGTTTTTTCAGTAACTGCCGATGGGTTTGATTTACAGCTTACTACTATTAGTGGCAAAAGAAGAAAGTAAAGTTTTTTCATAATAATAGGATTGAATTTATATTTTGAAGAATTAAGTAACTGATTTAAGGCAATACTTCTGAAAAGTAAAAAAAATATTCCATAAAAAAACCCTTTCGCACCTAAAATGGCTGAAAGGGTTTTTGATATTAATTGAAATCGAATTATCCTGCAATAACAGATCTTGAAATTACAATTTTCTGAATTTCAGATGTTCCTTCATAAATCTGAGTAATTTTAGCATCGCGCATAAAACGTTCTACGTGATATTCTTTTACATAACCGTTTCCACCATGAATTTGAACGGCTTCTACAGCAGTATCCATAGCTACTTGCGAAGCAAATAATTTTGCCATTGCACCGCTTACATCATAATTTTTATGCTGGTCTTTGTCCCAAGCTGCTTTCATACACAAATGACGTGCTGCTTCGATATTAACAGCCATATCTGCTAATTTAAAAGCAATGGCTTGGTGATTGCAGATTTCTGTTCCAAAAGCTTTTCGTTCTTTAGAATATTTCAAAGCTAGTTCATAAGCTCCAGATGCAATTCCTAATGCTTGAGACGCGATTCCGATACGGCCTCCAGCAAGTGTTTTCATGGCAAATTTAAACCCGAAACCATCCTCGCCAATTCTATTTTCTTTTGGAACTTTTACATCACTAAACATTAAAGAGTGCGTATCAGAACCACGTATTCCCATTTTTTGTTCTTTTGGGCCAACAGAAAAACCTGGCATGTCTTTCGTCATGATCAAAGCATTGATTCCTTTATGCTTTTTCTCCGGGTGTGTTTGAGCAATTACCAAATAAACAGAAGCTGTATTTCCATTTGTAATCCAGTTTTTAGTTCCGTTTACAATATAATGGTCCCCCATATCAACCGCAGTTGTTTTTTGAGAAGTGGCATCACTTCCTGCTTCTGGTTCGCTTAAACAAAATGCTCCATGAATTTCACCTGAAGCTAAGCCTGGTAAATATTTTTGTTTTTGTTCTTCAGTTCCAAATTCCTGCAAACCCCAGCAAACTAACGAATTGTTAACTGACATTACTACAGAAGCCGAAGCATCTACTTTAGAAATTTCCTCCATTGCAATTACGTATGAAATGGTATCTAGGCCACTTCCTCCATATTTAGGATCAACCATCATTCCCATGAATCCTAATTGTCCCATTTTTTTTACTTGCTCTGTCGGAAAAATTTGTTTTTCGTCGCGTTCAATAACTCCTGCTAACAATTCGTTTTGAGCAAAATCTCTAGCGGCTTGTTGAATCATTAAATGCTCTTCGGTAAGATTGAAATCCATAGTCTTGTTTAGTTTTATTGTTTTCTTAAAAACCAAAATCCAAAAAACTTCGTTAATAGAGATGGTTTTATATTTTTTTATTGTTTTTGTTCTTTTAAACGGCTTTCAAAGATAATTTTTAAAACTTAAATTAACAATGCATGCATATAAAATTAATAGATCAGCAAAGATTACGATAACGTTTTCGTTATAATTCTGAAATTTAGACTAACAGACATCAATCCTGCAATGATTTCTTTAAAATTTAAGAATATAGCTAAGCATAAAAAGGGCAATTACTAAAAAGTTTTAGTAAATTATGGTATAAAAAAAGAGAATTAGAGTTTAAAACACGTAAAACTACGTAAAATAACTCCTACTAATTTGATTATGAAACGAATACAATAAAAAAAAATCACAAAAGCGAAGAAAAAAACATCGCCAATAACAACTTAAAATTAAGAAATTAACATTATTTTTGCTCAAAAATTATAATATCGATAGAATATGAAAAAGATTTTACTATTACTTACATTCCTTTTTAGTCTGCAATTTTCGACAGTTTCTGCACAAGCACAACTAGAGGTAAACGGTGTAACTGTGCCAAGAAAAATTGAAGTTCAAAATAAAACAATGCAACTTAATGGTGCTGGCGGAAGATCTAAAATGTGGTTAGAAGTTTACGTTCAGGCATTATATTTATCGCAATTAAGCCAAGATCCAAAATTTATTATTGACAGTGATACTGAAATGGCTATTAGAATTGAAATTACCTCTTCTATGGTTTCTTCGAACAAATTAACGAAAGCAATGAATGCTGGTTTTGAAAAATCTGCAGGAAGCAATCTTGAGCAATTAAGACCAAGAATTGAGCAGTTTAAAAATTTACTAAGCGATGTAATTACAGAGAAAGATGTATTTATTTTATGGTATAATCCATTTGACCAAACTGTAAACGTTATTAAAAATGATGTTGTAAAAGGAAAAATCCCTGGATTTGATTTCAAACAAGCATTATTTGGAATCTGGCTTTCTGACAAACCAGTTGATGAAACTTTGAAAAAACATTTATTAGGAATATAATTTCTTCAAATAAATCATATATAGCAAAGCCGAAAGCGTAAAGTTTTCGGCTTTCTTTTTTTCTTTAATAAAATTGATACAAAATACATTATTCGCATTATTCTATTTTATACTTTTACACAAACTAAACATATCTCAACAAAATGAAAGATTTATTACAGCAATTTGAAAATAAAGAACCTGAAATTGTTTTTAACTGGAAAGATTCTGAAACTGAAGCTGAAGGATGGACAGTGATTAATTCACTTCGCGGAGGAGCTGCAGGAGGTGGAACCCGAATGAGAAAAGGCTTAGACATGAACGAAGTTTTATCTCTGGCAAAAACAATGGAAGTAAAATTTTCAGTTTCTGGTCCTGCTATTGGAGGTGCTAAATCTGGAATTAACTTTGACCCAAACGATCCTCGTAAAAAAGGAGTTTTACAGCGTTGGTACAAAGCCGTTTCGCCTTTATTAAAAAGTTACTATGGAACTGGCGGTGATTTAAATGTTGATGAAATTCATGAAGTTATTCCGATGACAGAAGAATGTGGTGTTTGGCATCCGCAAGAAGGAGTTTTCAACGGACACTTTAAACCAACTGAAGCGGATAAAATCAACAGAATTGGTCAATTACGTCAAGGTGTAATTAAAGTTATCGAAAACCCAAAATTTTCACCAGATGTAACCAGAAAATATACTGTTGCCGACATGATTACTGGTTATGGCGTTGCAGAAGCTGTTCGTCATTTTTATGCAACTTATGGCGGCGACATAAAAGGTAAAAAAGCAATCGTTCAAGGTTTTGGAAATGTAGGATCTGCAGCAGCTTTTTATTTAGCTGAAATGGGTGCAAAAATAATCGGAATTATTGATCGTGACGGAGGACTAATAAAGGAAGAAGGTTTTTCTTTTGAAGAAATCAGAACCTTGTTTTTAAACAAAGACGGAAACAAATTAGTTGCCGATAATATGATTCCGTTTGAGGAAATCAATTCTAAAATTTGGACAATTGGTGCTGAAATATTTACACCTTGCGCGGCTTCAAGACTGGTAACTAAAAATCAAATTGACAGTTTAATTTCAAATGGATTAGAAGTAATTTCATGCGGAGCGAATGTTCCTTTTGCTGATGCTGCAATTTTCTTCGGTCCAATTATGGAAGAAATAGATCATAAAGTAAGTTTGATTCCTGATTTTATTTCGAACTGCGGAATGGCAAGAGTTTTTGCTTATTTCATGGAGAAAAAAGTTCAAATGACAGATGAGGCTATTTTTAATGATACTTCAGAAATTATAAAAAATGCGATTGTTAAGGCTCACGCTTTAAATCCATCAAAAACAAATATCAGTGCAACTGCATTTGAAATTGCATTGAAACAATTAGTATAATTTTTTTTATACTTTCATTTCTAAGCGGGCTAATTTTTAGCTCGCTTTTTTCATTTAACCTTAAAAGTTAACAAAGGTTTATGTAAAATTTCCTATAGCTTTAAGATCGCTACAAGTAAGTTGGACTAAAGTCCCGCATTATAATATGTTCCTTTCGAACTGCAAATCGCGTTATAAAGAAAAATTTTGTGGCTCTGCTACTTTGCAAGAAATAATTTAGCGTAACTTGTTTAAACCTTCGAACTTTGCGATTAAATTCTCTCTTTCATTCTAAACAATTTTTACTACTTTTAAACGTTTAAATCATATAATAAATTTATACAATAATGAGTTCGCCATTAAAAAACAATAGTCGTCTTATACTTCTTTTTTTCGGATTGCTTTTTGCCCCTATATTAAATTCTTCGCTTTCTGACAAAAAGAAATCTCTTATAATGTCGACCATTATTTGTGGCTTACTAATTTTATTAATGTTTTTCATCCGTTTTTGGCCACCATACAATCCAGAAAACAATGTTGCTCTTGCTGACGGTGGCGGCGGTGGCGGCGGTGTAACAGTAAATTTTGGAGACAGCGACTTAGGTTCTGGAGCCAATTACAAAAGTGAAGTTTTAGAAATAAAAAACGAAACTAAGCAAGCTCCTGCAAAAGCAACTCCAGAAGAAGCTACAATTACACAAGAAAATTCGACACCTACTGAAGAAGATGTAATTATTCCTGTAAAAGAAAAACCTAAAAAAACAACTCCAGTTGTAAAACCGGAAGCAAAACCAGTTCCTCAAAAACCAAAAGTTTCGAATTCTACAAATGACGCTTTATCGAGCATTTTAAAAGGATCTAACAAAGGCGGAGACGGAGATGATAAAGCGGCAGGAAATAAAGGAAAAGCGAACGGAAGTTTAGGATCAAATGGCTATTACGGCAGTGGTGGTTCTGGTGGTGGAACAAGCGGAGGAAACGGAACCGGAAATGGCATTGGTACAGGAAGCGGTTACGGCGCCGGAAGCGGTGGCAGTTCTGGCGGTGGATCAGGATATTTATTAGGAAACAGAAAAGCATTATCTAAACCTGCACCAAAATATACCTGCAACGAAGAAGGAAAAGTAGTTGTTGAAGTAACCGTTGACCAAAACGGAAAAACTATAAGCGCTACTGCTGGTGTAAAAGGAACAACCAATACTGCAAGTTGTTTATTAGAACAAGCCAAAATTGCCGCATTAAATACAAAATGGTCGGCAGATGCAAATGCTGCTGCCAAACAAGTGGGGAAAATTATTTATAATTTTAGTTTGGATTAAAAACACGAATTTCACAGATTTTCACAAATTAAAAAAAGGCTTTTTGAAATATATTAGAAAGCCTTTTTTTTATTTTATTTCGTTTAGTTTGTCATTTCGACCGAAGAGAGAAATCACACTAGAGAAGCAATAGAGGATTAACTTTTGTTTGTGAGTCTTTGGTGTGATTTCTCTCTTCGGTCGAAATGGCAAGATTACCTACTATTTCAAGCATAGTTTGCTTTTTGTTGTGAGATTTGCTTCGTTTTGCAATGATTGAGTAAGATCGTGTTATATGCGTGAGGGATAGGAGCTGGCTACCGAAGTAGCGCGGATAGCCCGACCGAAATAAAAAAATGGGCGAATCAACGTTATGCTGATTGGCCCATTTTTTTATTGTGGTCACGCCCTAATGATCGTTTACTTCGGGCTCGTGGCAATTACAAATTTCAGGTTGTTCTTTACTCCTATTTGCAGTACATCGACTAAATCTTGTACTTGCAAATTAAACGGAATTCGAACTACAACGGTTTGTTCTTTGTCTGCCCCTATTTTAGCCATCAAGCTAGTTTCTAAATTTTCGAACTCAACTGGCTCTTTGTCGATATAGAATTTTTTATCTTCGGTAACTGATAAACTGATCAGCTGTTTGTTTGTTTTTTCATTTGATTTCGCTTTCGGCAAAGTCATTTTTATAACATTAGGATTTGCAAGCGTTGAAATAATAAGGAAAAACAACAGCAAGAAAAACATAATATCACTTAACGATGAAGTCGCTACTTCGGCATGAAACCTTCTTTTTCTCTTGATAGACATACCTTAAGATCTTTGAATTATATTAACAAATTCTAATATTTGTTTCTGAATTTTTAAAGCAAAATCATCTATTTTTCCGTTTAATAAGTGGTACGCACTATAAGCAATAATACCTACAATAAGTCCAGAACCGGAACTGATCATTTTTTCATACAAACCTCCCGAAATATTTCCGATACTAATATTCTCGGTAACCGAAATGCTGTAAAAAATCTTAATAACCCCAGAAATAGTTCCGATGAAACCTAAAGTTGGTGCAATACCTGCAATAAGTCCGAGATGACCTAAGCGTCTTTCCATTTCGCCAATTTCAATATCAGCTGCGCGGTCCATGTTTGATTCAATTTCTGCAATTGGTCTTCCAATTACCAAAACCCCTTCTTTCAAAATATTTCCAGCTGCAGTATCACTTCTTTCTACAATTGTTCTTGCCAATTCTATATTTCCAGAATTTAATTTATCTCCAACATCTTTTATCAATCTAGGATCAATTTTCGAAGCAGTTTTAATATATAAATAACGTTCAAAAATTACATAAATAGTATAAAAGAGCAAAAGTGCGATTGGGATAAGAAAAAAACCTCCCTTTAAGATAAAATCTAAAACTGAGATTTCAGTATTTGGTGCAATTTTTTCGATAACTACGTTAGATGCAGCCTTTGCGATGGTGTCTGTTTGTAATTGAATAAAACTAAACATATATTAATTCTGGTTTTTAATAATTAATTCTAAAAAATATTTGAAATTTGCAATAAAGATAATTTTCGCTGTAATATAAAACTAAAAAAATCGGAAATTATTTCAATCTACAACTATTTTATCCAAAATAAATGAACTATCAAGAAACTACAAATTGGATGTTTAATCAACTTCCAATGTATCAGCTTCAAGGAGCCTCTGCTTACAAAGAAGATTTAACCAATATTAAAATATTGGCGGCACATCTTGATAATCCGCAAAATAAGCTAAAATGCATACACGTCGCGGGCACAAACGGAAAGGGTTCTACTTCGCATATGCTGGCTTCGGTTTTGCAGGAATCAGGATATAAAGTTGGCTTGTACACTTCTCCACATTTAAAAGATTTTAGAGAACGAATTAAAATTAACGGAGAAGAAATTTCAGAAGATTTTGTTATTGAATTTGTAGCAAAACACAAAAGTTTTTTTGAAGCAAATGATATGAGTTTCTTCGAAATGTCTGTGGGTTTGGCTTTTGATTATTTTGTTTCAGAAAAAGTAGACATCGCCATTATTGAAGTAGGTTTAGGGGGAAGATTAGATGCTACCAATATTATTACTCCTTTGGTTTCTGTTATTACAAACATCGATTTGGATCATACGCAGTTTTTAGGAAATACGCCCACAGCAATTGCAGGCGAAAAAGCCGGAATTATTAAACCTAATGTTCCAGTTGTTATTGGCGAATATACAACTGAAACACAGCCTGTTTTTTTGGCTAAAGCCGAGGAAAACAAAGCTCCTATCTATTTTGCTTCGGATTTAATTTCAGAAGTTTACCCATCAGATCTAATTGGAGATTATCAATTTCATAATAAAAAAACAGTGCAGCAAACGATTGCAGTTTTGAATGCAAAAACTGAATTTAAAGTCTCTGATAAAAATCTAAAAACGGGTTTGTTAAAAGTGGTAAAAAATACCGGTTTGCAGGGAAGATGGCAACAACTTGGTGAAAACCCTAAGATTATTTGTGACACTGCACACAACAAACATGGACTGGCAGTTGTTATGAATCAGATTCAGAAAGAAACTTTTGAAAATCTGCATATTGTTCTAGGAGTCGTAAATGATAAAGACTTGGATTCGATTTTACCGCTCTTTCCTAAAAAAGCACAATATTATTTTTGCAGGCCAAATTCTGCCAGAGGCTTAGAAACCGAAATACTAAAAGAAACTGCAAAAAAATATGATTTGACAGGAGAAAAATACAATTCGGTCGAAAGTGCATTCTCTGCTGCGAAGAAAAACGCCAAAGAAAATGATTTTATTTACATTGGCGGAAGCACTTTTGTTGTTGCAGAATTACCTTTGTAATAACTAAAAGTGCATTTGCACAAAAAAGTTCAAAAAATTGATTTTATAATAAATTCAATGCCAGCAAGATATATCAGTTCTTAAAAAAAGTTAAAATATTTCGAAGATTTTCTTTGCAGAACTCGAAAACTAGCGTATATTTGCACTCGCAATCACAAAATGATAGCAACCTAGTAAAAATAGGGCGATTAGCTCAGCTGGTTCAGAGCACCTCGTTTACACCGAGGGGGTCGGGGGTTCGAACCCCTCATCGCCCACAAAAAACTCCTTAAAAAATTAAGGAGTTTTTTTTTGCTTTTGAATTTTCTAAGAATATTTAATTCGAAAATTAAACAGCAATCCTTTAGCTGTCAAAGAAAATAAGATCAAAAATGATAATTTCATTAAATTGGAATTTAGTTGTTTTTTTTATTGATGAAATATATTATCAAAGTAATTTTATAGGTATATAAATATCTATTATATGAAGGTTTTCAGGATGCGTTTTAGGATCATTTAAATGACTTAAAAAGAAATTTCGATTATCGGGCTGATAACCATTTTCTTCAAACCATACATCATAAATGTAATTCCAAGTTTTAAAGCATTCAGACATTGGCGCTTCTTTATGAAAAACAGCATATAATCCGCCACTTATTATGGTGTTGCCTATTAATCCTTCTCCAACAATTTTATCTGGTACAGACAAACAAACATCAGCTTGAACCATTCCTGATAAATTTGGATTGCTTCGATAAACAGTCAATGCTTTGGTTTCAGGAAAATTAACTAAATTTCTTGGAGTAGCCCAACTAAACAGCTGTTCAAACATCTTACTAAATGTTTCACTATCATGATTGTGAATATTTAGATTTCTAATGTAAACGACATTAAATTCTTCAAGTTTTTTGATTTTAAAATCAAGATTTACTATTTCACTCATTTGATTCTTTTTTAAATTATCTAATTTGAGCGCAAGGTAACCTTCAATTCTGGACTGCATTTGTCCGATATTGCTATCTATTATACCAATCTTGCTATTTTTGTAAAGCTTGCGCCATTCGCTTGGTGTTATATCTTTAGCTTCGCGAAAACTTCTTGAAAAAGATGAAATGCTCAAAAATCCAGAATCAGAAGCAATTTCATTAATCGTTTTTGAAGGATTGTTCATTAGGAAAAAAAGAGATCTTTCTATTTTTGCATTTTTAATAAAATCATTAATTGTAGTTCCTGTAACCGACTTAAAAATACGATGAAAATGAAATTTTGAAAAATTAGAAAGAGAAGCCAGTTTTTCTAAAGATAGCTCTTCGTTAAGATTTTCTTTAATGTAATCTATACTTTTATTGATCCTAAAGTAATACTCTTTAATAGATTCTTCCTTTTTTGTCATGCTTGTGATTTATACAATATTTTTTGCAATATAGAATAATCTCAACAACTCCTTATTTCTTAAGGAGTATTTTATCTGGTTTCGTAACTTTTCAAGAATGTTTCATAAATTTCATTGGCAAATTTTCTCTCATTTTAAATTTCGTTAGATAATTATATAAAACATTACCCAGAGTTTCTGAAAATAAATAAAGCTCTATTAGAAATAATAGAGCTTTATTTAAAAATATTTAATATCCTTTTTTCTTTAAACACCTTCCTCTTGGCTCATCACCTTCATGAAGTACGATTTCAGAATGCAAAAACGCAGCTGCATCGGCAGAATCTTTCACTTTTACAGCACTTCTTTCTAACATTTCCGATTCAAACTCATTTAAAACACTTTCTCTTAATCCAATTTTTCTCCATTGAGATGAAGGTCTGCATCCTTTTAAGATTCCTCTAGCCAGCATGAGTGCATCCAGCAATGCCTGATTTGCTCCTTGCCCCTTAAATGGACTCATGGGATGAGCAGCATCTCCGATTAGAGTTACTTGTCCAGCTTTCTGCAATAATTCTGAACGAAGTAATTCTCTATCATAAACGGGATAACCAGAAATTTGAGCTGCTTGAGTTGCCTCTATAATTTGCGGAATAGGATCGTGCCACTGAGTTCTGCGACATGCTTCTTCTTTAAGTGCGTTAGAACCTTTAGCGCTTAATTCTTTAGCCTCATCTTCTCTCATAGGAAAGCTAAGTTGCCACATTATGGAGTCTGAAGTATAAGGCATCATATAGATACGCTCATTGCCATTTGCAGTTTGAAATACCGTAGCAGAGTCTAATAACGAATTATTAAGACTTTCAAAATCACTCAAAGGACAAATACCTAAAATTACAATACAATCTAGATAACGCAAAGGAGTAATATCTTCACCAATAATGAATCTTCGAACCGAACTTCGAATACCGTCCGCGCCAACAACAAGATCTGCTTTAAAGGTTTTAATCTCATTGCCCACCTGAAAATTCAGATCAAGACTTCCTTCTTCACTTTCTTTAAAATCCAATAACTGATGTCCCCACTTTAAAGCATCCTGCCCGCCCAGTTGTTCAAGCAATGCTAATCGCAGAGATTGTCGTGCAATATGAATATTTGTACGTTTCTGGGAAGTTTTTCCATCAGACTCCAGCCACTTTCTAATTCCCCATTCACCAATCACTTTTCCTTCTATAGTGTGAACTATATGCCTTGTTGAAACTACTCCTTCTTCTAACGAGAAAATACCCAATCCCTCAATCGCTTTACTTGCTTGCTGTAAGGTAAGCCCATAACCTTGAGAACGAGCTTCGAAATTAATATCGCGCTCATAAAGAGTAAACGGGATTTTACGGTGCAGACAAGCCACAGCCAAGGCCACTCCTCCTATTCCACCACCAATAATGGCAACATTTGGATAGTTTTCTGTGTCCGCCAAGGGAGAAATTGCTGAATGAATTAGTCCAGATCCGCTACAGTTTAAACAAGTATATTGATGACCTTTAGGACGAATTGGAGCTGTACCTCCACCTTTTATTTTTTCAAATTGATCAAGTGCTTTCTGATATTCACGTCGCGTTTTATCGCTAAGTCCTCTGCTTTTTTTTCCGCGTCCATTACATTCTAAACAAATAGTCCAGTTTTCTTTCTTGTGCACTTTTTTCACTTGTTCTTTTTAACTTATTCTGAGCTGGGCTTAATTACAATTTACCTGTTATTAAGTTGCAACAATTTAAGACAAAATATCATTCTTTTTTATTTAGGCTCCCAAAGTTCAATTTTATTACCTTCTGCATCCATAATATGAACAAATTTTCCATAGTCATAAGTTGCAATGTCGTCTAATATGGTTACTCCGTTTTCTTTGAGTTTGATTAAAAGTCCTTCCATATTTTGAACTCGGTAATTAATCATAAAATCTTTTTTAGACGGAGAAAAATATTCATCTCCTTTTTTGAAAGGACACCACTGAAGAGAATTTATTTCTTCGGGTCTGTCAATATTTCTTGATTCAAAACTCGACGAACCCCAGTCACTAATTTCAAATCCTAAATTTTTAGCATACCAGTTTTTTGTTTCTTGTAAATTATCTGAAAAAAAGAAAACACCTCCAATTCCTGTTACTTTTGGCTCAACAGGCGGATTTGAATTGTTTGTTTGATTTTTTGGTTCTTCCATAATTTTAGTTTTTTAGTTGAATAAATATAATAAATAATAATTTTATTTGAGATTAAAATCACTATATCCTTAATTATATTTCCTTCGTCAAACGATCCATTTCTTTCAGCAACGTTGGAATTCTAAATTCGCCCGCCATACTTTCTATTTTCTGAAAAGCATTTTCTAATTCAATTCCAATTGCTGTAACATACAAAGGTTTTACACTTTCGCCTCTAAACAAACTTTTTTTATCTTTTTCAATTGAAGCAAAATTTGTTTTAGCCACCCCAATTATCGGAATTTCCTTGTTTAACTTCTCATATAAATGTCCGCCCAATCCATATCTCTTTTCATCATCTAAATACACAAAACCATCTACAATAATAGCTTCGATATTCTTTAAATCGAATTGATTTAGCAAACTGATAATACAAGGCAACTCTCTTTTATAGAATTCTCCCGGAATATACTCTTCGACATTATCGATTATTTCGGTGTGAATTTTAAAGTTTTTACTTTGGTTCCATTCTATAAATTCAAGGCAGACAGTTTTTGCCTTCCCATCAAAATAATACGTATCAAAAGCTAATATCATAATAGTAGTTTAAATTATAACTGAAAATTTTAAATTGGATTTGAGACAGTTCTTATTTTTATTAAAACTTATTTTACCATAAAAAACAGTAGGCAATAACGCCGTTCCGAGTGCAAGTTTAGAATAATAACTGTTTTCTTCTTCAATTTTTTTATATATTCTAATTAACCCATAATAATTACTCCATAAAAAAATAACGATACAAATAGTAAACATAAAAACAGTTCCAGGTTTGGGATCGTACGTATCTGCTAAAGTAAAATGAAGATGAATGGGATCAATAATGAAATACAACAAAAGAAAATAATGAATATTTTAAGGCAATTTTTAAGTCAAGTTTTAAATCTATTTAGTACAAGGTTTACTTTTAGGTTGATTTTGGTTTTGCTAATATAAATTTATTTTCTTTCTATTATTAAAATTTAACCCTCAACCAAACAAACTGAAAAGCAGTTTTTCCATATTCATTTTTATGGGCAATATAACCGCTATTCGATTCAATACTATTTTAGATAATACAAGCTCAATTCCAAAAACTTCATTTTTTATGGTAAATGATAAAGTATTTCTCAAATATTATTTTAGAAAATGGTGCAAAACG